>NZ_JBJGXX010000002.1:0-909718 GCF_049056765.1 Chitinophaga sp. 30R24
AAGAAAGCCGAATTGCAGACTTCTGAGTTAAAGGTAACATCGATTATGGAAAAGTATCGTTTGTTATTCGAGCAAAAAGATTTGCTTCTCCGTTTTTTAAATTATGAATCTTTACAGCGGTCGTTCAATTCAATTAATGCGCAGATCGAGTTTAAGAAAGGAGAAGTTAGAAGTAAGCTAACAGAGGAACGTCAAAAAGTTTCGGAGTATATTCATCATCAAGTTGAGAATTTTTTCTATGAAGAATTGATTAATTCCATTTATAAGAAAATTGACCCTCATCCGGATTGTAAAAGAATTACATTTAAATGTGATTTCAATGGCGATAAGCCAAAGTTAAATGTATTTGTTATTGGGGATAATGATGAGATTCCTCATATCCCCAATTTGTACTTTAGTACAGCTCAGCTCAATATTTTGAGCCTAAGTATTTTTTTAGCTAAAGCACTGAATACTAAAGATGAAACAGGACAGCCAGTAGACTCAATTTTTATTGATGATCCCATTCAATCAATGGATAGTATCAATATTCTTTCAACAATTGATTTGTTGAGAAGTATTGTAGTGAATTTAGGAAAGCAAATCATTCTATCTACACATGATGAAAACTTTCATAATTTATTAAAGAAGAAAATGCCGCCTGAACTATTTAATTCAAAGTATATTGAACTAGAGACCTTTGGAAAGGTTAAGGATAACGTTGAAGAGCTTTAAATAGGGTAGGAAGGCATGTGCTTTAATAACGTCTTCTCTATACGGTAAGATATTTATGATGGTTTACGAAGCATATACTGAGATGAAGAAGGTTAAGCAAGAGTGTATATTCTAATTATAATTTTATTGCGATGTCACCAGTGAATATTAGACTTTTTCAAGAATCCATAACCAAAGAACTGAAGTACACAAAAGATCGTGTGAGGAATTTAATTGGTAATGCCAATTGGGGGGAGGACGGTCGGTTTAAAGAGGCGATACTTGCGAAGATAATTGGCCAGTTTTTGCCTTCGAATTTAAGAATTGGTACTGGTTTTATAGTGGGTAACAATGATCATGTTTATGGACGTGAGGGGCTGATATCACATCAGCTTGATTTGATTATTTATGATGGAGGCGCACCTGTTGTTTTCAAGGAAGGAGATTTTGTAATATTAACAGAATCAGCAGTCAGAGGAGTAATTGAGGTAAAGTCAAGTTTAATTGCGTATAGTGAAACAGGAAACCAAGGACTAAATAACGTTATCGAAAAATTGAATCATTTACGGAGATTTAGAACGTTTTCGAATGCTGGGGAAGGACGGAAGAAATTCGTTGGCGTTTTTTCCTTTGATTTCGATGGGGATATTGGCTCAGAACGCATAGACAATGCTTTAAGGGCCTCTAATGGGCTAGTAAATCATATTTCCTTGGGCACTGATAATTTTATTAGATATTGGGAGAATACTATAGGTTTGCAACCACCGATCGAAGACTATCAAGGACGTTGTTACATTAGGTATATACTTCATAATCTCTCATTTTCATATTTTATTTCCAATTTATTGCATATAGTATCTGATACTGACCCTGTAGAAAGATATTGGTTTTCTTTTCCGATTGAAGGAACGAAGGAGATGTATCGACATGAGCGGATTGTGAGGCTTCAGTAAATCTTCCTAAATGGAGGACTTTTGATATAACGTCCAGTAAATCATTTACTTATACTTTCTGTATCGAGCATTTTTGAGGAATTCAAGCATGGGTGTGGATAAATCAAAAATAGCAAATGGACACTACATAAACTGTGTAAATCATAAAAAATCGGGGTTTCGCTCCGATTTTTTAATTTTAAAGTGTAAGCTTCCCCTAATGGCCTAGTTTTAGGAGAAGCTTACACAAACGCCTATCTATAATAGCTTAGTCAAAGTCAGAGAAAAGAGATGATGATAAAGTGGCAGTAAACTTAATAAGGCTTAGAAACTAATATCTATTACTTGTATCACATTAAAGAAAATCAATGCCCCAAACAAATATTGCCCAAAGGAAATATAGTGAAATACGAAAACGAGCCTTTGAGAATTTTATTAATATTCGCTTGTTCCATTTTTTTATACAGAGCCCGTCAATTTCCGAACCCAATGTTGATGAGCTGATTAAGCTTCCTGTTCAGAAAGAATTATACGATTTATACGCACGTTGTCATCAGATGGTTTCCACAGCTGTTGTACCGGGTTACGCACATATTACAATGGGAGTGCTGGATAAGTTGTATAAGAACTGGTATGACAGAAACATTCATCAAATATCTGTCTTAGAAAAGGAATTTCTGGAGTCGCATTTCTTTTCAAAAGAAGAATTCCTTAAATTTTATGGTGCTGATGAAACGGACAGGAATTGCACTTATTGTAAAATCTTTGAATCCGAAATTAAAAATCTAGCAGAAAGTGGCTGGATTAAGACTAAGCGCCATCTTACGAGGGGCAAATTTATGGAATTAGATAGAAAAGATCCCTTTGCTCCTTATACAAAGGACAATGTGGCTCTTTGTTGCTATTGGTGTAATAATGCAAAAACTGATGAATTCTCGATTGATGAATTTGCCGGTATTGGAAATGCCATGACTAGAATTTGGACTGATAGACTCCGAAAAATTGATAAAGAGAAGAAATGATCTAATAACGATGAGTATGATAGATATGTCTTATGAATTAGAAAAGAGTATTTGGACAGAAGATGACTTTGATATTATGGGCTGGCATGACTCGCAGATCTATAAAATGGCCTTAAAGGAAGACCTTGAATTTGATATTGACTATATATTTAAATGGAATCAGCCGGATCTTGAAGGTTTATCTTTTACATTCTGGGTGGCGCCTGCAACATTGGTTTTTAAAAAAGCCAAGATCCTTTCTTTTGACTTTGAAATAGTTATGGAAGATGTTTTTGAGATTGACTATATAGAAAGGCAGGTAGCAGCGCATAAAACTACATGGTTAATTGTTACTCAACGGGGTGAAATTGAATTTACCTGTGAGGGATTTGATCAATACATCCGTCAGAAGCCATTATTTCAATTTGGCCAAACTGTTCCATATAGAGAAAGAAGGGGAAGTTCCCTCGAAAGAGTGCAGCTTCAGAATAATAACTATTTATCAAGTAAAGGGTATCTCGAGGCCCAGGAGAAAACCTTTGAGCATTATGAAAACGTCAAGAAAAGACACTTAAAGAGGCAGGAAATGAAGGAGTTGAATTTACGCAGGGAAAATCATCAGGTAGAAACGAAAGAATATCTTCTTAAGAAAAAGGAAATAAATGAAATGATTGATTTTTATGACTATTGGTTAAAGGGAACAGACTTTGAAAAATGGTAGTTGGTGCCAACCTCTCCGAAATTCAGTTATTGTTTATAGGCCCTTTTGAATAGTTTTGGAAATTCTGCAAGAATTTTTGAAATAATTGGCTTGGCGTCATTCCCAATCCCAGGGATCATTGACAGCCTCTCGCCAGGCGCGTTTCCCCAAAGACAAGTGGTAAAGCTCATTCACACTGAGATCGATTTTGGTTATTTCTTCCAGGCAAACCAGTTTTGAATCTTTAAGATCCGGCTCCTGTTCACTATGAAACTGCCATGCCCCATCGTCATTATGGTAAACATACAAAATGGGCTTGCCCTCTAAAACATGACGGGTAGTAAATACGGCTACGTTCTTCTCTTCATAGAATTTAAAATCGGTGTTTCGATCAAGTAGCGGCTGCTTAAATTTCCAGTCGGAATTGAATCCTGCCTCCCAAGGGAATAATGGTTGTTTGTCCGGCCATACCATTTGCAGTGTAGGGTAATTATCTGTACGATAGAAGATATTACATATTGCCATGTAATCTGAATGATATGATTTGTCTACGTCCAGGAATTGTACAGGGTAGTTTTTTATAAACTCATCATAAAGTACACCCGCATTTAACGTGCTACCACTTGTTATTAATGCACAAGCACTATTTAAAAGATCGCCTAACAGGGCTGTAGATAACCCAAAGGATATAATCTCTGCATGTTTGAATTTTTGGTATAACCCGATAGTATATGCGTAGCTTGGCAAATAATTATCTGGCTCAACCAATACAATGTAGCAGCCATATTGATCAATTTTATTTTGTATTTCTTCACGGGTAATTGGGCCGTGATCAAGTGGATCTTGAGTCAAAGGCTGTGATTTAAACGTTTTTGCTTAAAATTATCTGAGTAGTGCTAAGATATTCGCTCATTCCTAATCTTCCAAATATTCTCATTATTTAGTATATTCAAGTATCTATTTACTAAGTTAACCTATAAGCGATGATAACCCTGGAACAAATCATGTACCCCGGTAAAATACCCTTTCTCTTATGCTTTTTTAAAATTTCAGCCATCACTTTAGTTAAAAGCCGGCTTTAAGGCCGGGTTGTCGTATAGGTGACGCAGGATGTCGTTGTATGTTTTTTAATTTTATCTTGGTAAAAAACAAGTTATGAAAAGATTAATCATCCTTCTAATCAGCTGTCTTTATTTAACCTCATATGCACAGCAAGCCACTACAGTCAAACAACTGAATGGCAAGACTATTTCTATAGCTGCATTAACGAAGAGGTTAGCTTATATTGTTGACAGTGTGAAGATTGCGGGCCTGCAGGTAGCGATCATTAATAACAATCAGACCGTCTGGAAAGGAAACTTTGGTTCCAGAATTATTGAAAAACAATTAAAAATTGAGGATAATACAGCGATGTACGCCGCATCGCTCACCAAAACGGTGAGTGCCTACCTATTTCTCCGTTTGGCAGAAAAAGGAATATTCAGTCTGGACATGCCTGTTCAGTATTATCTAAAGAAACCGATAGGTGAGTACCCCAAATGGAAAGACCTGGGCGATGACACTGCCGCATTTAATAAAATCACGCCCAGGATGCTCTTAAGCCATAGCTCGGGCATGCCGGTATTACGGGGCATATATCAGGGTAAAGTGAACCTGATCGCCAGGCCAGGGGAAAAATTCTACTATTCTAATGAGGGACTAAACTTGCTGGGGTTTATGATGGAAGAATACACGGGCAAGCGGCTGGAACAGCTGGCTAAAGAAGAGGTTTTTATACCCCTGCATATGGATCATACTTCTATGATCTGGGATTCCGCATTTGAAAAGAACTTTTCTCTAGCGTATTATAAAGATGGGAAAGTCTATGGATCTGAAAGAAGGGTTGATGGCCGGGCAGCAGGTTCAATGACCACAACTGCTTCGGATTACGCAAAGTTTGTGATCAATCTGATGTTACAAAAGGGGCTATCACATAAATCGTATACTCAGATGCTTTCACCTCAGATCAGTGTAAAAAGTAAACGCGGATTTGGCCCTTTAAAGGATAGTTTAACGCTTGATAACGATAAAATTCATTTGGCTTGGGGATTAGGTATCGGATTATTTCAAAGCGAAGCTGGCAACGCATTTTTCCATGCTGGTCATGGTGAAGCTAACCAGAATTATTTCGTCGCTTTTCCTGCAAAAGGTATTGCTGTGGTGCTACTAAGCAATAGTGAAAACTTTGAACATGCTTCAGACCTGATCTTAGATGCTTGTATTGGGGATAAATATTCACCATTGCGCTGGTTAGGGAACCTGGATGATTAAAAATCCACTGCTACAAGTATTGGTAAAGTTAGGGGAATAGATACTGGGAAATTATGTGCAGGTTGGTAAAGCCATTCAATATGCGTTTGCCCATTGGGCACAGCATTAACGACGTTGATCTGTTAGTAGGTAACTTTGAGATCATTACTCTTCTGTACTAGTCCAACACCTATTTCATGACTATTTACAATGATGAATAATTTTATGCAGAATGTATGACTTTGATTGAGACATGTTTTAAAATATAAAACTATATGATTGAGATTCGTGTTAATGGATATAGAATGTTTTAAAATATTCATTTACCATTAAAAATTACTGGAATGCGTACCTTATTAAAAGTCATCTTTCAGGTAGAAGCAGCAAATAAGGCTGTAGCAGATGGTTCTCTTCAAAAAATTATTATGTCAACAATAGAGAAAATAAAGCCGGAAGCAACTTATTTTCTTGCCTCCGAAGGTTGTAGGTCAGGCATTTTCGTATTTGATCTTAAAGATGCTTCAGATTTGCCTGGCATCGTTGAACCATTTTTTAGAGCATTGAATGCCAAAATCGAATGCTGCCCTGTAATGAATGCAGAGGACTTACAAAAGGGTCTTAGTGCAATATCCAAATAAAAAAGTGTCCATCATTTCCTTGTTATAATAAGGTATGAGGCTGTTTGGAGTATTGGTTGCTATTTACCGGATTGAGGTATGATGCAGTTGGAGAATAACCCTGTTTTCCTTTAGCAATTCCTTTACTATCGATAAGTGAAACTACCAATAGTAAAGGAATTGTCTGTGGTTGAAGTAGCTGATTGTAGGCTTTTACTTCCAGCTTAAGTTCAGGAAGCTGATGTTGTCTTTTTTTGAAGAGCTTACTGCTATGCCTTGCAGCTGGTTATCTGTTATGGTAAAACCTTCCAGTTCATCCTGTTTATCCAGGTCAATTACCTTTATGATTTTTTCTTCACCATTTTCAATAGACTGATTGAGATCCAGATAGGTTAATCTCCATTTTCTTCCTTCCACTTGATTCTGGATCAGGATTAAAATGCCTTTGGTATTTACCCAAAGCAGATTTTGTACCCAGGGACCACATTTGAATTTTTTAAACAGCACACCTTTATCACTTGTTTTAGATGCGGTTTGAAGTACGGCCGGATCATAAAGGCGAACTTCATTCGCTTTGTTGCCATAATCAGCAGTGGCTACGTACCATTTTCCCTTATACTGTACATATTCAGGCCGTACACCTTGTATGCAGGCGTCGTCGTGGATAGTATTGATTAAGTTTCCATCCAGCGTATGTGTTTTTAGGAAACCTTCCCAGTTGATGGAATAGATCAATGCTTTCCAGGCAGTACCAGCTTCATTCAGCCGCACAGAGTTACCAATGAAAGTAGGCAATCCTTTATGATAAGCAATTCCTGTAGGATGCTTAATGATATTGATGCCATTTTCAGTGAACTGGTATTCTTTGTGTTGGTCGATGAGTGTATTGGTTCCGAGTTTATATTCACGCATCACGCCAACCTCACGGTCGCCATACAGAAAATATTTACCCTGTTGATTTGATATTCCCTGGCAGGCGCCTAAGGAATCCAAGGTAAAACTATTACTGAGCTTTGCGTCAGGTGAATGATGTTGCCAAAAAAACAGGGCAGATGAAATGAGTATTAAGCTGATAATTTTCATGGGTCAAGAGGTTCGTCGTAATCAATTTGCAGAGACAGGGTATTGGGATAAAACTCCATTTCTGTGTCAGATAATCTTTTACCGTTTTTATATGGATAATATCCGAGTTCTTTTTTTGATCGCTCGGGAACTGCATCACTGATATAAAAGCTTTGTGATTTAAGTGTAGAAGTAATGGCAGGTTTATCCATGGGGATACCGTACCTGAA
Organism: Chitinophaga sp. 30R24; assembly: GCF_049056765.1. Taxonomy (NCBI): domain Bacteria; kingdom Pseudomonadati; phylum Bacteroidota; class Chitinophagia; order Chitinophagales; family Chitinophagaceae; genus Chitinophaga; species Chitinophaga sp. 30R24. Next base: position 7,525 of record NZ_JBJGXX010000002.1, read on the forward strand.
AATCAGCCGGGCACAATTACGTATATTGGTAGTGGTATGTCTGGCATGAGGCTCCATAATGATGGCCTCTTCAGGGATTTGAAGTGTATTGATTAAGAATTTTTTCATCTCATATGCCTCGCTGTATTTCGTTTTATAAGGATGTACTCTGCCTCCTGATACAACAATAAAAGGAGCTGCCCCTTTTGTGTATTGCAACGCTGCTAATCTGCATCTCAACATGCCTCCGGCGCTCAATGCTGTTTCTTTATCTTCCGGTCCTTCACCAGGAATGAGAATAACTGAATAAGGATAATTATTCCAGTTAATCTGGTTGATCCGGTCTATCGCAGCTTTATTGACTGTAGTAGCCATTGGTTCATAATCTCCCGCATCTTTTCTGTCGTTAAGTTCTAAAGCTTCCATTGCGAATGCCATAGAAGGTTCGAAGAATAAGGTATGCTGAGAGGTTGTTGCCAGTTTCAAATTAGTGGCAACTAGTTCAGTATAGCCTCTGTCTTTTACGTTAAAGCTGATAGAATCGATTTTTGGATAATTGGGTTGATCTCCATTCATATATACCCCTATTGTATAATTGATGGCTTTAGCATCTTGTTCCCAGGCTTTGATCAGCATTTCTTTCGGGCTTAGGTGTGCATAGAGGCCATAGCAACCCGATGGGATCAGATGATTTTTAACGAGTTTATCCAATTCGTTGCCGGCAATAAATAATTTAGTCAATCGGTTAGATACTGCCTGTATTTCTTCATCATTGAATTTTAAAGCGGAGGAATAGCAAGGAACCTCAAAACCACAATTCTTTAAAGCTTCGGTTGCTAATTGCATTTTATGTGCAAAAAACTCCTTTAATACAGGGTCATTTTGCAGCATTTTCCTTAATTCAGGTAGTTGTTGAAATAAGGTTAGTAAATAATAATTTTTGTATTGCACAAAGCCGGGCGACGTACTGATTAATTGATACTGGCGGTTTGGACTGGCTTCCTGGGCCATGGATGGTAGTGAAATCCCCCAGGCAATTACTAATATAAAAAGATGTTTCATATGCATCCAACAAAACTAAATATAATGGTTTTATGATATTATGATAAGGTATTAATATTCATTTAAAATTAATATAAGGAATACATAGTGTTCAAAGTACACTATTACCTTTGCTGTCGAATGGATGTATCTGTATGCATTTTTAATGCCTTGCTAAATCGATTTACTAGACTAATAAAAATCACAATCAAACAAGAGATGGCTTCAACTTTATTAACCGCAAATATGAAAAATATTTGTTGGAAATTGCTTTTACCGGTCGGGCTAGCGGCAGCGTGCAATTTGCCGGTAATAGCAGCAAACAGGAATCATGAGTATGGCTACCAGAATTTACAGAAAGCCGGTATTACTATTACAGGTACAGTTACAGATGAGCAACAACAACCTTTGCTGGGCGTAAATGTTTACGATAAACAAACGAAAAAAGGGACAATAACAAATGAAAATGGGCAGTACACCATTACTGTAGAAGAAGGAACAACGCTTGTTTTTTCTTATTTGGGTTACGATGTAAAAGAGATGGCTGTTCATGAAAAAACAGTGATTAACGTTGCCCTGAAAACTAACAACAGTACCTTAAATGAAGTGGTAGCAATTGGTTACCAAAAAATCAGAAAATCTGATGTAACAGGTGCCATTAGCAGTGTAAAAAATTCAGAATTAAACTTAACCGCACCAACTGTTAGCCAGGCGTTGGTTGGTAAAGTAGCTGGTGTACAGGTTTCACAAACCAGTGGAGCTCCTTACGCAGGAACGAAAATTCGTGTTCGTGGTATTGGTTCGCTCACGGCAGGTTCAGATCCTTTGTATGTTATTGATGGTTATCCTGCAGGAAACAACGTATTTCTGAATCCTGAGGATATTGAAACAATCGACATTCTAAAAGATGCGGCTTCAGCTGCAATTTATGGCTCCAGAGCTTCTGGTGGCGTGGTGATGATCACCACCAAAAAGGGCAAGGATGGCAAAGGTAAGTTTGAATATGACTTGCAAAGTGGTATCAGCCAGCTGGAGAAAAAGATTAAGCTGCTGAATGCAAACCAGTTTATTGATCTGGTCATCGACGGACGTAATAACGCTTATAAAGATCTGGTAGTAAATGCAGGTAAACCGTGGACAGATGCGATGTTCTCTGATAACAATGCAACCAGAATCGCTAACGTAGGTAACGGATCATCAGTAAGTATCCCTGAAGATATTTATGATTTTGCTAACCAGAAGAGAATTGATGCGAAGTATAATACCGACTGGCAGGATGTATTGTACAGAAATGCCCCTTTCCAACGTCATAATCTTTCCTTTTCAGGAAGCGCTAAAGACATTAGATATTTTGTAAGTGGAGGATATCAAGACCAGAGTGGTATTGTAACCAATACAGGTATGAAAACGCTTAATTTCAGATCCAATATTGATGCAGATATTAGTAAAAGACTGAAAGCCGGCGTTAACGTGTCCTATACGCAAGCTACCAGCAAAGAGGTAGGAGAAGGACGTTTCAGCCCAATGATGGCGGCATTGCTTTATATCCCGTATTTACCAGCTACCGATGAAACAGGTGCGCCAATAAAATATGGTATGAACGCGCTGGCTAACCAATTTGGTTACCAGGGAATTGAAAACCCATTGGCTTCAGTTAAAGAAACAAAGAGCAATAGATTAGGTTACAGAGGTACTATCAGTGCCAACGCTACTTATGAAATTCTTGATGGACTTTCCTTTAAAGCGAACCTGGGTACGCAATTCTATAACGAAAAGTATGATTATTACTTACCAACTAGTTTGAGTAACGGTGGTGGAAACCCGCCATATTCGCCTTCTTCTATTGCAGCAGCGAATGCCGTAGCACAAACCTTAACCCAGGTGGATAAACTGGCCGAATTCACTTTGAACTACAATAAGAAGATTGGCAAGCATAGTTTTAATGTGCTGGGTGGTTACGCTGCACAGGAAACTACCAGCGACAAAATAAGGCTTACGGCAAAAGGTTTCACAAGTGACCTCATTGGTGAAATTACAGATAAAGGTGCCGATCCAAGTTTGTTTACTTTAGATAATTCACAAACAGGAAAGTCATCTAGTACCTTATTGTCTTATTTCGGACGTTTAAGCTATAACTATAGCGGAAAATATTTCCTCACAGGATCGATGCGTACAGATGGATCATCCAGATTTGGTCCTTTGAACAAATGGGGTGCTTTCTCTTCAATAGCTGCAAGTTGGAATTTGTCGAGAGAAGATTGGTACAATGATTTCCTCGGAGCGCAATCCAGTGTGAAACTGAGAGCCAGCTGGGGTTTAAGTGGTAATAATAATATCGGTAACCACAACGCTATCCAAACAGTAAATTCACCTACCGGAGTTGTATTTGGTGCAAATACAATTGCCTCTGCAGTGATTATTGGTGGTGTAAAAGACCAAAAGCTGGGATGGGAAACTACTTCACAGTATAACGTAGGTGCTGATATTAGTGTATTAAATAACAGGCTGTCGTTTGTTGTTAACTATTACCTGAGCAGTTCCTACGATCTGTTATATAGCCAGCCTATCTCAGCGGTTTCCGGTAGCTCAAGCATCCTGACAAACCTAAAAGACAGTAAAGTACAGAATAAAGGATTTGACTTCCAGGTAGATGGTCAGATCGTTAGAAACCGTGATTTCACTTTAGGCCTCGGTGGTAATATCTCCCTGAACAAGAACAAAGTATTGAATTTAGGTGCTGCAAGTACTATTATCACTTCAGGAGCTGAACGTTCATACAAAACACACATCACCGAAGCAGGACAACCAATAGGAATGTTCTATGGTTTCAATGTACTGGGAAGAATAACAGCTGACAATGTGGGTAAAGTTGCTCCTTCCTCTGCATCTTCTAACCCGGCAAAAATAGGTGATTTGTATTTTGAAGATGTGAATGGTGATGGTGTGATCAATGACTTGGATAAAAAAGTTATTGGTAGCCCTTATGCTAAATTCACTTACGGATTTGCTTTAAATGCTACTTACAAATCATTTGATTTCCGTGCTTCCTTCAACGGTTCTTATGGAAATAAGATATTGGACGGACAGGATTATTACCTGTACAATTTTGAAGGTTCCGGTAACCAGTACGTTCAGGTGGCAGACAGGTATGTATCGCCATCACAGCCAGGAAGCGGCTTAAACTACCGTGCATCCCGTGCAGGAACACAAAGTAACAGCACCCGTTTATCTTCTTTCTACTTACAGGATGGTTCTTACCTGAGAATGACCAATGCTATCTTAGGTTATAACATTCCGAGATCAGTGAACAAGCATATAGAAAATATCAGGATTTTCGCAAGTGTGGATAACGCATTTACCATTACAAAATATAAAGGATACAACCCTGACGTAGATTATAATATTGGTACAAACTTGGCGCCAGGTGTAGATTATGGAAATTATCCATTAGCTAGAGCATATAACTTAGGCGTGAAATTAACATTCTAAAATAATGGGTATTAAAAATATAGCAATGAATAAATATACAGTCATATTTTTCCTGGCACTAATATCACTGGCGTCTTGTTCAAAGGATTTCTTGGAACGGAACAATCCGAATGGAACAGCGGTAGGGAATTTCTTTAAATCGGAGAACAGTGTGCTGTTGGCCGTTAACGGTGCATATAGCTCTTTAAGAGGTAGTAATAATATCGGAGAAAATAGCGGTTTATATACTGACGAGCGTTCTGATGATACCGGAACCAACGACTCTCAATCAAACGCAGGTGAGCCTTTTCAGTTCGGTAATTTCAGCATACTGCCCAGCAACACCTATTTAAAATCTCATTGGGTAAGTTTATATCAAACGATTACACAGTGTAACAGTATCACTTCGAACATTGATAAAGTAACTTTTGCCAACAACGATACAAAATTACAATACCTGGCAGAAGCTAAATTTATCCGGGCGTTAATCTATTTTCATTTGGTTAGAAAATGGGGAGATGTGCCTTTGGTGACCAAAACATTAACCAGTACAGGTGATATTACTGCAAATACTTACCGTCAGCCACAGGACGTAGTGTATGCCCAGATTGTAGCTGATTTGAAAGATGCCTTAAATAGTAAACTGCCAAATTTACAATCTGGTGCAGGTGTAGGACGGGCTTCTAAAGCGGCGATCAATGGATTGCTGGGCCAGGTGTATTTAACAATGGCCACAACGTTTGACAAGGATAAGACAGAGAACCTGGCGAATGCTAACACTTACCTGACTGCCGCATACAATATGCGTTCGTTCGTTAATTTAAAAGACATTCCGTATGCAGATGTATTTGATGTGTCAAAAAAGACGTCTAATGCGGAGGTGATCTTCCAGATTGTATATAAGCAAGGCGATATCACTTATGGTTCAAGTATAGCAGCCAACAACCAGGCGCTGGGAGAAACAATCAATTCACAGAAAAAAGGATTAGGTGTTGGCGGAAATGTTACGCCAGATCTGATCAAGGATTATGAGGTGAATGACCCAAGAAAAACCTTCTCTGTAAAATATGCTGCAAATGAGCAGGTACAGGATTGGTTTGTGACTAAATACCGTGATGCTAGTGATGCAGCAGGTGTAAATGGCTATGGTGGAAATGATACTCCGCTGATGCGTTATGCAGATATTATTCTAATGCTTGCTGAAGTGAATATGCTGCAAGGAAATGATGCGGTAGCCATTCAATATCTGGATATGGTGCGTGAAAGAGCTGGGATGCCATTGTATGAAGTTGCACGTACAGATGCAGATTATAGTGCAAAATATCCTACTTTGAAACTGGCTATTTTACATGAGCGCAGAGTAGAGTTGGCTTTTGAACACCACAGATGGTTTGATCTGCTGAGGTTCTTTACCACACCGGAACTGGTTACTTTCTTTAAAGCGAAATCCCAGGCAGACTTTGGAAATGCAAAGCTGGTTAATTTTAATACTAAAGACAGGTATTTTCCGATCCCATTTGATGAATATAAATTGGATCCAACAAAAATGTATCAGAATCCAGGTTATTAATATCTGAAAGCTATAATAGAAAAGAGGGTGTATCGTACGATACACCCTCTTTTCTATTTTTGGGTACATGATGGAGACAGTGGTTGTTTACTGATTGCTAATAGCCACAGGGAAAAGCCAGGATAAGATATCTTGGCCTTTTTTATATAAATTTATCAGTAGAAATAAAACAGCATGGAAATATTCGGTACCCATCAACATCGGATCATTCACGGAGATGCGTTACAGGCTCTACAAACGCTAGTACCGGATCATTCGGTGGATCTGGTTTTTGCTGATCCTCCCTACAATATAGGGAAGTGCTTTAGCGGCCATATCGAAAAGTGGAATACTGAGGAAGCCTATTTGCACTGGTGTTACCAGTGGCTGGATCTTTGCTTACAGAAATTAAAACCTCATGGAAGCCTGTATGTGATGACGGCTACTCAATTCATGCCTTATTTTGATATTTATTTGCGTCATAAAATAAATATCCTTTCGCGGATTGTATGGAACTACGACAGCTCTGGGGTACAGGCAAAAAAATATTTTGGCTCCATGTATGAACCAATTCTATATGCTGTAAAAGACAAACAGCATTATACCTTCAATGCTGCCGATATCCTCATTGAAGCCAAAACTGGCGCCCGGAGAAAATTGATCGATTACCGCAAAGCAATCCCCGCTATTTACAATACCCAAAAAGTACCGGGTAATGTATGGGATTTTTCCAGGGTACGTTATCGTATGAACGAATACGAAAATCACCCAACTCAAAAGCCAGTGGCGCTCCTGGAAAGGATCATCAGGGCCAGTTCCCACAAAGGAGATACCATCCTGGACCCATTTTCTGGCACATTTACCACCTGCGCAGTAGCCAGGCAGTTGGGACGGAATAGCATCGGTATTGAGTTACAGGAAGAATATGTAAAAATTGGCCTGAGACGGTTGCAGCTGGCAGAAGAATATAAAGGAGAAAAGTTGCAACGGCAGCGTCGTTCGTTTGAAACAGACAGTATCGCATAATGCGCTGCATCTTAAATTCCACTACCTTCGTGATTACCGGTTATACCACTACTTTTTAAATACCTGATATATGGAAATACAGGATCAAAATATTATTACTACGTTGGAGACGCTTTGGCAGGAAGCAGAGGTCTTGTTTACAAACGATGATCTCGCGGGATACACCGATAAACTGGCCGCTGCCTGGGAAATGCTGCCGGTGCCCCGCCAGGCATACGACGATAGTTACGAGATTGCCCTTGCCCTCGCAGAAACCTATTCAGCATTAAATGAATACCCCGCTATGTTGCATTGGGCAGAAATTTTGCAGGACTGTGATCCGGAACGCATGGATGATGGCGAAAGGGAATTTGTGCTGGGAAAAGCTTTTTTCGAGAATGGAGATATGGATAAGGCGGAGAAGCTCCTGGTGCAGGCGATGTATAAATCCGAAGGGCAGGTATTTGAAGGAGAAGACCCTAAATACCTGGAGGTATTTCAAGGCCTTGCTGCAATGGTAGAAGAAGAGCTGTCTGTTGACATTTATGAGCAGGTGGAAATATTATCGGAAGAGGGAAATGCCTTGGCAGACGAAGATGACTTTGACGGCGCTATTGCTAAATTTACAACGGCCCTAACACTATTGCCCGAGCCCCGGAGCGCATGGGAAGCCAGTACCTGGCTATATGCCAGCATAGGGGACATGTACTTTTTTAAGGAAGATTATACGATGGCGGCAGATCATTTTTTTAATGCCTTGAATGGGCCGGATGCGCAAAGCATTGGGTTTGTACACTTGCGCTTAGGAGAAAGCCTTTATGAACTGCAGCAATCAGATAAAGCATTGGAACATCTGTTGCGGGCGTATATGCTGGAGGGTACAGAAATATTTGAGGAAGAAGATAGCAGGTATTTCGACTTCCTGAAAGAACGGGTGCAACTGTAAGTTTGCCATTTAAGAATGGATACTGCCCCGCTCTGCAAATTCACTGATCAACCTAAGATGATCTCCCAAACAATACACACCGTCTATTAAAGGGGCATGCGCCAGTTGGAAATTGCGTATCAGCAATTGGCTGGCAGCTTCTTTATCCGCAGGGTTAAATATACTACCAGATTCATCAAACAGAAACCAGTCGCCTTGTACATGATCACAGGTAGTACAGTGATTTAACCAACAATTTTTTTCGGTGGTATGTGACCAGGCTAATTTGAAATGTGGATAATAAGATGCCAGAAATTCCTGTAGGTTGGATGAAACCGCAATCACCTGTTGGAATAAAGTAAAAAAATCCTGTTCCAGCCATACAGCTTCATCCCTTTCATTGATATCTTTTTCAAAAAAATAATTACCGGCTAATGCAATCACCTGGCTATTGTGTTGGCAATTCCAGCAGGGCCGGTGAGCCTGAACAATAGTAATTTCACTGGGCAGTATAATGGCTGGTTGGCACACAGGTATCCATTGTTCTATTTCCATTAGACGATCGTATTGGTCTTCCGGTAAATACCAAGTTTGAGTGGCGCTATCCCATTGTGCGCCTTTGGCCGCCGCCAGTGCCTTATCCTCAGAGGGAACATTCAGTAGTAATGACATAAAAACAGGGTATAACTAAAGACTCTCTTCCCTGAATTTAAGGAAAAATCAGGGAATTATAGCCTGATATGCCCTATTTTAAGAGGATTAGTATTTATCGTCGTTAATTTCCAGCCAATATCCATCTGGGTCACGCAGGTAAATCTGTTGTACGCCATCCACCCGGTGGGTAACGGAGCCGGCTTTGCCTGGCCAGTCTTCCCAGGCAATATGGTGCTGTTGTAATACCTCCAGGAATTCTTTCATGGAAGGTACGCTGAAGCATAAGTGGGTATTTTTATCGTGTGTGGTAGCTTTGTCGGCGCCGGAAATCACATGTACCTGGCTATGTTCCCCTACTTTGAACCAGCTATGTCTGCCGTCTTTAAAAGGTTCGTCCAGCGTTTCCAGTCCTATAATATCCCGGTAAAAGGCCGTGCTACGTTCCAGGTTTACCACGTATAAAGCCATATGATTCAGTGATGGGTACTTTTTCGTTTGCGCATTCATGTTAGTGGAAATCCCGGTCAGGGCCAGTATCAGCAAGCTGCCGGATAGTAAAAATTGTTTCATAATGACAAGATAGCAAAAAAATATCCGGTTATCAGATACTTTTCAGCATATAATAACCGGATAACGATATAACAGTTGCCTTGCTACTGTGCTGCTTTAAAAGCAACAGATTCAATAATAATATCAAGCTTTTTAAGGGCAGGCATATCTGAGCGTATGATTTTGTCGCCGGTAACCTGGTCATAAAGTTTAGGATCGCCGGTATTGTTGGCTTTGAGCACAATCACTACGCCTTTGCCATCAAGGGAGCCCCCTTGCCAACTGGTTACCTTGCCACCATCTGTCCACTCAAAGGCATTGATCTTGAACGGGCGTCCGTTTACCTTGATTAATTTTTCCAGCGGGTCGCCAGCTTTAATACCATAAGGGGATTTCCATTTAGAAGGATAGTGGGAGAAGGTAAGGATATTTCCGTTGTCTCCATCAAACTGTACTTCCAGTTCATTGTCGGTGTCGGGATAAATCAGGTAAGCCTCCCCTTCTTTATCGCCAGCCAGGTTAACGGCATCATGTTGGATCACATTGCCCTGGCCATACATTTCTAGTAGTTGTTCAGGCTTGCGAACCTGAAATAAGGGGTGTACTTCCCAATTGCGCAGGTCGGCAGCAGGTGCAGTAGCTGCTGTGTTTGTGTTGCTATCTATTTCAGTATTGGAGCTGCCAGGGGTTGCATCAACAGCAGAGGAGGCATTGGCCGCTGCCTGGTTAGCGGCTGCTACTTCCGAAATACTGGCAGGCGGTTTTTTGCCAGTAACCGGTCCTGCGTAAGTCGACAGAAAGTCTTTTTTATCGTCTAACAGGGCCTTAATATCGTTTTTGTATTTATTGGCCGTGTAGGTAGCAATAGGGAATATATTGTTGCTTTGCAGGTTCATGCTGCGAAGGTTGGCGATAAACCGTTGCCGGTTGCAGTCGCTATACTGATAAAGAAATTTCAGGGCGGCATCCAGTGCTGTGAGATCTTTTTTCAGATCAAAAACGGTAGAGTCTACATCCAAACCTGCGTTGCCGCTACGGGTTAACTGTTCCGCAATGTAGCCTGTAATAGAATCGTGCGGAAGTTGATAATGAGCTGCCACCCTGGCCGAAAAATCGTCTATAACTGTTTCGGTGAGCTTCGTTTGGGCTTGCAGTAATGCCGGAACGATGAGGGCAACCAATATGAAAAACCTTTTCATGTGAGTTGTATTGATAATCTTATAAAGTAACAATGTTAACTGGTTTAAGATCACTAATTTATGTAATCTTTTATCACGGCCAACTATTGCTGCCAATTGTAGCAGGAATAACTAAAACGTATATATACTGAAATATAGTATTTTTAATGGCAGCGCCCTAAAAGAATTGGCCTTGCCAGGGAGTTTGACTGCATGTTCTTTCAGTAGCTCTTTCCTCGTTTTCTTCTTTTTCGTCTGGCTAGGCACCGGGTTGTCGGGAGGAGACGCCAGCAGCAGTTGGTAAAGCCAATAAAAAGGCTGCCTCACAAATTATGAGACAGCCTCTTGTTTTACTGAACAACTATGTCTTTATATTTTTTTCTTAATTAGTAGCATTTATTTTACCAACTATCCTGTAACCTACGATTGTATTATCGCTGTTCAGTACTGTTTGGTAATACATGCCATCGGCTGATAAAAAGTACTGTTGACCATTAATGCTTACAGTACGGCAACCGTCTGGTAACTGGGTGACCATATTGTCTGTACCATTATTATTGCCGTTGTTAATTGGGGCAATGGTGTTACTTGGGTCATTTGTAGTTGGTACTGTTCTGTCGCCTATTTTACCATTCTCTCCAACTACCACATAACGTCGGCCGCTATTTGTCATGGTTTCCTGGTAATAGGTACCATTTGATTCATAATACACATTACCATCCATGTTGATTTCCTGTGCGCCGTCCGGAAGGTCCGGAACTGCCGCGCCTAATGGGGCCGGTATTACTTTGTAGCCTTGAGTGTCGTCGCCGCTAGATTCATAATAGGTACCACCGTAATAATATACGGGGCCAAATCCTGCGTCTAATGCGAAACAACCGTAAGGCAGGGTAGAAACATACAAGCCAATAGGAGGAAAGAATGGGTAGTAGTAAGGTCTGTACCATGGGCGTCCGTAATATCCACCGCGGTAATATCCGCCACGGTAATATCCGCCTCGGTAGTAGCCTCTGTTAACTGGCGCGGTTACGCGGGGGGATGACATATGCGGAGATGAATACATCCGACCGCTGGGGGCTCCTCCTCCCATTCGGCCTCCTCCAAATCCTCCTCCGAAACCTCCACCACCGAAGTGGCCACCGCCACCACCGCCACCATGGCCGCCTCCGCCTCTCTGTGCAAAAGCATCGTTAACTGTAAATGTGCCCATAAGGCCAATCAGCACAAACAGTATATAAAATCTGTTTTTCATTTTCTTAACATTAAAATAGTAATCGTCACTTCAAATCCTCTATTTTTCAGTTACTTATTGGACGGAAAATGGTAACTAAAGTTTAATTTAAAGAGTAGTATGCAAAAATGCGGCCGGTATTTTTTTGGAAAAAAACGCTGAAAATAGTGGACTTTGTTAAGAAGCAAGTAATGGTTGGTGAGGCAAAACAGAAAATATTGTTTTGCAACGTGTTACCGTAAAAGTTGGCGTTGTAAGCCGGGATTTTTGCCGGTATCCTGTGATTTTACAAGGTGTACAGGCAAAAATCCAAATGTTTTTTAACAAAAAATTTGTAGTTATTATGCCTTGGTAGCGTTAAGCGCAACTGAGAAATGTTGGGCCAGTTGTTTGATTGCTGCGGATTGGGCTACTTGCTCGATCCAGGCTGCTGGTATTTGGTTAATCCCATAATGTAGTCCTGCTATTGCGCCTGCTACGGCGCCGGTAGTATCGGTGTCGCCTCCCAAATTAACAGCAGCAAGCACACAGGATTCATAAGTGTTGGTATTGAGCAGACACCATAAAGCGCTTTCCAGGGTGTGCACCACATAACCTGAACTATCAATCTGTTGTACCGGCACCGCTGCTATCTGTTGTTGTAATATCCTTTCATAATATTTTACTTCTGCCGGATTAAATGGTTGCATATGCAGATAAGCATTTACAGACCGTTGCATTTGCGCGTATGCATGCTGTAGGTTTTTTAACGATAGCAAATGACGGAGGAACTCTACATAGATGAAACATCCCAGTACGGAGCGGAAATGTTGGTGGGTGATACCTGATACTTCTTTTACCGTTTGATAGCGTTGGTGTATATCATTTTCTTTTACCAGATAGAAGGCCAGCGGCATCATGCGCATCAGGGAGCCGTTTCCGTTTTCAAATTCTTCAAAGCCACCGCTAACGAAAGGGGAAGTACCTACAGCCACTCTTTGCAAGGCGCGCCGGGTAGTATGGCCAATATCAAATACTTCATTATGGGCGCCCCAGTAACCGAATTGGGCCCAGCGTACAAAGGTTTGAGCCATCGTATGAATGTCGTATCCCGCAATCAGGCTCTCTGCAGTACAGAAAGTTAGAGAAGTATCATCCGAAAAAGTCCCTGGAGGTTGGTTCCAGCAGCCGAAACCGGTAAGCGTAGTAATAGGGTTTTCTGAAAGAAAGCTCCGGGTTTTAAATTCTACCGGTACACCCAGTGCATCGCCGATGGCAATGCCATAAAAAGCGCCTGTGATTTGTTCTTGCATGGGATAGGATTACTAACGTTAAAGTATGTATGAAAACTTCTATTGAATATACGTCTGATTATTCAATAATAATCTCAGTATCCTTTTGTTAATACAATATTTTTTTTGACACTGCATGTTCATTTTGTTCAGTAAAATTAAAAATTGTTCATTCTTATTCATTGGGATTTGAGCCCCGATAAGTGTTTGATGAAAACAGGGAGTAACTATCTTTGCATTATAACGATAGATGATCGTTGAAAATATACCTACTTTTCTGTCGCTTTGTAGCCATTATGTATTACTGTCATGCACTATTAACCCGTGCGATGATAGGTTGTAAGGTAGTTTACAGTACGGTTATAGCAGTTATTGTTTGTTAGAAAATTTGAAAATTAACCCACATGCAGTCTTTTTTATTTAACAGACATTTTCAAACATGTACATTTTTAGGACATTACCACCACCGGTTTTTTCTATTTGTATTGAATTAGCTGGACGTGGAGATCTGTTTGTATAAATGGCATAATATGGATATGGCCCTCTGCGCAATAGCCAGGAGGAAGTTATTGGGTAAAGATATTTGGCGATAACCCATTGTTTGTTCCCGATATAGTTAATCAATAAATCCTATTCACAAATGGGGTGATAGTACATACAGAGAGGGACTGTTTGTCCAAACGGTCCTGTTTTTTCTTCAAATTTGAGATGAATCATTAGTTGAAGTCTTTGCGACGCTTTCTTAACGGGACCACTTATTCAGGTAGTCCCTGATATTATAATAATTGTAGCAAGTGAAGGGATACAAAAAAATATTGGAGTGCAACATACAGATGGAAGCTTTAAATGATATGGACTGTTTTTCCAAGCGGTCCTCATTACCGAAGATGCTCAATATGCAGGCGTCAGGAATGCGTATTGTTTTTATACAATGCTATAGGTTAAACGGGCAGTATAAATTGTAAGGCAATTTTATGCTGCGATTAATTCGGAATAAAGGGGATTGTTTATCCAAACAGTCCCCGACCTGAAAAACCAGGCTATTGCAATAGCCTTCTATATATACTTTTTGATTAAGTAGCATCAGATTGGGAATGATAGGGGCCTTCTTTTTAGTAGGTCCCTGATTTTAACAAGTTCAGTAGAATAAGAAAGGCAATTTGATATACAACTAAAAAGGAGGGTAGTCCAAATGCCCTGTAGCAACAGATGTACAGTGATGCATTCAGGAGTTTTTGGACTACATAATGGATCGGACATACCAGAAAAGGGGGCTGCTTTTCCAGGCGGCCCTATTATCAGACATGCAGATAATTATACAATGAACACGTATAGTTATTCCAGATACTCATGCTTAGTGGTTAAAATAGAGGTGGACGAGTGTTAAAAGGAAGGGCTGTTTGTCGAAACAGCCCAATATTTACGAGATGGATTATTTTTCCGGAGTGGTGAAAATTGGTGCATTAGGCTATACCTTCGTGATGGGGAGCTGGTACATGATACCAGCGTGCTGGTTACCTATCTAAAACGGATACTATATGCAATTTCATTTTCTCGGAAAATCTACGCTTTCTATCAGCGAGATTGGATTTGGCTGTATGTCGCTTGGCAGTGATGATGCCCTGAATGCGCGTCTTATTCATCAGGCTGTAGATGGCGGGATTAATTTTTTTGACACGGCAGACCTCTATGACCGCGGGCAAAATGAAAGAACAGTAGGGAAGGCTTTAGTAGGTAAGAGGTCATCAGTGATAATTGCAACCAAAGTAGGCAACCAATGGCGGGAAGATGGGAGCGGCTGGGATTGGAACCCCCGGAAAGCATATATCATAGCAGCGGTGGAGGAAAGCCTCAAACGGTTGCAAACAGATTATATAGACCTTTACCAGTTACATGGCGGCACAATCGAAGACCCGATAGAAGATACCATTGCCGCTTTTGAAACATTGCAACAACAAGGGAAGATTCGTTATTACGGCATTTCTTCCATCCGCCCAAATGTGATCCATGAGTATGTGAACCATTCCCATATGGTAAGTGTAATGATGCAATATAGTTTGCTGGACCGGCGCCCGGAGGAATATTGCTTCCCTTTACTGGAAGAACATCGCATAGGCGTGTTAGCAAGGGGCAGCGTGGCGAAAGGATTGTTGGTAAACAAAGCAGCGACCCCTTATCTTAATTATACGGCTGAAGCGGTGGCCATTGCTGCCGCGGCCATTAATGAGCTGAGTATGCCAGAGAGAGGACCTGCGCAAACAGCGCTCCGTTTTGTATTACAACAAGCGGCAGTTAGTAGTGCTGTTGTGGGAATCAGAACCAGGGAGCAACTGGAAGATGCCCTTAGGGCCACTATATCCCCTGCTTTGGAAGAAGCGGCTATTGCTCAATTGCAACGCGTGGTTCCGGTTAATTTTTACGATCAGCACCGGTTGTAGGAAGGGCTGGATATATTGCACTCCAGCTAAGGATGAGGTGGTAACATACATCATTTTCCCTGCTCCCCGCTTTCAGCAGACTGTTTTATCATTGTGCTTTGTTAAAGCTTCCCCATATGCAGAAATTAAAAGTAGGTATGTTGCTTTTTCCGGAGCTCACCATACTTGATTTTACAGGCCCTTACAATGTATTTGTAAAAGCTCCTTGTTTTGAAGTGCTGACTGTTGGCATTACCTCCGGCCCTATCCGGGCAGAAGGAGGACTAATATTGCAACCAGCGATAGAGATGGCAGATTGCCCCCAGCTGGATATATTGTTTGTTCCTGGCGGCCATGGCATAAATACACTCTTACAAGAGCCAGTAGTATTGCAGTTCTTGCAACAACAGGCAGAAAAAGCAAAGTACATTACGTCTGTGAGCACTGGCGCTTTGGTATTGGCAGCTGCCGGACTGTTACAGGGGTATAAGGCAACTACCCATTGGCGTTCGCTAGAACTGTTGCGGATGTTTGGTGTGGAAACGCTGGAAGAAAGAGTGGTAAAAGATCGTAATCGTATCACCGGCGGTGGGGTGACCGCCGGCATTGATTTCGGATTGGTATTAACGGCCTTAATCGGTGGTGAAGAAATGGCCAAAATAATACAGTTGCAACTGGAATATAATCCGGCCCCGCCTTTTAGGGAAGGTTCCCCACATACTGCAGGTTTACCCGTATTACAAAAAACAAAAGAACTAACCCAGTTGGGACTAGACGCCAGAAAGAAAATTATCCAGCAATTATTGCAGGATCAGACTTCCGCCTCAGTAAGGCCGTCCTGATAACTCGTATTTCCTTTAAGCTGATCATTCTATTTTGTTCCGGGTCCCATACCTTCAACCGGAAACAGGCTCTCATGTCGCGGAAAGATAAAGAGGTGGTGCGCGCCTGTTGCAATTCAGGGAAGGCTTGCATTACTTCCGGTAAGCGGTAAAAAGGAATGCGGGCATTCAGGTGATGAATATGGTGATAACCTATATTGGCTGTAAACCATTGCATTACCGGGCTCATTACCAGGTAGCTGGATGACAGCAATGCTGCTTTATCGTAGCACCAGTCTTTGTTTACACTGAAAACAACGTCAGGAAAATTATGTTGGGCATAAAACAGGTATGCTCCCAGGCCACAAGCAATAGTAAAGGGAATAACGATAAACAATAACCAGCTTTGCCAGCCCCAAAAATAACATACTGCTACACTGCCGCCGATGTGAATAAGCAAGGCGAATAAGGCATCTGCATGTTTACGTGGGCTGCTCAAAAAAGATTGTATGCACATCCCGATCATGAACATAGACAGGTAGCCAGCGATAATGGTGAGTGGATGGCGGCTGAACAGATAGCGTCGGCGTTCTGAAGGTGTGGCTGATTCAAACCTGTTGCGCGTAAGGATAGGGTAGGAGCCAATGCTGGCACTGAAAAGTTTGGAATTATGTTTATGGTGATAATCGTGGGAGCGTTTCCAGATGCTGGATGGCGCCAACACGTATATGCCAAATAGTATCATTATGGCGTTGGCCAGAGAGGAGTTATGTAGTATGGTATGATGCTGATGATCGTGATAGATCACAAACATTCTTACGATCAGCAACCCGGAAAGGATGCTGGCCATTACTTTTAATACCAGGTAAGGTAGCATTAAAGTACCAGTAAGAGTGGCTATTAACAGAAATAGCGTAGATAATGCATACAGCCAGCTAAGAGTTCTGTGTTCGCGTGCGTATGGCTTGGTTGCCAGGATCAGTTCTTTACCTTCCAGCATAATAGTTGTAGGATATTATAAGCTTATTTAAAATTTTTGTCGACTAAATAATAGCAGTGCGCTTGTGTTTCCACCGTTTGTGCGACCAGAGCCAGGTGGCTGGTTGTGCAACTATATCTGCTTCCAATTTACGGGTATGTCCCGCTGTTATTTCTCCATCCTTTTCTGTAGCAGGTGTAGCAGTGAGTACTTCGGCCACTACAGTGTAGTAGCCGCGCTTTTTACGTTGTACAGTTACATATACTACCGGGTAGTTCATTTTTTGTGCGATCTTTTCAGTGCCTTTAAAAACAGGCGTGTCCTGATGCAGGAAATTAAGCCATTGTGCAGTTTTAGGCTGCGGTGCCTGGTCTGCAATGAAAGCGGTGGCGGTAACCTTGTCCCGGTTTTGCACCATATCCCGGAAAGTGTCTTGCATGGCAATCAGCTTAGTGCCAAAGCGGGTGCGCATACGGTACATCAGCCCATTGAAATGTTTGTTGGCCAGTGGGTGGTAGATAACGTACAATTGTTGTTTACACAATATGCTGAACGTATTACCAGCCCATTCCCAGTTACCCTTATGTCCCATAACCAACACGATGCTTTTCTTTTCGGCATCTAGTTGGTCAAATAGCGCCAGGGTATCAGGCGTAAAGCTACAATGCTTTACCATAGCAGCCTTGCTGATGGTAAGCGTTTTAAATGTTTCCAGGAAAAGATCGCAGAGATAGTGATAAAAATCTTTGCAGATGCGGTGAATTTCCGCCTCACTCTTTTCCGGAAATGAATTACGTAGGTTTTGTAATACTACCTTTTTACGGTAGCCCAGTACGTAATATAACAAAACATATACTGCGTCAGAAACCAGGTAAAGTACACGAAAAGGCAATAGCGATATCGCGTATATCAGCGGTAACAGCAGGTAGTAGGCAACTCCAGACAATGTGGCATAGATTTTTAATACCCCAAAAAAGTATTATTGAAAATGTAAATGTATATTTAAAAGAACACTTTTCATAGTATTCCAACAAAAAACGGCACATCGGTTCATTTAGTATCTTTATCCAGTAGTGTTGTGCAAACTTTAACAGATGCAAAGGAAAACTATATTTTACCTGATAAAAGCAATTTGCCTGTTGGCAATGATGGGGGGCCTTACCTATTGCGCCCGTAATCCGTATGCCCCTAGCAATAAAAAATACCGGCAGCGCACAAAATCCTATGCGAAAGTGCTGCGCCGGGAGCCTAGCCCCATCAATGGCCCCGAGGGTATACCCCCTACATCCTGGGTAGGTACGGTTAACTTTAATATGCGTAAACCCAATCTGGTTATTATTCATCATACTGCTCAGCATTCATGTGAACAAACACTAAAAACGTTTACCATGGAACAAACACAGGTAAGCGCTCATTATGTGGTATGTCGTAATGGCACTATCTACCATATGCTCAACGACTATCTCCGTGCCTGGCATGGAGGCGTGGCCAAGTGGGGAAACCTTACCGATATTAACTCTTCTTCCATAGGTATTGAGCTGGACAATAACGGGCAGGAACCTTTTGATCCGGCCCAGATCAACAGCTTGTTGGTGTTGCTAGACACGCTGCAGCACCGTTATAATATCCCCGCAGCCAATTTCATAGGGCATGGCGATATTGCCCCCGGCAGAAAAGTAGATCCCAGCGCGTATTTTCCCTGGCAACAATTAGCAGGAAAAGGATTTGGACTGTGGTATAAAGACACTGCTGCTACGGTGGTTCCCGGATCGTTTAATACGCTGCTGGCGTTGCGCATTAT
The DNA here is from genome assembly GCF_049056765.1 of Chitinophaga sp. 30R24. NCBI lineage: Bacteria > Pseudomonadati > Bacteroidota > Chitinophagia > Chitinophagales > Chitinophagaceae > Chitinophaga > Chitinophaga sp. 30R24. The sequence continues at coordinate 26,393 of NZ_JBJGXX010000002.1, forward strand.
CGGTTATGATATTAAAGATTCCACTGCCGCTATAATGGCCTTCAAACGCCACTTCATACCAGCAGATAGTTTGCCGGGAATGAACGAAGCAGCGAAAAAGATCTTATTTAACCTGCAACAACAATATCAATAAAGCCAAGACTACCCCTGCTAACTTGCTACGGGAGGCTGGTTTCGTTGGCAGCTCAAAGCATTCAGTTAGTAATTTATCCAGTTTCCGTAGCTAACAGCCAGTATATCGACACCTTATTGTGGCTTTACCCCTATGTCCTGAAAAGAGTTTTTGTAGTGTGAGATAAATAGGTTATTTTAATAATAGGTTGGACTTATTGCCAAATCAAAGAGAGATCGTTTATCCGGACTTGTTATATACCTATTTGCCAACGTTATAATTTTCTCTTCCCCATGAAACGTACACACAAATTCCCGTTACTGCTATTAGCAGCCATTGCCCTGCTACTGTTATTTTCCCGTTATTCATCAGCTGTTGCCCCCTCTGCTGCTATACCGGTACGCGATTCTTCCTGCCTCGTGAAAACAGAGGTGAGTTATGATTTTGCAGAAAACCTGCGCAAAAAGATCCATGATATTGTGGAAGATAAACTGGCCGGCGGTATTGAAGAAAATGGCAAAGTTACCTGGGAAAATTCCCCTGATGCTCCGGAATACTACCAGGTGGTATTGCGGAGAACAAAGATTACCATCAAATATAAAGGAACAGTTTGCGAGGATAGGCAGATCTGGCAGAATGTGGAAGATAGTAAAGCAGAAATAAAAAAACTGCTGAATAAATAAGGTTAGCTTTTCAAAAGCTAAAGGGTCCACTTGCTTATTACCAAGATCTAATACCTGATAAGAAAAATATTGGGTTATTTACCGGAAGAAACTTACCAGGAATATAGATTCCTGGTAAGTTTCTTCCGGGTTTTTTATTCTCCCCCCATAAAAAATAATTGGTATTTAATATAAATTATTTTAATTATGTGATTTTTGAATGATTAGTCTTAATTTAACCGGATCATGCTGAAAATACGGAATCGGTTGTATGAAAAAACAACCATCGGGCTATTCTTTGCAGTAACTATATTTGCTGCCTGCCAACAGGCCAAACAGGAAGAGCAAGACAACATAGCGGTAGCTGCGGCTTCAGAAAATATAAGGCCGCTTACTGCCTCAGAGGATTCCCTGCAGGAGTTGCACCGGAATATACCATGGGATCAGATAGAAGTATTTCCTTTTCCACAGGCGCTGATTAATAATAAGGTGCCGCTGTTCACTAACAGGCAACAGCTGGAAAGGCTGCTTGGGGCGCCAGATAGCGTGATTTCCGCTGCCGGGGAAGATATTTGTGGCTCCCAGTTTGAAGAAGACTTTAATTACTATTATAAAAATGGCGCTACTTTCGAGGAGTACAAAGATTCACTGGCTTGTGAAGAATTTGTGTTTATCCCCAATAGTACACTTACCTGTGGAAAAATAACGCTCTCCTGCAATACTACCTGGGAGGATATAAAACGGTGGTTCCCCAATGCAGTATTGCAGGCGGAAAATGAAGGTAAAACAGATATGATCACGCTGCGAGACTCCTACAGTAAAGAAAGTGTGAGCAGTGTGCAGTTGTATTTTGAAAACGGTAAATTGGTACGCGTTGTTAATTTTATTCCTTGCTGATTACATCAGGTAAACGCTTAAGCTTCGCGCTTCCTGGGCGCCATGTACCAGTACTGCGCCTATATCGGAAATAGCGGAAGGACCCATCATGAAGCAGCCATAAGCGGTGTCTTCCAGATGCACCTTTAGGTAAGCATCATACATGTCTGCTACTATTTCTGTAGGAGATAGCAGGATTACCAGATGCTGGGAAAGAAATCCCAGGGCATTTACCACCAGGTCTTCTTCTGTTAACCATACCATCCCGTTCTCTGCTACGCCGAACCGGGCGCGTATTACGCCTACATCTATATCTGCCAGTTCATGCGGGTTTGTGATAACGTGAAGGTCGCGGTTACCTGCAATTTCTGGGGTAGTAGAACAGATGACGCGTGCCTCTGGGAATTGTTGCGCCAGTAGTATCTGCGCAGCTGTGGCATCTATTGGTTTGTACAAGGTGCCTCCGGCGTCCCGGACGCGGTCTTCAAAAGCGGGTAACAACGTGGTAATCTTTTTGGGGATAACTGTAGCAGCCGGATAGTCGGTCTTCCCGGCGGGCAACTGACTGCGAACAGCAGACAGTATTTGTGTGTGTGTGTGACTGTTCATCATCTTGGGCTTTATATTGTAAATACCATTCACGAAATGTATGTTTGGCGAAATGGGGCTAAGTAATTATGTACTTTATCAGTGCTTAATGGGCCTTGTAGTGGTATTCATAACACAAAAGGAGCCCTTAAAAACCCCATATTCCTGCAACAGGATTGTTTTAGCGGATAACCCTATTTCTAACCACTCCAATAATTCCAGGGTAGCAATACCTGTTTCAGGAAATATGGCGTCAATGTAACAAGGAATGAACAGCCATTTTTCATACAGCCATGATTTGATAGGTTTACGTAACCATTAACACATCTGTTCATATTTTGTTGTAGGTTCAGCCGTGTTTACATCACCGTTATATGGGTTTACATTACGGGCGTTTTTCCTCCATCTACCGCGATGCTGGTGCCAGTAATATAGGCAGCTGCCGGGGATGCTAGAAAGGCGGCCAATGCGGCTATTTCGTGGGCTTCTCCAAATCGCTGCATGGGAATTTCTTTCAGCCATTCCGCTTCTATTGCTGCTTTACTTACCTGGCGGGCGGTAGCATTGTTGTTGATCAGCGTTTCCAGCCTGGCGGTAGCAGTAGAACCGGGAAGTACATTATTTACTGTTATACCATGCGGCGCGAGTTCAGTAGCCAGGGTTTTAGACCAGGCAGCAACTGCCCAACGCGTAGTATTGGATACTCCCAAGTTTTTTAATGGCGTTTTTACTGAGGTGGAAATGATGTTGATGATGCGGCCGTATCCTGCGGTAATCATATCTGGCACCAATGCTTGTGCGAGGACCTGGTTGCATAACAGGTGCTGGGAGAAAGCGTTGGTGAAGGCGGTGGCGCCGGCATCTAAGATAGGGCCTCCCGCCGGTCCGCCGGTATTGTTAATAAGGATGTGCACCGGCCCATGCTGCGCTAAGTCGTTAGCTACGGCGATTACCTGTGCTACTTCTGAGAAATCGGCTATTTCATAACGATGCCGTTGCTGTCCCTTTACTGCCAATAAGGGAAGAACAGCTTTTAACCGGTCTTCGTTCCTGGCCAGTAAAATGCAATTAGCTCCCAGTAACGCGAGTTCTATAGCAGTAGCTAAACCTATTCCTTGTGAACTGCCGCACACAAGTGCTGTTTTTCCTTTGAGAGAGAGGTCCATTGTATTTTTTACCTACAATTTAATGAATTTAACTCCGCTATACCTGCCAGCCTGTGCCACCGGTATTCACGATAATCATGAAACATACAGTCATACCGCGAAATACATCCAGCGGTAAAAAGCGTTGCAGGCTTGGCGTCATTGTTCTGTAATTATGCGGTTGATAAGATGGTAAGGAAAGAAAAAGAACGTTCGGCTGACTACAATATAAATATCTAAAAGCCAAAATCCAAATAAAGTAGGAGGGGAAAGCAGTAATAGTGGTTTTGCAGTGGAAGGTAGTAGGGGCTAATGTATTGTTTATGAAGGGTTCGTGTTATAAATAGGGCCGGCCATTATTTTTTAACCGGCCCTTTGCTAGGTTTAAAATTTGTTGTTAAGAAGGGTTTATTTTGAAAACCCTCTGCCCAGTACTTCATGTACTTCGTGGATCACGACAAAGGCTTCAGGATCGGTTGCCTGTACCAGTGATTTTAATCGCATCAGCTCTTGTTTGCCAATCACTACATACAGTATTTCCTTCGGATCGCCGGTGTAGGCGCCATGCCCGTGCAGTACGGTAGCGCCACGCTTAAGTTCGCCGGTAATTTTGGCTGCCAGTGTGCTGGTATGGTTAGAGATAATGGTGATGGCGCGTTTAGTATTGAGACCATCCACAACATAATCTACTGTACGGGCCCCGATGTAAACGGTTATAAAGGTATACATGGTTTTTTCTACACCGATGATGAAAGAAGAGGCTAGGATCACTATAATGTCGAAAATAAGCATGGCATTGCCGAGAGACCAGCCCAGGTATTTATTACATAACCGGGCAATAATAGTAGCGCCGCCAGTGGTGCCACCGGAAAGGAATACCAGTCCTATGCCGATGCCTACCAGTAGTCCGGCAAAAATGGCAGCCAGTAGTGAGTTGGTGGTAAGAGGCGCCAATTTATCCGCTGTCAGGTAAAGGAACAAGGAACAAAAGAATATGCCTAAAACGGTATAGACCGCACTTCTTTTGTCCAATAGCTTATACCCGGCAATAACCAGCAGGACGTTGATAATAAAGTTAGTAATGCCTGGAGACCATCCCAGAAAATAATAGGTAACGATGGTGATGCCTATTACGCCTCCTTCCGACAATTTATTGGGAATGGCTAGGTAGTTAATGCCGACAGCAAATATCAGTGCGCCGAGTGCTATCAGCACTACATTTTTCACATGCTCTTTCATGCCCGCAAAAATAAGCTTTGTATTACGTATCGCGAAGTGCGGAGGAGGATACTGAATTAAGCTTTTGTAAACATATGATAACATATAGCCATTAAAGAAAAACACAAAAAAATTGATGCAATTATTTGGAATTAATAAAACCCTATGTATATTTGTCTACCAGATCTGTAGACTAATTGAATCTGTCTCCCAATGGAAGCATCAGGCAATTGCTTCCGGCATCCTTTGATCCACCAGCAAGGTGTGCGGCCATCATTATTATTGATAAAAATGTGTAAATATAAGTACACTATGAAAAGGCACATGCTGACAAGTGGAATGCGTTCCCTCACGCAATATGCAGAGGACCAATTTATCACCTGTTCCCGTTATATTCAGATAGCGTGCTATTGTTGTAGCTGTAGCTATTAAAAAGATCTTGCGTTCTGTAAGCTGTAAATAGAATGCCTGGTCAGGCTTGCGGGGGAAGGTGCGTTGCAAATTTATTGGTGGTAAATTTATCGCAACAGACCTACCCGCATCCTCCTGGCATATACAACTAACATCTTAATCGCTGTATCCCACATGGATGGTATGCAGTATGAAACAATTTCCTGCTATTCAGTTACCAGACCCCTGAAGTAAGAGCTGTCGATATGATAGCAGTGCCGCTTATTTAATAACCTTTAAGTATATACGTCGTTTAACAGCATTTTTTTGTTACTATCCATGAGCCATAAACTATCAACTTCAGTTCAAACGGGGCGCTGCTTCAAACAATTCTGGTGGGTTTTGCCGGCAGTTTGCCCCGGGGACTGGAGGATAAAATTATCCATCACTGCTTTCCAGCCAACGTTTTTTAAATTATTATCCGGAAGCAGCTTTGCTTTACTAACGTAGAAGCATATACTTTTCCGAAAGCCTGACTTATAATGTAGGAACCACTTGTTTCCCAGGTAAGGTCCCCCCAGTGCCAGCAAGTCCCGACATACGTCGGGACTTCTTTTTATGAATAATACATCTTGCTGTATCGCCTATACGAAGATGACGTTCTCTTGTTTTCATCTCCCGAAAAAAAAATAAGAAAATCTTATGGAAAACATTTTAACAAGACATCTACTTATAAAACACATTACCATGGACTCAACTAATATCAGGGGGAACGAGTTCCTCGACATTCTCTTCTCCGGAAGGAATAAGGATTATGGGGCCTATGAATTACGTAGTCGTTACGACAGGCGGGTTCGCAACGCTATAATAGGCACCGCTTCTATCATGCTGGTAATCATGGGCGGTTATGTATTGAATAACCAGTTAATGGCAGCCGGTCATACTGAGCAGCCGGTATTTAAGATCAAAGAAATAGAGCTGGCCCAATTGGATATACCGAAAGAGCCAGACCCGGTGATTCCACCTCCGCCTGCTGTTCCGGCTACACCTCCGCCAGTTGCTACTACTGTGGCTTTCACCAGCAAAATGGTGATCACAAAAGAAGATGTGAATCCAGATGAAATGCCACCTAAGCAGATAGACATGAAGGATAAAATAATAGGTGTGGCTAACATTGATGGTGTAGAAGGAGGGGTAGATGCAGACATGGATATTGATCTCCGTGGCAAAGGGATGGATGGGGGAGTAGTAGCAGCGCCACCTACAGCTGCAAACGACCGGCCTTTTGTAACGGTGGAAATAATGCCCGAATTTCCTGGTGGTGAGGCGGCGCTGATGAAGTATTTAGGTAAAACAACTAAATACCCAACTTTAGCCCAGGAAAATGGAATACAGGGTACTGTTTTTGTTCAATTCGTAGTGAACCGCGACGGTAGTATCTCCGATGTAAAAACTGTAGGTGCTGTACAAGGCGGTGGTTTGGAAGAAGAAGCAATACGCGTAGTTGGCAAAATGCCTAAGTGGAAACCCGGCCGGCAAAATGGACAAAATGTCTCCGTATTTTTTAACCTGCCAATCCGGTTTGCACTACACCAATAATGTTGTATACCTATAAAAATTTTCAGATAACCAATACCGTATGATTTTCTTCCGCCATTCCTATTTATCCCGGCCTTTGTCCATATAACCCACGCCTTCTAATCCTGATTAACAATCCCGGTGCGCATTACAGCGGCCGGGATTGCCTTTTGTATATCTACTTATCTATTAGATAATATTCAAACATTAAGTGTGTATGTAAAACAAAAATCAAAAAACTAATAAATCATCATAATAATTATTAATTTAACGGCTGTTTAGTTCTCTTCTTTAGCACCCTAAACGGATAAATTAGTATGGAAGCGCCGGTAAACAATTCGCTGCAACAGTTCAAGAACCTCGTTGGAACCAAGTTTCAGCTATATAATAGCCTCTTTACCTCTTTGCCTTTCCACCGTGTGGAAAAAACAGGCATATTCCTGTCGCTTTTTTTGTTGCATTGTGAGGAGGGCTATGCCAAAGGCAGTAGTCCGCAGGAGATCATAGATACTTTCTTTCAGCAATATACTACCTATACCGACGAGCAGCAGCGCAACGATCTGTTGTTTCGTTTTGTGCAATATGCCGAAAGACAAGTAGTGTTGTTTGATGCCCTTGAAGATGCCGCTTTCCGTAATATCCGCGACTTGCAAGGCGCCGGCACATTACGTCATCTCCAGTCGGAAGTGGTACAGGAACAGGCCCAGGAACAACTGAAAGAGAAATTGAAGGACTTTTCAGTACGGCTTGTGCTCACCGCGCATCCTACCCAGTTTTATCCTAGCGAAGTATTAGGTATCATCAACGATCTGTCTAAAGCATTGATCGATGAAAACACCAGTCAGGTAAATATGTACCTGCAACAGTTGGGTAAAACGCCCTTCTTTAAGAAGGAAAAACCTACCCCATACGATGAAGCTATCAGCCTGGTGTGGTTCCTGGAAAATATATTTTATCAGTCGGCCGGCCGTATTCTCTCTTTTATGAGAGGCCAGTTCCCCGGTGCTATCAGTAGTAATAATTCCCTGATCCGCATGGGCTTTTGGCCAGGTGGCGATAGAGATGGCAATCCTTTTGTGAATGCGCCTACTACTATGGAGGTGGCTACAGCCCTGCGCGCTTCCATAATGAAATGCTACTTCCGTGAAGTACGTAACTTGCGCCGTCGCCTTACGTTTAAAGGTGTTGAAAATGTTGTAGCCTCGCTGGAAGGAAAATTGTCGCGCAATTTATTTAAACCTGGCCATAAAGCAGATATCAGCCGTCAGGAAATACTTGATACGTTAGCGGATATACGAAATACTATTATTACAGATCATAATGGCCTGTTTGTACACCTGGTAGATAACCTGATCAGCAAGGTAGAGATCTTCGGCCTATTCTTCGCATCACTGGATATAAGGCAAGACAGTTCCATACATGGAGCAGTCCTGGAAGCAGTGGCAGCTAAAACATCTGCCCTGCCAGATAATTATACTTCCCTGAGCGACCGGGAAAAGATCCGCACTTTATTAGGTATCCAGGATGCTATAGATCCAATGCTGCTGGAAAATCCGCTCCATCAGGATACCCTGCAAACCATTGCCGGTATTAAACAGATACAGTTAGCCAATGGAGAAGAGGGGTGTAACCGTTATATTATCAGCCATAGTACCTGTGTGCTTAATGTAATGGAAGTATATGGTTTATTTTTGTTGAGTGGCTGGAAAAAGGAAGAGATGTCGGTAGACATAGTACCGTTATTTGAAACCATCGAGGATCTGCGTCAAGCCGGTTTGGTGATGAAGCTGTTGTATGAAAATACAGATTACCGTGAGCACCTGCGCCGTCGTCAGTGCAAACAAACCATTATGCTGGGTTTTTCCGATGGCACTAAAGATGGGGGATACCTCATGGCCAATTGGAGCATCTATAAAGCAAAGGAAGAACTCACTGCTATTTCCAAAGAATACGGTATCAACGTGGTATTCTTCGATGGCAGAGGAGGTCCTCCGGCACGCGGTGGCGGAAAAACGCACCAGTTCTATGCTTCCATGGGCAGGAATATTGCCAATAAAGAAATACAGCAAACCATACAGGGACAAACTATCAGCTCTAATTTCGGTACCGTAGATGCTGCACAGTTCAATGTGGAACAGTTGATACATGCTGGTATCACCAACGACTTGTTTTCCTCCCGTGAAGTAACGCTGACCAAATCAGAGGAAAATCTGTTACAATCGTTGGCAGACGAAGGATATATGGCCCACAATAAATTAAAAACACATCCATATTTCCTGGCTTATCTGGACCATGCCAGCCCATTGCGCTATTATGCAGAAGCGAATATCGGCAGCCGTCCAAGCAAGCGGAATGCTTCTGCAAAATTAAATCTCAATGATTTGAGGGCTGTACCCTATGTAGGCGCCTGGAGCCAATTGAAGCAGAACGTGCCTGGCTACTACGGCGTGGGCAGTGCGTTGGAACAATTGGATAAACAAGGTAAATGGGAAGAGGTATTCCATTTGTACCAACATTCCCTGTTCTTCAGAACTTTGCTGGACAACTGCGAGATGGCCATGAAGAAGAGTTATTTCCCGCTCACCGCTTATTTAGCCAAGCATCCGCAATACGGAGAAGTATGGCAGATGATCTACAACGAATTTGAACTTACTAAAAAGTATCTGCTGCGCCTGAACGGAGAATCCGAGTTAATGGCCGGCAGTCCTATAGACCTGCTCTCGATACAGATGAGAGAACGTATTGTATTGCCATTGCTTACAACGCAGCAATATGCGTTGACGCGTATAAGAGAGCTGGATGCAATGCCGGGCAACGGACATGGCAGGGAAACCTATGAAAAGCTGATTATGCGTTGTTCTTTTGGTATTATCAATGCAGGCAGAAACTCCGCATAGCCGTGCCTGGAGATCGTTCCGTAAAGATACCAACAAAAGCCTGAATGTTTTTCTCTTGGTGTTTTTACGGACATATCCCTGTTGTTTTATTTACTTTACGCAAGGCTCCGTTTACATCCGGGCAGATCTGTGGTATTACCTGGCCTTAGGGCTTTGTATCATTTGGTACGTTATGAAGCTGGCCCCCATAGGGCCTCTACAAGACATAGTTTTTTTTCCCAATTCTTCCCTACTTTTACAGCTCCTTAAGTAACTTCTCTATATGGCAAACAGCTTATATGACTTTGGAATGATTGGCCTCGGCGTAATGGGTAGAAACCTGTTGCTCAACATGGCAGATCATGGCTTTTCCGTTATCGGCTTTGATAAAGACGCTGCCAAGAACAGCGCATTAGAAGCAGCCGCTACCCCTGGTACTACTGTTAAAGGCGTTTCCGAGCTGGCCACTATGGTGCAGTTGTTGGAACGTCCCCGCAAGTTGATGATGCTGGTACCCGCCGGTCAGCCGGTAGATGACGTGATAGCATCCCTGTTGCCGCTGCTGGAACAGGGCGATGTAGTAATAGATGGAGGAAACTCCCATTACACAGACACTTTACGCCGCGTACAGGAACTCCGCCCGAAAGGTATCCATTTTATGGGTATGGGCATATCCGGTGGTGAACAGGGCGCCCGTACAGGCCCCAGCATCATGCCTGGTGGCGATCTGGAAGCATATGCTAAGGTAAAACCTATGTTGGAGGCTGTTGCCGCCAAAGTAAAGGATACCCCTTGTGTAGCTTATCTTGGTAAAGAAGGCGCCGGCCACTATGTTAAAATGGTACACAATGGTATCGAGTATGCTATTATGCAATTGATCAGTGAAAGCTACGCCCTGCTGCAAAAAGGGGCTGGCCTCAACAACGACCAGCTGCATGAAGTGTTTAAAAGCTGGAACCAGGGCGCTTTACAATCTTTCCTCGTAGAAATCACAGCAGATATCTTCCTGCAACAAGATGATCAATCAGACAAACGCCTGGTAGATGTTATTTCAGATAAGGCGGGTTCTAAAGGTACGGGCAAGTGGACTTCCCAGGATGCTATGGAGCTGCCGGTAGCCGTTCCCGTAATAGATACCGCTGTGGCGATGCGTACCCTCTCTGGCTATAAAGACCAGCGCCTGGAAGCTGCTACTCTGTATAAAGAACCTGAAAATGCTATACACACTCCGGCGGAGATGTGGATCAAACAGGTGCATGACGCTCTGTACTTCGCTACTATCCTGAGCTATGCTCAGGGATTAGCTATGTTGCGTGAAGCTTCCCACGACCTGAAAATGGAAATTCCATTACCAGAAGTAGTAAAAGTATGGAGAGGTGGTTGCATTATCCGTTCTTCCCTGCTGGAAGTATTTACACAAGCCTATCAGCAAAATGCTGACCTGGCAAACATTCTGTTGGATAAAGCTGTTGCTTACCTGGTGCAATCGGTAGAAAGCAATACCCGCAGCGTAATCGCGCAAGCAGTGGCTGCAGGTGTTCCTGTAGCCGGCTTTATGTCGGCCTTGTCTTACTTTGATGCTTACCGTACAGGCCGTATGCCTACCAACCTGATACAGGCGCAACGCGATTATTTCGGCGCGCACACTTATCAGCGTATTGATATGCCCGGCACTTTCCATACAGAATGGCAGCATCAATAAAATAATGTTCATCTTCAATTAAGCATATGCAGATCCATAAACGCCCTCCTGCTTCTATCCTCTTTATTTTCGGAGGCAGCGGCGATTTAAACTACCGCAAACTCACGCCTGCACTTTACAATCTGTTTTTGGATGAGTGGATGCCTGAGCATTTCGCCATTGCAGGTATGGGCCGTAGTCCGTACAACGACGAAGATTATCATAAACACCTCCTGGAAGGGATCAGTAAATTTTCCCGCCGCAAAGGAGAACAGAACGGTCACTGGAAAGATTTCAGCAGCCATGTTTCTTATCTGCAGATGGACGCCGAAGATCCTTCTTCTTACAGCAAAATTACGGATTATGTGAAGCAGAAGGAAGAAGAATGGGGCGTACATCCTACCGTTATCTTTTACCTCGCCGTAGCGCCGCAACTGGTGCCGGATATAGCTACCCGCCTCGGAGAACTTGATCTCTGCAGCGATAAACATTGTACCCGCATTGTAATCGAAAAACCATTTGGCCACGATTTGCAAAGCGCGCATGAGCTCAATGAACTATTGTCGAAGCGATTTACAGAAGAACAGATTTATCGCATAGATCATTACCTCGGTAAAGAAACCATCCAGAATATCCTGGCATTCCGCTTTGCAAATGCCTTGTTTGAACCGGTATGGAACCGTAATTATATCGATAATATCCAGATCACTGCTGCAGAAAGCGTAGGACTGGAAGGCAGGGGTGGTTATTATGAGCGGGCTGGGGCTTTGCGTGATATGGTGCAGAACCATATCCTGCAGATCATGTGTATCCTCGCTATGGAAGCGCCGGTATCTTTCGATGCCAACGAAGTACGTAACAAAAAAGTAGATGTGCTTAATGCTATCCGCCGCATTACACCGGATAAGGTACATGAATACGCTGTACGCGGACAGTATTCTGCTGGCTGGATGAAAGGCAACCAGGTGCTGGGCTACCGTGAAGAGAAAGGAGTAGCGCCTAAGTCTAATATCGAAACTTACGCCGCGGTGAAGTTCTTTATTGATAACTGGCGTTGGCAGGGTGTGCCTATTTATGTGCGTACCGGTAAATACCTTCACCAGAAGGCCACCAATATTATCATCACCTTTAAAGAAGCGCCGCCTTATTCGTTCCCAATGGAAGCTGCCCAAACATGGCGCCCCAACAGGCTCACCATCAGCATCCAACCGGAAATGGATATACGTATCCGCTTCCAGGCAAAACGCCCAGGACAAACCATGACACTGGACCCTGTAGATATGACCTTTAACTACGATGCCGCCAATGGCGAGCATGCGCCGGAAGCATATGAAACCCTGCTGCTGGACGTAATGGAAGGAGATGCTACCCTGTTTATGCGTGGCGACCAGGTGGATGCTGCCTGGAAAGTGATTATGCCTATCCTGGAAACTTGGGAAAATCGCGCTCCGCAGGACTTCCCGAACTATGCACCAGATTCCTGGGGCCCGGATGATGCAGACGCATTGGTAGCCCGCGATGGCCATACCTGGATCAATTTACCTTCTAAATAATTCCTCTCAGAGAGGCCGAAGCAAAGGAGTAAAGGAAGTATAATGTAAGATATGTTCCTTTACTCCTTTGTTTTCTTAGCCCTATTGTAATGAAATAAAAATACCCTTATGGAACTGCATATCGCTAAAGACCCTGCACAGCTGAGTGAAAACGTAGCCGCCTGGATCAGCAATTATATCCAGGAAGTGTTACAGTCTCAGGAACAGTTTACTTTCGTATTATCTGGTGGCAATACGCCCCGGCAACTATATAGCCTGTTGGCTAAAGCACCTTACAACATGATGATCCCCTGGGAGAAAATACATTTTTTCTGGGGAGATGAAAGAGATGTGCCCTTTGAAGATGACCGTAATAATGCCCGTATGGCTTTCGAAGAATTATTAGATAAAGTAGCCGTGAATCCAGACAATATCCACGTAATGCGTACCGATATAGGTCCGGAAGCATCAGCAACTGAATATGAAGCGCTGCTCCAATCTTATTTTAGCAAGAGCGATACTACCTTCGACCTGGTTTTATTGGGTATGGGAGATGATGGACATACGTTGTCGTTGTTTCCTGGTACCCCCGTAGTGCACGAACAGAAAGCCTGGGTGAAAGCTTTTTTCCTGCAGGCGCAAGACATGTACCGCATTACTTTAACAGCGCCGGTAGTAAATAAGTCTGCCTGCGTACTGTTCCTGACCACCGGCGAAAACAAAGCGATTACGCTCAAAAATGTAATTGAAGGCACTTTCGATGCCGAAAAATTCCCTTCACAGCTTATCAGACCTGTAGATGGTGAACTGCACTGGTTTGTAGATGAAGCGGCTGCCGGAGCAATGGAGATATAATGGCTCAAATAAATAACAGGGAGCTGACCTATGATTAGCAGTAATGCCATGCTGATCACGGGTTTGCTCCCTGACGATTGCTGGCCATTGGTGGGTAGTAACCGGATGCTGTTGGTTCACATTTAAATTTTGTAGCTTGTAGTTTGTACCAACAATGATGAGATCATGTTTGATAAGCCCATATTTGATGCACACCTGCATATTATAGATCACCAATTTCCCTTACAACCCAACTATGGGTACCTACCAGCTAATTTTTCAGTAGCAGACTACCGGCAAAAAATTGCCTCATTGCCTATACAAGGAGGTGCAGTAGTATCCGGGTCTTTCCAGGGATTTGACCAGGCCTGGTTACTCGCAGCGTTGAAGCAATTGGGCCCCGGCTATGTAGGCGTAACACAGCTCCCTGCCAGTACTCCCGACGACACTATTATAGCCCTGCACGAAGCTGGTGTGCGCGCGATAAGATTTAATGTACAGCACGGTGGTGCTGAAAGCATCCGGTTCTTAGAACAACTGGGACTAAGGGTATACGACCTGGTAAAGTGGCATGTAGAATTATATGTGGATTCCCGGCAATTACCGGGCTTGTTTACTACGCTGCATAAATTGCCGGCTGTGGTGGTAGACCACCTGGGGCTTTCCAAAGCAGGATTCAAGTACCTGTTACCATTAGTGGAAAAAGGCGCCAGGGTGAAGGCCACAGGCTTTAGCCGTTGTGATTTTGATGTGCTCACGGCTATGAAGCAGATCAGTGCTATTAATCCCGGCGCTTTACTATTTGGAACAGATCTGCCTTCTACCCGCGCACCCCGTACTTTTGTACCAACCGATCTGCAACTGATCCTGGATCATTTCCCCGATAATATCGCTGCTGCTATTTGCCGGGAAAATGCCTTGGCACTCTATCAACCAACGGTCCAGTAGCATACCTGCTCCTGCAGTGCTGTTACGCTTTAAATATCCTCCAATAAAATCAAATGAATCATATGGCTTTTTAATTTTTTTTATTAACCCATTCTTCCTCCTCATCTTTTACTATCTTGCCAGTTACTATTTTTCTAATCCGCCCACCACATGAAAAGATATAATTATCCTGGTAAGTTGATGGCCTTCTGTACGCTGCTGTTAGCGACTGCCTTCGGGCTAAAAGCCCAGCATCCTGTACCCTATGACGTTGCCCGCTTAAAAACAAGCTGGGAAGTAATAGAGAACCACTATCAGGGGAAAGACAACTTCCTGTCGGCCTTCACCTTTATCAATACAGGCAACAAGCCTTTCCCGGCCAGAGGATGGCAACTGTATTTCAACTTTGTAAGAATGGTTACGCCGGGAGAGCTGCCGGAGCATATTCGTGTAGAACATATTAACGGCGATTTGTATCGTTTTACGCCAACGCAGGGATTCACTGGGATTGCGTCCGGCGACTCATTAAAACTAAATGTTATTGGCAACGCGTGGGCGGTGAACTTCACAGATGCTCCCTCCGGGTTATACATAGTATGGGAAGAACAACCGGGGAAAGGGATAGCCATTACAGATTATAGCATCCGGCCTTCCACTGCTGCTAAGCAATTAATGCGTTATCCTGGTGATAAAATTGCGGTGGTGACGCCTGCCGATATTTTTAAACAAAACGCCAGTATCCGGGACATTCCTGTATCGGCGTTGCCATTGGTGTTTCCTACCCCGGTATCTTACACGGCTACTGGTGGAAACCTGGTATTGCAAGGATTACCTGTGATTACTAACTCACCGCAGCTGGCCGCCAGTGCTGCGATGCTGAGGGAAGAGCTGCAACCCCTGCTGGGGAAAACTGCTACGGGAAAAACACCGGTAAAGCTGGTATACGATAGTAGTATTACCATGACAACGCCGGAAGGGTATGATTTGCAGGTAACGCAGCAAGGGATTACTATTACCGCAGGTACAGAAGCTGGCGCTTTTTATGCCATACAGTCCCTTAAAACCTTGATAGCCCCTGCGGCCTGGGCTGGATCTTCATCTACCATGAGCATCCCTTGCGTAAGTGTAACCGATCATCCCCGTTTCAGTTACCGGGCTTTTATGATTGATGTGGCCCGTAATTTTCATAATAAGCGGGATCTGTTCCGTATACTGGATCTGATGGCCCTCTATAAACTGAATGTACTGCACTTTCATTTTAGTGATGATGAAGGTTGGAGGGTGGAAATACCTTCCCTGCCGGAATTAACATCTGTAGGGGGAAAGCGTGGACATAGCGCTGATGGCAGAAGCATGCTTCCGCCTTCCTATGGCTCCGGCCCGGATACGGCCAATATGGCGGGTTCCGGTTATTTTACCCGTAAAGACTTTATAGACATCTTACGGTATGCAACGGAGCGGCATATACGCGTGCTGCCGGAAATTGAAAGCCCCGGCCATGCCCGGGCGGCAGTTAAATCTATGGAGTCGCGCTACTACCGCCTGAAAGCGGCCGGTAAAGCGCAAGAAGCAACTGAGTTTCTGCTCACTGATCTGGAAGACAAATCTGACTATCATTCCGTACAGTACTGGAACGATAACGTAATGAATGTGGCCCTGCCTTCAGTATACCGCTTCCTGGATAAAGTAGTGGAAGAGTTACAAGGGATGTATAAGGAAGCCGGCGCTCCGCTCACGGCAGTGCATATGGGAGGAGATGAAGTGCCTAATGGCGCCTTTGAAAAATCCCCGGCCTGCATAGCTTTGATGCAGCAAAACAAATCGATAAAGGGGGTGGAAGACCTCTGGTATTACTATTACCGTAAGGTAAATGAATTGCTGAAAGCCCGTGGCCTGTCGGTGGCAGGTTGGGAAGAAACAGGCATGCGTAAAACAACGCTGAATGGCCGCAGCACCAGTATTCCCAATCCCGATTTTGTGAATGATAGTTTCCAATTGAATGTATGGAATAATGTAATCGGAGGTGGGCAGGAAGACTTATCCTACCGCCTGGCAAATGCAGGTTATAAGGTGGTATTGTCTGGTGTAAGCAACTTCTATTTTGATATGGCCTACATGAAATCATTCGATGAACCGGGCTTCTATTGGGGCGGTTTTGTTGATGTGGACAAACCGTTTTATTTTATTCCCTTCGACTATTATAAAAATTCAAAAGTAGATGGCCGTGGCAACCAGGTGACGCCGGAATTGTTTGTAGGTAAAGACCGTTTAACCGGTTTCGGCGCCTCTAATATTCCAGGTATCCAAGGGTTGCTGTGGAGTGAAACGGTAACCAGTTCTGATCGTATGGAGTATATGATGCTGCCCAAATTACTCGGACTGGCGGAACGTGCATGGGCGCAAGATCCGTATTGGGCTACAGCGCAAGATCCGGCAAAGGCAGACACGCTGTATGCAGAGGCGTGGAGTGTGTTCAGCAATGTGCTGGGTAAACGGGAAATGCCCCGTCTAGATTACTATGATGGTGGTTTTAACTGGCGTATTCCTACCCCGGGTGTTCAGGTGGATGACGGCGTGTTCCGCGCCAATGTACAGCTGCCAGGTTTGGTGATCCGGTATACTACTAACGGTGAAGAGCCTACGCAAAAAAGCCCTGTATATACTACTCCTATACAGGCAGGCGGGAAAACAGTGAAACTGAAGGTGTTCAGCCCGGCAGGTCGTAGCAGCCGTACTACTACGGTAAAGGTACCGTAGCTGACCGCCCGGTTAATAAAGGTTAATATTATTGGTAAATATTGGCAAAGGCGCAAAGTGGCTTGATGAAGGCAACTTTGCGCCTTTGTAGGTTTTAAGCCACGCCTGTATGGGTATGGCGTATGTTTTTATCTACCTGGGAAACTACCCGGTAGATGGGCGATTGCCGGAAATGTATTAACAGTTAAGAAAGGATTAACACTTGGGCATTTTAATACTGCTATACTTGCATCACAAAACCTGGAGTATTAATCGATCGTACCCTGTATAAGATATACTTTAAGTTTTCATTTACTATCGTTGTGAATATTATCTCCCTGTGGTTTTTACCATGGGGATTTTACCATTTAAAAAAATTGATTATGAACCCTCAGAAGTTGTTGCAGTACATAATAGGCTGCATTTTACTGTTATGGAGCGATATCACCGCTGCACAAAGCACTACTGTAATAACAGGTAGGATAGCTGACCGTTCTGTAAAACAGGTATCGCTAATATACTGGCAGGATGCGGGTATATCTCCTGCTGTTACGCAGGATAATCTTATACAGCCGGATTCTTTTTATTTCCGTTTGCCTTTATCACCGGGAGAGGAGGTCTTTTTTTATGTAGATGCCGGCCAGGGATATAATTTTTATGGATTGATAGGTAGTGGGGACAGTATACAGATCGGCATGCGGGGGGATAGTCTCACGTTTGGCGGGAGAGGGGCGGTATCATGCCGTAGTATATACGCTGCCAGGCAGGCAATGGAGCGGATAGCCCCGCCAGAGCGCCTCGATGCCGGGTTATTGGCAGATTATTACCGGCAACAGTTACAAGCTGGCAACCAGGTATTAGCCGCATACCAAGATAGCATGGGTGTAGTGGCCCAGGTGTTAGTAAAGGCGCATGTATTGGGGGAAATAGGTGGGAGGTTGCTTGGTACGCTTTGGAAATTGCCTCCGGCGCCAGACAGCACATTAGAAGATAGACAGGTGGATTTTTACCGGAGAAAGATTTTACCTTTCCTGCCAACGATTATTCCTTCAGATACTACTGCCATGGCCGTACGGTATTTAAGTTACCTGTTGCAAAAAGCAGAGGCGGAATATTTTGTGCAGCATCGTTTTGAGTGTAGTAACCGGGCCATTTACGAATGGCTCAAAACCCGTTATAATGGGAAGTTACGGGATAAATTACTGGCGCATGCATTGATACAGGGCTTTGCCGCTGGCAATCAGCAGGAGGAGCAAGAATGGTGTGCCCGCGACTTCTTATCTTCTGTGCAAAACGTTGCCTGTAAACAAGCCATTACCGTTTTATATGGCAAGGCAAAGAAGGGGATTGGTCGCGGAAGTATAGCGCCAGCCTGTAGTTTCCGGGATCAACAAGGAAAATTGGTTAACCTGCAGCAGTTTAACGGAAAAGTAGTGTTACTGCATTTTTATAACGGAAGGAATCCTATATTATCAGCGTTGTCTGAAATACAACTCTGCTTTAACGACCAGGTATCGTTTGTGAATATCTGCTGCGAAGGTAATGCCAGTAACGGTTTGCCGGGATGGCTGCTGCACCTGGACGAACCACAGCAAGAGGTGTTGTCGCAATATAGTATTACCCGGTTCCCTTCCCTGATCATCATCAGTAGAAATGGAAAAGTATTTGCCACCAGACCGCCGGATCCTGCAGTAGATCATGGTACTGCATTAGCCAATATCCTCTATGAAGCATTATTGCAGTGAGTTTTTTCGCAGTATTTTCAATAAAAGGTGCGGTAAAACGTTTAGTATATATACGCAATTCGTCCGCATCAGCGCCATTGTCCCGCAGCCAGAATTTCAAAAACCCATTTAAACCAGGTTGTTAATATTTACATTAAAATATATATATGATAATACTGGTTTAATAAAGACACAAATCGTATATTCAGTAAATAACCGTTAAGACCCCTCTATGCCACATGCCAAAGCGTTATTTTGACAGACTACAGACCATTGATTACCTTATCAGGATCAAAGGGACCGGTAAGCCAGCTCAGTTAGCCAAGCGGCTTCGTATTTCCGAAAGAACACTCTATGAATTCCTCAAAATGATGAAGGAGTTAGGTGCTCCCATTGAGTACGACCGGTACAAAGAAAGTTACTACTACTCAGAAAAAGGCGGCTTTAATGTCAGGTTTTCTAAGAACCTGCTAGCCGTGAGTACGATGTTACTTTTATTCTTCCTCGTATTGTAACATGGCCTGCGCGCACTGACCAGTTAACCGGCCTTCCCGTTAGCTCTCTATTGCGCCTTCGTTGCCCCTTTGGGCCTTAGATCTGCATGCGCAGCTGTAATTACAGTTGTTACAGGATCTTTTATGTAATCCTCCTTAATTGGTGGACAGGGAAAGTATTGCCAACTTGTGGCAAATGCTTTTACTGTCCACCTTCTTTTTCTGTAATACTTAACATTGGATTAACTGTTCCTTCCCTAAATAAATCCAACTTTAGCTAAGAAATAAATTGTCAGCTTTTCGACAAAGTATGATGATGATCAACTTTTTTCATAACGCGGTTTAGATTAGATTTTAGATAATACGCAGGTTTCTATTCAGTCACCTGCTCCTACTTAAATCATCTGTATCCGCGGTCAACTGACTGGAGTAAGTTTTCATATAGGTAAAAGACCTAAATCTGCTCTATGGTACTAAACTGTGTTATTTTGGGTAATGACCCTGAAGGATTCGATGCGTTAGAGAATTACTTGTCTGCTATACCATTTGTTTATCTGGTTTGCCGCTGCAATACTATGGACAAAGCGCGTTATTGGCTGGAAACTCAGACTATTGATGTGCTACTTATAGGGCGCTATGAAGATCTGGCAGTACCAGCACCGGAATATGATAATGTATTGCCGGTTATGATGATGGTATATCCGGATAGCTCCCCCGGAAGCTACGACTTCCTGCCAGCAGCCTTGTTGCAACAGCCGTTTACACAGGATCGGTTATACGAAGTATTTATTCACATTCATAATATAATAGATATGGAAGGTACTATCCGCCCTGCCAGGTATACGGTAAATTACTTTATGCTGAGAACGCAGCACCGGTATGAAAAGATCTTTTATGAAGACCTGCAATATGTAGAAGTAATGGATGACTACATCCTGCTGCACCTGAAAGAACAAAAACTGGTAACCACAGAAACGCTGGATTGGATCATGGCACAGTTACCAACTACTGCTTTTATGCGGGTGCACCGCTGGTATGTAATCGGTTTCCGGCATATTACCCATCTAGACCAAGACCACGTAGTAGTAGGTAATGCCAGAATTGGACTCACCAAAGACATGCGGAAAGAACTGTCTAAACGTTACCAACTGCCCATGTAAGTTATTTCGTTTATGCTTTAAGGTTGTAAGGAGTCAATTATTTTACCTGCTACCCCATTGGCATCTTCATCATATGCATGCCCTCCGGGTAGTATTAATTTCTGATAATGAACGTTTAGCACAGAAAAGTTAAAGTCTTTTTCTTCCGCACCAAACACCAACAGAAAAGGCTTGTCTGTAATTTTGTTCATTTCTGAAGGAACGCTCATTCCCCTGTTGCTGGATTTGCCCAACATATCGGATACATGTACTTCCATATCGGTATACAGAGAGGGCGACAATAGTACGAGCTGTTTCACTTCTTCAGTGAGTTCCGCTGGTAAACTGGTGTAGATAAATGGTAGTACGTCGGCCCCCAGTGAATAGCCGATTAACACAATTCCATTGTTGCTGCCCCATTGCGACTGATAATACCGGATCAGGGCAGTTACATCTTTGGCGGCTTGTTGGGGTGTTTTTTTACTCCAGAAATATTTCAACGCATTGAGCGCTACTACCGGATAGTTTTTTTGATGAAATGACTCAATCACATTGGCGGAGAATTTTTTCATGCCCCCGTCGCCAGTAATATAGAGTATTAAGGGCGCCGTACAACCTGCCGTTGGCGCTTTAGTTACTACCGGCAGGTTACTGATGCCATTTTGAGCTTTTAACTGCATCGCCGTAAATAATATCAGGCAAATAAACAGTCTTGTTGTTTTGGACAAAGTGTGTGTAAATAACATATCCTAATTTAAAGCGAGTCTATGAAACAAAAGCCATTCCACGATAGTTTGTCATCAGGGCTGCATTACTTTACTCAGCGCTGATGGCAGTTGAATCAGGTCGAAATCATGCTCATATACCAGGTATTTATTGGTCCACTGGGTAGCGTATTTTTCCTTGAATTCACGTAAACCTTGATAGTGGCGGAAAAAGCGCAGTTTTTCGTATGCATATTTCACCATCTGTTCCGCTGTATTTTGAGGATGCATGATCCCGGACATAGGCACCATTCCCAGGTTGAGATAATGCAATTCTTTTTGCTGCGCATCCTGTATCAAGGCAATGATTAATGCATCCATAACACCGCCGGGCGTATCGGAACGTTTGCGGATAAGGTCGTAGGTACATTCTCCCGGTGCATAATCCGGGATAATATTAAGGAAAGCTACTATTTGCCCATTGGCATCCGATACCGTAATGACATCCTGTTCACGGAGGGTAGCTTCATCGAATGATCCCTGTGAGAAAGTAAGCTCCTTGACTTCATACTGATGCAGCCATTCATCACTTACTTCCCGCAAAGCTTTCAGTATAGCCGGCGTTTGTGGCGCTGCATGAAAAGTGGTAACGTAACCTTTATTAGCCAGGCTGTTTAAGCCATTGCGTAATGATTTTTTATCTTTCCCACTCAGGGTAAAATGACGTATATCCATGATCGCTTCCTGGCCGATCAACATCTTTTTCTTTTTGAGATGGCTGAAATAGTAGGTGCTGTCTTCATCTACCCGGTAAAACGCGGGCCGCAGCCCCATTTTTCGGCATTGCTGGTCAAATTCTTCCAATAACGATACTTTGTTCTCTTCGCTGGATACCGGTTCTTCCAACACAATGGCGAAGCTGCCGGCTACGCGGTAAGCGATAAAGCCCTCATATTGTTCAGAGACATACAGTAGTTTATCCTGTCCTATTTTGAAATAATCCATGGGTGAATCGCCATACTGACTCAGGTAAAAGCGGGCTTTTTCGAGACTGGTATTGCTTTGCTGGGTGACGTGTAGGTAAGGACGTATGATGGTATAGAAAAGAAAGGCCCAGGTGCTTACACCCAGCACTTGCAGGGCAGACATAAATTCTTTCCCGAAGCGGGTAACTGGTTGTAGTCCGTCATCTTCCAGTAACATAAAGCAGTGGAAAGCGTGCCGGATGGATTGCTGCCAGCTAAAATCGATATTGAAATGCCGTGCATTCAGGAAATAAAATCCGATAGTACCAAAGATGAGCACTACAAATAGTGTGGCCAACGCCGTTACCACACCAATGTTCACCAGTTGGGGATTACTTTTTACCCGGTATTGCCGGGAAGTGATCAATAAAATAATACTGGTAATGAGGGCAAGGGATGCCTCTTCATAGTCCAGCGCCTTGCCTATATGCCCCAGTACCGACAGCAAGGACACCGCCAGTGCTACAATCCAGGCGCTGCGCAGGCCACGTATCAGAAAGGTAGCCGTTACCAGCAGTACTAATCCCAGGAATACTACCAGTAAATTGGTGGCATGGATGGAAGTACCAGGAATGTAAGCCCTTAATAAGTGCATGCGGTTGGCCAATGGAGGGGTTAGCACGGAAAATATATTCACCATTCCCAACAAAAAGATCAGGATAGGCGGTAACAACCGCAATACCAGCTCTTTGCCCTTTAAAGCGAAAGCAAACATGCCGGCAATGAGGGGTAACCAGAATTCAAATAAGCGGAATAATAGCGTGATCTCTAATGCTTGTAGGGTAGTAAACCCATAGTTGCTGAGCAGATAGGCCAGGGACAGCTCAATCGCGCCCAGCCCGCGTAGGAAGGGGGATATGATCAGGAAAATGGTGGCCACAATATACCCTACACAGGCGGCTTCCAAGGAAGGAGTTACGCCTACGGCCAGCATACTGATGTACAAATGCGCGATTCCTGCTATTTCAATCAGCGCGGAAGCGAGCACGGTATATATAAAATCGGGAACAGACAGGTGAAAGGTAAATATCTCGTCTACCTCATGTGCTGCACCGGGAAAGTATCTCAATAGTAATTGATACGCCTTGCCTTTCGTTTGCATGGAGTGTACCAGCCATACTACGGCTAGGAGCAGCACGCAAATGGCGGTTAGTCCCCATACAGCATCTTTCATGGTAGAGGCATGCAACATGGCATAGCCTACTACGGGGATGCCTACCAGAAAAACCGACAGGATGCCCACAAAACCATAAATGCCTGAAGCCTGGTGGATCTGCTGCTTATGCAAGTGGCTGCGGCGTAGGCTTTGAGGAAGATAAGCCAGCGAGCTAATGCCTCCTGCCGGCAGGAACACCGACAGCAGATTGCGTTTCAAAAAAAGTTCTATACTTTTCATGATATCCAGGCGGGCGCCTACCGAACGAAAGCTGAATACGTACATACTACCCTGTAACAGGATATAAATAATAGTCACTACTATGCCCATGATCACCCAGCCGCTGTCCGATTTTTCGATAGCAGGGATCAGGGAATACAGTTCATTACGTTGTGAACGGAAAAAATAAATGGCTAGCAAGATAAATAACACTGCCAATAGCTCTTTTAGGTGGAGCTTGCGCCAGAACGCTGCA
Source organism: Chitinophaga sp. 30R24 (assembly GCF_049056765.1). Taxonomy (NCBI): domain Bacteria; kingdom Pseudomonadati; phylum Bacteroidota; class Chitinophagia; order Chitinophagales; family Chitinophagaceae; genus Chitinophaga; species Chitinophaga sp. 30R24. The sequence goes on from NZ_JBJGXX010000002.1 coordinate 50,265, forward strand.
GTAAATAATGTCTTTCCCAAAGGTTTCAGGTTTCGTTATCGCGGTTTTCGCATTAACCCGCAAAGTTAAATGAACTTTTATATCAGTCCCTTAGAGGGAGGCAGTTTAAGGGGATTTTAAGTTGCTGCAGTATATTGGCGGCTAGTACATCAGGATAATTTTTTCTGTATGGATCAATTCATTGTTTTCGCCTATCAGCTGCAGAAAATAGGTCCCCTTGGCCAGGCCGGAAGGAACAGTAATTTCATAATAATTTCTTGGTTGTAAAGGTTGTTGGAATTTCTCATAGGTAAGGCGGTGCCCGGGCACGTCTACCAGTGAGATCGCTTTTACGTGTTGAGAAGCGCCATAATACAGGTGTATGATGTTGCCACGTAATGGGTTAGGCCATACGGAAATATTTTCCCGCGCATTTTTGCCTTTTACTAACTGTATAGGGCTATAGAAATAGGTGCCATTGGTCATGATCACTTTTAACCGGTAGAAGATAAACCCATCATTATTGGGAAAATCAGTTGTCTCATATCCTACTGGGAAAAAGCTGATGCCTCCCGGAGATTTGCTGGGCATAAACCCGATAGAGTCGAAATCGGCGTTACTTACAGGTTTTCGCTCTATAGAAAAGCCGCTGCAGAGGTATTCCCTGCCGGTGATCCAGGTAAGCAGTACTGAGTCTTCGTTGGTATGGCTACGCTCTGCTTTAAAGAATGTCAGTGTGGTTTGGCGGGGATTGTTGTTGGTTTCAGCTACCAAGCTGGTAAAATAATTGGTTGTGCCCAGGTGTTGGAACGATTGGGACACAAATTCCTGGTTCCGGTCGGGGGCGCCGGCGGTGTAAATATTAGGTGCTACCGGTGCAGCCCGCAGGGTGGCCACATCCCAGGCGGTATCCACATACCTGGCCAGGTATGCGGTGTTGCGGTTAGCCTCATAGATGGGGCCCTCGTTGGACCGGCGGTATATTAGGTGTAGAGAAATAGCGGCATCGGGTTGCGGCATAGCTACCTCCCAGGTTTTATTAACACTGGTAAGTTGCAGGTTAGCCCCGGTGGTCAACTGTTGCCGCACGCTATCGGAAACGCCTGCACGGATGGTAACCGGGGCGCCGGAATTTTCCAGGGCCAGTGGCGTATAATCGGCTGGCCGTGTGCCAATAGGGAAAACCACAGTTTGATCCGACGGGGAAATATTACTGCGGTATAACGCTCCGCTACCGAAATTACCACCGGTAACAATAAAGTGCCGGGAGGAATAATGGAGGATGTTGCCAGGATTATGATGTCCTATTACCAGGTTCCACCCGTTCAGGAAAACATATCCCTGTTGCATATCGAGCGTATGTACGATTTTCAGATCGCTCAGGTCATCCAGGAAAACGCCCGGGGAGTTTTCCACACTGATATTGGGAAAGCCAGGGCCTTCCCCGGTGACGGCACTAAATCCGCCGCTAATGTACTGGTACAGGGCTGGATCGGTTTGCATGAACCGGAATAGGCCGCCTGTACCACTATATCCATCGTTGCTCTCATCCAGGAGCAATGCACTATTACTATTGCGCCAATGCAGCCCGTAAAAATTAAGTGTGGCTCCTTTTTCTGTGCGGATAGCGCCTTCATTGACCAGGTCGCCGAATATCGCAATGGTGTCGGTACCGAATATACCTACTTTGCTGTTGGGATGCAACCAGGTAACCGCTTGCGCCCTCATGGCCACTGGGACCATGAGGGTGAAGAATAATGTTAATATATATTTTACGGGACCTGTCACTCCATTTTTTTAATGAATTAATAACCCACTACGTTCACGAAAATAGTTCGGCTCACCGAGGCGCTGGCAGTTAGCCCTTGTACCGATGTGTTCAAGAGTAGCACAACAGTAGAGTTGTTTTGTACCAGCTGGAAATTAATGGCTGTTAAGCTATATCCCAGGATTACCGGAATAGAAACGCTGCTAGCATCTGTTCCTCCCTTTACAGTGGCCGTAATGGAGAGGATCTTTGTGAATCCTGCGCTGGAAATATTAACAGACAGCTGGCCGCTGGCGCTAGTAGTAGCCGTTAGGGAGTCTGCAAATATTTTCAAGGGCTGTGAAACGATACCGGCTGCATTGTAATATACCGGAGGCGTAGCTGTTCTTACTACGTTTCCGCTGGCATCTACACCTATACCACCAGCGCCTGCCGTAACGCTAGAGGCGCTGGTGAGGTTTTCGAGCCGGACCCCCGACGTATTGGCCGCCCCGGTTTTTACGTCTAGTAGTGCAGTGGGCGCAGTAGTGCCGATACCCACATTACCGGTGGAGGAAACTGTTACCCTGCTGATATTATTGGTGCCGATGTTAAAAGCATAACCATTGGTAGAGCCTATAAAACGTGTAGTGCTGTCTGTTAGTGCGTTGCCGGTGAGCAACCATTGATTGTTGCTTACGGCGGTGCTGTCGGCCAGTCGCGACCAGGTGCCATTGCGCCTGAGCAGCAGGCTGCCAGCGGGTATATAATATATCACCATACCATCAGGGGAAGTAGACAGAGGCGCTACCGTAGTATCGCTTACCCGGGGAAGCAATAACCCCTGGTTGGTGGAATTTAGTTCCAGTAATGCCGCTTTCACCGTAGAGGAAGTAGGGTCGCCCAGTTTGAGTTGTTGTGCATGTACATGCGAAAACAACGCTAACAGGCTACATAACAGGATATGGCGTTTAATCCTTGTTTTCAGCATGAATAACAATTTACAGTAGAACCATTCATTTTTACTTCCTGATCACATACCAATTGGAGCCATCTGTTTGAATGGTTACATAGGTGTAATTGTTATAGATGACATAATTAGCTGCACCCTCTATCTGAGCAGCGCCTTGTGGTTGCAGCGTTACTGCATTGTCGATAGTGCCGGATATCTTTTTGATCGTATATACCCTACCGGTGATATTGGTAACAGGCGGCAATGTGATAACGGTATTGGTGCCGCTGGCATTTACCAGTAAGGTATTATCTGTTTCAGAGAGAGCATCTGAGCTATTGGCTGTGCGGATGTTCAGCGACATAGATCCACTTACCTGCAGGGTGGAATTAGGCGTAGTGCCAGTACCTACAATAGCGTTTTTACCTACCGCCAGGGTGTCGCGGATGGTTTTATAGCCTGCAAAGGTTTGAGTAGAGTCGTTTACCACACCTCTGGCAGTAACGCTGGCGTCGGGAATATTGAAGGTGAGGGTATTGGTAACGCTGGTGCTGTCGAGGTTAACATCAGTGCCTGCTTTTCCGGTGGCGAGATAGATCACAGGGCCGGTTTGACCGCTAATACGCCGTATGCCGGAAGAGAAAGCAGAGGAGTCTACCTCCCTTTTTTCCAGGGCGCCGGTTACAGGATTACGGAACAACACTGAAGTAGTAGCCGTGCTAACGTTGGGCGGTGCAGTGGCTAGCACCACATTCCCAGTAATATTGGCGCCGCCGGCAGTTACATTGAGCCCGTTGTTAATAGTGGCTTGTCCGCCTACGCCGAGGCCTTGGGTGGCATACATGCTATCGCTGAATGTTTTTACACCGGCAAATGTTTGTGCAGCAGTAGATACCGCGCCAGGATTGGTAGCATCTGCCGCTACCAGGTGAAGGATGCCGGTTGCACTGTCGAGTACCAGGCCATTGGGACTGGTAGGCGTGAGTACGAAAGCGCCTACAGTGATAGCTTTTTGCTTACTGTTGAATGCTTCCCAGTCGGCATAAGTGAGCAACCCCGTTTTTTGAGAGGCATCGCCTACAATAGGGATGTTCATGGTGATGGTACTATCTGCGTCGGAGGAGGTAATACCATAATTAGCATTCAGTGTATCTGCCCGGATAGTGAATCCCTGGTGTGCCAGGCCGTTGAGCGTCCGGATCGCATCGCTGAAGGCGGCGGCAGAGAGGTTACGTTGATTAATAGTACCAGTAGCAGGGTCTATTACCAATACGCTTATCAGGGAGTTATTGGCAGGTACCTGTTTGAGGGCTACTGTTTGGGCATTACTGATATTGATGGCTTCTATAGCATTGGTGCGGATAGATAAAGGCTGATTGTCGGAGGTACCCAGGTAATTGTTGGTATTGGTACCGGCATTGCCTTGCAGTTGCCAACTATTGTTAGAGGCAGTTAAGCTATCTACCAGTTTGGCCCAGTAGCCGCCACGTCTTACGAGTAAACTTTGATTCCCGGTGAAATAAATGATCATACCATCGGGTGCCGTGTTGAGAGGGGAAAGCGTGGTATCTGTAATACGGGGCAGCAATAAACCCTGACGCAGGCTTTCCAATTCCAGAATAGAAGCTTTGTTGATAGTAGCAGGATTATCGCCGATTTTTAACTGGGCAAATGCAACAGGTGCAGTTAGCAGCAGTATAACGATCAGCAATAAACTTTTTTGAGAGTAGCATTGTCTCATAGTAATGGTTTGTTAATAGAAGGAGAAAGAATACAAAAGCAACCCGTAACCAGTGGGGAGCTGGAAAGGGAGGAGGAAGACTTTGGTGTACATTTAATTATTCGTTATAAATATAAGCTTTCTTCTTTGTTAAAATTCAAGGGTTTGCAAAAATAAAAAACGGGTATTCAGGATAGTGGTGTGCAAAAAAGGCCGTCTACCGGTTGGGTAAACAGCCTTTGGGCAATACTGTTGTGTTTTATGATTGTTGAGTGTTAATCTCTGCAGGTTAATGTTCTTCGCGGTTGTAAGGTACTACCAGCACGGGTATACGGGAATGCCGGATAATATATTCCGCATTGCTGCCCAGCAGCATATGGTCCAGCCCTGTTCTGCCATGGGTACCTACTACTAGAATAGCAGCGTTGCTGTCATGTGCCTGGGTAAGGGTAGCGGTTTTAGGGTTTCCTGTGGCAACCACGATGTTAATATTGTGGTCAGGATATTTCTCCTTGTAAGCCTCCAACCTGTTTTCTACTTCACTGATGCGACTGGATATATCATCAACGTACACGGGGCCGCCTTCGGGCAAACCTATACCTATGCCCAATTCTACCACCGAAAATAAAGTAACGGAGGCGTTCATTCTATTAGCGATGTCCAGGCCTGTGTTGATCAGGTTTTCGGAAAAACTGCTCAGATCTACTGCAATCAAAATGTCCGACATACGTAAGGTATATTAAGTTATGAATTTATATTCATTTTTATTAAGCTTTCAAAGCATCCCAGCAGAGGTCAAAAGTTGTATTGATAAGGCTTCTGTTAAGTGTTATCCCGCTGTAATGGGTTTGTTTCACTAATTCATTCATTGTGCCGAACATAAAGGTGAGTAAAAATACCGTATCCACTTGTTTGATCAATTGCTCGTTTTTACCCCGTTCTATCAAAGCATGAAAAGGGGCAGAAAGGGCTTGCGTTTTTTCGCGGGTTTCAGCAGTGATAAAGGGCGAATGGTAGCATTGCTCTAAAAAAATGGTTTCCTCGAAATTGTGTAGTTTATACCGCAGGATATTCAGCCATATCTTTCTGAATTCCAGTTTAAAAGGCTGTTGCGGATTATATCCCCGGAAAGATACTTTCACGGAATTTGCCCGGCAAGCGGCAAATAAGGCATTGATCAGTTCGTCTTTACTCTTGAAATAGATATATACTGTACCGGTGGCTATACCTGCTTCTTTGGATAAATCAGACATTGTAATCCCGGATAATCCTTTACTCGCCACCAGTTTTAAAGCAGCCTGGAAAATTTGCGTTACCTTCTTGTTATCTTTCAATTTCACCCTACAAAGATAAGCGAATAAATATTCATGTTATAGATTGAGGCTGGCTCCCGGAAAAGTGCCAGGCGGGAGCATTGGGGCAGATATATAAAAGCCTCCGCAGTGGAAACCGCAAAGGCGCTATAGCTAGATGATGATTAAATCAAAAACCCATGGGTCGTTAGAGCTATGGGTTTTTGTTCAATATTTTTAAGAAAGACAAAAAACACCCCGTCGGCTTGAGAAACCAACAGGTTCAGCTGTAATATTTATTAGTTGTATGCATTTTTCAGTTAAAGGCTGCTGTTGCTGAAGAAATGGTAGAACAATATTAGAAGTAACATCACCCCCGAAGGTTAATTCAACCTAAACAATAATTGCAATAACGATCCATAAAACGATAATTACCGGCAAAACAAAGCCCCTGCTGATATACAGCAGGGGCTAAATAAAACATTCACATGGCATCCGCGTCATAGCGTCAGATGCGAAAACACATTAAAGCCTATAATAATTAGATAAGATGATTGCTAAATTTGAAAAGTTACTTACATATTCAGCATATGTTTACTTTTGCATAGCTAAGTTAGGGAAGAACACTGGTAATAATCGTTAATCATTGGTTAATACCTTTTGCTGCACTGCTGCCTGCAATTTTTAAAATAATATCATTTTCCCTTTCCTTGATAACATTTTCCATTTGCTAATGCTGGCAGATAGGGGTATTTTTTCCTGCTATTATTAAATCATCAACCTATGTGCTGCCGTATTCCGTTCACGTTCTTATTCATTTACCTCTTATTGTTGCAATGTCCGGTTTTTTCCCAGGATATACCGGACAGTTCGAACCGTATGGTAGTATTGCATCTGGCGCCGGTGGCCGACACTAGGGAATCGATCGGTCTCCATGATGATCCTCCGGGTTATGTACAGCACAATCTTAATTTTAAATCATCCTCTGAAATAATACGGTTGCTGGCTAATATGGCTGCTAAAGGAAAAAGTCTGATGCTCAACCTCGGTGGCAATGGCCAGTGGCCAGCATGTTCCTCGGCTTATCTGAAAGAGACAGGCCAATGGCTACAGCAATATGGAGAAAGCATTGATGGCACCACCTGGGGGCTTGTTCCCGCCCAGCCCTAGGGAGTAACCACCAGCAAGCCTGGGAAGCTATACCTGCATGTATGGCAAATGCCCGCCAACCATGAGCTGCGCGTGCCTGGTATAACAGCAAAGATCCTGGCTGTAAAAATACTTGGTAATCCGGTAATGTTACAATGGCAACAACGGCTTGAGGAAGCCATTGTAACGTTACCGGCTATACTCCCAGATACGCGTAATACCGTACTTGTAATGGAATATGAAGGTCTGCAACCCGACCTGTCGCAACTCCGCACACAAACAGTCAGCAACCAATATCCACAGGCAGATATTCCGGCGATATGGGCTATTTTTAATGGCCATGCCCAAACGAAACCGGTTATCTATTCGCGTGATTCCGGTGATTGGAAATATGATGATTGTATTATTGCAGACATGCTTACTCCAGATGATGCTGTTATATTTCCGCTCGATGTACAAGATGCCGGCGAGTATAAAGTGACCCTCGAATATGCTTGCGAAGCAAGCAGTGTTGCCCAACAAGGGGTTGTAACGCTCAATGGGCAACAGTTGAAATTCCTGACCTTATTTACAGGATATTGCCACAGCCAAGAGCCTATGTCTTTCATTCAACATAGCGTTGGTAGCATGCATTTCAATCAAGGCAAACAAAATCTGACAGTGAAGCCAATTGCGGGTAATAAAAGTGAACTATTCTGGTTACGGAAGATTATTCTGCAACCCGTGAAATAACCTTGATAAGTGGAAGCCCCATGAATTGGCGCTAAAAACAATTGGAGAGAAGTAGTGATTTACATTATTTATAAATTTTTATAGAAATTCTCCGGAAGATGTATATTTTTATGCTTACCATTTTCTTATTGTCAAACATTCTGGATGAAGTGTGCATATTATTCCCGGGTTGTATTAGGGGAACTGTGGAATTTGTTAGTCCAGCGGCTTTCCTGGCGGCAGATGGCGATAGTAACCTTGCAGCATATACTGGTTTCGCTGGTATATATTCCTTTTACACTGTTGTTTTTATGGTTGATGATGACAAGGGCTGATAAATGGCTGTTGCGATTAAGAATGCGGGCCAGAGTAAAAGCATCATCAATTCATCATTATTATTTAACGGGAAGGATGTTTACTAAGCTAGTGGAAGGGTTGTATTTTACAGGGTAAAAGTGAAAAATGATCGGATAGCACAAAAGTACCGGTGATTGGAAACGGGGGTATGATAGCAAAATAGGAAGATTCTCATATATATATTAAAATATAATTTGATTGAATTGAAATAAACGCCAATTTTTAAATAGTTGATTGATAAACCATTACATTTTTGTTAATCCGCCATAGACTATAAAACACTATGTTATACTTGTGTTTTATTTTTAATATAAAACAAATTGTATATTAGTATTTATTGAAAAACCATATAGTTATCCGATTGACTGCTGCATGTAATTGTTTCAAATTTGTTACGGGTATGGAAACCGTATGATCTGTCCATTTATAATTTATCAACCATACCAGCTTCCGAGAACTTGCAGTTATTAATGGGAGATTTCATATGAATAGACATAACCCAAAGGGAATATTATGAAAAAAGTGCGGCCTTTAAGTCCTGATAATTTGGGAGATACGCGTGTTATGGAAGTTTCGGAATTGCACAGCGAATCAACAGAATTGTTACAACAATTAGCAAAAGACATCTGCAACCTGGTTTTTATGGATATAGAGATACCTGGATTGACTGCGATAGAAGCCGCCAGCATAGTAAAAGCAGCTTACCCTGATATAAATGTGCTATTACTTACCCTGAATGAGAAGGAGCAAGGGGTAAAACAAATACCGGCAGTAACAGGTGGATATGATTTGGAGCATATTCCACCGGTATCGTTATCTGAGTTTATTGCCCAGGTATATGAAACAGCGCTGCAATCCAATATAGTGGCAGTCAACAAAGTGTTGGCATTTTTCAGGAAAGACCAACAGCCGGCTTTTCAGGATCCATATGGATTATCACCAAGGGAGAAGGAGATTTTACAATGTCTGGTAAACGGCGACACCTATAAACAGGTCGCTGAAACATGTCATATTAGCGTAGGAACCGTGCGTTCCCATATTATGAATATTTACCGTAAGCTTGATGTAAGCTCCCGCTCCAATGCTATAGTAAAGGCAATGAAAGAGCACCTGGTCTGATGCAAACAGGCTTTAGCCCCAGAATCCCTGTGCTTTTACCTGTCCGCCTTGTTGACGTAATGATTTTCTAACATTTGCTACCAACTGGTGATTTCCCGCCACGAAGAAAGTTGTGTTCCCTGCCGGAAAGTTGTAATGATATAGCCATTCGTGTAAGTCAGTAAAATAATGCTCATTATTAGAGAGCGGTTGTACAGACATTTGGAGCAGCATGTGGGCGGTAGGGTCTTCCAACCGGAGAAAGCAATGGAATGTTTGCTGTGGGCTTTTATGGGTATACAACGAATGAAAATGTCCGGTGGCGCTGGCATCTCCTATGCAAACCATGTGGGCAGCGGTGCCCGGCTGATGCAGGCCTCCGCCAGGGCCGGCATAAAAGATCTCATTGCCAGGTTGCAGTTGAAGCGCCCAATGACTGCCGTTACCCTTGTGGCCGCAATCTATCAGCAGGGTAGCTGTTTGAGTAGCTGCATCCCAATGGGCTACTGTATAGTCGCGATAAGTATAAGGAGCTATTTCACATTTAAGATGTTGGGTACTGCGTGCCGGCAGCTGCTGGGGCAGTTGTAAACGAATTTGTACAAGGAAATTACCAATATGATCTGCGCTGATAACGACTGCAGTTTTTCCTATGCGCGACATGAGTAAACTAGCCGCCCTGTCCTTGATTGAAGGCATACATTACTTAATTAGGTGTTTATAATTTGCTGGCTATATCACTGGTTATCGCCAAGATATAAAACTCATGCCGATGAGCCTGAGTGAGGTCTGCACGGGGATGTTGCAACGTTTTCCCCCTCATTTTATAATGCACATCGATCATTAATTGCTGGTCCACCAATAACAATAATTGATTTAACCGGTAAGAAACGATCTCATAATTCCCTAATGATGAGACGGATGAAAGGGGGAATTATTGTATGTTTTGAAATATGCCGCTTTTCTGGGTGTTAGGAGTAGCTGGGTGGCAACAAAAATTATTGCCGCTGATGGGTTTATTTAAAAGAGAAAAAGTGTTATGGAATTTAATCGCTAAGAAGCCCTGTAATCTGCTCTGAGTGCGGGTAGAATTTACAATTTTTTAAGATTTGGATGGTTTATTTTGTTAATATAAATCTTACTTTTAAAGTACTATACACTATGCTAAAACTTTAGAGATTATGAGTTGGATGGATGATCTGTATGTTATTTACCAGAAACTGGATGCCACCGGTTGTGAAGAAGTAAAACATAACATTGTAAAAGCCCAGATTGATGGCTGTACCCGCGGAGAAATTTATTTCCTGGTATTACAGCAATTGGTGCGTATTAAAACAGACAAGGCGCCGGTTTATGAGTTAATTAAAGGAGAAGTAGAAAATATTATCCATTATAGTAAAGGACAACACCTGGGCTAATTATTTTAATTCTTCTATTAGTTTCTGCACTTTGAGATAATTGGGGGCACCGGGCGGAATTTTTAATAGCCATTCCAGGCATTCCTGTTTGTGTCCTTCTTTCAGGTAACTTAACGCTAAATAAAAAGCTGCGTCGTAACGGAGATCATTGCTGTTGTTATAAACAGCAAGTAAGTCTGTTCGTGCCAGGCTCAGCTCGTTTTTTTCTATCAGCGCTACCCCGCGATAAAAGAGTGCGTATTGGTTGCTAGGGTTGCTGTTGATTACGTTGTTGAGTATTAGAATGGCTTTGTTGAAATGTCCATGGTTAAACAGTAAGATAGCATCTTCCGGTAGCCGTAGGCTATCGATACTGGGTATCTGCATTTCCGTAGAAGCAAATTGCCGGTAGATGTTTTTCCGCCAGGGGCTTATATACATTACAACCGCAATGCTTATGGCAGTTAAGGCAGTGAGGATCACGTAATAACGTATAGGGGTAGCAGAAGCGTCCTTCAGTGTATACCATGTGTTGCGATGTGTATACAACAGGTGTTGCAATTCGTCGCGGTTGGTGTCGCTACATATTTTCTGGGCCAGTAATTGCCGGATACTATCGAAGCGTTTTACTTGTTGGGTAAGCAGGGTATCAGCTTGGAGTCTGGTACTGAAGGCCTTCCGTTCTGCTTCCGGCATTTGGCCATTGAGGAAATTGTCTGTATCCAGTAAATCTTTTTCGGAAAGGCTGTTGGTTTTCAGTTTAGTATCTATATCCATGAACAGCGTGCGGTAACAAGCTGTTCTTCTGCGGGGGAGTTCAGTGACGGGTATGTTGGTTTCTGCGGCAATGTCTTCTTGTAAGCAACCTTCGGAGAGCGACCAACGGAGTAATTCTTTGCATTCATCTGGTAAGGCAAGGTAATAATGGTAGGCCATTCTTCTTCTTTCTCCTTCTTTCAGTACATTTTCTACATCCTGTATATCGTCTCTGCTTAGGGTAGAAAGCTCCTCTGCTTGCAAGCCGGGAATACGTTGTCCTCTTTTTTCCAGTTCCAGTTCCCAGATCCGTTTACACAATAATTGCAGAAAAGGTTCAAAATCGCTAACCTGCAGGGGGTGGCGTCGTGCAAAGAAATAGATATCCATCAAGGCCAGTTCAAAGATATGTGCGGCGTCTTTTATATTACCACTCTTTTGCAGGATAAACCGCTTTTCTTTGAAGGCAAACCGCTGGTATATATTCTCTATTACTGCCGGTCGGTGGTGAAGCAATCCCTCAATATATTCCTGGTCGTTATTGTTTGGTTCAGGTGACATACATATCGTTTTTGCCGGGTTCATCTTTACTAAAAATATTAAACCTTACTGAGGTGGCCTAATTATTTATTGTTGCTTATACAAATGAGATGCCTATGCGGTGGAACTTGCGTGGAAGTTAAGTAACTTGCCGGATTTACCAGCTATAGAGGACAGTAACCGCTATCACCATGTATCAACCGGAACAGGACATTACCGACCTGGTATCAGTATTTATTCAGTTTCCACAAGATCCGTTGTTGCAGGACCGGGTAGCCGCATTAGTGGCAACTGGGCCTGAGCAGGCCGCTTATGTGGAAGGTCAGCTATTAGGCTGGTTGCAAGCGGGCACTCCGGTAACAGTAATGGCCACCCTGCCACCCGGCCCGTTAAAGCCTTTGTATGCCCGCAAGTCAGCAAATGTCTGTATTACAGGCCGTAAATGGATAGCAGTAGCCATCACTGCAGCAGTATTGGTGATCATAACTGGTGTATATGTATATCTGAATAGGCTACCGGATAAGCTGCTGCTATATACTAATCGTACTGGCCATATAGATACATTATTACCGGGAAAAGGGTGCCGGATTATAGCTAATAAACAGGCTGTTATTGGTTACGGCGTTGCTGCCGGAGGAACGCCTGTATTAAGTATGGAATCAGGCGATGCCTGGTTTGATATGGATGGAAAGGCCCGCATGCGGATGCAGTTGGATGAGCGTACGGTATTATGTGCCCGTGAGGCCGTATTTAATGTGCATAAAACGCCTTCTTTATTCCGGGTGTTTGTGGTTAGTGGAAAGGTGCTCCTGAAACCAGATAGGGGCCATCAAACAACGTTAATGGCCCACATGATGGGAAAAAAGGAATTGCATCATCCCTTACAACAAAAAAGTTACAGGAGCCAGTCGCCCCTGGCCTGGAAAACAGGCCTGCTGCAATTCCAGGATATTCCACTGGAAGAAGTGCTTGATGCGGTAAATAGTTATTACGGCATCGAGATACAGGTACTGCCTTCTGCGGGTAAGCTGCTTCAACAAAAAATCACTGCCAATTTCGGGCAGAAAACAGCTGCAGAGGTACTCCTGGTATTGCATCAACTGCTACAAGCGCCTATTGTAAAAAATAGCGGTAACCAATATTATATTACCCTTAGGTAAGAGTATCAGGCAGCATGCAAGCTGGTGTTTAATTGTTTGAGGGTATCCCTGAGCTGTTGGAACCTTTCGTTACCGATTATGGATGCATAGAAATCGTGAATTTCATCTACAGCTTCATACACATTGATCATAAATGCTTTCCCTTTTTCCGTTAGAAAAATAATGCTGGCGCGGTTGTCGGTATCATGCTTACGGGTAGCGATATAGTTTTCCGCTTCGAGGCTTTTTACTACTTTGCTCATGGCTTGTTTGCTGATACGGGCTTTTCTGGCGAGGTCGTTATTGATGGTGCCATGAGGGTCGATGTATACCAGCAGTACCATATCGCCCAGTTTGAAATTTTTATACCCACGCTCTTGTATCTTTTGGCTGATACGTAGGTCTATGTCTTTTTTGAATTGATTGATCAGGCGGGCTAGGCTATCTGGTCTTTTGGCCAGGCATGCCTCGTATTTCGCATCAATGATTGCGCTCATCGTATTGTAGGTTTGGTAAAGTGTGCGGATTCACTATTTGTTGCAATGCTACAAAAAAGCAGGGGATTATCAGTATACTATATTGTGTAAACAAATTTGGGATTTGTTTGAAGAAGAATACAGCTTCAAACAAATCCCATTGTTTTTTATAGAGAGTGATATTTGTACGCGTAATCAGCCATTACGGTATGTGTTCAAATACGCTTTCTGCCCTGGTGTAGCATCTCAGTCCGACGATGGTATTGCTTATCCCCACCTTAACACGTTGTACAGACCTGATACTGGTAGACGTCAGTCAATCAGAGCCTAAAGCCCCTGCGATACCCATTTCCAGGCCTCTCAGTTCTGCCAGGCCACGTAAACGGCCAATGGCGCTGTAGCCAGGATTGGTTTTTTTATGGAGGTCATCCAGCATCTGGTGACCATGATCCGGACGCATAGGAATGGAAACATTGCGACGTTTCATGGTGAGCAGAATGTTTTTTACTACAGAGAACATATCTACATCGCCTTCCAGGTGGTTGGCTTCATGGAAGTTGCCTAAAGCATCCCGTTGTGTGCTGCGCAGATGGATGAAATGGATATGATCGCCCAGGCGTTCTACCATGCCGGCCAGGTCGTTGTCTGCCCGCACGCCATAGGAACCGGTGCAAAAGCACAAGCCATTAGCGGCATAGGGAGCAGCGATCAGTAGTTCGCGGGCATCCTGTTCGGTACTCACCACGCGTGGCAAGCCGAAAATAGGGAAAGGAGGATCATCCGGGTGGATAGCTAATTTTACGCCTTCTTCTTCTGCAATAGGTGCGATCTGCTGTAGGAAGTAGAACAGGTGCAGTTTTAGTTGTGTGGCATCAATGCCTTTGTATTTATCTAACGCTGCCTGAAATAGTTCCAGTGTGAAGCTTTCTTCAGATCCCGGCAGTCCGGCGATAATATTTTTTTGCAACAGTTCTTTGGAGGCAGCTGTCATGCTATCGAAATGTTCCTTCGCCCGGGCTATTTCCTCTTCATTATAGTCTTTTGCTGCATCCGGCCGTTGTAACATAAACAGGTCGAAGGCGATATAAGCAGCCTTTTCGAAGCGTAATGCTTTGGAACCATCTTCCACGGTATAAGCAAGATCGGTACGCGTCCAATCCAATACCGGCATAAAATTGTAAGTAACTGTACGTATACCGCATGCAGCCAGGTTACGCAAGGTTTCCTGGTAATTGGTGATATACGTTCTGAAATTACCGCTTTGCGTTTTAATGTCTTCGTGTACCGGTACACTCTCCACTACAGACCAGGTGAGCCCTGCAGCTTCAATTATGTTTTTCCGCTTTAATATCTCTTCTTTCGTCCATACTACTCCATTAGGTATATGGTGCAATGCTGTTACGATACCGGTAGCTCCTGCCTGTTTGATATCAGACAAACTTACCGGATCATTTGGCCCGTACCATCGCCATGTCTGTTCCATTCTCAGCATAATGCAAATACGTTTAGTGAATCCAGTATTTTTAATTCCAAACCCCAAAAATATAATCTATCCACACATATACAAATTTTGATTTTAAATTTTAGGGTCGTTGCCGGTAATGAGTAGTACCATGAGGTCCATTACATTGGTTTGCGTGGGGCCTGTAACGATTAGCCCACCTACTTTTGAGAAGAAATGCCAGGCATCATTGTTATGAAGAAAATGAAGTGGATCCAGTTGCATATGCCTTGCTTTTTGCATCGTTGATGCATCTACGATAGCCCCTGCTGCTGCTGTAGGGCCATCGCTGCCATCGGTGCCTCCGCTTAAAAAGGTGTATGCCGGTTGGTCTGCTAATGCGATGCCGGCTGCCAGTGCGAGTTGCTGGTTACGGCCACCTAGGCCCGTTCCCATAACGGTTAGGGTTGTTTCGCCTCCTGCCAGTAAGCAGGCTGGTAGGGGGCCTTCATAATGCCGGGCTATTTCCAGTAGCTGATCTGCTACGGCATGTACCTCACCGGTAATGGTATCCGACAGTAGCCGCACATGATAGCCAAGGGCTTTTGCCTGTTGGGCGCCCGCTTCTAGCGCTATGCGGTTGGTGCCGGTCAGATAGTTATGCACATGTTCGAAATCTTCATTGCCTGGTTTAGGCGTGTCCGGTATATTTCCTGCCACGCCTTTTTCAACATACCGGAGTAGGGGAGTGGATATTTTTTTGGTGAGATGATATTCCTGCAGGATATGCAGGGTGTCTGCAAATGTTGTAGGGTCGGGCACTGTAGGGCCAGATCCTATTATGCTCAGGTCGTTGCCTACTACATCGCTTAAGATAAGGGTGCATAACGTGACCGGGTATATTTTTTTAGCCAGATTACCACCTTTAATGGCTGAAAGATGTTTACGTACGGTATTCATGGCCCCTATATCGGCCCCGCTCTTTAATAAAGCCTGAAAGAGCTGTTGTACCTCCGTTAAGCTGCTACCCGGCGGAACATCGGCTAGTAGGGAAGAAGCGCCTCCAGACAGTAGTAATATTACCAGGTCTGGCGGCTTCACCTGGGCGGCTATATCTAAAAATTTAACGGTAGCGGTTACACTTTGTTCGTCTGGTACCGGGTGCCCGGCTTCCAATAAGCTAAGTTGTTGTAACGGTAAGGCATGCCCGTATTTGGTAACAATCACGCCCTGTAACGGGAAATATGGGATTAATATGTTTTCCAGCTCCTGTGCCATAGCTGCGGCAGCTTTGCCGGCGCCCAGCACCCATATACGGGTATTGGGCAATATCGGATAATCATCTCCCGAAATACGGATACTACGGCTGGCAGCTATTACCTGCACATTTTGTTGTATTAACTGCCAGGGATGTACAGCTGCCACGGCATGGAGAAAGATGTTTTGGATGTCGGCAGTCGCCTGGCTCATAAGGGTTCCGGTTAAAAAGAAAAGCGGATAAATAAGCAACCTGCTGGCTTTATTTATCCGCTTTAATAGTTATTTATCATGAACAGGCTACTGCTTTATTGGATAGCGACTTTTGTTTCTCTTTTCTGTCTTTTCTTCTCCATTTTAGCTTCCAGGTGCTCTTTTTTATTCATCTCCCAGTCGTTCCATTTTTTGTACTGTGCGGCAGTGAACACCGATTTAAATCGTTGGCTCCGTTCTGTATCCAATGCTTTAAATTGTGTCATCTGTTCTTTTTTGCTAAGGGAAGCATTGCTTTTTACAACATCCATACGGCGTACAATATCTTCATTGATTGCATAGATCTGTTGTGCCTGTTCTTTGTTCAGGTTCAGTTTATGCGAAATTTTATCAGTGATCTTGTCGGCCCTTCCTTCCACGGTCCAACGGCCTTTATTGGCAGTGGTATCTTTATCCTGGGCATAGGTTTTAACGGTAACCACTGTGAACAGGAAGATCAGCAGCAGAAGTGTATGAATGGAAATGAACTTCATAGTCAGCTAGTATTAAACGAATTTAAACAAACTTAGGAGGTATTTTTTTCCAAATTATCCCTTTTTCGTGTGAATCCAAAATAAACCATATAGGTTACCACTCATAAAAAAAATATCGTTTTGTTAAAACCGGCATCAATGATTTATTACATTTAGCGGATCAACTAAATCTAAACCGAAAAATTTAGTAGTTACATGAAAAGAGCTTTTGAGAAACACGGGGTAGCCCTGCTATCGCGGTGTACCACCTATGTTCTGAACCGGCATCGCAGTAAATGGTTACTGCTGGCGTTGCTGGCTGCCAGTCCTTATGCCTATGCCCAGGAAACTTTTCCCGTAAATGGGATTGCCGACCCTCGGGAGGGATGTTTCGCATTTACGCATGCTACCATTGTAAAAGATGCGCAAACTACCCTTTCCAATGCTATCCTGGTGATCCGGGATGGTAAAATTGTAGATGCAGGCCCTTTGGCTGCTATCCCTAAGGATGCTGTAGTGGTAGATTGCAAAGGGAAATATATTTATCCCTCCTTTGTAGATATCTTTAGCAATTATGGCCTGGCGGAAGCAAAACGCGGTAATTCCCCCTGGAATGCAGCTCCGCAGTTTTTCTCCAATACTAAAGGCGCATATGGGTGGAATCAGGCAATCCGCAGTGAAATTAATGCGGTAGACCTGTTTACTGCCGATGAGGCGAAAGCAGCCCCCTTGCGGGAAGCCGGTTTTGGCACAGTGCTTACCCAGCAGCAGGATGGTATTGCCCGTGGCACTGCCGCCCTGGTAACGCTGGCCGGCACACGTGAAAATAAAGCGATTATCCGCGAAAAAGCCGCTGCAGGCTATTCTTTTGATAAAGGCAGCTCTACCCAGAACTATCCTGCTTCCCTGATGGGTGCTATCGCTTTATTACGGCAAACCTACCTTGATGCACAATGGTATAAATCCCAGCCGGCTAAAGAAGGAGTGAATCTTAGCTTGCAAACCTGGAATGCTAATCAGTTATTGCCCCAGGTATTTGAGGTTACTGATAAATGGGATGCCCTGCGGGCCGATAAAATAGGCGATGAATTTGGCGTGCAATATATTATCAAAGGCGGTGGCAACGAATATCAGCGTATTGCTGAGATGAGCGCCACCAAAGCATCTTTTGTGCTGCCGGTGAATTTCCCCGGCCCCATGGACGTGGAAGACCCCAATGATGCCCGTTTTGTATCACTGGCAGATATGAAGCATTGGGAAATGGCTCCTTCCGAACCTGCGGCTTTTGAAAAAGCAAACATCCCTTTCTGTTTGACAGCTGCCGATCTGAAAGATGTAAAACAATTCCTGGCTAATGTAAGAAAAGCAATCAGTTATGGCCTCAGCGAGCAAAAAGCGCTGGAGGCGTTAACCAAAACGCCTGCTACCCTCCTAAAGGTTTACGACAAAGTAGGTAGCCTGGAAGCCGGAAAGCTGGCCAATTTCCTGATCACCAGCGGCCCGCTGTTCAACGAAAAAACTATTCTCTACCAGAACTGGGTACAAGGTAGCCGTTATACAATCAAAACAGACGGTTGGAATGATATCCGGGGTATTTATACTATTACCCTTACGCCCGGTAACAGCTACACGGTAGAAGTAAAAGGTACACCCACCGCACCACAGTTAGCTGTTTTACAGAAAGATACTTTGCCCGGACGTATAGACGTAAATGGAAAACTAGTCAGCCTTTCCCTGCCCCTGGCGAAAGCCGCCAAAAGCGCCCTGCGTTTGAGCGGCATTATCGGCGACGATAATTGGAGTGGTACCGGCGCCGATACAAGTGGCAGCCTGGTGAAATGGAAGGCTGTGTTTGTAAAAGCAACACCGGAAAAAGCAGATTCACTGAAAAAATCTGGACAAGTGACTGCTGGCCCTCTGTATTATCCGTTTAGCGGCTATGGTTGGGAAAAACTGCCGCAGCAGCAAGATCTCCTGATCCGTAATACTACCGTATGGACTGGGGAAAAGGAAGGGAAACTGGAAAATACGGATGTCCTGATCCGCAATGGCAAAATAGCGCAGATAGGCAAAAATATCGCAGCCGGTAATGCCCGCGTGATAGATGGTACTGGCAAGCACTTGTCTGCCGGCATCATTGACGAGCATTCACATATTGCCGTGAGCAAAGGAGTGAACGAATCTTCCCAATCGGTTACTTCGGAAGTAAGGATTGCCGATGTATTAAATCCTGATGATGTAAATATTTACCGTCAGTTAAGCGGTGGTGTTATAGCCTCTCATATTTTGCATGGCAGCGCCAATGCTATCGGCGGACAGTCGCAGTTGATAAAGCTCCGCTGGGGCCAGAACGCAGAAGACCTGAAAGTAGGCAACTGGGCCCCGTTCATCAAATTTGCCCTGGGCGAAAATGTAAAGCAAGCTAACTGGGGGGAAAGGAATACGGTGCGTTTCCCGCAAACCAGGATGGGGGTAGAGCAGGTATATGTAGATGCGTTTACCCGTGCCCGTGACTATGAAAAGCAAGGCCCCGGCAAACGCCGCGACCTGGAACTTGATGCGTTAGTAGAGATCCTGCACCAGCAACGTTTCATCACCTGTCACTCTTATGTACAGAGCGAAATCAATATGCTGATGCATGTTGCAGACAGTTTCCATTTCCGTGTTAATACCTTCACCCACATATTGGAAGGGTATAAAATGGCCGACAAAATGAAGGTGCATGGCGCTGGCGCAGGTACCTTTGCCGATTGGTGGGCCTATAAAATGGAAGTGCAGGATGCTATTCCTTACAATGCAGCCATCATGAGCAAAGTAGGCGTGGTAACCGCCATCAATTCCGACGATGCAGAAATGGCGCGCAGGTTGAACCAGGAAGCGGCTAAAAGCATCCGTTACGGCGGTGTTGGCGAAGAAAATGCCCTGAACATGGTAACCCTTAATCCTGCTAAGTTATTACATGTAGATAGTCGTATGGGAAGCATTAAAGTAGGTAAGGATGCTGATGTGGTGTTGTGGAGCAATGAACCGTTGAGCATTTATGCAAAAGCAGAAAAGACTATTGTAGACGGGATAGTGGAATTTGACCGTGATACCGATCTGCAATTGCGCAAACGTATCGCAGAAGAGCGCAACCGCCTTATACAGAAGCTGCTGGCAGAAAAGAAAAAAGGTACGCCTACGCAGAAGGCTTCTTTCGCGCCAGATGAGATGTACCACTGTGAAGACCTGCAGGGAGGACATCAGGAAGGGATTGGCGCCGATGCTACCAGTAATTAACCGTTAAATACGATCACTAACATGAACAAATATATTTTATTATTGAGCCTGGCCATAGGACTGCATACCGCCTATGCACAGGAAACGATATCCCCGGCAGCGCTACAGCGCAAGCCGGTATACCTTACCAATGCTACCATTCACGTGGGCAATGGACAGGTGATTGAAAAAGGTACCCTGGCTTTCGATAAAGGGAAAATTACTGCTGTAGGCGTAAATATTCCTGCTGCTGGCACTGATGCCATTGTAATGGACCTGAAAGGGCAACATGTTTATCCGGGCATTATCGCGCCGGAAACTAATCTGGGGCTCATCGAATTTGAGAGTGTACGCGCTACCATTGATAACAAAGAGGTAGGGGAGATCAATCCTTCTATACGGTCTATTATTGCTTATAATGCAGATTCCAAAGTGATTAATACCCTGCGTTCCAATGGTATTTTATTGGCGCAGGTAACGCCGGAAGGTGGTATTATCAGCGGCACTTCTTCGGTAGTACAGCTGGATGCCTGGAATTGGGAAGATGCGGCCTACAAAACAGATAATGCCTTGCATTTCTTTATGCCCCGTTTGATGCCTGTTAGTGGTGGCAGACGTGGTGGTGCTGCAGTAGGTGATCCGATAAAAGCGGCAATGGATAAAATTGAAAGTGTGCGGACCTTCTTCCGGGAAGCCCATGCTTATCAGCAAGAGGTGAAGCACACTGCTACTAATTTGAAGTTTGAATCGATGCGTAAGCTGTTTGCCAGAGAACAAAAGCTTTTTATCCATTGTGATCTGGTCAAGGAAATGTTGATAGCGATTGATTTTGCGAAAGAATTTAACCTGGATGTAGCTATTGTTTGCGGAGCTGATTCCTGGCTCATTGCTGATCTGCTGAAACAGAACAATATCCCGGTAATATTAACCCAGCCGCACAGCCTGCCCCTCATGCAAGACGATGATGTGGACCAGCCTTATAAAACAGCTGCGGAGTTGCAGAAAGCCGGTGTGTTGTTTTGTCTTAGTAACGAAGGTTTCTGGCAACAGCGTAACCTGGGTTATGAAGCCGGCACCGCCAGTACTTACGGACTTAGCAAGGAAGAGGCCCTGTCTGCTGTAACCCTTAATGCCGCTAAAATATTGGGCATCGACAAAACTACCGGATCGCTGGAAACCGGTAAGGACGCTAATATTGCTATTAGTTCCGGAGATATGTTGGATATGAAGTCCAGTGTGATCACCAGGGCATTTATCCAGGGCCGGGAAATTAACCTGGATAACAAACAGAAACAATTGTACCACAAGTACGAGCAGAAATATGGACTGTAGTGATGAACTGTTGTTGTGGGTTTGGGTATAAGATGAAAGGCTGGTATATTACCAGCCTTTCATCTTATTTATACTTACTTCAGTAATTAATTGGCTTTTACCAGGTAGTAATTTTTCCTTCCTTTCTGGAAAAGGATGTATTTATCACGCAGTAAGGAGGACGTGTTAATAACGGTGTCTATTCCTTCCACTTTTCTTTTGTTCATGCTGATACCACCGCCTTGCACTGTTTTACGGGCTTCTCCTTTACTCGGGAAAATGCCTGTTTCAGCCAGTAGGCTTACGATATCTTTACCTGTTTCGAGTGCGGCCCTCTCTATTTCGTACTGAGGTACGCCGTCCATTATTTCCAGTAATTGTTCTTCAGATAAAGAAGCCAATTCTTCTGCTGTATTATTGCTGAAGAGGATGGCTGTAGCTTTTACGGCAAATTCATAGCTTTCTTCACCATGGATGAAAGTAGTTACTTCTTTGGCTAGCCTTTGCTGTAGCAAACGTAAATTGGGTGCTTCCCGGTGCTGGGCAATCAGCGCTTCAATTTCCGGCTGCTCCATGAAGGTAAAGATCTTGATATAGCTTTCTGCATCAGCATCGGAGGTATTGAACCAGAACTGGTAGAACATGTAAGGGGAAGTACGCTTAGGATCCAGCCATACAGTGCCTTGTTCGGTTTTGCCGAATTTGGTGCCATCTGCTTTTTTGATCAGCGGACAAGTAAAAGCAAATGCTTCACCGCTGGCTTTACGGCGGATCAATTCAGTACCGGTAACAATATTGCCCCATTGGTCTGAACCGCCCATTTGCAGCTTACAGTTCTTGGCAGTATATAAATGATAGAAATCGTAACCTTGTATCAGTTGATAGGTAAATTCGGTAAATGACATCCCGTTTTCGCCTTCGATCCTTTTTTTAACGGAATCTTTGGCCATCATATAGTTAACGGTGATATGCTTACCGGTATCGCGAATAAAATCGAGGAAGGAAATATGCTGGAACCAGTCGAAGTTATTCACCATTTCTGCCGCATTGGGTTTGGCAGGGTCAAAGTTGAGGAAGCGTTCCAATTGGGCTTTGATACCGGCTACATTTTTTTGCAGGGTATCCAGATCCAACATTTTTCTTTCTTCCGCTTTAAAGGAGGGGTCGCCTACCATTCCGGTAGCGCCTCCCACCAGCGCCAGGGGCTTATGTCCTGCCTTTTGTAGGTGCACCAGCAGCAAGATGGGTACCAGGCTACCGATGTGCAAAGATTCTGCAGTAGGATCAAAACCAATATATGCAGTGGTCATTTCCTTTTGCAGTTGCTCTTCCGTGCCAGGCATCATATCCTGTAGCATACCCCGCCAGCGCAGTTCTTCTATCAGATTCATGATTTTAATAACAGTTTTTGCAAACCTACATAAAAATGCGGGAACTGTAGAGAGAAAGCAAATCCCTTACACTAATCCGTTGGGTAAAAGCAAAAAAATATTTAGGGGCTATTGAATTGCTGCGATAGGGTAGCAGCAGCAATCAGTTCCGTTGTATTCCGAACAACGGAACTGAAAGGTATTTTACATATTTTTCAAGCACATTGCCAGGCTGTCTCTCCAATAAGGGACTGTAATGCCGAAAGTGTTCTTGATCTTTTCTTTATTCAGCACGCTGTAGGCAGGGCGTTTAGCGGCTGTTTTAAATTTATCGGAAGTGATCGGATAAACAGGGATAGCGGCGCCGGTCATCTCTTTAATGGCAATGGCAAAGTCGTACCAACTGGTAACGCCTTCGTTGCTATAATGGTAGATGCCACCAATAGCCGCATCTGGATTGGATGTACGGTATTGCAGTATTTCCAGGATGGTTTGAGCAAGGTCGCCTGCGTAGGTAGGTGTGCCTGTTTGATCAAATACCACGTTTAATTCTGGTTTCTCCTGCATTAATTCGCGCATACGTTTTACGAAGTTTACAGCATATTCAGAATACAGCCAGGAGGTGCGAAGTACGATGGTGTTTGGATTGTAACCCATTGCCGCAGCTTCGCCACGTACTTTAGACGCGCCATAAATGCTTTGCGGATCGGTGTCGTTTTCTTCCGTATAGGGAACATTCTGTTTCCCGCTGAATACATAATCTGTGGAGATATGCAGTAGCTGGGCATTCCGCTGTGCGCAGATTTCTGCCAGAAATAGTACGCCCTGGAAATTGAGTTGAAAGGCCTTGTCTTCCTCTTCTTCAGCTTTATCTACTGCAGTATAGGCTGCACAGTTAATGCAGGCGTCTATTTCGTGTTCAGAGAAGTAGGCTGTCAATGCATCTGCGTTGGTAATATCCAACTCCTGATAATCTGTAAATATCAGGTTGAACTGCGGCCAGGCGTTGGCTATTTTTTGTAAGCTCTGGCCTAGTTGACCGTTTCCTCCGGTTACAAGAATATTTTTCATAGCAAAATATCGACAGTTAAAAGGTAAAGTTATGTTGAATGTCTGCCAGTTTGGGCAGCACCAGGTCTTTTTCAGATACAATAGCATCTTTCAGATCAATGCCCCAATCAATCTCCAGCGCCGGATCATTAAATATGATCCCTCCTTCGCTGGCTTTGTGGTAGAAGTTATCGCATTTATACATTACTTCTGCGGTATCGCTGATTACGGCATAGCCGTGCGCAAATCCTTTAGGTACCAGTAGTTGTAGTTTATTGGTTGCGCTGAGCTCAATGCTGAAAGACTTACCATAAGTAGGAGAATCCTTACGGATATCTACCACTGCGTCTATAATGCGGCCTTCCAACACCCTTACAAGTTTAGTTTGTGCATGGGGTTCCAGCTGGTAGTGGAGGCCACGCAATACGCCGTAAGTAGAGCGGGCCTGGTTATCCTGTATAAAGTTATATTCGATGCCTTCTTCCCGAAAGGTATTGGCATTATAACTTTCAAAAAAATAGCCCCGATGATCTCCAAATACTTTGGGTTCATATATTAAAAGGCCAGGTATTCCGGTTTGCTGAAAAGGCATGTTGTAAGCTTTTAGTTTTTAGCCCTTAGCGATTGGTTGCCAAGGGCTAAAAACTATCTTTTTTGATATTGTTCGTTATAATATTGTTGATATGCACCGCTGGTAACATGGTTTAGCCATGTTTCATTTTCCAGGTACCAGGTTACGGTTTTCTCCAATCCTTCTTCAAACTGTAAAGAAGGTTCCCAGCCCAGTTCTTTATTGAGCTTGGTGGCGTCGATGGCATAACGCAGGTCGTGTCCGGCGCGGTCTTTTACAAAAGTGATCAATTGGGCGGAGGTACCTTCCGGACGTCCGAGTTTTTTATCCATAATGTTGCAAAGCAAATGGATAAGGTCTATATTCTTCCATTCGTTAAATCCGCCTACATTATAGGTTTCCCCAATCTTTCCGTGATGAAAAATAGTATCGATAGCCCTGGCGTGGTCATTTACATACAGCCAATCACGTATGTTTTCGCCTTTCCCATATACGGGTACCGGCTTATTATTTTTAATGTTGTGTATAGCCAGTGGAATCAGTTTTTCCGGAAAATGATGAGAGCCATAGTTATTGGAACAGTTTGAAATAACCGCAGGTAAATGATAAGTATGATAGTAGGCCATTACAAAATGGTCTGAACTGGCTTTGGAGGCAGAATAGGGAGAACGGGGATCATAAGCGGTGGTTTCATGGAAGAAACCATCTTCGCCTAATGAGCCATATACTTCATCTGTAGATACATGATAAAAGAGCTTTCCTTCCATATTGTCTTTCCAGTGTTTTCTGGCATTGTTCAGCAATACGGCTGTTCCTAAAACGTTGGTCCGGATAAAGGCCAATGGGTCCATAATAGAGCGGTCTACATGGCTTTCTGCTGCCAGATGGATAACCCCATCGAACTGGTATTTTTCGAAAAGCTGATCAATATGTATATCATCAGTGATGTCGCCTTTCTCGAAAATATAGTTAGGTTGGTCTTTTACATCTGCCAGGTTTTCCAGGTTACCGGCGTAGGTAAGCGCATCCAGGTTTACAATCTGGTAGTCGGGATATTTATTGACAAATAACCGTACCACATGAGAACCAATGAATCCGGCGCCACCGGTAATTAACAGTTTCCGCTTCATTACAGTTAGCATTTAGTTTTTATTTTAATAAGGCTTGTTTGAAGTATTCATAAGTTATTCTTAATCCTTCCTGCCGGCTTACCTTAGGTTCCCAACCAAGCAGTGTCCGGGCTTTGGTAATATCCGGCTGCCGTTGTTTAGGGTCATCTTTTGGTAGCGGATGGTACACTATTTTTTGTTTGGAGCCGGTGAGGGCAATGATCTCTTCTGCAAACTGGTTCAGGGTAATTTCTTGAGGGTTGCCAATATTTACCGGCAGGTGATAATCGCTTAACAGTAAACGGTAGATCCCTTCAATCAGATCATCTACATAGCAGAAAGAACGGGTTTGGCTGCCATCACCGAAAACGGTTAGGTCTTGGCCATTCAGTGCCTGGCTCATAAATGCTGGTAATGCACGGCCATCATTCAGGCGCATCCGCGGACCATAGGTATTGAAAATGCGTACGATACGGGTTTCTATGCCATGGAAGTTATGATAGGCCATGGTAATGGATTCGAGGAATCTTTTAGCTTCGTCATATACTCCTCGTGGACCCACCGGGTTTACATTACCCCAATATTCCTCCGTTTGTGGATGTACATTGGGATCGCCATATACTTCTGAGGTGGAAGCTACCAGTATGCGCGCCTTTTTTTCTTTGGCCAGTCCCAACAGGTTATGTGTACCCAGCGACCCTACTTTTAGGGTTTGGATGGGCATTTTAAGGTAATCGATTGGGCTGGCGGGAGAGGCGAAGTTCAGGATATAATCTAGTTTGCCTGGTACATGTACAAACTTGGTAACATCATGATGGTAGTATTCAAATTCGGGCAAAGGAAAAAGGTGCTCGATATTTTTGATATTACCGGTAAGCAGGTTGTCCATGCCAATCACATGAAAACCTTCTTTTATAAAGCGGTCGCAGAGATGGGAGCCCAGAAAGCCGGCCGCACCTGCAATAAGTATTCTTTTCTTTTCCATGTTGTTGGGGTAGGTGTTTAAAGGGTGGCTGGAACGCGGCCAACACTTTCGTAATGGTAGCCTAACTCTTTCATTCGGCTTACTTCAAAAAGATTTCTGCCATCGAAAATAACTTTGTTTTTAAGGCTGGTAGAAATTTTATGGAAATCAGGTGTTCTGAATACACTCCATTCGGTAGCGATGATCAGGGCATCTGCATTTTCCAGGCAGGTGTACTGATGTTCCGCATAGGTAATTTTATCACCTACCAACTGTTTTACATTTTCCATGGCTTCCGGGTCAAACACGGTTATAGTGGCCCCGGCATCCAATAACGCGTCAATGATATATAATGCAGGCGCTTCCCGGATATCGTCTGTATTGGGTTTGAAAGCCAATCCCCACAGGGCAAAATGTTTGCCTGCCAGGTTGTCGCCAAAATAGGCTTTTATTTTAGGCAGCAGGAAAAGCTTTTGTTTTTCGTTTACATCCATTACTGCATTGAGGATCTTAAAATCGTAGGCTACATCTTCAGACGATCTTACCAGTGCATGTACGTCTTTAGGAAAGCAGCTGCCTCCATAGCCAATGCCTGGGAAGAGAAAGCGTTTACCAATACGTTCATCACTGCCAATGCCTCTGCGCACCATATCCACATCTGCCCCCAACTTTTCGCAGAGTATTGCAATTTCATTCATGAAGGAAATTTTGGTAGCCAGAAAGGAATTGGCGGCATATTTGGTCAGCTCGGCAGATTTTTCGTCCATATATAATATGGGATTGCCTTGTCTTACAAAAGGAGCATATAATTCACCCATTACTTTCCTTGCTCTGTCAGAGGAAGTACCGATAACTACCCGGTCGGGTTTCATAAAATCATCTACAGCAACGCCTTCACGCAGAAATTCAGGATTGGAAACAACGTCGAATGGCGTTTTACAATTTTGGGCGATAGCTGCTGCTACTTTTTCTGCAGTACCCACAGGTACAGTGCTTTTGTCTACGATTACCTTGTAATCTGTCATTATTTTGCCCAGATGGTCTGCCACATTCAATACAAACGACAGGTCTGCTGCACCGTCTGCCCCGGGAGGAGTAGGTAAGGCCAGAAAGATCACTTCTGCGTCTTTAATGCCTTCTTCCAGGTTGGTGGTGAAGAACAGGCGTTCTTCTTTCAGGTTACGTTCGAATAGCTTTTCCAGGCCTGGCTCATAGATCGTAATCTGGCCGGCTGAAAGTTTTTTTACTTTGTTGGCATCAATGTCTACACAGGTAACGTCATTGCCTGTTTCTGCGAAACAGGTACCGGTTACGAGTCCTACGTAACCGGTACCTACTACTGTAATTTTCATGAGGGGCTGATGTTTAAAAATGTTTTAACTGACTGGATAATATGATCCAGTTGATCGGAGTCCATTTCAGTGTGTATTGGCAAGGAAATCACCTTGGTGGTGAGACTATCGGTAACGGGGAGATTAAAGGCAGCGCCGCCGAACTGCTCGAACATTTTCTGGCGGTGAGCAGGAACAGGGTAATAGATCATGGCTGGTACGCCGTTGTCTGCCAGGTACTTTTGCAGTTCATCCCGGTTTACTCCATTGAGTTGCAGGGTATACTGATGAAATACATGATAACTATATGGCGCACGGTAAGGTGTTGTGATTTGTGGAATGCCGGCAAAAGCAGCGTCATATGCATCCGCTACAGCGCGGCGTGCTGTAATATATTCGTCCAGTAAAGGCAGTTTGATACGCAATACTGCCGCCTGTACGGAGTCGAGACGGGAATTGCAGCCCACTACATCATGATAATAACGGGCAGACTGGCCATGGTTGGCTACCATACGGAGCTTACCCGCCAGTTCATCATCGTTTGTAAAAATAGCGCCGCCATCACCATAGCAGCCCAGGTTTTTAGACGGGAAAAAGGAAGTACAGCCAATATGGCCAATAGTACCTGCTTTCCTCTTGCTGCCATCTTTAAAGGTATAATCTGCGCCAATGGCCTGTGCATTGTCTTCAATTACATACAGGTTATGTTTGGCTGCTACTGCCATTAAAGGCTCCATATCTGTTACATGGCCGTATAGGTGAACCGGCACAATCGCTTTGGTTTTGGGAGTGATCGCTTTTTCTACTGCCGCTACATCCAAACAGTAAGTTTGCGGGTCTACATCTACAAACACTGGTTTCAGTCGTAACAAGGCAATTACCTCGGCAGTAGCAATAAAGGTGAAGGAAGGCGTGATCACTTCGTCACCAGGTTCCAATCCTAAGGCCATCATGGCAATTTGCAGCGCATCTGTTCCATTGGCACAGGGAATCACATGCTTGATGCCCAGGTACGTTTGTAACTCCCCGGTAAATTGCTGCACCGCACCGCCATTAATAAAAGCGGCACTTTCCAAAACTTCCTCGATGGCTGCATCTACCTGGGGTTTAATCTTCGTATACTGGCGTTTCAAGTCCACCATCTGAATAGGAACCATATGATCGTATATTTTTAATTTGTTTAAAGTGTGCAAATTTACAAATTTTGAGATTGGATGGGGAGTATCTTTGCATTCAGCTGAAAATTAAGTAAAAGTACGCACTCACATGATCGCAACAGGAATTTATAGAGTAGGGCTTCAATTATACAAGGCAGGTGTGCAGTTAGCTGCACTGGCGGGCAAAACAAAAGCGCAACATTGGCTAAATGGCCGCCGGCATTGGCAAGTACGTATGCAACAGCATATAAATGGCGCCCAGCCGCTGGTTTGGGTACATGCTGCCTCCCTAGGGGAATTTGAGCAGGGAAGACCTGTATTGGAAGCTATCCGCACTATTTATCCTTCTTGTAAAATTTTGTTAACTTTTTTCTCTCCCTCCGGATACGAGGTGAGGAAAGATTATCCTGGCGCTGATTTTATTTACTATCTGCCCCTGGATACGCCCCAAAATGCCCGCGAATTTCTGGATATTGTTCAACCCTCCCTGGCGATCTTCATCAAATACGAGTTTTGGTATTATTATCTAACGGAGTTGTATACGCGTAAAGTGCCTACCCTGCTTGTATCCGGCATTTTTCGCCCAGATCAGGTTTTCTTTAAAAGCCACGGCGGTATGTTCCGTCGCCTGCTCCAGCAGCTATCCCATATCTTCGTACAGAATAATGCGTCTTTGCAGCTACTACAGGGAATAGGTTTGGATAACTGCAGTGTAAGTGGCGATACCCGTTTCGACCGGGTAGCTGCACTTTTACTGGAACACCGGGAATTACCGGAAATCGCCGTTTTTGCTGGTGGGAAAAAGCTGGTAGTCGCCGGTAGTACCTGGCCGGCCGACGAAAAAGTACTGAGTGAATGGTGGCCAACACAGGATACCACTGCTATTCGGTTGGTAATAGCGCCACATGAAATCCAGGAAACACATATACAGGCTATTATGGCATTGTTTCCGGGGGCTGTCAGGTTTTCGCAGTATAAAGCGCATACAGGAACCCAGGCAAGCGTATTGATTATAGATAATATTGGGATGCTTACAGCGCTCTATCGCTATGCTACTATTGCTTATGTGGGCGGGGGATTTGGAAAAGACGGTATCCATAATATACTGGAACCGGCAGTTTATAGTAAACCCGTAATTATAGGCCCCGAGTTCAGCAAATATTTTGAAGCTGTGGAGCTGGTGGCAGCCGGAGGTGCATTTCCTGTTAATAACAGTGAGGAATTGCAAACCAAGGCGGCTATTTTGCTTACTGATCCTTTATATTATAACAAAACTGCCACCATTGCTGGAAGTTATGTTGCTTCCCAAACAGGGGCTACTCAAAAAGTAGTGGGATATATTCAGGAAAACCGTTTTCTGAGTAAGGAGTAGAAATGCTGCACCAGGTGGTGGTCGTCTTCCCAGCCCTGTATAATTTTTATTTCCCGTTGTATCCAATAATCTGCTTCATGCAGGTTACCGCATTCATTGATGGTTTTAATGGAACGCTCGTATAGATCGGAGTCGCCGTGGAACAGTTCCTGTATGAATTGGTATTTATCATTAATACCAATAGCCTGACGCAGGTCGTTGATTGGCGTATCGCCCAGCTTTTGGGCCAATTCTACCTGCTGTTGCCGTAAACGGTCGTTGAGGGAAAGGCTATTATTATTACTAGCTATTTCGTTCAGGTCCTTTTTAATATCACCCTTGTCTGCATGATGGCTAACCAGTTCATTCAGGTCTTTTCTGATCTCTCCTCTGGCAGGCGACTGCTGGGGTGTTACCGGGGGAATGTCATCAAATAAGGTAGCTACCTTTGGAAGTGGTTCGGCCGGTGGTGTGCTGGCCGCTAGCGTAGGGATGGGCTGTGCGATGATAACGGGTTCCGGTTGGGATGGGATTTCCTGGGCGGGTAAAGGCGCAGGGGTGTTTTCCCCGGTATCGGGCACTGTTATCGGCGTTGCTGTTTCTGGCGCAGGGTAGGTTGCTGCCGGTTTATTTGACGGTAATGTTGTAGTTTGCGCTGCGGATGCGGTGGGTATGGTAACGGAAACTGCTGGTTGTACTGGCATAATTACCGCAATATTGCCTTGGGAGGCCTGCATTTTTTGCTGATGCTGTAACGTGCGCTCATGTAGTACTTCAGCTTGCAGCAATTGCACATAGTAGGAAATTGCCGTAAGGTCTGCCCCGGAATTTTTTAATTCCTGTAGTTTCTCAATTAATGCATTAATTTTTTCCATGCCTTAATTGTTAACGGATGAATGATAGGAAATATTCTTTTTTTTATAAAAGTAGAATATTTTAATTAATTAATAATCAAATTAGTATAATATGTTTATTGAACCTTCTCTTGCAGGAGGACGGCGAGGCTGGATTGAGGTAATATGTGGTTCTATGTTTTCAGGAAAAACCGAAGAACTGATTCGCCGACTCAAAAGGGTGCACATTGCCAATTTAAAGGTAGAGATCTTTAAGCCCGCAGTAGATACCCGCTACGATGAAGGCAGTATTACATCCCACGATGAAAACAAGATAGTTTCCACCCCGATAGAAAATTCCCAGCAAATCTTGTTGCTGGCGCAGGAAGTAGATGTAGTGGGGATAGATGAGGCGCAGTTTTTTGATGATGAATTGCCCAATGTATGTGATCAACTGGCTTTGCAGGGGGTAAGAGTGATCATAGCCGGGCTGGATATGGATTATACGGGTAAGCCTTTCGGCCAGATGCCGTTTCTGCTGGCTAAGGCGGACTATATCACCAAATTGCACGCTATCTGTGTAAGATGTGGCAACATTGCGAATTACTCATTCCGCAAATCGGCGGCAAAAGAAACCTTGTTACTGGGTGAAAAAGACCTGTATGAGCCCAGGTGCCGGCATTGTTATTATGAAATTTTTTAACTTTTTGTAGCTAGCTGCTGAGTAGTAGTAGAGGCGGCAGCGTGCTGCTTTTTTACCTTAAAGGTAAATTTCTTTTGTGTAAGATAGCTGAAACATACTACCAGCGCGGTTGTGCATATTTTCCCTACAGTAGGGTACAAATGAAGCTGGTCTACAAAGATCTTCATCAGCAGATAGTTGAGCGTGATGCAGATAGCTACCAGTATGAAATAACGGAACAGCTGTGTGCGGCCCCGCAAATTGGATTCAGAGAAAACTACATATTTGCTAAGCAGGAACCCGGTAGGGAAAGTAACTGCCATCGACATAAATAAGGCGGCAATATGGGCGCTCATGTTAAAAAAGACGAGGTGCACCATTTGTTGGTGCAGCACAAAATTATAACATATAAAATACAGGAAAATATCCAGCACTGTGTTTCCCCCGCCACAAGCGAGATAACGAAAGGTTTGCCAGGGCATAATCCTGGAAAAGGGCTGATAAAAAAATTGCAGTACCTGTAAAATGACGTTACGTAGCATAATAGGGCGCAAATTTATACGTTTTCCTGTTTCTGGGAAACACTTTAACTAAAGTTAACAACTGATCCTGCCTATCTTAACATATTTCGCTTTTTCCAGGAGGAAGAAGATGGAATTGTACCGATAGCCGCTTCTTGTAAATTTAGATTGTTTTGCTGCCATACGTATGCAGCCAGCAAAGCAGCTACTTGATTAATGTCTGGCAAGTTTGTGTGCAATGAAGAAGGGGTGAAATATTTGTTGATAAAATTAGTATCGAAGTTTCCCTCAATAAAGGCTGGCTGTTGCAGGGCCCAATGGCCAAATGGGAGGGTGGTCTTGATCCCTTTTACCAGGTATTCTTCAATAGCGCGGATCAGCCGGTGACGTGCTTCTTCACGGGTGCTGCCCCAGGCAATGAGCTTGGATATCATTGGATCATAATAAATGGGTATATCCATTCCCTGTTCATAGCCGTCATCTACCCGTATGCCATACCCCTGCGGGCGGATGTAGGTTTCCAGCTTGCCGGTGTCGGGAAGGAAATTGTTGGCGGGATCTTCTGCACAGATACGCAGCTCAATGGCATGCCCGTTTATTTTCAAGTCTTCCTGGGAGAAAGAAAGTTGTTCGCCCCGGGCAATTTTTATCTGTTCCTTTACCAGGTCTAGTCCTGTGATCAGTTCTGTAACCGGATGTTCTACCTGTAGGCGGGTGTTCATTTCCAGGAAATAAAAGTTGAGCTGCTCATCTACCAGGAACTCTACTGTACCGGCCCCATAATAGTTACAGGCCCGGGCTACATCTACGGCGCATTTTCCCATGGCTTCCCGGATATCAGGGGTAATACAAGAAGACGGCGCTTCTTCGATCAGTTTCTGGTGCCGGCGTTGGATGGAGCATTCCCTTTCAAAGAGATATACACAGTGGCCGTGCTGGTCTCCCAATACTTGTATTTCTATGTGCTTGGGAGAAGATACATATTTTTCTATAAATACGGCGTCATCGCCAAAGGCGCTCAGGGCTTCACTTTTGGCCAAACGGATCTGTTCTTCCAGTTCATCCGGGGTATTTACTACCCGCATCCCTTTTCCTCCACCGCCGGCAGATGCTTTGATGAGGATAGGGAACCCGGTTTTCTTTACTACTTCATTTGCTTCTGCTATGCTGCGTAACGGTGTTTCCGTACCGGGTACCATGGGCACGCCAAATTTTTGTGCGGCCTGTTTGGCGGCCAGTTTGCTACCCATTATCTCAATGGCGGCAGCGGAAGGGCCAATAAATGTAATGCCGGCATCGGCAACCTGTTGTGCAAAACGGGCGTTTTCACTTAAAAAGCCATATCCAGGATGTATGCCGTTTACCCCCTTCTCTTTTGCTACGGCAATAATTTTTTCACCCAGCAGGTAAGACTGGGAAGATGGCGCCGGACCGATACAAACTGCCTCGTCGGCGTATTGTACAAAAGGCATTGTACGATCCGCTTCAGAGTATACCGCTACTGTTTTTATACCCATTTCACGTGCGGAACGCATAATGCGTAACGCAATTTCTCCGCGATTGGCAACCAGAATTTTATTCATCAACAGTCTTTTATAGAAAAATAGAAGGACTAAATATACTTATTTAATAAATACCGGATTGGCAGTTTTCAAAATGGTATCTTTGCGCCCTGAATCATGAAGCAAGATAATCCGATACAGCAAACCTGGACCCTTGTGAAAAAGGATCTTACCCTGGAATTACGCCAGCAATATGCCCTTTATGGAGTATTGCTCTACATTGTGTCTACCGTTTTTGTGATTAACCTGATGATGGGCCGCCCGGCTGATAAAATATGGAATGCCATGTTTTGGGTGATACAGTTGTTTGTGGTAGTAAATGCTGTAGCTAAAAGTTTTATGCAGGAAAGCCGCGGGCGAATGCTGTATTTCTATTCTTTGGTGCATCCCAGGTATTTTATTGTGGCCAAGCTGATTTATAATATCGTCCTGATGACTATTATGAGTCTGATCTCTTTGGTTTGCAGTGTTGTTTTCCTGGGAAATCCTATCGTCAATCCTTTGTATTTTTTGGGCATGGTGTTACTGGGGGGGACCAGTTTATCGCTGCTTTTTACCATGTTGGCGGCTATTGCAGCGCAAGCCAACCATAATGCCGCATTAATGGCTGTAATGGGCTTCCCGCTGATCATGCCCGTGCTGATGCTGCTTGCCAACCTCTCTTTATCCGCTTTTATTACTGTGTATCAGCCTGATCTTATCAAAACATTCCTGCTGCTGGCCGGGATGGATGTACTGGTAATTGCGTTGACGCTGATCCTTTTCCCATTTTTGTGGAAGGACTAATATTAGAAATATCAAATAAAATGCTCACTTCTGTAAAGGATATTTAATGGGCATTTACCCTTGTTGGATAAAGTTAAAATCCCTGAAAATCTTTGTGATTAGGTTTAAAACGTGTAGGTTTGCCCCCGGAATATAGCTGTTAAAAATGGCCAGATATTGGTGGAAAGCATTAGCGATACTGCTTCTTTTATATGTAATTATCGCCGGGTTCACTGTTAATATACCTATTATAGGGACCAATGGACAATCATCACGCGGACTGTTCTTTCATGTACCGATGTGGATATGCATGTACACAATGTTTACCATATCTATCGTCAACTCCTTGCTTTACTTGTCTAAATACAACCTGAAAAAAGACGTGATTGCCGGCAGCGCTGCTTCGGTAGGCGTTTTCTTTGGCATATTAGGATTTGCCACAGGGTCGCTTTGGGCTACTTATACCTGGGGAGGTACGCTTACAGATGATCCCAAACAGATATGCACCGCTATTGCGATCATGATCTATATGGCTTATCTCGTATTGCGCATGTCTATTCACGACCTGGACAAACGGGCACGCATATCCGCCGTTTTTAACGTTTTTGCATACGCATTACTGATACCGCTTACCTATATCATTCCCCGCATGGTGGAATCTTTGCATCCGGGAAGCGCTTCTACGCCAGGTTTTGCCTCAAAAGATACGGATGGTACCATGAAAATGGTATTGTATCCGGCTTTCATTGGCTGGACACTTTTAAGTGTATGGATATTCTCACTGGTGGTACGTTATAGGAAATTACAGCTTAAAAATATTTTTAGATGATCAACAAAGCGTTTTCATTTTGCCTGACCCTGGCCATGTTATTCATATCAGTGTTGGCAAATGCTCAACAGCAGGACACAGAGAAAGGACCTATCAACGAATTCTTTCGCAGTAACGACAAAATTTACGTGATAGTAGGAGTTTTAGTGATCATTTTTATTGGAATTGTGTTGTTCCTTATCAACCTCGACAGAAAAATCAGTAAGTTGGAAGAGAGGGAAAAACATTAGTCTTAATCCGGTTGCTAATAATTAGCTGCTGGAATTATTTTAATAGCATTAAAATCTAATCGTTATACCAAAACAATAATTTATGTCGCAAGATCAGCATTATAGCTTTTTCCAGAGCGTGGAAAAGAGCTTCGACAAAGCAGCTGTATTCACTAAATGGGACAAAGGTATCCTGGAGCAGATTAAAGCC
This sequence comes from Chitinophaga sp. 30R24, assembly GCF_049056765.1. Lineage (NCBI taxonomy): Bacteria > Pseudomonadati > Bacteroidota > Chitinophagia > Chitinophagales > Chitinophagaceae > Chitinophaga > Chitinophaga sp. 30R24. Next base: position 86,085 of record NZ_JBJGXX010000002.1, read on the forward strand.
TGCAACGCTGTATACCAGATTAAATTCCCGGTGAGGATAGGCGATACAGTACAGGTAATTGAAGCTTACCGCGTACAACATTCCCATCATAAATTGCCATGTAAAGGCGGTATCCGCTTCAGCGATGAAGTAAACCAGGATGAAGTAATGGCATTGGCTTCCCTGATGACGTATAAATGTGCCATTGTAAACGTTCCTTTCGGTGGTGCTAAAGGTGGTTTGAAAATTAACCCACGCAATTACACCCCCTTCCAACTGGAAGCGATTACACGCCGTTATACCGCGGAACTGGTAAGAAAAAACTTTATCGGCCCTGGTACAGACGTTCCTGCTCCTGATTATGGTACTGGTGAAAGAGAAATGAGCTGGATTCTGGATACCTATATGAGCTTACGTCCGGGAGAAATTGATGGATATGGTTGCGTTACCGGTAAACCCGTGTCCCAGGGCGGTGTGCGCGGTCGTACAGAAGCTACTGGCTTAGGCGTATTCTACGGTTTGCGCGAACTGTGCAACATCAAGGAAGATATGGACCGCTTAGGGCTCTCTACCGGTATTGAAGGTAAAAGAGTAATTGTACAGGGTATGGGTAACGTAGGTTACCATGCTGCCAAATACTTCCATGAAGCTGGTTCTAAAGTGATCTGCATCATCGAGTGGGATGGCGCCATCTATAACGAAAATGGCCTGAATCCTCACGAAGTACTGATGCACAAAAAAGCAACCGGCTCTATCATTAACTTCCCTGGTGCTACCAATCTTAACAAAAACACAGACGGGCTGGAACTGGATTGCGAAATCCTGATCCCTGCCGCTCTGGAAAATGTGATCGATAAAAACAACGCTCCTAATATCAAGGCTAAGATTATTGGAGAAGCCGCTAATGGCCCGTTAACGCCAGAAGCAGACGAAATTCTGAACCAAAAAGGAGTGATTGTGGTGCCGGATATGTTCCTGAATGCCGGCGGTGTAACCGTTTCTTATTTCGAATGGCTGAAAAACCTGAGCCATGTGCGTTATGGCCGTTTGGGCAAACGTTTCGATGAAAATATGAATATTCATATCCTTCAAACTATCGAAGAGCTCACTGGCAAAAAAGTATCCGACAAAGAAAGGAAATTCATCGCTCACGGTGCCGATGAGGTAGACCTGGTATACTCCGGATTGGAGGAAACCATGCACGCTGCTTTACATGAAGTACGTAATGAAATGATGGCTAATCCGCAGATCCATGATATGCGTACTGCCGCTTATGTGGTAGCTATCAATAAAGTAGGTGCTGCTTACGAACAACTGGGTATTTTCCCTTGATGATAGTTCGACCGCTTGTGGTCGGTTATTAATTAAAAAAGCGAAGGGTATATGATGCCCTTCGCTTTTTTAATGTCAGAAAAGCTGTTGCTAACTGTTATAGGGCGGAATTTCAGTCAAAAATCTCCACATTCTTTCCCCTGCTACATAATTCCCGCAGAAAGTATGGGTGCCATTGGTGATTACCAGGTAGGTAGCTGGGATTACCATATTATAACGGATCACTTGCTGCATGGTTTGTTCGGTAAGTGGTACGTTCATTTCTTTACATTCTACCAGCATCCAGGGTTGCATGTTCCGGTTATAGATCACAATGTCGAACCGTTTTTTCATTTCACCCAGGAATATTTCCTTTTCTATCCCGATCAGTGAAGCAGGATACCCCAATACCTTTACGAGGTAATTCAGAAAATTTTGTCTTACCCATTCTTCCGGAGTAAGTACCACATTTTTTTTACGGAAGCGGTCAAAGATCAGTTCTTTGTTGCCTTCGCGGGTAATTTTAAAATCGGGAGGCGGGAAGCTGATGGCGATCAATGCTATAGAAGTTTTGATGACAGCAGCGAAGATAGTTACAATAGTATAATATTGAGGTTAACAAACAAAACCTTATATTCGCTTGTCAAAAAGCTATGAAGACAAAAGAAGAAATTGTAGCTAATTGGCTGCCCCGTTATACAGGTGAGAAACTGGATAAGTTTGGTTCCCACATTCTCCTCACCAATTTCAGTAATTACGTAACTATGTTTGCCGAGTGGAACAACGTTGAGATCGTTGGTGCAGGCAGACCCATGCAATGTGCTACTGCCGGTGCTGTAACTATCATTAACTTCGGCATGGGAAGTCCTGGCGCCGCTACTGTAATGGACCTGTTATCTGCCGTTTCCCCTAAAGCAGTACTCTTCCTGGGAAAATGTGGTGGCCTTAAGAAGAAAAACAATATTGGTGACCTTATTTTACCGATTGCCGCTATACGTGGAGAAGGTACCAGTACCGACTATTTCCCGCCAGAAGTGCCTGCACTGCCTGCATTTGCTTTGCAGAAGGCTATTTCCACCACCATTCGCGATGCCGGGTTCGACTATTGGACGGGCACCTGTTACACCACCAACCGCCGGGTATGGGAGCATGATGCCGAGTTTAAACACTACCTGGAAAAAATCAGGGCGATGGCCGTAGATATGGAAACTGCCACCATTTTTTCTGTGGGTTTTTTTAACAAGATCCCCACTGGTGCGCTGTTGTTGGTATCCGATCAGCCTATGGTGCCGGAAGGCGTAAAAACAGAAGAAAGCGATAAGAAAGTGACTAACAAATATGTGGAACGTCATCTGAAAATAGGCATCGAATCACTCCAAAAACTGATAGAAAGCCACCAGACGGTGAAGCACCTGCGTTTTTAGAATTGTTGTACCTTCCAGGCATGCTTTCCACGAGGATAGAGATACAAGACCTGGAGGTTACTTTTCACCAGGGCGCTACTGCATTAAAAGCGGTTAATAATATTTCCCTTTCTATCGGAAAAGGGGAGATTATAGGTATCGTAGGAGAATCTGGTTCCGGTAAATCCGTAACCGCCCTCTCACTTATGCGGCTTATTACCCTGCCCGGTGTTATCTCTGGAGGCAGGATATTATATGAACTGGGCGATCATACTGCGGAAGACTTGCTACAGCTGTCTGATGATGAAATGCGCAGGCTCAGGGGCAATGAAATAGCCATGATTTTCCAGGAGCCTATGACCGCCTTAAATCCGCTGCGTACCTGTGGAGAGCAGGTAGCGGAAGCCGTTCGGCTACATACTCATGTAAGTCGCAGTATTGCAAAATCACGCGTTATTGCACTGTTCGAACAAGTAAAACTACCTGATCCGGAGGCGATCTTTGACCGTTATCCCCACGAGCTTTCCGGCGGCCAGAAGCAAAGAGTGATGATTGCAATGGCCATCTCCTGCCATCCTCGTCTCCTGATAGCCGATGAACCTACCACCGCCCTTGATGTTACCGTACAAAAAGCCATCCTGGAATTGTTGCAAGCGCTTCAACAGCAAATGGATATGAGCGTACTCTTCATTACTCATGATTTGGGAGTAGTAGCAGAAATCGCTAAAAAGATAGTGGTCATGTATAAGGGGAGTATTGTAGAAGAAGGCTTGGTGGAAGAAGTGTTCCGGTACCCGAAACATCCTTATACCAAAGGATTGCTGGCTTGCCGCCCTCCATTGGACAAGCGTTTGGAGAGGTTGCCAGTGATCAGTGACTTCATGGAAACGGATTCGTATGGGCACACACAGGAAAAGCCCGGCGCTATCCAGGATCTGATGCAGTCGTTAGTGATACCAGCAACAATATTGGAGCAGCGTCGGCAACAGCTGGCAATGGCCTTGCCCATCCTGGAAGTACATCAGTTGAAAACCTGGTTTCCGGTTAAAAAAAGTATTACGGGCAAAATATTAAAATGGGCGAAAGCAGTAGATGAGGTGAGTTTTCAGGTAAGGGCTGGGGAAACTGTGGGCCTGGTGGGCGAATCGGGCTGTGGCAAAACTACGTTGGGAAGATCTTTATTACGGTTAATAGAACCAACCTCGGGAACTATTGTTTATAAGGGGCAGGATATCAATCATCTGTCTGCCAAAAGGATGAGGATGTTGAGAAAGGATATGCAGCTGATTTTTCAGGACCCATATGCTTCTTTAAATCCCCGGCAAACAGTGGGAGCAGCTATTTTGGAGCCTATGCAGGTGCATGGGTTGTATGGTAATGAGCGGTTGCAACGGGAAAAAGTATTAGCGCTGTTGGAAAAGGTGAATCTGCATCCTTCATATGTTAACAGGTATCCGCATGAGTTCTCCGGTGGGCAGCGGCAACGCATTGTAATTGCCCGGGCGCTGGCAGTGGAGCCCTCGTTTATTATTTGCGATGAATCTGTAGCGGCATTGGATGTGAGTATACAGGCGCAGATCCTGAACCTATTGATCCGTTTACGGGAAGAAATGAGTTTTAGTTGCATTTTTATTTCACATGATCTATCGGTAGTGCGTTTTATCAGCGACCGGATACTGGTAATGCAAAAGGGAAAAATTGTAGAAGAGGGGGCGGCAGACGACGTATATCATCATCCCCGGAATAGTTACACCCAAGAGCTGATTGCTGCTATTCCTAAAGGGGTTTAATATATAATCATTTGATTACTATAACTTTCATATCATTTTTGGGTGGTATGAATAATAATTAATAACTTTGCACCTCTAAAAATTTATTCATACCGTAATATGAAACTATCACAGTTTAAATTCGATCTCCCTTTAAATCTGATCGCGCAGCACCCAACCAAGACAAGAGATGAATCACGTTTAATGGTGGTAAATCGCAATACTGGAAAAATTGAACACAAAGTATTTAAGGATATCCTAGGTTATTTTAATGACAAGGATGTAATGATTGTGAACAATACCAAGGTATTTCCTGCCAGGTTGTATGGCCGTAAAGAGAAAACAGGAGCAAAAATTGAAGTATTCCTGTTGCGTGAGCTGAACAAGCAAAACCGTTTGTGGGATGTAATTGTTGACCCGGCCCGTAAGATCCGTGTAGGCAACAAATTGTATTTCGGCGATGATGAAACGCTGGTAGCAGAAGTAATTGATAACACTACTTCCAGAGGCCGTACGATCCGTTTCTTATTTGAAGGCAATGATGATGAGTTCAAACAAGTGCTCGATCAACTGGGTGAAACGCCACTGCCTAAATATATTAAGCGTAAGCCGGAAGATGAAGATAAAGAGCGTTATCAGACCGTGTATGCTAAGTACGAAGGTGCTGTAGCAGCACCTACTGCTGGTTTGCACTTTAGCCGTGAGTTGATCAAACGCTTGGAGATTAAAGGTGTTAAGTTTGCAGAAGTAACGCTGCATACCGGTTTAGGTACTTTCCGCCCTATTGAGGTAGAAGACCTGAGCAAGCACAAAATGGATGCAGAATATTTCCATATTGAAGAGCATGCGGTGAAAGTGGTGAACAAAGCCAAAGAAGAAAACCGTAAGATCTGCGCTATTGGTACTACTTCTGTACGTGCGGTAGAGTCTTCTGTAACAGCGCAAAATCACCTGAAAGCAGCAGAAGGATGGACAAACATGTTTATTCATCCGCCTTATGATTTTGCTATTCCAAATGCGCTGGTAACTAACTTCCACCTGCCTAAAACCAGTTTGTTGATCATGACCTGCGCTTTTGCCGGATATGATCTGATCATGGAAGCTTATCAGCAAGCCATCAAAGAAAAATACCGTTTCTTCAGCTATGGCGATGCTATGCTGATCATCTGATTTGTTCAGGGATTTTTTGATTTTCACCTACAGGAAACCAGTTCTGGAGTATTATTGCTTCCGGAGTTAGTTACCGATGGGAAAACCAGGAAATCCCTGGATTTTTTTATATGGAATACAAGAAAGTTGCCATCATCGTTGCAGGCGGTTCCGGTACCCGGATGCAAAGCGCTGTTCCCAAGCAGTTCCTGGAACTGAATGGGAAACCTGTATTATATCATACCATTGCAGCATTTGCGGCAGCATTTCCAGATATGGAGATTGTGTTGGTATTGCCGGAAGCCCATTTCACTTTTGCTAATGCCTTATCCCAGCAATTTACCAATCCTCCGGCACTCACCTTGGTGAAGGGTGGCGAAACGCGCTTCCATTCTGTAAAGAACGGATTGCAACAGGTAAAAGCGCCTGCTGTAGTATTTATACATGATGGCGTACGTCCATTGGTATCAACGGCGTTGATCCGTTCCTGTTATGAAGCTGCATTGGCCCATGGCAGTGCTATTCCGGTGATAGACATGAAAGACAGTATCCGCGAGGTATCCGTTGCAGGCAATGTAGCTGTCAACCGCGAACGTTTTAGGATCATACAAACTCCGCAAACCTTTCTTTCTGACCTGATCTTACCCGCTTTTGAGCTTCCCTATGACCCCTTGTTTACCGATGAAGCTACCGTAGTGGAGCGTTTGGGGCACGCCGTGCACTTATTGGCCGGAGAAGAAGCAAACATCAAGATCACCAAACCGCTGGACTTAACTATTGCAGCAGCCTTGCTGAAAGAACAACAGCGATGATAAGTACTATCTCCGTTTAAAGCCTGCAGATATAGCTTTGGCCGTGTCTGAAAAGAAACGTCTGCCCGGTAAGGGTATCGCAGTTGGTGAAATGCGAGGCGTCCACAAATATATTTCCCTGGATATTTATTGACTTGAACCGGATGGGTTGCGCTGTTAACGAACCAGCGGAGGCATTGGCTGTTCAGTGCTTTCCCACTACATAGATACGGTAGTGGACGGAAGGGGCTTTGAAGAAGAGAAGCCGCTGTCAGCCTATGTTTATGAGCAACTGCTGACAGCGGTTTTGATTACAGTTAAGTACCACTATTTGGCGGCAACAACTGTTTCGGTGAGTCCTTTATTAATTTTCTGCAGGATTTGGTGTGCTACGTCCATGGCCTGTAAACCATCAATAGCATTTACCGCCACTGGTTTATTTTGCAGAATGCTGTCGCGGAACAGTTCCAGTTCCATACGGATGGCATTGGATTGTTTGATCTGCGGATTATCAATAGCGATGGTTTTTTTGCCACTATTGGTGGCAATATCCAGTGTAAATAAGCCTTCGTCTTCCGGTGTTTTCAGTTTAATGATTTCTGTTTTTTTATCCAGGAAATCGATACCGATGTATGCGTCCTTTTGGAAAAGGCGCATTTTGCGCATTTTTTTCAGGGAGATACGGCTGGAAGTAAGGTTGGCGACGCAGCCATTGTGGAATTCGATACGTACGTTGGCAATGTCTGGGGTATCGCTCATAACGGCTACCCCGCTGGCAGAGATACGGCTGATGGTTGAATTTACAATGCTTAGTACAATATCAATATCATGGATCATCAGGTCGAGGATTACGCTTACATCGGTGCCACGGGGATTAAATTCCGCCAGTCTGTGTACTTCAATGAACATCGGCTTGAGATCTGCTCCTTTCAATGCCAGGAAGGCCGGATTAAAGCGTTCCACATGCCCTACCTGGAATTTGATATTGGCTTCTTCTACCAGTTTTACCAGGGTTTTGGCTTCGTCCATGGTGTTCGTCATGGGTTTTTCCACAAATATGTGCTTCCCGTTACGGATGGCCAATTCACATAATTTGAAGTGAAGTGTGGTAGGAGCCACAATGTCGATCGCATCTACTGCCTGTATCAATTCTTCCGCTGAAGTAAAGCGTGGAATATTGTATTGTTCGGAGATACTGGCAGCATTGGTATCGCTGGGATCATAGAAGCCTGCTACTTCTACATCTTTCATGGTGGCCAGTTGGGAGAGGTGTATCTTACCTAAATGTCCTACGCCGAAGAGTCCTATTTTGAGCATATAGAATATGAATAAATATGTGCGAAAGTAAACACAAATTGTTATATGGTTATTTTGTTAGCTGGTTTATTTATTTAGGTGGCTATAGGTAAGCCCTGTAATAGAAAAACCGGCATAAAATTAAAGAATAACCATTTATTACAAGCGGTATGGCAGGTCCGTATATACAGATGGTTTTATACCAAGACTCCTTCTTCTGCCAGGCTATAATATCCGGTTTCAGACACAATGATGTGGTCTAGCATTTCTATTTCAAATAGGTTACCCAGTTCTTTTATTTTCCTGGTAATACGGATATCTGCCTGACTTGGGCGCAAACTACCGGAAGGGTGGTTATGGCACAATAGCAGTTTGGTGGCATTGGCATCCAGGGCCTCGCGGAAAATGATTCTGGGATCTACAATAGTGGCTGTTATGCCTCCGCTGCTGATACAACGGTAACGAAGTACCTTATTGGCATGGTTAAGGTACATGGCATAAAAGGTTTCGTGGCATTGGTCTGCCAGTAATGGTTTGAAGAATAGGGCGGCATCGGCGCCGCTGCTGATCACCGTTTTTTTGTGAATGGAGCCGGCTTGTCTTCTGCGGGCCAATTCCATGGCGGCCAGGATGGTGACAGCTTTGGCTGTACCCATACCCCGTAAGGCTTTTAGTTGTTTTACGTTTATTTTCCCCAGTTCGGAAAGATTATAGTCTACCAACCGGAGTATTTCTTTAGCCAGTTCCAGGGCCGATTTACTTTTGTGGCCGGTGTGCAGCAAAATGGCCAACAGTTCTGCGTCACTTAAAGCGGCAGATCCGGTATTGATCAGTTTTTCCCTGGGTTTTTCATTTTCGGGCCATCGGCGTATGGCCAGGTGAGGAGCCGGGTTCAGGTTAACAAACATGACAAATTTCCATTTATCCAAATATACTTCTTCCCTCCTGATTTTTTATCTTCCCCATCCCATTTTCTCTTCTTTTTCTCCCCAATCCTCATAAAATCGTTACCTTGGGTATAGATCGTTATGGGAATTTTTCGGGCTAAATTATTATTCTGAATTATATGATTCTGTATGATTTATAATTGTTGAATTATATATATATTAAGTCTGTGTGAAAATAATTCAGGCTGGTACTCCCAAAAATCATAGTTTTGCAACCTCTTTTCCACTAGTATCTAGTATGCAACCTTCAGTAAAAATTTTCACAGGCAACAGTAATCCGGCATTGGCCGAGAAAATTGCCAAGAAATATGGCAAGGGTCTTAATGGCGGTCTTGGCAAAGTAAGAATCCAGAAATTCAGTGACGGTGAGATTCAGCCCGTTTTCCTGGAAAGTATCCGTGGCGACTATGTTTTTCTGATTCAGGGCACCAGTGCGCCTTCCGATAACCTGTTGGAACTGCTGCTGATGATTGATGCAGCCAAACGTGCTTCTGCTGGCTATATCACTGCAGTAATCCCTTATTTCGGATATGCACGCCAGGATAGGAAAGATAAGCCTCGTGTGGCCATCGGTTCTAAACTGGTAGCCAACCTGCTCACTTCAGCGGGGGCTAACAGGGTGATAACCATGGATTTACATGCTCCTCAGATACAGGGCTTCTTCGATATTCCAGTAGATCATCTGGATAGTTCCGCGATTTTTATTCCTTATATCGAGAATTTAAAGCTGGAAAATCTTACCTTTGCGTCCCCTGACGTAGGTAGCACCAATAGGGTGCGTGAAGTAGCGTCTTACTTTAATGCAGAAATGGTAATTTGCGATAAACATCGTAAGCGTGCCAATGAAATAGCATCCATGGTAGTAATAGGGGATGTAACTAACAGGGATATTGTGCTCATAGATGATATCTGCGATACAGCAGGCACGCTTTCCAAAGCCGCCAACCTCTTAAAGGAGAAAGGCGCCCGGAGTGTACGCGCTTTCTGTACGCATCCGGTATTCAGCGGTAATGCGTATGAAAATATCGAAAAGTCGGTGCTGGAAGAAATGGTGGTATGCGATACTATACCCATTAAACAAGGCATGAGCTCCAAGATCAAGGTGATTTCCGTAGCCGAGCTTTTTGCGGTAGCTATCCGTAATATGCACGAAAACAAGTCTATCACCAGCCTGTTTATCCACAGCCACCGCAGGGGAGATTGATCTCGTATTTTTTAATCATCAATATAAATTGTCTAAACAATGAAAACAATAACCATCGAAGGACAACTCAGGAGCGAATTCGGCAAAAAAGCCACCCGCCAGATCCGTTCTGAGGAACAAGTGCCTTGCGTTATTTACGGGGGTGCAGAAACTGTTAATTTTTCAGCTCCTGCAAAAGCATTTAAAAACCTCGTATACACTTCCGATTTCCAGATCGCTGAAGTTAAAGTGGGCGCTAGTGTTTACAGATGCGTACTGAAAGATTTACAGTTCGACGTAGTAACAGATGAACTGGCTCACATCGATTTCATGGAGCTGGTAGAAGATAAACCAGTAGCAGTTACCCTGCCTATTAAACTGGTAGGCCAGTCTGTAGGTGTTAAAGCCGGCGGTAAACTGGTAAGCAAACTGAAAGCGCTGAAAGTAAAAGCATTACCTAAGCACCTGGTTGAAAACATCGAAGTAAATATCGAAAACCTGGAACTGAACGGTAACATCCGTGTAGAAGACGTGAAAGTTGATGGTATTGAAATCACCAACTCTCCGCGTATTCCTATCGCTTCTGTGGTAATGACTCGTCAGCTGCGTCAGGAAGAAGCAACTGCTGAAAAAGATGCTAAAAAGAAATAATCTTTTAGAAATATTTTTCCAAAAAGCCTCTCTACTTTTAGAGGGGCTTTTTATTTTTGGGCATTTTCCGGAAATACATCCTTTAATAAACATGCTTGCAAATAGCAACTATACACCTTCTCCGGAAATCCGAAATTTATCAGTATGAAATACTTAATAGCAGGATTAGGCAATATCGGCGATGAATATAAGCATACCCGCCATAACATCGGGTTTGATGTGGTAGATGCTTTTGTTGCCCGGCATAAGGCCACTTTTCATAACGACCGCCTCGCAGACGTGGCAGAAGTGAAATGGAAAGGAAAAACATTTATCGTAATTAAACCTACCACTTATATGAACCTGAGTGGCAGGGCTATCAAATACTGGTTGGATAAAGAAAAGATCCCGGTAGAAAATCTGCTCGTGATCCTGGACGACCTGGCGCTCCCCCTCGATGTAATACGGTTACGCCCCGGCGGCAGCGACGCCGGACATAACGGGCTGAAAAGTATCCAGGAATCCATTGCCACCAATCAGTACCCCCGGTTGCGCTTTGGAGTGGGAAATGATTACCCTAAAGGCCGGCAGGTAGAATTTGTACTTAGTAAGTGGAAAAATGCCGAAATGCCTGTTGTGCAGGAAAAAATCGATAAAAGCACTGAGATTATTGAAAGTTTTGCAACTACCGGTATTGCCCGCACTATGAATGAGTGTAACAAGTTAACTTTCCCTGCAGTAAAGTAACTTTATACCACCAACGTATCTGTTTTTTTTATCTTTAAAAACAAACGCATTATGAAAATTATTTGCGTAGGCAGGAACTATGCCGACCATGCCAAAGAGTTGAAGAATGAAGTGCCTACCGAACCGGTATTATTCATGAAACCTAAGAATGCACTGTTGCAAAATGGCCACCCATTCTATTATCCTGAGTTTACCAGTAATTTGCATTACGAATGTGAGCTCGTACTGAGAGTCAGTAAAAACGGTAAGCATATACAAGAGAAATTTGCAGATAAATACTACGATCACATTTCCGTTGGCATCGACTTTACCGCCCGTGATTTGCAGGATAAACAGAAAGCCAAAGGCCTGCCTTGGGAAATTGCCAAAGCATTTGATAACTCCGCAGTGGTAGGTAATTTTATTCCTATTACCCCGGAAATGGATAAACAGGATATTAACTTCTGCCTCTATAAAAATAAAGTGCTAACACAGGCAGGTAATACCAAAGATCTGCTGTTTTCTTTCGATTACCTGGTATCTTATATCTCCCGCTTCTTTACCCTTAATATAGGCGACCTTATTTTTACTGGTACGCCAGCTGGTGTAGGCCCTACAGAAATAGGCGACAATTTTGAAGCATTTATTGAAGACGACAGCCTTCTTGAGTTTGCTGTGAAATAAGTGGCTAGCTGTTGGCTGCTAATCCATGCTACGTATAGGTCGTTTCCTTGCCCTGGTTTCCAGTAAAATATCCGTAAAGCTTGCTGGCTGCTATATTACTTCCGGCAGCCAGCCAATTTTATTACATTATAAGGCCCCGTGCTAATAGCTTACGGTATATTGGCATAAATTGTATCAAGTATCCTTGTTAATTCTGCATAATCTGTTTCTGTGAGCGTTTTCCAGCCTATTTTACGCATATCGTATACCAACGATTTCACATCCTTATATTTATCCACACCTGTAGGGGTGAGCTGTAAATAAACTTTCCGGCGGTCTTGTACGTCGGCTTCCCTTTTCACCAATCCTTTTTTTACCAATAACTCTATGATACGGGAAATGGTAGTAATATCCTTGGAGGTATTACGCGCCAATTCGTTATGGGTGGTTTTTTTGTGTTTGTACAAGTTCTCTATTAGCAGCCATTGATCTACTGTGATGTCCTTCTGTTGGGCATCAAACGTTTTTTGCCAATAGTTGCGTAATTTTTTGAGCGTAGCATCCAACTTAAAAAAAGAGGGATTACTGACGAAAGTATCAGGCATATTAATTAATTTGCATTAGCAACTGTTGCTATGGCAACTATTGTTTTTTAATCACCATCATCACCAAAACAGTCTTACCGTGTTTAAAGATAGCACAAGCGTTTCAACTTTAAAAACGCCTGCCTCCAATCAGGGAGCTGATAGCGGCGAATTGGCGGAATTATTAACCGCCTGGCGCCTGATGTGTGAAGCCGGCAATATGGCCGCCATTTATGAAGCTAACCGAAGCATTTGCAAATATGTACATTCTACCTCCCGGGGGCATGAAGCCATACAAATTGCTACCGGCCTGCAGCTGCGGCCATGGGACTACGTAAGCCCTTATTATCGTGATGACAGTATGTTACTGGCGATGGGTTTTACTCCCTACGAACTGATGTTACAACTATTAGCCAAGGCAAACGACCCCTTCTCGGGAGGAAGGTCCTATTACAGCCACCCTAACAGCCGGCGGCCAGACAAACCGCAGATTCCCCATCAGAGCAGTGCTACTGGAATGCAGGTGATACCTTCCACGGGTATGGCTCAGGGTATTCAATACTTAGAAGAAATACATTCCCACCTCCTGAAAACAGGCCCGGATGGAGAACTCCCCATTGTACTATGTTCCCTGGGAGATGGCAGCGTAACAGAAGGGGAAGTAAGTGAGGCCTTGCAGTTTGCTGTACTGAAACAGCTGCCCATCATATACCTGATACAAGACAATGATTGGGGTATCTCGGCTACTGCGGCGGAAGTACGTACCATGGATGCTTATGAATATGCAGCCGGCTTTAAAGGATTGGAGCGCATGCGGGTAGATGGCAGCGATTTTACAGCCAGCTACACTGCTATGGAAACGGCTATCCATTATGTACGCCAGGAGCGAAAGCCTATATTGGTGCAGGCAAAAGTACCATTATTAGGACACCATACTTCTGGTGTGCGTAAAGAATGGTACCGGAGCGCGGAAGACTTGGAAAAACATGCTGTCAATGATCCTGTTCCTAAATTGCATGCACTGCTCCTGAAACAAGGCATCGCTGCAGTTACCCTGGAGCAGATAGCGGAAACAGCGGCTATGGATATACGAACTGCTTTCGATAATGCGGTAAAGGCCCCCGAGCCCTTGCCTGAAACCGTAACAGACCATGTATTTGCCCCTACACCGGTTACTATGGAAAGCGGTCACCGCACTAATGGCAACACAACTAAAGTAGTAATGGTGGATGCAGCCCTGCATGCCGTAGAGGAAATTATGCAGCAATATCCGGAAGCCATCTTGTTCGGACAAGATGTAGGACGCCGGCTAGGCGGAGTTTTCCGGGAAGCGGCTACCCTGGGCGAAAAATTTGGCCCGCATCGCGTGTATAACACGGCTATACAGGAGGCCTATATTATAGGCGCTACAGCTGGTCTGTCGGCTATCGGGGTGAAGCCTATCGTGGAAATACAATTTGCAGATTATATCTATCCCGGCTTTAACCAGTTGGTAACCGAAATATCTAAGTCTTGTTACCTGACTAAGGGTAAGTATCCTGTGCAAACCCTTATTCGGGTGCCTGCCGGCGCTTATGGCGGCGGCGGTCCATACCATTCCGGTAGTATAGAATCTACGCTGTTAACTATTAAGGGAATTAAAGTGGTATACCCTTCCAATGCAGCCGATATGAAAGGCTTAATGAAGGCTGCTTTCCTGGACCCCAATCCGGTGGTGATGTTGGAACATAAAGGATTATACTGGAGCAAAGTTCCGGGTACCCTGGAAGCTATGATGCCGGAACCTGCGGCAGACTATATATTACCCTTGGGAAAAGCCGCGGTAGTGCAACAGGCACACCCGAAGGATACTGCCGGCGGAAATACCCTTTGTGTGATTACGTACGGTATGGGCGTTTACTGGGCTAAAGCGGCAGCTAAAGCATTCCCCGGACAAATAGCTATTGTAGACTTACGCACTTTATATCCACTTGACGAAGTCCTGGTGTATGACATGGTAAGTAGGCATGGCAAATGCCTGGTGCTAACAGAAGAACAATTGAACAACTCATTTGCCCAGGCGCTGGTTGGCCGTATTCAACAGTCCTGTTTCCGTTTTCTGGATGCCCCTGTACGTGCATTTGGTGCATTAGACTTGCCTGCCGTACCGTTGAACACCAACCTGGAAGCAGAGATGTTGCCCACATCGGCCAAAGTAGAAGCGGTCATCCGTGAATTGTTGGCTTGGTAATTACAGTTCCCCCATTCCAAGAGGAGATTTCTGAAAGACAACAGCTTATTATTTATCTCCCAGGGTAAAAACAACACAGGGTGTAATCTTTGTTAAGACACACCCTGTTGTTGTATAACTAAAACATCACCGTTCGTTTTCACATAGTCCTGTTGCCGCTTACTATAATAGGACTACAAAGTTTATCATTCATAACCTTTATTCTGTACCAGATTTGGATTGATAGAGGTTTGTTTGAATGGAATAGGGAACAGTTTGTATTTGTCTGAAGAAGGTTGGTGATCCCACCAGGTGCCGGTGGTAAATTTACCAAAGCGGATGAGGTCTGTACGGCGTTTGCCTTCAAAGATAAACTCACGGCCTCTTTCTGCCAGTAATTCATCCATGGTAAGGCTGGTGGTAGTATAAGCTTCCGTAGTCCAATCTTCCGCGCGGAAAGCACGCTTCTTACAGGTATTGATCAGGTCTACCGCTTCCTGGGTAGCTACGTTACCATTTTTGCGCATCAGCGCTTCAGCTTTGTTGAAATAGATTTCTGTGAGACGGTATAACACGAAGTCGTTGCCCCAATAGTTTGGATCATCTAATTTGCCAGGTACATATTTGGCAAAACGTGCGCCGCTGTTTTCTTCTCCACGGGTCATGCCACCAGGGCCGGTTTCTCCTTCAGAATTTCTGCGGATTTCTTTTACGAATACCAATGGTTTACCATTGTATTCTTCTGTGCCCAATACCACGCTATCGGCTTCATTGGCCCGCAGTGCCGGATCTTTTTTCTGTGGTCCTAAGAGCATCCAGTTCTGTTTACGCAGGTCGTTGTCTTTGAAAGCGTCGTAGGCAGTAGGAATTACTACTATACCATTGTTGCCATCGCGGTCTGCGTTGTAGATCTGGCGTTGGCGGTAATGCCAGAAGTCACCTTCCCAACCGAAGCGGAAATTGCCGCTTCTAAAATCATAAGCAATCTGGAACAGGTCTTCTGGTGAAGTACTGTTGGTATTGGCAAAGGCACGGAAAATATCCGGTTCCAGGGCGGGAATAGCGCCATTTAACGAACCGCCGTCGCCAGCGATGATTTTGTCGCAATAGCTAATGCAATCGTCCCAACGGGGAGTGCCGGTCCATTCTTGTGCATTCAGGTAAAGTTCAACTAGCATGGCGTAGGCGCCTGCTCTGCTGACACGGCCTACCAGTTCAGGCGACAATTTTGGCAATTGTTCTACATTATCTTTGATCTCTTTCTCTATAAACTCAAATACTTCTTTTCTGGGTTTGGTGGCAGGTAATGTAGGTACGCCCACTTCTGTTACAATAGGAATATTACCGTAAAGGTCCATCAGCTTCAGGTAATGCCAGGCCCGCAGCACTTTGGTTTCAGCAATGATGCTGGTTTTATCGGCTTCGGTCATGCCTATTTTAGCAAAATCCAGGGTGCTAAGGTCTTTGATCGTATTGTTACAGAAGCCCATGCCCCAGAACATAAGGCGCCAGGGGTTCCAGGCGTTGTCGTCGTTGGCAATCCAGGTGTGGTTGTGCAGCCGTATCCAGTTACCACCATCGTAGCCGTGGCGGCCTTTCTGCGGCCATGCCAGCTGGTCGGCCGACAGTTCCTGAAGGCGCCAGTAGCCCACTTGTCCGGTAGGAGCCGCCCACGCATTGGCATGGGTAAATGGGCGAAGTACAGCTGCCAGTACTTCTTGTTTATTATGGTAGAAATTATCTGCGGTAATTTCGCTATATGGTTTTTCATTGAGCTTGGTGCAGGCGCTCAAACTGAGAGCCAGCAAGGCTGCACTGATATATACTTTATTCTTTTTCATGCGTGTCTGTTTTACTGCTTTTAAAATCCAATGTTCAGACCTATGGTGTAAGATCTTGTACGTGGGTAAAATCCTCTGCCGTCAATACCGGAATCCAGGGCGGTGTCCTGCAGTTCAGGGTCCAGGCCACTGTATTTGGTGATGGTGGCAATGTTACGGCCGCTCGCATATACGCGCAGATTGCGGATATACTTGGTGTTCAGCTTGAAATTATAGCCCAGTGTGATATTATCCAGTTTTACGAAATCACCTTTTTCCAGGTAGTAATCAGAAAACTGGGGATCATCGTTCAGTTGTGCGTTTTTGCCGATCGCAGAAGTCAGCATATTATTAGGCGACCATTTTTTATTGCCAAAGTACAGGTCTTGCAGGTTAAGGATCTTGAAGCCGAATTTTCCGCGGAAAAACAAGGTGAGATCCAGGTTTTTATAACGGAAAGTATTGCTCCAGGATGCCATGTATTTAGGGATACCATTGCCCAATACGGTTTTATCGTTGTCGTTGATATCGGTGGTAGTAACTTTGGAGCCATCTTTTTTATAGAACAGCCATTTACCGTTGTCATTAAAACCGGCAAACCGGTATCCGTAGAAGGTGCCCAGCGGACCACCTTCCACTACGCGGATAGCAGAGCCTAAGTTACCAGGTGAAGGAAGACTGCCGAAGTATTTTTCTGTAGACTTAAAGAATGCATTAGAGAAAGACACCATTTTATTCCGTTGTGAGCTGAAGGAAAGATCACTGTTCCATACGAAATCTTTGGTTTTTACTGGGATAGTGTTGATCATGATCTCTACGCCATTATTGGAGATAGTACCTACGTTGGCGAAGATGTTATCCACAATATTGGAAGGCAGGGGAGCAGAATAGCCGAACAACAGGTCTACAGTTTTACGGCTGTATATATCCAGAGAGCCACCCAGTCTGCCTTTCAGCAGGGAGATATCCAACCCGGCGTTGAGTTCTTTTTTCTTTTCCCATCTCAGGTCTAGGTTAGGGTTTTTATTAGGACCATAAGTCTGTATCCATTTGCCATACTGGAGGTAAGCGCCACCTGTTCCCAGGGTGATGAGAGACTGATAGTTAGGGATACCTTGGTTACCGGTAACACCATAACCTGCACGCAGTTTCAGGTTATTGATCACAGCGATGTTCTGCATGAAAGGTTCGTTAGAGATCACCCATCCTGCGGATAGTGCCGGGAAATTACCCCATTTGTAATTGGCGCCGAAACGGGAAGAACCTTCATGGCGGAGGATAGCCTGCAGCATGTATTTTTGGCGGTAGTTGTAGTTTAACCTGCCGAAGAAAGCAATCAGGGTATTGTCTACTTTATTGCTGCTTTGTGATGGACGAGGCAGTTTCGGGTCGTTAATAGCATTACCTGCGCCGATGTTCCAGTCCTGGAAAGCATCGGTGAGGAAGCCGTTATTGTCCATACTATAGGTTTCCTGTGTGCTGTATTGGTAGCTGTAGCCGCCCATGATGTTGAAGGTATGGTCTTCATTCAGCCGTTTAGTATAGTCTGCTGTAGCTTCAAAGGTCCTGTCTTGTGCGGAGCGGTTGCCTTTGTAGGCATAGCCACCGCCAAGGTAGTTCTGAACAGAACTGCGGGAATCTTTACTGCGATACTGACGGTCGTTCCACTCGTCGCGTACAATGGCCCCGAAAGCGGAAACTTTCAGGTCACGTATAGGCTCTAACGTTACACGGGCGTCACCAGAATAGGTTTTTTGATCCCGTTCACTCAATTCCTGGCGTAAACGGGCCAGGGGATTGTAGTTGTTGAAGCCGTTGGTTTCAATATATTTACCATTTTGATCAAAAATGGGAGCAGTAGGGTTACGTTGCACAGATTGTTCAAAGTCGCCGCTAGCGCCGCCATTCATATTGGCTTTATTAAAGTTGGTGGCCAGATTCAATTGCAGGGAGAGTTTTCCTTGCAAGCCTGTTTGGTTTACGTTTAACCTGCCACCGTATTGTTTACGGCCGTTTTCGATAGCAATACCATTTGCATCGTTGTAGTAAAGGGAAGCCCGGTAGTTGCTGTTGGGAGAGCCGCCGGAGGCTGCGAAGTTATGGTATTGGCTAAGGTTTTCTTTATTAAGCAGCAGGTCATACATATCAATGTCTGCACCCTGGTTGTTGGAGGCGCCGGCAATTTTTACGTATTCGGCAGCACTGAGCACACTAGGTCTTTTAGCTACCGCTTCCCGCTGTAGGTAAGTGGAATAGGTATATTGTGGCTCGCCGGCTTTTCCTTTTTTGGTGGTGATGAGGATCACACCGTTGTTACCACGGGTACCATAAATAGCGGCAGCAGAACCATCTTTCAATACATCGAAAGTGGCGATATCATCTTGTTGCAATAGGTCGAGGTTACCGCCAGGAATACCGTCTATCACGATCAGCGGGTTCATATCACCGGAAATGGAGCTAATGCCCCTGATCTGGATAGATGCGCTACTGTTAGGGTTGTTACCCTGTGTTCTGGTAACAGAAAGGCCAGGTACTTTACCCTGAATAAGGTCCATAGGCGATCTGGAACCACCTTGGTTAAAATTTTCTGCTTTAACGGTGGCTACAGCGGTAGTGATTTCATTTCTTTTTTGCGTACCGTAACCTACTACCACTACGTCTTGCAATGATTTGATAACAGCAGTGAGTTTAACTTGCGCAACAGCTGTGGCGGAAACTTCCTGTTGCTGGTATCCCATAAGGCTGAATACTAATATGGCATTGTCTGGTGCTTGCAGACTGAAGGAACCATCCGCTTTGGTAAGAGTGCCTACTTTGGAATTTTTTACCTGAATGGCAACGCCTGGGAGGCCGGTGTTGTCGTTGGCATCCGTTACTCTGCCGGATACCGTTTTACCTTGTGAGAAGGCGAACATTGAGAGGAGCAACAGCACTGTACTGGCAATACAGGTCCGCGCCCAAACGGTGGATCGTTTGTGCATATACTTTTTTTTGATTTGGTTAATAAGGGCCAGCTTTTTTGCTATTGCAAAACCGATTTAGCAATAAAAAAATAGGCCGATGTTTTTATCAGTCGGGTACAGTTTAATGAATTAAGAAAATTGTAAGAAGGGTATCCGATTATCTTTCAGATACCGGTATTCCTGGCATAAGCAATATTCACATGATGATTAACAGTACAGTTTATTTGTTGTACATCATACGATCTAACAATAAATAACAAGTTTTCCTCTAAGGCTATGCCCTGAAATTATAAGATTTTATGTTGTTTTTTCATTCATACGCGGCTTGTAATACAACGATTTCTCAATGATCGGTAAAGTCATTAAAAAATCGATTTAGCAAATTGGTTTAAAAAAAGATTCGTGGAACCTTTTATAGTAAAATCGGGTTTTATTACTACAACACTTTTATCTCTACGCAGATTAAAAGTAATACTTATTTACATTAAATGAAATCATTTTTAACATTTTTTTTAGCTGATCTTACCCTTACCCGGTTGACTATACGTTAATTGTTGGTATTCACAGTTTCTTTTGGACTGCCGGGAGCAACAATATTGAAGGCCTGGCTGTCGCGGGTGTTTTTTTGTACGGTAATAGCACCAAAAACACTCAGCAGGAATGCGAAGGCATAAAACCCTTTTTCACTAGGCGCCAGGGTGGCATTCCATAATCCTACAGTCAGCAACACAATAGTTAGCAACATAGATACCCAGCTAAGCGCATAATAAAGATCGGTAACAGGGATTGCCTCCAGCCGGTCCCTTACACATTTCTGTACAGAAACGGCAGCAAATAAGCCATACATCAGTACTGTAAAATAATAACCTTTTTCATTCAGTTGCATAGTAGCATTCCATAAGCCTATGATAAAGCCCAGAACACCTGCAATCACTGCTATCCAGGAGGCGGCAATAAATGCCATTGAAGGTTTTTGTTTCATTGGTAGAGGACATTTGTTTAATGGGATTCAAATTGATGGCTAACAAAAACGTTTATCAGCAGTTTGTTGGCCTGCTGTAATAATACTATTTATTTTTTATTTCAGGATTGCGCATAAAAAAAGTCCTGAACAATCTGTCCAGGACTTTTTCTTTGTAGCGAGGAGCGGATTCGAACCACTGACCTTCGGGTTATGAGCCCGACGAGCTACCTCTGCTCTACCTCGCAATGTGGTTGCAAATGTAGGTAAATAATTTAAACTACAAAATTTCACTTTAAAATAATCAAGGCTTCTTAGTGCTTAGCAATAAATGAGTTATGCATAATCCTGACAACGCCGGCAGGCTGTAATGTAGTGTTGTATTGCATTTGCGGCGATTCTGGCGATACAGGTAAACCATTGAAAAACAAGCACATATTTTTTTTCTTTTTTTATTGAATGCGTAGTATTTCCATGAAGAATAACTCATCCGGCGTGTTAAAATAGTTGATTGATACCGCTGGAGTGCAATAAAAAACGGCGGCACATCATCTTCGTTGGTGCGCCGCCGTTTTTTATTGTTTCCGGATACTACAGATCCGAATAATCAGTAGGTCTTAAAAACAAGATGTCGGATTTAGATACGTTATGATTATACTCTTCCATAGCAAAAAGGCTTTTCCACTTAGCATCTGTATTAAATGCCTTCCAATGGGCATCCCGGTCTTCCTTGCTATTAAAAGTAGTCATGTACATCAGGTTAGGCATCCGGGAACCGGCAATAACACTGGCATAAAAAACGGCGTTAAAATGAAGGTTTTTGAAAATACTGATCTCATCACCGATGTTGAACATCTTTACTTTATTCACAAAATACTTTTCTGTAGGACTCTCATAACTGCGCAGCTCATATACCCGTTCGTTTTTAGATGCCTGGAGTACAGGCGCCTCCAATACAGGCATGCCCGGAAAAGCCTGTAATAATATAGACTCTATACGGTTGTATGGCGCATTGTTCCAGGCAGCATCAATATAGTCTTTTCCGTTAGCCTGGTAGGATTTGTCGGCTTCCAGGGTTTTCTCCAGTCCTACAAACTGTTCCAGTGATTGAAAGGGGATCAGTACATATATCTTGATATCTGCTGTATCTATAGTAACGGGTTTAAATATGCCAGCTTGTTTGATACCCATCCGATGTAAAGCAGGCAATAAGGCTTTTTGTAGGTAATTGTCTACCTGTGCTTCCTGTTCCTGTGTTTTTAGATGGTAAATCTTAATCTGATAATATTGACGGTCTTTTGCATATAGCTTCATTGAACAGATCAACAGCAATACCAGTAATAAGGTGGAATACTTCATAAGAAAAATTAATTGTGTAATAAATGACAAAATACAGTAAATAAATCAGGATTTATACCCCGGAACAATGCTTTATTTTTGCACCATAAAAATGAGATTATGTCTGAACCGGTAATATTGATCGATCAGCCCAACAATCGGGGAACGATGTATGCGATTGTGGAACAGGACGACAGAGTAGCCTACTTTTATCTCTATCCATCCGAATTACTTACCACCAAATATTCTCCGCGTCCTTGCTGGTTGCGGAATCTGAAGCCGGCGCCGGAAACACGTGATACCGCCGCTATGAAGGAGGGAATGGCTCCCATGCTGGAAGCCCGTTATAGCAACCACCCGCAAGGAAAGGAACCACTGGAAAAAAACCGGTTATCTATTGTGTGGATGGAGGAAGGCGACGGCGCTGCAGTGCTCTATGATGGCGAAATACTGGGTGTAATACCCGGCTGGAGCCTTTACAACGATGAACATGCGATCGCTTATGCAGCCGACTGTATTGGCGCTGGTGATAACGACCGCCTCATGCCCCTGGGTAAAAGAGGTGGGAATGCTATGTACGACCGGGTAGACAGGGCCATTGCTTTCTGGGAAGAATGGACAGATGAAACCAGCCAAGTATGGGGTATCCTGCAGGATAAGTACCTGAAAGCCTATGAGGCGCAATGGGGTCCTATTCAGAAATATTACGCCATCGATGGCGGACAATGGCCGCCTATTGGTTTGGCCAGGTTTGAAAACGAAGATGTTGTATACTTGCTCACCCTGGGAGCCGGTATACGGCCCATGCCCTGGGTAGAACTACTGTACACAGAGAGGGCGCCAAACTTCCGGAGAATGGAACTGGGGATAGCGGTCAACAAAAAAGACTTTACTGAAAAGGAAATTATGGTATTGGCCGGTATTATTACCGGTTTGGCAGACCGGCCCTGGAAACAAGTAACCTGGTTGGGAGAAGGGCATACTATCCCTTCCGATGAATTGCCCGCTCCTTTTGAAAGCCTTATTGTATCTACCTCCCTATACAACGGCCCCACAGTGGAAATGCCAGAAGTATATGGAGATAAAGTGAACTTGTACTGGCTAACGCCCATAACAAAGCTGGAACGTGAATTTGCCCACGCCCGGCCCAATGCAGGCGCTATTCTATTGGAAAGCATGATAGCACATGACCTGAATCACCTGGTCACAAAACGGGATGAATTGCCATTTGGATAAACCCGCTTATTCTTATGGCCATGTAAAGAGAGGGTAGCAAGAGATAAAGCGACGAAGAAGCGCTTAAACAAACTCCCGACTCCATCGGGAACCCGGAAAAATGAGGGTGTGTCAAATTTTGATACACCCTCATTTTATTTGAGGTTTTGTATCTTAAAGAAATTTATGAAATAGGTGTAACGAAATGATTATACCAGTTACTAATCCTGAAAAGAAAATTAAACAAATGAAAAACATCCATCGTAGTACGATCACCTTGCTATTATTTATCTGCATTACCACCTGTGCTTATGCGCAACAGTCCCTGGAAAAATCCCTGCTTTGGGAAATAAGTGGTAATGGCCTGGAGAAGTCTTCCTATCTCTACGGCACTATACATATGATCTGTGAAAAAGATTTTGTGATGCCGGATAAAGCTAAACAAGCTTTCGGCAAAGCGGAGCAATTGGTGATTGAAACTAATATCGGTGATCCAAAAACACAGGAGATAATGCAGAAAGTAATGTTGTCTGATACGCCACTGAGTAAAAAATTATCCCAACAAAACTACGACACAGTGGATGCGGTGTTGAAAAAGGTTTGCGGCGTTCCTCTCCAGGTTTTCGAAAACTATAAACTCGTAATGACGCTGGTTTTGCTGGCACAGAAATCTTTCTCCTGTGAGCAGCCAATGTCTTTCGAAAAAGCATTCCTCGATATGGCTCAAACAGCCAGTAAACCCGTAGGTGCACTGGAAGGGATAGAAGAAGAGCTGGACTATTTTATTAAATCCTATACGGATGAGGAAATTATCTCCCAGATAAAATTATTCGATAGCAATAAAGCAGAAATGAACCGCCTGCTGTTTTTTTACAAAGATCAGAACCTGGACAGTATATACCGGTTTATGACTGCGCCGAATCAGATGGATGCTAATACGATTCACTGGTTGCTGGAAGTACGGAACAACAACTGGGCAGTGAGAATGCCTGAAATGATGAAAAATAAAAGCTGCTTTTTTGCCATAGGAGCCGCTCATCTGGTAGGTCCTATGGGAATGATCAGGTTATTGAGAGATAAGGGATATACTGTTAAACCCGTGCTGAATTAGAAACGGAATTTACCAGGCAGTTATGATTAAACAAATACCTCCTCTATGGCTCGCTTTTGCGGCGCTATAAAGGAGGTATTTGTTTACATGAAAAAACGTACATTTTTATGTAACCATTTAGTTACATGATGGCTACATTTGTTAATGAATTATTTTCTCTCTTAATAGGCCATGGCATTGAATCTTACCATTTTAAAAACATTATTGATTAACAATTGATTAACCAAAATACATGTTTTATAGCATTACTTTTAAGTTAATATTTTAAAATGGGGATGCATAGTAAAACCAAATTAAACCATCGTCTTAAACCATTAGAAATTTAACTTTCTAAAACAGGGACAGCTTAAAAGTTTTTTTCCTAAACCATTTCTCAAAAGGGAATAAGAATGCAACAAAACAACCAAGATTCCGTCCTCCTGGACCTGCTCAGGGATGGTAGTGCCGATGCATTTACCATCGTGTATAAAAAGTATCGTCATTTCTTGATGTCTTTGGCAATAGATATGTTAAAAGACGAAGACAAAGCGCAAGACCTGTTACAGGAATTTTTTATTGATTTTTGGCAAAAGAAACTGTTCCTTAAGATTGATGCCAATTATCAGAACCGGGACAGTACTTCCATTATGAGGAATTACCTGTATGCGAGTGTGCGTAACCGCTGCCTCAATAAGATCACTCGTGAAAAGAAATTCACCAGCATCATTCCGGATGAACCGTTTACCCCTAAAGATCCCCTGGAAAGTAAGGAGATCTATAATGAGGTGAATAAGGCGTTAAAAAGTAAAGTACCGCCTAAATCATCCGTAGCTTTCAGGTTAAGACATTACGACCAAAAAAGCCACAAAGAAATTGCAGCAGAAATGAATACCAGTATTCAAACGGTAAAAAACCAGATAGGTACTGCTGTTAAAATACTACGTGGTTATTTTCATCCGGCCCACCTCTAATCCCTCTCGCTTTTAAAAGATGAATGTGTATGATAGGCTGCTAGCGCCTTAGCGGGTGAGAGGACTTCTATTGAAAAAAATTTCCAACCAGGTCTGTAAATGCTTTTTATAGACCTGGTCCAATGATTTTGTATGCACTAAAAGCAGGTTAGTAGTCTGGGAAGAAGTATACGTTTTATAGGGCCTCTCCTGCAGTGCCACCCCATTCTTCTGGCAGTTTGTCTGCAATAGACTGAGAGAAGGTCCAGTAATGCCCCCAAGGATCAACTACGCGGTATTGTCTTTCTCCATAAGGAAAATCCGTAGGCGGTTCTAATACTTGCGCACCTTGCTGCTTCACCTGGGCATAATGTGTATCCGCATCTGCTATCCGTATCATCACGGAGTCTTGCCTCGGGGAGGTGGGTGCTTCTCCCATACCTGCACTAACAACAATGGCGCCTTCTCCTAAAGCCAGTTGCGCCCGGTGGTTACCAGCACGCCAGCGTAAACGGAAACCAAAGGTAGTGCTTAGCCAAGTGATCGCCTGGTCTATATCTTCATACACCAGCACTGGAATGATTGTGTTAACAGGCATGGAGCGATTAGTTTGCATAAGATGGGCGTTAATAAAATGAATATACGATTTTTGTTTTGATAGGCAGAGAGGTTCATTTGCTATAATTTTTATTTTACATTACTACATTTATTAGTCGAGTATACCGAATATATGTCGCAATCAAATTATTACGACACATAATATGTCGTAATGACTTACTTCTCTTCCCATCGAATTGGGTAAATCCCGAAATACCAAAATAATACGGGATTGAAATCCAGGAATATTATAATAAAATTTCCAATTACCAAGTGGGAAGCCATTGTTTGGCAGACCCCGCCGGGATCAATTTGGCCCTAACTGCTTGTTTTTGTGTATTTATGGCCAAATTGACTGACATGGATAAGCTTATTGGCCGTAAAAAAGAACTTGATTTGTTCGATCAAATAAGAGATAGCAAATCGTCCTCTTTTGTAGCAGTGTATGGGAGAAGAAGGGTTGGGAAGACTTTTTTAATCAGGCGGGCTTTCGATAATAAATTTGATTTTTATCTGACAGGTATGTCTAATGTTAACTTGTCACAGCAATTAGCCAATTTTCATGTTGCACTGACGAGATATGACTCGTCAGCAAATGAAAGAAAACCTCCTGCCGATTGGTTCACTGCATTCCAACAGCTCTCTATTTTGCTGGAATCCAGTAAGCGGAAAAAGAAAGTTATTTTCCTGGACGAACTTCCCTGGCTTGATACAGCGCAATCTAATTTTGTACCTGCACTGGAACATTTTTGGAATTCCTGGGCAAGTGCGAGAAATGATGTGGTATTGATCGTTTGTGGTTCGGCAGCGGGATGGATGATCAACAAACTCATTAATAACAAAGGTGGTTTGCATAATCGGGTGACTCATCGGATCAGATTAGAGTCCTTTACATTGAAAGAGTGCGAAGACTTCTTAAAATATAAGAAAGCAATATTTGACAGGTATCAGATTATACAATTGTACATGGTTATGGGGGGAATTCCCTTTTACCTGGAACAGATAGATGTAGCGCAAAGTGCCGCCCAGAATATTAATAGACTATGTTTTGAGAAGGATGGAATGCTTCGTTCCGAATTTGATAATCTCTACCAATCCCTATTCGATAATGCAGAAAAACATGTTGCGATTATCGAAACGTTGAGTAAAAAAGCAAAAGGGCTAACTCGCGGGGAGTTAATCAAAGGGGCTAAGCTCCCCGCGGGCGGGAGCGTCACTAGAATTTTAAAAGAATTGGAGGAAAGTGATTTTATCCGCAAATATATCTCATACGGAAAAAAAGAAAGAAATAGTCTTTATCAGTTAACTGATTTTTACTCACTGTTCTATTTAAAGTTTATAAGAAAGGCCAATACATTGGATGAAAATAGTTGGATTAATGGGCTGGATAGTCCGGAGCAGCGTTCCTGGAGCGGCTATGCTTATGAGCAGGTATGTCTTGCTCATACTAAAGAAATAAAAAAGGCACTAGGTATCAGCGGCGTGCAAACAACAACGTCATCATGGATAAGCACCAGTACAGATACAGGTGCGCAAATTGACCTGGTGATTGACAGGCGTGATCAGGTGATCAATATTTGTGAAATGAAATTCTCTATTAATAATTTTACAATCGACAAAAAGTATGCGGAAGAATTGAGAAATAAGATTGGCATTTTTAAAGAGGAGACAAAAACGCGCAAAGCTATTTTTCTAACTATGATAACAACTTTTGGGTTGAATAAGAATAATTACTCGAACTGGCTTGTGCAGCAGAGCCTGAAGATGGATATTTTGTTTGAATGATATGTGTGATTCATAGACATCGTTTCAATATATTTGTATGGAATATTGGTAACATGGTAGTTATGCCATACTCGTTGTAATAGTCATTTATTATGGATGAATTAGTTCGCAAACGACTAGGATGGATCAAGTTATATCAGCAGTGTCAAAATGCAGGAAAAACCTGTTTGAAATGTGGTATTTCAAGGCCAACACTTCGGAAATGGTTAACGCGATTTGAATTGTTCGGAGAGGATGGATTAACAGAACTTAGCCGTAAGCCCTTAAACTCTCCAGGCAAGAAAATTACTGCATACCATGAAGGAATCATATTAAGCCTGCGTAATGACCGTAAGTTGGGGCATCGTAGAATTGCCAGTGAACTCAAACGGCTTCATAGTATCCATCTTTCTTTAGCATCTATTCATAAGGTTCTCCAAAAGCATAATAAAAAATACCTTTCGCTCAAGCGAATCTACCGAAAGAAAATAACCAGATATAATCGTCCCACACCTGGTGACCGGGTTCAGGTAGATGTTTGCAAAATAGCTCCTGGCCTATATCAATACACTGCCATAGATGACTGCAGTAGGTATAAGGTTATAGAGCTTTATTCAAGACGAACAGCAACCAACACTTTGTTCTTTTTAGAGGTGATGCTAGAGCAAATGCCATTTCCAATCCAGAGAATACAAACAGATCGCGGTCGTGAGTTTTTCTCCTATAAGTTTCAGGAAACGCTTATGGAATATGGCATAAAGTTCCGACCAATCAAGCCATACTCGCCATACTTAAATGGGAAAGTGGATCGAACTCAAAGAACCGATCTGGATGAATTTTACTCTACGGTATCCCTAAAGGATCCTAAATTAAAAGAACTGCTGAAGGACTGGCAACACTACTATAACTGGTACAGAGCTCATAGTTCTCTACGTGACAAAACACCTGTTGAAGTAGTGGTTTCCCTTTCACCCAAAACGCCCTATTGGGATGAAGTTGAAACATCTTATGATCCACTAAAAGAGAGAATTAGAATACAACATTATGCATCAGATCAGAGGTCTGAAAAATTGAAACGATGTCTATGAATCACACATCTTACGCCATACTATCAAATTAAATTGCATCTATTTCAATGGATATTATTTAGATTGTTTTTTCTCTGTACAGGATTCAATAAATAATTCTCCTAGTTGAGTTAAAATGTAATATTGTTCAGTTTCAAGATCAATATCCAAATCAACTTTTACATTTTCTTCGTCTTCGTTTCTAGGAATCTCCAGTGGTTCAGAATTTAATACAGTACTTTGCTGCATGGATATCATCCCAAGACGCACTAGATTTGCAATTTCAAATTCTTTTAATTCTTGCTCTGATATTATTTCTGGGTCACTAATTTTATGTTCAATTATTGCTTTGGAATATGTTATTTTTTTAAGTTCTTTTTCAAGATCGTAAAGTTTTGATTGCAGAGGCCAAATGATGTCGTGGTATTTACTATTCTTTAATCTCTCGCTCTTTATCTGTGAATTTAATTCTTCTATCTCTTTTGTTAAGCATGCTTCTTGCTCTTGATTTGATAAGTTAAAGGTGACCAGTTCTTCATTAGCATTTTCGACTCTTCTTAGTTTTGATTGGTATTCTTTTTCTAGGAAAGAAAGTTCCTCGTATGAAATTTGCCCAAGTAAATATGGAAGTACATGGTTCTGAATGTTTTGTTTGGAGTCTACTAAGTTTGACAGTAGAATCGCCCACTTATCTTGCATTTTCTCATCTTCTTCCAATGCTGCACCATCTAAAAGTGGGCATAATAATTTTAATGAAATAGTCTTCGTTGAAATGCCATTTTTGTCACAATATTCTTTCGCTTTATTGAGTGTTTTTACTTGATCTTTGAACTTCCAATATGTTACTTTCTCTTTTATTAATAGTCCAGTTTCTTCAATTGCTGGCATTATTAACTTATCAAGAAAATCTTTAGCTAGATCTATTCCTTTTTCTATGGCGGTTGATGTGATGTCAATTTTCTTTTCCATAATGTGGAGTGACTTCGTTTGAACGAAGATACCAATTTAAAAAGATTTTTTAATTATCGTAACCTAGTCTATATTTCTTATCTGACTGTTTTACACCATAAATTAAAAGCGCAATTCCTCGTAATTAACTTATGTCAAACCCAATAATGGCATACATAATATTCTTAATGAACGATTTTGTTCAGTATGCACTTGCATCATATTCATTAAGGTGATTTTGCAACAGTAAATCTCCTTTAGGCATATTCTTTAGAAGATGGTATTTTTCAATTAATGGTTTGAATTTAGTTCCATTGTAGGAAAGACCATTATAGAATAGAACCAATATTTCATGACTTGAAAGTTGTGCTCTTATTAGACTTATATATTCCTGTTTGTTGGAAATGCTGGACCTATTTACGAATTTGACAACGTGATATAGATTTCTAAAGTAATGTCCAAGATCAAACTGAAACTGCGAATAAAATTTGTCATAAGATTCTTGTATTATGGAAAGTTCACTTCCTATAGTTGATGTATCTCTGCTGTTTTTTTCAGCATGATAGTAGTTAGCAAAGCGTTCATAAAAGTAGGTGAAACAATCTCTCCCATTTCTTACATCAGGACTAACTGATTGCCCTTTGTTTCTTGCAACCACACTTTGTAGTCCTGATACTGGAACTTTCACATCAGTACTGTTTACAATAGAGTGATGAAG
Source organism: Chitinophaga sp. 30R24 (assembly GCF_049056765.1). Lineage (NCBI taxonomy): Bacteria > Pseudomonadati > Bacteroidota > Chitinophagia > Chitinophagales > Chitinophagaceae > Chitinophaga > Chitinophaga sp. 30R24. Next base: position 116,156 of record NZ_JBJGXX010000002.1, read on the forward strand.
ATTTAGTAGATTAAAAAATGTGGTTTCAAATTGCTGTTTTTCAAGTGTTTCAGACTGTGATTTCAATATAATCTTACTATCAGCTAATTCTTCTTTTTGAGATTTGTATGTTAAGTACAACAAAATGAATGCAGAAATTGATAGGAAAGGGGCTGTTAAACCAGCTATAAAAGCACCCAATTTATCATATTCGTCAATTTTCAAAGTAAACCTCCCTAAAGAGATTCCATTTAGCAGATTAAATGGAAAAAAAATAGCAATCAGACCTATTATGAGAAATGAAATTGCTAAATATAAACCTGTGTCTTTGGAGTTTTTCATATTTTGATTAGATTATTTGCCCTGGCTGTATGATAAAGGTCGTAACCCATCGTAACATAAATGGACAGAATTTCAAGAATACCCTGTATGAGAAATTTTTAAAATTCTGTCCAAAATATCTACTCCTGTAGAAAATTTATATTTTGAATAATATGTTGTCATTGAATGGCTCCATCCAATATATAATGTTTAGTACCCTCATGGAGTAAGTGCTCTCCTGTGAAATCCAAAAATATATTTCCAAGTTCATTCACTACAAGTTCTTTCATGGCAGGGGAAATACTTTCTTGGTTTAACACTGCTTTGTGATTATGGAAAAAGGTAAATGCTTTTAAGGTTTTATCCTCTTCTTTCAGTGTATATATAAGTTTAATAGCTTCCTTTATGAAATTATCAGGAATTATTGAGCTATGATTAGGATGCAGTAAGAACCTGTTTTTGTGTTGGATAATTCTTGCTCTTATAAGCTGGATGAATTGCTCCTTCACATAATGGAATTGCCTGTAAATCATTATCACATTTGGTGTTTGATTGTTTGTATCACCATATGATGCAGCATTTGCAATACAAGTTCTGATGTAAATACCTTTATTGATTTCCTGATCTGTACTTTTAATAGATAAAATGATTTTTAGAATCGCATGATTAAAATCCTTGTTAGCTTTGAGTTTTCCATAAGTTATTTGCTTCCCATTCAGATAAAAATCATTTGTATAATGATGTATTGATCCACCAACAGAAGCCTCACTATGTTGCAGTTTTTCAATTAAGGAATCAAATCCATTTCTGATTGATGTACCCCTTAATGTTTCAATCGTATCATTTGACAGTAAGGAGAAAAGCTCTGATTGTATGTTATCTGAGGTTAATCTGACAGTCCTATAGGCTTGGGTGTTATATATAATGCTCCTTAAAGTAGCATTACAGAATTGATTGTTTATTGCAGCCCAAACCAAGTATGGAGATATAAACTTCCCCATCCACTCATTCTTGGTCAATAAGTATTTTTGACTTTTTTCTATTAAAACCTCCTGAAATGTGGGATAGTGATATTTAAGCTCATCATTTTCATTTAGTACCTCAGTCAGGAAATTAATTTCCCTATCAAGATGCCTTCTTAGTGTATCATACTTTTGTCTCATCCAATCATATGAATCATTTACTCTTTTATATGGTCTGTTGATTTTATCCTGTAATAATTCGACAGGCATATGTTGGGTATGGTTTTCCAAATCCAGTATTGTATCAGGTGCATACATAAAGACATGAATGTTTCCTCCATTTCTTAATCTTGCTAATGCCTGTGTTATTGCAGGAATACCATCACTGAATATGCCATAACTACTAAATGGATTAGATTTGTTTACAATTGGCATAATGATAATGAGCGTAGCATTACTACTCTCAATATTAACCCCAGTTTTAAAATTTGTGCCAATATTATTCTCATCAGGGTTGAACTCATTGTCAGTATCAGAAGTACATATATTGGGTTGTAGTGCTAATACACTCTGGGTGATGTGGTTATTGCTTGTCCTGTCTGTAAGGGCATTGACCATAATTTTGTATGCACATAAGATATTTACCTTACATTCTGTTTCAAAAGAAGTTCTAATAATGTCAGATATTTTACCTAAAGGATTGAGGTACTTAGAAGAGTATGTATTTGTAGTAATGTGCAAATGCAAATTAGCTTGATTAGTGTTCTTTTGCCTATTTGTATCGTATATTCTTATTCTACCAACTGTAAGCAGTGATATATACCTAATGACAGGTATAGAGGCACTAGTAAATGTAGCACTTGATATAAAGCACTTATGAGTTAACTCTCTCCATGCAGTTAAATTGGGGATAAATTCATTTTTAAAATTCGCTACACTTTCGTGTATCTCATCAAAGAAGAAAACAACCTTTTCCCCTTTGTTTCTGATGGAGTTCTTTAACTTTTGCAAGAATCTGCTCTTGTGAAATGCCTGTTCAAATTTATCATCACCTGGATTCTTCAACAAACAGTTTATGGTTATTATATGTATTCTGGATTCATTTTCTGCCAAATGCTGTTCAAATGAACCAAAGAAAGATTCTTCATCAAAATTTAGCTCTTTATAATTGACTATAATTGCATGGGGCATTTCTGCTCGCAGCGCCTTATGATCTTTCTCTACTAGCTTTTGAAAGGGGCTACAAACTATGATATGATACCCTTCTTCGTAGTATTTTTTCATTAACTTATAGCACAAGGTAGTTTTTCCATGCCCTACTGGCACATTAAGTACTACTGTTTCTTGTATTGAATCATCGAGAGAATGAAAGTGCCTTTGTAAATCTAAGTATTGCCCTGCTTCAAGATTAATCCTTTCCTCTGAAACTTGAAACTCGTCAAGACTTAAAACATTGGGCTGAATATGGAAGTAATCAATCTCAGTATTCCTTAAGCTAAAAGGAAGTTCCAGATTCCTGTAAGTATTGGGATTAATAGATATTGGTCTTGCCATAAATATATTAGGTGCTAGGATAATGAATTAGCACCTAATATACTTAAAACTTTGATTTACAGCTATAGCCTTGTTATTATGCCAATCAAGATAAGAATAATAACACCAGTTGAAATCTGCTTTCCTGTACTTTGTTCCAAATCAGGCACTACAACCAGAAATAATGCACCTAATCCCCAACAAATAAGCAATAATAATGGTATGCTCAAAATGATGCTAACTACCTCCATCTGCCACCCTTTTTAAATTGTTACCAGATAATTTTTCCTTCAACTGCTGCATATCCTGACTAATCTTAGTATCCACCACTTTAGCATAAATCTGCGTTGTCTTTATGTTTTTATGCCCCAACATTTTTGAAACAGTTACTATGTCAACCCCATTGGTTAAGGTAATACTGGTAGCAAAAGTGTGTCTGGCTAAGTGCATGGAAACCCTTTTGGAAATCTTGGCAAGTGTAGCTACCTCCTTTAGGTAGATATTCATTTTCTGGTTGGACTTTACAGGTAAAACTTTACCATCATAAGCAGTCATGATCTGGCTTTTATATTTTTCTAGTATCTCTTGTGCCTGTGGTAATACAGGTATAGCTGACCTGCTTTCTGTTTTAGTCCTGTTGAGTATTATCCAGTAATTATTATCTATCCCTTTGGAAATGTGGTTGAAATTGAGTTTTTCCACATCTGCATATGACAATCCAGTATAGCAGCAGAAAAGAAATACATCTCTTACCTCATCCAGTCGTTTATTGTTACTTAAATCCAGTGATGCCAGCTTTGCCACCTCATCTGAGGTTAAATATCCCCTCAATACCTCTTTCAGCTTGCAGCTATAATTAACAAAGGGATCACTTTGCAACCAGCCATGTAACAGGCTTACTTTAATAATCCTTTTTAGCTGCTGCACATGCTTTACTACTGCATTCTGCTTTAGCTTATCATGAGTTTTAAGGTAGAAATCAAAATCAGTAATAAACTTATAATTTAGTTCAGCCAGAAACACATCTTTCCTGTGATATACAGCCTCAATGAAAGCAACTACTTTTTTTCGCAGGTAATGTATTTTTTGAGAGTATTAGCAGCAAACTCAATCCCTATCTTGGCTTTCATTTGCTCATTATGGTAATGAAATACTTCCAGCAGGGTTTTTCTCTGTTCATCAATTCCCAAAAGTTTATTCTTTAGGATTTCTGCTGTAATAGGGCTATTGGTCTTGAATAAATCATCATAAGAAGCCAGTGCCTTCGTTTTATAGGAATTGATAATATTGTTTATCTGCTTTACTAAATCAGCATCTCCTTTTACTTTCTGGCGTTTATTATCCCAGTTTTTAGGAATAACATATTGCCCTAACCCTATTTCAGCTCTTTTGCCTTCATAGGTAATTCTCATGTAGAGAGGGGCTTCACCAGCTTTATTGGTTCTGAATTTAGCCAGCCAAAATAAAATAATCATGGCTGTGCATTTAGAAAGTGAGAGAAAACAGGAAGGTTCAACTCCTGGCAAATGGAAAAAATAAAAGTAGAGTGGGAGAGTGTTTTAAAGCAACAAGGTTCATAGGCTTCAAAAAGGCACTGTGACCGAATTGTTGACCTCCTGTATATTGCCATATTTAGCAATTCAGACAGGTATAAAAAGCAAAAATCCCATAGAACTTGTATTCTATGGGATTTAACTTGTCTTATTTCAGACTTTCGTAGCGAGATCGGGAGTTGAACCCGAGACCTTTGGGTTATGAATCCAACGCTCTAACCACCTGAGCTACCTCGCCAATTTACCTTTTCGAAGCACTGATTTGCTATTAGCAGTGTCCGTTGCTCCAAAACGGGAGTGCAAAGATAAAGGCTTATAAACGAAAATTCAAAATGTATCCGCCGTTTTTTTTATAATTTTTTTTAAAGAGTGCTATCTGGGCTGGATTTATCCCATCTTTTCAGCAGCGATTCGTCGATGGAGCGTAGGTGCAGGTCCCGTTGCGGATAAGGTAATGTGATGCCGGCTTTGTTCAGGGTGTTATAGATATAGGAGAGCACTTCACTTTGTATGATGCCGGCATTGTCGAGGTCTGCAATCCAGAAATAAACCCGAAAGTTTACGGCGTTATCTCCAAATTCAAACAGTTGTACCAGTGGGGCTGGCAGGGTAAGCACATCTTTCCGGTCAGTAAACGCCGATTTGATAATATCCGTTACCTGTTTTACGTCGCTGCCATAGGCTACGCCTATGGCAAAGGTTACACGGCGGCTACGGTTGGTTCTGGTCCAATTGATCAGTTGTTGTGAAATGAGGTCGCCGTTGGGAACTATTACTTCGGAGCCATCATAGGCGCTTATTTTGCTTGAGCGGATGCCTACTTCTTTTACTACGCCTGAACGGGAGCCCAGTTCTATAACGTCGCCTACTTCAATCGGTTTTTCGAAGGCGAGGATAATGCCTGATACGAGGTTATTCACAATATTTTGCAGGCCAAAGCCAATACCTACACCTAAAGCGCCTATTACAATGGTGAGTTTGTCCATCGGAATGCCAGAGGCGGCAAACGCTAGCAGCACGCCACCGGCTAACACAGCCAGGCGTAGCAATAGGAGGGCGGAACCGAATTTTGTTTTTCGGGCATTCTGACCGGTATTGCCAAACATATAGGCAATCAGTTGGGAGGCTACTGTGGCTATCCAGATCACCAGTACAAAAATGATAACGCTGCTGAAAGAAAAGGCGGAACTGCCTATTTGATGCGGGGCCAACAGGAAGTCGCGGACATAGTCATAAATAGTATCGTATAAGTACAGGTTCCGTGTAAGGATAATCAGCCAGCTTACATAGGCTACCACGTTTAAAAAGGCTTTCAGCTTCCGTTGTACTTCTTGGTAATCCATAAAAGAGATGAAAGTGCTGGAATCTTTGTTGGCTTCTACCTGCAGGTATACTGCTTCCATCAATATTTTTACCAATACGGAGAGGCTCAATGCCATAATGGTATTCACTATCGCGCTCGATCCCATTATTTTGGCGCTGCCTACTCTGGCCGCTATAACCAGTAACAACGAAAAGCAGCTGGTGGCAATCAATAGCCGGATCAGGGGCTGGGCATATTTAGGTTGGGCAAAAGAGGTGAGGGCGGTTTCTTTCAATAGCCTGATTCCTAATATAATGGAGAGGATAGCGCCTAGCAGTAATCCCCATTGTTCTGCATAGGTGACCTCTATCAGGAGGTTATTTAAGCTATAAGCGAACAATAGCCCTACTAACATCAGCCATGTTTTAAACAGTGACCCGGGCAGATGCATGCGGAAAATAATGGTTAAAGCAACGATGTTCAGTCCCCAGGTAATTTCTGTAAAGAGAATAGGGTAGCGGATAGAAAGTACGGCCGACAAGGTGGTGATCAGTACTATGGAACTGGCTAACGGAAACCGGTATACGTATTTGGCGTGTTGCAGGATGGCTTCTCCTTCCTGTTCGGGGTAGTGGAGCCGTATACGTCGGATATTATTATGCACCCACCATAGGAATAACAGGGCCAATACTAGCCAGATAAAAAATACCGGCCATTGTATGGCAGAGAAAATGACCAATACTTTAGTGCTTTTATGCAGCGATTTCCGCAGCACTGAAAAAAAACCTAGCGGATTAATGCTGTCGTGGTGCGGTTGCCATAGGTAATGGTAGTCGCGTACAAACATATTTGAAGAAAACTGGATCAACCGGTAATTCATGTCTTCATAGAGGTTAGAAGCATCTATATAGCGGTTGGCTACTTTGTTCTGTAATAAACCAATTTGGGTGAGAGTGTACCGGTTGGCGCTGTCTACAGTACGGAATTTAAGGATGAGGTTAGTCATCTGTTCCAGGTAAAAGCCGTAGAGTTCATCTTCTGCCGGGATATTCCGCATGGCGGTATCCCGCCGCAGCGAATGCAGGGTATCATTAATGTTGATCAACTTGTTATAGTAGGAAAACAGGGTGCTTTGCCAGGAGCTTAGCTTTCGCTGCAATTGTTCCAGCATTACTTTGTTAGTATAAATGTCATTGATGTTGGGGGTACGGCCAAGGCTTGCAATGTTCAATTTTATCAGGGCCAGGGAAGTGTCGGTAAGTGGCAGGCCTGTGTTGATGCTGGAAGTATCGAATCCACGTTTCAGGGAGCTCATCAGGTCGTTCAGCATTAAGGTGTAGTTCTCAATTCTGTTGACGAGAATAGCTACAGCGGTATCTGATTTTTTTACCTGGCTGGTATCTCTGGATAGTGCGGCAATATTTTTTCGTATAGTGGCGCTGTCTACTGCCACCAGGTGGAGGGTGTCCAGTGATTTTATTTTTTTACGCTGCTGGGCATCGGCATGTAAACAGCCGGTCGTTACTGGTAGCAACCAAAAAAGCACCTGCAGTAATCGATTGTTAACTTTAACGTTAAAGGACATATGAGGTGAGCTGATTCCTATGGTGGAACACTTTTTACGCCTAAAAGTTCCTGAATTTAAAACTTTTAATCTTCCTGACCGTTAACTTTTTGTAGCCAGTTGCTTATCTTTTGTTAGGTATCTGATTCCTGAGTATTTTGTAAGCTATCAGACCCTGAAAAACAATATATGAACAGAGAATTGCTTGTTGCCACCTTAAGAAAAGACCTTGAACCCTGGGATGTTATCGTAATTGGTGGCGGTGCTACCGGCCTTGGTGCGGCGCTGGAAGCGGTAACCAGGGGGTATAGAACCTTGTTGCTGGAACAGGTTGATTTTGCCAAATCCACTTCCAGTAAAAGTACCAAATTGGTGCATGGAGGGGTGCGTTATCTGGCGCAAGGCAATGTGTCCTTGGTAAGGGAAGCCAGCTTGGAACGCGGCCGTTTAGCGGCTAATGCGCCCCATTTGGTTCGCAATCTGGCTTTTGTGATCCCTACATTTAGTTTTTGGGAGAATATAAAGTATACTATTGGCCTTAAAATATATGATTGGCTGGCCGGTCGCCTCAGCCTCGGAAAATCTATTCATATTTCCAGATCGGAAACCCTGCAGCGGTTGGCTACTCTTAAAAAAGATAAGCTGGCGGGTGGTGTGTTGTACCACGACGGGCAATTTGATGATAGCCGGCTGGCCATTAACCTGGCACAAACGATTGCTGATAAAGGCGGTACGGTGTTGAATTATATGCGGGTAACCGGTTTGCATAAAGATGAGGATGGAAATATTGCCGGACTAACGGTAAGGGATATACTGGGAGGAGAAAGTGATATTTACCTGAATACCCGGGCTGTAATTAATGCCACTGGGGTATTTGCAGATGATATCCTGGAGATGGATGATCCCAAGGCTCCTAAATCTATTGCTGCGAGTCAGGGGGTACATTTGGTATTGAACCGGGATTTCCTGCCAGGCTACGATGCAATGATGATTCCTGCTACCAGCGATGGCAGGGTGCTCTTTCTGGTGCCCTGGCATAATAAAGTGGTTGTAGGTACTACGGATACTCCCGTCAGTTATATCAGCCTAGACCCCCATGCGTTGGAACAGGAGATCTCATTTATTCTGAAAACAGCAGCGCAATATCTGGCTAAACCCCCTCAGCGTACCGATGTACAAAGCGTATGGGCTGGCCTCCGGCCGCTCGCTGCTGCCAAGTCCGAAGAACATAAAACCAAGGAAATATCCCGCAGCCACAAGATCATCGTTTCCCAATCAGGACTGGTCACAATTATCGGTGGTAAATGGACCACCTATCGCCGCATGGCTGAAGATGTGATCCATAAACTGGAAGAAGTGATGCGTTGGAAAGAAACAGTTTCAGTAACCTATGAAATGAAAATTCATGGCGCAAAAGCAGCGGTAGACTGGAATGATCCCTGGTATTTTTATGGCGCCGATAATGCAAATATCCATGAACTGATCGACCGTCAACCTGCTATGGGAGAGGAATTGAGCAAAGAATATAACATTCTTAAAGCTCAGGTGGTATGGGCGGTACGAAAAGAGATGGCCCGTAATATTGAAGATTTCCTGGCTCGCCGCGTCCGGTTGCTCTTTTTGGATGCCCGGGAGGCTTTACGTATAGCGCCTGCTGTAGCCCGTATTATGGCGGAAGAGCTGCATAAAGATGAGCATTGGGTAGCTACTCAGATCAGCAGCTTTGCGGAGGAAGCAAATGGATATGTATTGTTGTAAAAACAGCAGTTAGCGGTTAGCCGCTAACTGCCGGTCACTTTACGCCCACTTGAATTTGTCGCCAAGAGGTTTTACCCTTCTGCCAGCAGATAAGGGTTCGTCAGTATAGCCCAGATAAAAGAATCCCAGTACCTGGTCTTCTTCTCCTAAACCTAGATATTCTTTCATGGCAGGGTGGAAGGTCATACCGCCGGAACCCCAGTAGCCCGCAATATTGAGGGCAGTAGCGCCCAGCCACATATTTTCCACGGCGCAGGCTACAGCTGCCACTTCTTCTATTACTGGTATTTTAGGGTTGCTGCCTCTTTTCATGCAAATAGCTACTATGTGGGAAGCAAGATCTCCCTGGCTTTTCATTTTGTCGTAGTTGCCGGGAACATACTTGTCGGCCGGGGTATGTTGTCTGTACATTTCGGCATGGTCTGCACAAAAGCCTGGTACTTTTTCGCCACTGTAAATGGTAAAGTACCAGGGTTCAGTGTAGCCGTGGGTAGGCGCCCAATCTGCCAGTTGTAATAATTGCTGCACAGTTTCATCGGCTATTTTCCTGCCATTCATGCTGGTAGGCTTTACAGAACGCCGGCTAGTGATTGCTTGTTCCACAGATGTGGCTGATATTGTTGTATCCATAATCATAATAAATAATGTAATTATTGTTATTTACCGGTTTCCAGACGGGTTTTCATTGCTGCCGATAATTTGGCCACTTTACGCTGTTGGTAATCAAAGCATACCATGCCTGTTTTAGCTTCGGCAATGGTGATCGTTTGTGCATCCCGTTGAGTGGTAATATAGTAGAAAAGCTCAAATCCAAATGGGCTGAATTCTCCTGCGGCAACAGCTACGTGGAAAATATCTCCATGAAAGCCTTCTCCCTTATAAGCTACCGCTACGTCGGCCATAATGAGTCCAATGCCGGTGGTTTTGTCCAGTTCTGTATAACCGGCGCTGGCCAGAAATTGTAACCGGCACTCGTGTATAATAGAGAGAATGGCGTCGTTGCCTACATGCCCGCCGTAGTTAATGTCCTGGATGCGTACCGGAATTTGCGTGCTAAATGGAAAAACTGCGGGTAAATCTATCTTAATCCTTGCCATTATTATTTTTTAGGTAGATGCTAAACGTTTGTTGTTTGTTTCAGAAAAGCGGCAAATTTCGCAAAGGCTCTCGCCCGCTGACTATATTGGTTCTTTTCTGCCAGGTCCATTTCTGCATAGGTTTTTGTGGCCCCTTCCGGCACAAAGATAGGATCGTAGCCAAACCCTTTTTCTCCAAGGGGAGCAATGGTAATCTGTCCGGTGCATATTCCTTCAAACTGGTATTCCTGTCCGTTGAGGATCAGGGAAATAACGGTGCGGAATTGCGCACTCCGGTCGGCTTCTCCTTCCATCTCTTGCAGCACCTTTACGATATTGTCGGCGGCTTCTTTTTGCTCACCGGCATAACGTGCGGATAAAACGCCTGGCGCCCCGTTTAATGCGGTTATTTCGAGCCCGGAATCTTCTGCAAAGCAATTTTCTCCTGTTATGTGGTGGATGGTACTGGACTTTTCCCTGGCATTCTCTTCCAGGGTGTCGTGCGGTTCCGGAATGTCTATGTCCATACCGGCTTCCGATAGGGTAATGATCTCAAAATGGTCGCCCAGCAGGGAGCGGAACTCTTTTACCTTATTTTGATTATTGGTAGCGAATATCAACTTCATATAGTCGGATGAAAAATGTATTTATTGTATTAAATGCCTAACAATTGTTTTAATCCTGCCCATAGCCTGGCTTTCAGCTGCTTGTCGCTGCCAATCACAGACAGTTCATCAGAAAAAAGAAGCGTGGTGCCATTTACCGTTACCAGTTGGTAAGCAGGAATGTCGCTGAGCCCCAGTTGCTCCGGTGTAATCCCAAATACAACGCTTCGTGTTATCTTCACCGCCGATTGCCAGTCGGTAAAGGTTAATGCAGGGTAATGCGACACATTCATCAGGGATACATCCTGCATACCTAGTTTACAGGCGTTTAATATATTGGTAAGGAGGTTGAATAATTCTTCATTTAAATACGCTTGATTTTCATTTTGTATGAAGAGCGCAATGTTTTTTTGATTTTCTCCTAAAAATTTAACTTTAGGCAACTCTTTTTCCACTGCTGCCGCAGGCGTGCTTTTCCCGGGAATGATGGGCTGGGTAAAGATTTTAGCAAGAAATACCGGATCAAGTCGGATTTGCTCAAGCGACATAAATATGTTAATTGTTTTTAATGTAAAAAGCCCCTCTGGGGAAAAATCAGTTTATTTGCAACGTCGGGGCTTTTGGGCGCCGATGGCACAACGATTGAAATGTAAAAATATTGAGATAAAATTGATTAACCATGATGGTAAATAAATCAACAGTTAAGGAAGAGGCATTGAAGAAGATCAAGATCACCAAAACAACAGCAAGCAGGTTAAATGAAGTTGACTTTAATAACCTGGCATTTGGGAAGATGTATGCCGACCATATGTTGGTAGCAGATTTTGATGGAAAAGAATGGAAAAACGCAGAAATCCTGCCTTTTCAGCATCTGTCTGTAAGTCCTTCTAATGCTGCCTGGCACTATGGTCAGGCTATTTTTGAAGGTATCAAGGCTTATAAAGATCAGGAAGGACATCCCATGATCTTCAGGCCTTACGACAATTTTAAACGTTTCAACAGTTCCGCAGAAAGAATGGGCATGCCAGAAGTGCCCGAGTGGTTGTTTATCGGGGGAATGGATATGTTGATAGATATAGACCGCGATTGGGTGCCTACCGGCGAAGGTTGCTCCCTTTATCTGCGTCCTTTCATGATTGCTACCGACGAATTTATCGGTGTGCGTCCTTCTGATACCTATAAATTCGCCATCATTAATTCTCCTTCCGGCCCTTATTTCAATAAGCCGATTAAACTGCTGGTGCAAGACAAATATATACGCGCATTTCCCGGTGGAGTAGGTTTTGCAAAGGCGGCAGGTAACTATGGGGGTACTATGTATCCTACTATGCAGGCTAAAAAGCAGGGGTACGATCAGATTTTGTGGGTAGATGGCTATGAGCATAAATACCTGCAGGAATGCGGTACCATGAACGTATTTGCCATTATCGGCAATACTGCTGTTACCCCGGATCTCTTACAGGGTACTATCCTGGAAGGTGTTACCCGCGCGAGCGTAATCGATGTGCTGACCGATATGGGCCTCAAAGTGGAAGAAAGACCTATTTCTATTGATGAAATTGTGACTGCTCATAACAATGGCACCCTGCGGGAAATATTCGGTACCGGTACCGCTTCCAGCGTAGCATATGTAGAACAATTGGATTATAAGGATATGCAGATCCGTTTGGATACTGCCAAGTATGATGTTGGAGCAGAAGTGATTCACCGTTTAGATGATATCCGTACCGGCCGCGCTACAGATACCCGCCACTGGAACTACATTATTGATAGAAAATAGCCGCTGATAACCAGGGAAAGAGCAGTTAAAAGCGCAATGTGCAGATAATATATTAAAGTAGATTTGCTATATGTGAGGCAGATTTTCGCTTAATATAGGGCCCGGTCTCCGCTTTTAGCTGCTCACCGCTAAAAAGTTGTTCCTATTTTTTATGGTAGTTTCTAACGGAAATCATACCTTTGCAGTCCGGTTTTTGGTAATCCTGAGCTACTACCAGAAAATAAGACCAATAGCCTGCTGTATATCATAGCGGGAGATCATTCCGGCAAAAATATTTTCGAAACAATTTTGTTATTCACATATATAGTTTTACCTTTGCCGTCCCAAAATCCCTTTGTGGGAATTTGGATGTCATTGTAAACCGACATAAAAAAACTAGGTAAAGAATGCCTACTATACAACAATTAGTAAGAAAAGGAAGAGAAATTATCCGGGCTAAGTCTAAGTCCAGGGCATTAGATAGCTGCCCTCAGCGTCGTGGCGTTTGTACTCGTGTATACACTACCACGCCTAAGAAACCAAACTCCGCTTTGCGTAAAGTAGCGAAGGTGCGTTTAACCAATAAAGTTGAGGTGATTGCCTATATCCCTGGTGAAGGTCACAACTTGCAGGAGCACTCTATCGTACTGATCCGTGGTGGAAGGGTAAAAGATTTACCAGGTGTTCGTTACCACATCGTTCGCGGTTCCCTGGATACTGCTGGTGTGAAAGACAGAAAGCAGAGCCGTTCCAAATATGGTACTAAAAAGGAAAAGGCTAAAAAATAATCAATTATAAATAGTCGTAATTTTCAATAAATGAGAAAGCAAGCTGCAAAAAAATTGCCTCTGGCTCCAGATCCTAGGTTTAATGACAAGCTGGTAACCCGCTTCGTTAATAACGTAATGGAACAAGGAAAAAAGAGCATTGCCTATAAAATTTTCTACGATGCTGTGGATAAGGTAAGCCAAATGACCGGTGAAAATGGTTACGAGGTTTGGAGAAAAGCATTAACTAATGTAACTCCTGGTGTTGAAGTTAGAAGCCGCCGTATCGGTGGTGCTACCTTCCAGATCCCAGCCGAAGTTCGTCCTGACAGAAAGATATCTCTGAGCATCAAGTGGTTGGTACGCTATGCCGGCGAAAGAAACGGTAAGAGCATGGCCGACAAACTGGCGAACGAAATCGTAGCAGCTAGTAAAGGTGAAGGTGCAGCGTTCAAGAAGAAAGAAGATACTCACCGTATGGCAGAAGCGAATAAAGCTTTCTCTCACTTCAGAATCTAGTTATAGCCTTTATAGGCAACTCAATATATTTGGCAAACAGTTCCTTGGGAGCTGTTTGCCTTTTTGTGCTATATTGCCACCGCCTGCCCAGGGCTACCCGTTTAACGGCCGAAAAACTACTTTAGCTGGATAAAACTGTTTTTGAGATAGATATTCGCTAAATTCACAGAATTATGGGAAGGCAAAAAAATACTATTTATTTTAGTATGGGTTTTGATAAAAATTGGTAATTAACACGCTGAAGCTGGTTTTGATCACTATATTCATGCGGATAAATGATAATGTGATAAACGCCCCAGCTTGTTACAAACAAATAACAATTTGGAAAAGTAGTTCGTTTTATTTATTGTTGAAAATAGATTACCTTTGCCCCCCAAATTGCATTATTTAGTCATTTTAATATTATGGCAGACTTAAAATTTCAAAGGAACTTTGGTATTGCGGCGCACATTGATGCGGGTAAAACCACTACCACAGAACGTATCCTGTATTATACAGGTAAATCCCACAAAATTGGAGAGGTGCACGAGGGTGCTGCTACAATGGACTGGATGGCACAGGAGCAGGAAAGAGGTATTACCATCACATCTGCGGCAACTACCTGTTTCTGGAATTTTCCAACTTTGCAAGGTAAAGCCTTACCTGATACCAAACAATATAAATTCAATATCATCGATACTCCAGGTCACGTGGACTTTACCGTAGAGGTAGAACGTTCCCTGCGCGTACTGGATGGTCTGGTAGCATTGTTCTGCGCTGTATCTGGTGTTGAACCTCAGTCTGAAACCGTTTGGCGTCAGGCTAACCGTTACCGTGTACCCCGTATCGGTTTCGTTAATAAAATGGACCGTTCCGGTGCCGACTTCCTCAATGTGGTTAAACAGGTAAAAGAAATGCTGGGTGCTAACCCCGTTCCTTTAACCCTGCCAATCGGCGCGGAAGATACCTTCAAAGGCGTGGTAGATCTGATCACCATGAAAGGTATCATCTGGGATGAAGAAGGTAAAGGCGCTACTTACCAGGAAATTCCTATTCCTGAAGATATGGTGGCTGAAGCAGAAGAATGGAGAGCGAAACTCGTAGAAGCAGTAGCTGAATACGACGACACCTTGATGGAAAAATTCTTCGAAGATCCTAATTCTATCTCCGAAGACGAAATTCACGAAGCAATCCGTAAAGCAACAATCGATATTGCTATCATCCCAATGATGTGCGGTTCTTCCTTCAAAAACAAAGGTGTTCAGAAGATGCTGGATGCGGTTTGCCGTTACCTGCCTTCTCCACAGGATGTTGAAGCAGTAAAAGGTACTAATCCAGACACTGGCGAAGAAATCGAACGTAAACCAGATGCAAAAGCTCCGCTGGCTGCACTGGCATTCAAAATCGCAACCGATCCTTTCGTAGGCCGTCTGGCATTCTTCCGGGTTTATTCCGGTCACCTGGACGCAGGTTCTTACGTACTGAACACCCGTACCGGTAAGAATGAGCGTATCAGCCGTATCATGCAGATGCACGCAAACAAACAGAATCCGATCGACTTCATCGAAGCCGGTGATATCGGAGCCGCTGTTGGTTTTAAAGACATCAAAACTGGTGATACCCTGTGTGACGAGAACAACCCGATCATACTGGAATCTATGACCTTCCCTGAACCAGTTATCCACATCGCTATTGAGCCTAAAACTCAGGCAGACGTTGATAAAATGGGTATGGCCATCGCTAAACTGGTAGAAGAAGATCCTACCCTGAAAGCAAGAACAGATGAAGAAACCGGTCAAACTGTATTGAGCGGTATGGGTGAGCTGCACCTCGAAATCATCGTAGACCGTATGCGTCGCGAGTTCAAGGTAGAAGTAAACCAAGGCGCTCCTCAAGTAGCTTACAAAGAAGCACTGACTACCAAGATAGAACACCGTGAAGTATTCAAGAAACAAACTGGTGGTCGTGGTAAATTCGCTGATATCCAAATAGAAATCGGACCTGCTGACGCAGAATGGCTGAAAGAAAACGAAGGTAAAAGCTTACAGTTCGTTAACGATATCTTCGGTGGTGCTATTCCAAAAGAGTTCATCCCTGCTGTACAGAAAGGTTTCGAACAGTCCCTCAACCAGGGGGTGCTCGCAAACTTCCCGCTGACCAGCTTAAGAGTTCGCCTGTTTGATGGCTCTTACCACCAGGTAGACTCCGATGCGATGTCTTTCGAATTGTGCGCTAAACAAGCTTTCCGTGAAGCTGCCCGCAAAGCTAAACCAGTATTGCTGGAGCCAATCATGAAAGTGGAAGTTCAAACTCCAGACCAGTACATGGGTGATGTTACAGGTGACCTGAACCGTCGTCGTGGTATGCTGGAAGGTATGGACTCCAAAAATGGTGTACAGGTAATCAAAGCAAAAGTGCCACTGAGCGAAATGTTCGGTTACGTAACTCAGCTGCGTTCCCTGTCTTCCGGCCGCGCTAGCTCCATCATGGAGTTCTCTCACTACGCTCCTGCACCAAATAACGTGGCAGAAGAGGTGATTGCAAAAGTGAAAGGTAAAGTAAACGCTTAATCATTAGCTTTTTATAAAGAAAAGGTTGTCCTGCTCTCACAGGACAACCTTTTCTTTTAGTCCTACTGACATGAACATGCTATTGCCAGGATAGGAATATTCAATATTTTCGATTATCATAACCTACAACTGAATTTACTTTTTGCTAATTGCCACAGGGTCCTGATCTCCAGGACCTTTTTTATTTTTTGTACGCTGTATAGAGGGAAAGCCGCCTTTTAACGTCTTTATATAAAATCTAATCCTTCTCATCCTGTATATTTTTTACTGATAGCCTAGAATGAAAAGATATGTCAATAGAGTTATTGCAACAGGCACCTCCTACAACTGTGGTACATACATCGGGAGAAATGATGACCCTTTCTTCCGGCCTAGACTTGATTCTGCCCTGTTGGAACCCTTCGGGCCCCTGGGTAGAATCATTGATCAGGCATTATCATGAAATTACCACATTGATGGGCAAAGTGCCCGTCAGGTTAATTCTTGTTAACGATGGATCAGTAAAAAATTTTACTTCCCAGCACGTGGCCTGGCTAGAAGCCGCTATTCCTGGGATTATGATCGTTAGTTATTCCCGAAACCGGGGAAAGGGATATGCTGTTCGGGAAGGTGTAAAGTATGCGCAATATGCGTTTCAGGTATATACAGACCTGGATTTCCCCTTCGGCATATCCGTTATCAAAGAGGCATATGATCATTTGCAACAGGGAACAGATATAGTAGCTGCCGAAAGGGGTGCTGCCTATCTGCGTAAATTACCGGCTAAACGTCGCATCATTACAAAGATTAGCCGCTTGTTGAACCGTGTAGTATTAAACCTCCGGGTAGACGATGCGCAGGCCGGTTTGAAAGGATTTAATGCCTATGGCAGAAGTATACTGCTGAAAACACGGGTCAACGGTTTCTTGTACGACAGTGAATTCTTATACCAGGCTGGGAAACGCTCCCATCTCAAAATAGGTACTGTGGATGTGGTTTGCCGGGCCGGCATACAATTTTCTTCTTTCAGGACGAAATTATTGCTGAAGGAAATGGTGAACTATTGCAGGATTATCATTAGTAGTTGAGCGCTTAGATTTTATGAAACAACGGAAACGGATTTTGATCAGTGTGGATGTGGAGGAATTTGATATCCCGGAAGAATTTGGCCAACAGGTTCCATTGCAGGAAAAACTGGAAGTATCCAGGAAAGGCTTGCAGGCAACACTGGCTTTATTTGATAAATATAATGTGCGTGCCACTTTTTTTATTACCGCTTATTGGGCGCAGCATTATCCAGAGCTGATCAGGCAAATAGCACTCCGGCATGAAATAGCTTCTCATGCCTTCTACCATAGTTCCTTTACAGAAGCCGACCTGGAAGGTTCCAGGCTTGCCCTGCAGGAAATAAGTGGACAACCTGTCCAGGGGTTTCGTATGCCCCGTTTACGTAAAGTAAATATCCAGGCGCTAAATGCGGCTGGTTACCTGTACGACGCCTCGATAAATCCAACCTGGCTGCCGGGAAGGTATAACAATTGGCATGTGTCCCGTACTTTATTCAAAGATAACGATACCTGGATCATTCCTTCCTCTGTATCACCGGTTATCAGATACCCTATATTCTGGCTGAGCATAAAAAATTTCCCCCTCTGGATAACCAAACATTTCAGTAGCAGGATCTTGAAAAAAGACGACTATCTCTCTTTTTACTTTCACCCCTGGGAACTCACGGATATTAGCGATTATGCCTTACCGGCATATATCAGGCGTACTTCCGGAGAAAGAATGATCCGCAAGATGGAAGGCTTCCTGCAGTTCCTCCAACACCAGGGAGCTTTTTGTACACACGCGGATTTACTGCAAGCCCATCGTATTTAAACACGTTTTTTCTCAACAACCTTTTGCTTTAAATGTTATAATAACGGAAATTCTTAACCGCATCCGGTGAAGGGAAATTCGGGCTCTACAGTAAAGTTTTTTTTCTTTTTTTGATAAGATAATTACTTATTATATTCATTTTCAGTAGTTTTGTTTGTAAATAGTTAAATAGCCCCGGTTACTTTGTGACGTTGTTGTTTGAAGATGTAAGGCTACCTTCCCCATTATCCCCTGCCTCTTATATTATTATTAATTAGCTGCTTTAACCAGGCAGTACCCAGCAAATGGAAGCATTTGTCTGTAAATGTTCTTATTCATTCAACATGTTTTTTGTTAAAACTAAAAATCAGACTATGAAAAAAATCCGGTTATTAACCCTTGCGCTTTCAGCTGTATTGTTTGGCACTGTTGCTAACGCCCAAATTGAGAAAGGAAATATTATGGTGGGTGGTACCTTGGCTAATTTTGGCTTAAACTTTCAGAAGCACAGCACACAATTTAGTATGGATCTTACTCCTAAGGCAGCCTGGTTTATCTCGGATGGTCTGGCATTGGGAGGATACCTGAATTTTGGCTTGAGTACAGATAACCCCGGTACTGATATTAACTATGGTGTGGGAGCTCTCGCCCGCTATTATGTAGCAGATAAGAATGTCAGGAAATTGGAATTCTCCAGAAGGGCTCGCTTCTTCCTGGAAGGATCTGTGGGCGTTGCTGGTTTTAACCCCGCTAATGGTGCTTCTACAAATGGACTGGATATTGGTATCGGACCAGGCGTTTCTTATTTTATTACGCCTAATGTGGGGCTTGAAGCATTGTTGAAATATGATTTGACCGTTGGGTTTGGTAACTCCACCACCTCTAACAGGTTAGCGTTAGGAGTGGGTTTCCAGATTTACCTGCCATCTACCCGTGTAAAGAAGATCTACAAGGAAGAATCAGGTAAATAAACATAATGAAACTGTAGCTTATATGCGTTTCCGGCAGCAATTATTGCTGCCGGTTTTTTATTAGGATTCCTTATAATATTAATTATGAATGAAATGAATAAGCGGATCTTAAAATGAACTAATTGAATGTGGGATTTTTACTGGGAACCTATTATTTTAGTAGAGTCTGTAAGGATACAGGCAAGGGGGATTGCTGAAAACCCTGCATAATAGAGTAGGCATTATCGTCATAATCAAAATCTGTATGTTAAACACCATTCTTCAGGCAGTGCTCAAATTTCTGACCACCGTAACGGGCGCACTGTAAAAGACACATCATCTTAATTACCAGGATGCCACCTGATGGAATTGCCGAAAACCATACAAGAGAGTAGGTGAAAAAAACTAATGTTATGATCCTTGATGCCTTGAGTACTTTCCTGAAGGGCCTGCTGGCGTTGCTAGCTTCGGTATTGGGCGCTGTCTGATTATCCGTCAGGATAAACGGAGGCTACCGGTAAGCGAATCAGCTAAAACTGATGATTACAGTAGTAGCAGCGCTCAAGAAATGATCTGTTAGCGTGATTGGCAAATTTGTTTACAGCTCCGGCGCAAGCCGGAGCTTTTTTGTGTCAATGAAATCCTTTACAGTAGTGGAATGAACAAGTGTAAATCAGGATGCCGAACTGAATAAAATGAATGAACGGAATTGCGTGAATAGGTTTTAATTTCGGGATGCACTAAAAAAATAGTGTGCCTGGGATTGCCGAAAACCAAATCAAGAGAGTAGGTGTCACCTATAGTAAAAACCCTGTTTTATGGCTTTACTGAATCAACTGCTGGCATTAATTGTTAGCCTGCTCCAATCTCTGTTGGGTGGTC
The DNA here is from genome assembly GCF_049056765.1 of Chitinophaga sp. 30R24. Classification (NCBI taxonomy): domain Bacteria; kingdom Pseudomonadati; phylum Bacteroidota; class Chitinophagia; order Chitinophagales; family Chitinophagaceae; genus Chitinophaga; species Chitinophaga sp. 30R24. The sequence goes on from NZ_JBJGXX010000002.1 coordinate 136,075, forward strand.
TGTAATCTGACCGACCCCCTGTGGTAAGGGATTAATTCCATACGAAGTGAATGCTATTTCCCTTACACAATGTCATTTGAATGGCTGCCTCCTGGTAAAACAGGAGGCAGCTTTTTATTTGGATGCCTGATTATCTGGTCGATGGAAAAATAGCTGTACCATACTGTTTTGTTACAAGGTATAATTCCCTGTAATTAGCTACTGTAGCTGAATGAACAGGTTAGCAAGTAGCGGGGTGAATGAATAAAATGAATGATCGCTTATTGAATGATAGCTTTTAATTTTAACAGGTTAGCTGAATAACAACTGGGGAACGCCGAAAACCAGTCAATAGAGTAGGCATGTCTTATAAAAACCTTTTCCATGGATTTACTGAATCAACTGCTGTCTTTAATCTTAGGATTACTTCAATCATTATTGGGTGGTTTAGGCAATGGCTTACCGCTTTAATTGCGGAGGTCGCTAACCTTTGGTGTACTCATCGAATCACTTTAATTATTCAAAGAGGGTTGTTCCGGGTAAAGGGAGCAACCCTTTTTCGTGCAGCTGGTGATCTTGGAAAACAGCATAGCTGATACTGAATGTATAAAATATAATTATAATACGTGTGCCGGGCAAATGGATATTTACCTGGGGTAATTATACCGCATCTCAATAATCACCGCTACATTTTTTGGTTTTGAAATTTGTTTTCCTATATTTGTCGAAACGAGCATGTGAAGTTACCTTAAGGCTTAACGTACACACAATGAATGATTTCTGAAGCCTTAATGCCAAAGCATAACCTTATACTCCTCTTCCTGGAATTGCCGGTGCCAGATATTTGCCCGGTATCTCATATTTTTTTTCTGAAATTATTTGCCAAATAGAAAAAACGGGTTACCTTTGCCCTCCCAAATCGTATTGGGAAAAAACTAAGTAGAAGTTCATTGCATTATGTCTCAGAGAATAAGAATCAAGCTGAAGTCCTACGATCATAACCTGGTAGATAAGTCTGCTGAGAAGATCGTTAAAACCGTGCGTAACACGGGTGCCGTGGTAACTGGTCCAATTCCGTTACCTACCGAGAAGAAAATATTTACAGTATTGCGTTCTCCGCACGTAAACAAGAAAGCGCGCGAGCAGTTTCAACTGTGTACTCACAAACGCTTACTGGATATTTACACGTCTTCTTCCAGAACTGTAGACGCGCTGAGCAAGCTCGATTTACCTTCCGGAGTAGAAGTTGAAATTAAAGCATAGGACAACAGCAAGGCAGGCGAAAGGCCAGCCTTTTATTGATTTATGGCTATGCTGCTGGTTACCGGCAGCGTGGCAATTTTAACAACACACATAGGTCGCGCCTTCTGGGCGGCCGCCCAATAAATGTATTTAAACCGCCCATCCTGGGGATAGCTAGAAATCCCCCAGGCGCTGGGTAAAATCATATAAAAATGAAAGGTATTATTGGCAAAAAGATTGGTATGACCAGTATCTTCGAGACCAATGGTAAGCAAACTGCTTGCACCATTATCGAAGCAGGTCCCAACGTTGTAACACAGGTAAAAAACCTGGAAATAGACGGTTACAATGCAATTCAGGTTTCTTTCGGTGAGAAGAAAGAAAAACACACTACAAAAGCAGAAAGTAATCACTTCGCGAAAGCAAGCACCTCTCCCAAACGTTTTGTAAAAGAATTCCGCAACCCGGATGTACAGAAAGCCCTCGGTGAATCTATCACTTGCGAAATCTTCGCAGAAGGCGAAACCATCGACGTAGTTGGCACTTCCAAAGGTAAAGGTTTCCAAGGTGTTGTAAAACGCCACGGATTTAGCGGTGTGGGTGAAGCTACCCACGGTCAGCACGATAGAAGCAGGGCTCCTGGTTCTGTTGGTGGATCATCTTATCCTTCCCGCGTTTTCAAGGGTATGCGTATGGCCGGCCAGACAGGTAACGAAAGAGTGAAAGTGAAAGGGCTGAAGATCCTGAAAATATTCCCTGAAAAGAATTATATCCTGGTAAGTGGTTCCGTTCCCGGCCACAATGGTTCAATCGTTTTAATCCAGAAGTAACATGCAAGTAGATATTTTAAATATAGAAGGTAAGAAAACCGGAAGATCCATCGAACTTCCTGAGGAGATCTTTGGTGTTGAACCTAACAACCACGTAATTTACCTGGCGGTTAAGCAATACCTCGCTGCTCAGCGTCAGGGTACCCATAAGGTAAAAACCAGAGCTGAAGTGCAAGGTGCTTCCCGTAAACTGCACAAACAAAAAGGTACTGGTGGTGCCCGTAAAGGTAACATCCGTAACCCGCTCTATAAAGGTGGTGGTACCATCTTCGGACCAAAACCTCACGGTTGGGGTATCAAACTGAACAGAAAAGTGAAAGATCTCGCTAAGATCTCCGCCCTGTCAGTAAAAGCTAAAGAAAACAACATCATCATCGTTGAAGATCTGCAGCTCGAATCACCTAAAACAAAACAATTCGTTGGCATCCTGAAGAACCTGAACATTAACGTTGAAGGCAGAAAGACTATGTTCATCACGCCTGAATACAACGATAACGTTTATCTGTCTTTGAGAAACATCCCTACTGTAGACGGCGCAGTACTGAGCGATATCAATACTTATGATATCATGAACAGCAACTACATCGTGTTTACAGAGAGCGCTGCTAAAATCTTCACTGAAGAGCCTGCAGAAGCTTAAGATGTTAAAAACCAATTCAATAAAACAAAGCTAACAGCTAACAGCTAACAGCTAAAAGCTATAAAGATGAAACTTTCAGACGTTTTAATCAAACCGGTGGTTTCCGAAAAGGTGAATAAAGCTACCGATAAATTCAACCGCTACTACTTCATTGTTGACAAGAAAGCCAACAAGCTGGAGATCAAGAAAGCAGTGGAAGAATTTTACGGCGTAACCGTAGCAGATGTAAATACTGCCGTAATGCCAGGTAAAGCTAAATTCCGCTTTACTAAAGCCGGTTTCATTGCAGGTAAAAAACCGTCTTACAAAAAGGCGATCATTACCATTGCAGAAGGGGAAACTATAGATCTGTATGCTAACATGTAGTGCCTTTCCGGCCTTCAACAGCCGGGATGTGGATGTATATGCAGATCACTTAATATTTAATAATAACATTTAACTTTTTAGGAAGTAATGGCACTGAAGAAGTTCAAACCAATGACGGCCGGTACCCGCTGGAAAATAGGCAACGCATATGCTGAGCTGACCACGGATATCCCTGAAAAAAGCCTGCTGGAACCTGCAAAGAGATCCGGAGGTAGAAACGCACAAGGTAGAATGTCCATGCGCTATATCGGCGGTGGTCATAAAAAACAATATCGTGTAATCGACTTTAAACGCGAAAAGGAAAATATTCCTGCTACCGTTAAAACAATCGAATACGATCCTAACCGTAGCGCATTTATTGCACTGGTAAGCTACGCTGATGGTGAAAAACGTTACATCATCGCTCCTCAGGGTTTACAAGTAGGTGGCATTGTTATCAGTGGTACCAATGTAGCACCTGAAGTAGGTAACGCTTTACCGCTGAAAAATATGCCACTGGGTACTGTTGTTCACAATATCGAACTGCAGCCTGGTAAAGGTGGTGCTATCGCAAGAAGCGCCGGCGCTTATGCTCAGCTGTCCAACAAGGAAGAAAAATATGCTGTACTGAAAATGCCTTCTGGCGAGCTCCGTAAAGTATTAAATACTTGTAAAGCTACTGTAGGTACTGTTTCTAACTCCGACCACGCCCTGCAATCTATCGGTAAAGCAGGTGCTAACCGTTGGAGAGGTATCCGCCCCCGCAACCGTGGTGTGGCTATGAACCCTGTAGATCACCCGATGGGTGGTGGTGAAGGTAAATCTTCCGGAGGCCATCCTAGATCCAGAACTGGTAAATATGCAAAAGGTCTGAAAACCAGAAAGCCGCATAAGAGTTCTGATAAGCTGATCATTAGCAGAAAAAACGGTAAAAAATTATAATATTTCTGAATCCGGGCTCCGCTAGCAATACCGGGCCCCGGTTTCGAAAAATCATAAATCAGTAAGACATGGCTCGTTCCATAAAAAAAGGTCCTTACGTAGACCTGAAATTAGAAACTAAAGTTGAAAAAATGAATGCCGGCACCAAGCGTACTGTTATCAAGACCTGGTCTCGCCGTTCTACTATCACGCCTGATTTCGTTGGTCACACTTTCGCAGTTCACAATGGCAATAAATTTATTCCTGTTTATGTAACGGAATTTATGGTAGGCCATAAACTGGGCGAATTTGCTCCTACACGTAACTTCAGAGGACACGTTAACAAGAAAATGTAAATTATAGTCTGATGCCGAAAGGTATCAGACACCTAATAATAAAAGAAATTAATAACAATGGAAGCAGTAGCTAAGCTGAATAATAATCCTACATCTCCCCGCAAAATGCGTTTGCTGGCAGACTTAATCCGTGGTCTGGATGTAGAAAAGGCTTTGAATATTTTGAAATTCCATCCTAAGCACCCTAGCGTACCTTTAGAAAAACTGCTGGTATCCGCTATCGCAAACTGGAAAGTGAAGAACGAAGGTGCCAGGGTAGAAGATGCTAACCTGATCGTAAAAACCGTTTTTGTGGATGGCGGCCGTACCCTGAAAAGAATGCGCCCAGCTCCACAAGGAAGGGGTTACCGTATCCGCAAGAGAAGTAACCACGTAACGATTGTAGTGGACAGTAAGGCACAATAATCCGTGCATACCGGAAACGAAACAGAAACAAAACTATTAAACTAATAGACAAATAACCAGAACATGGGTCAGAAAACAAATCCTATTGGTAACAGGTTAGGTATCATCAGAGGATGGGACTCTAATTGGTATGGCAGCAAGAAAGATTTTGCTACCAAACTGATCGAAGATAATAAGATCAGAACTTATCTGAATGCCCGTATCAACAAAGGTGGTATTTCAAGAGTTGTGATCGAAAGAACTTTAGGTAAGTTAATCATCACTGTTCATACTTCTAAGCCTGGTATCATTATCGGTAAAGGCGGTAACGAAGTTGATCGCATCAAGGAAGAACTGAAGAAGCTGACTGGTAAGGAAGATGTACAGATCAACATCCTCGAAATCCGTCGCCCTGAAATGGATGCCAATATCGTTGCTGAAACTATTGCGAAACAAATTGAAAGCCGTATCAACTATAAACGCGCGATCAAAATGGCTATCGCTACAGCACTGAGAATGGGTGCTGAAGGTATCAAGGTGAAGATTAGCGGCCGTTTGGGTGGTGCTGAAATTGCCCGTTCCGAAGAAATGAAACAAGGTCGCGTGCCTTTACATACTTTCCGTATGGATATCGACTACGCTTCCCTGTTCGCTTTAACCGTTTACGGTAAAATCGGTATCAAAGTATGGATCTGTAAAGGAGAAGTACTGGGCAAACGCGATCTGAATCCGAACGTATTAACCGGTAAAGAAGGCGATAACCGCGCTGGTGGAGATAGAAGAGAACATCACGGCGAACGCAGAGACAACCGTGGCGGTGGAGAAAGAAGAGGCGGCGATAACCGTGGCGGCGGCCGCAGATAAGCTGGCGGTAAAGCAAACATTAACAATTACTATTAACATTAACAACATAGACGATGTTACAGCCAAAAAGAACGAAACACAGGAAGATGCACAAAGGCCGCATCAAAGGGAACGCTAAAAGAGGCGCTACCCTCTCCTTTGGTACTTTCGGTCTTAAAGCATTAGAACCTAAGTGGATCACCGACAGGCAGATTGAAGCTGCTCGTGTGGCGCTGACAAGGCACATGAAACGTGAAGGTAACGTATGGATCCGCATTTTCCCTGATAAACCTATCACTGCTAAGCCTTTGGAAGTGAGGATGGGTAAAGGTAAAGGTGCTCCAGACCATTGGGCAGCAGTAGTAAAACCCGGTAGAATTTTATTTGAAGCTGATGGCGTTTCCTTACAGGTAGCAAAAGAAGCAATGGAACTCGCAGCTCAGAAACTGCCCATCAAAGTAAAATTTGTAACTAGCCGCGACTACGTTGCTTAATTACTGGTATCCAACTAATCTATAAATCCGGTCCGCTACCCCAGTAGCAAACCGAATCAAATTCAATACAATGGCAAAAGAAAAGCTGGATCTGAAAGGACTGAGCGAACAAGACCTTAAAGAGAAAATCTCTGCTGAGAAACTCCGCTTGAAAAAAATGACCTTCGGTCATGCAATTACGCCAATCGAAAATCCAATGAGCATCCGCGCCGTAAGACGCGATATCGCCAGGATGAATACCGAAATGCGTAGAAGACAGCTGGGCTTCTAAATCTTCAGTCCCGGTTTTACCGGGGCTGCTGAATAGCAATAGTATAACAAAATTATTACCTCCTCACGGAGGGTTAAATACTTTCAACAATGACGACCGAAAGAAAATTAAGAAAAACCAGGATTGGTGTGGTGTCCAGCAACAAAATGGATAAAACCATTACCGTTGAGGTGGAGCGTAAAGTAAAGCACCCGATCTATGGTAAATTCGTGAAAAAAACTACCAAGTTTATGGCGCACGACGATAAAAACGAGTGCAGCATCGGCGATACCGTGAAAATCGCGGAAACCCGCCCTCTGAGCAAAAATAAATGCTGGAGACTGGTAGAAGTAATCGAAAAAGTAAAATAATTTATCATTTGTTTCAAGCTGCTGTCGGCAATCCCGGTACCAGCCGCTGACTAAACAATATCAAATCTCATTTCGATGATACAACAAGAATCAAGACTGAGCGTAGCTGATAATAGCGGTGCTAAAGAAGTGCTTTGCATCCGCGTATTAGGTAACTCCGGTCAGGACTACGCTAAAGTAGGCGATAAGATTGTAGTAACCGTGAAGGATGCAATCCCTGGCGGTGGTGTAAAGAAAGGTATGGTTACTAAAGCTGTAATCGTAAGAACAAAGAACAAATTACGTCGTAAAGACGGTTCTTATATCCGTTTCGATGATAACGCGGTTGTACTGCTGAATAACTCAGACGACCCTCGTGGTACCCGTATTTTCGGTCCGGTTGCCCGTGAGCTGAGAGACAAGGGATATATGAAAATTATCTCCCTCGCTCCTGAGGTATTATAAAATATTATCGATATCGGGATTTTGGTGTTTTGGTAGATTTCTGTCAAAAATTACCAAAATCCCGAAATCATAAAATATTTCTTATCTTTGCAGCCCGTTTGCAAAACGAGAAAAACATTAATCAAGCGAAACAATTGTTTCGCTTGGCGTTTATAAATAAATCAAAGTAATGAAAACTAGATTTAAGCCTAAATTCAACATTAAGAAAGGCGACCTGGTTGCGGTAATTGCCGGTGATGACAAGGACAGGACCAAACCACGCAAAGTGTTGGAAGTTCAGCCCGACAAAGCCCGCATTCTTGTAGAAGGCGTTAACATTGTTACCAAACACACCAAGCCTACAGCTCAGAATACCAAAGGTGGTATTGTTAAGCAAGAAGCTCCTATCGCTATCTCTAATGTGATGCTGTGGGATGCTAAAACTGGTAAACCAACCAGAGTAAACAGGCAGAGAGAAAATGGTAAATTAATTCGTATCGCTAAAAAATCAGGGGAGGTAATTAAATAATGTCAAACACAAAATACACTCCGAGACTGCAGAAGAAATACCATGATGAGGTGAAAGCTGCACTGATGAAGAAATTCAACTACAAAAGTGTAATGCAGGTGCCTCGTCTGGTGAAAATTTGCCTGAACCAGGGTATCAATGGTGCAGTAGGTGATAAGAAACTGGTAGACATCGCAGTAGACGAAATGACCCGTATCTCCGGTCAGAAAGCTATCGCTACCTTGTCTAAAAAGGATATCTCCAACTTCAAACTCAGAAAGAACATGCCAATTGGTGCACGTGTAACACTGCGCAGCACTAATATGTATGACTTCCTGGATCGTCTGATCGCTGTTTCCCTGCCACGTGTACGTGACTTCAAAGGTGTTAACGAAAAGGCATTTGATGGTCGTGGTAACTACACTATGGGTATCACCGAACAGATCATCTTCCCTGAAATCGATATCGATAAAGTGACTAAAATGTCCGGTATGGATATCACTTTCGTGACCACTGCCACTACCAACGAAGAAGCTTACGAGCTGCTGAAGGAAATGGGCATGCCGTTCAGGAACATGAAAAAAGATAATCAGTAAATCGAAACGATAATATAATTATGGCAAAAGAATCCGTAAAAGCCAGACAAAGAAAAAGAGAAGCTATGGTAGCTAAGTTCGCAGAAAAACGCGCTGCCCTGAAAGCTGCCGGTGACTACGCTGCACTGGATCAACTTCCAAAAAACGCTTCTCCTGTTCGTCTGAAAAACAGATGCCAGCTGACCGGTCGTCCTAAAGGCTACATGCGTCATTTCGGTCTCTGCAGGAACATGTTCCGCGACCTGGCGCTCGCTGGTAAAATCCCTGGTGTTAGAAAAGCCAGCTGGTAATTTACAGGGACACGAATCATGGGATTCCGGTAATTATACCGAAATCTCTTTTTCTGGTTCCCAGAATATTAGTTATTTGATTCCCATCTTTTTACGATTGGATATCGCATTGTAAACATCTATCAAACTATTTCAACAATGGTTACTGATCCAATAGCAGACTTCCTGACACGCATCCGGAACGCGCAAATGGCCACCCACAGGATTGTGGAAATTCCGGCTTCCAAGCTGAAAAAACGTATTACAGAAATTCTGTACGATAAAGGTTATATCCTGAAGTACAAATTTGAAGAAGATAATAAACAGGGCGTTATCAAGATCGCTTTGAAATACGATCCTGTATCTAAAGAACCCGCTATCAAAGAATTGCAACGTATTAGCCGTCCAGGTCTGCGTCAGTACGCAAAACCAGATGAGTTCAAACGTGTGAAAAATGGCTTAGGCGTGGCTATCATCTCTACTTCCAAAGGTGTAATGACCGATAAGGAAGCAAAAGCACAGAACGTAGGTGGCGAAGTAGTTTGCTACATCTATTAATATATTGATCAACAGGTTGTTGTCAGCCGGTTGATCACTCGGGTTATCTGACAATTAAGCTTTCTATACGGCGCTGAACACGGATAACCGGTTATCAATCTTCCCAAACAACTTTAAATTAAAGTTATGTCACGTATAGGTAAAAGTCCTATCAAATTGGCCAGCGGCGTTACTGTAACTGTATCTCCTGCCAATGAAGTAACCGTAAAGGGTCCTAAAGGTGAGCTGAAACAATTGCTCGACAGGGATATCAAGATAGAAGTTAAGGACGGCGTATTAACCGTAATCCGCCCAACAGACCAGATCCGCCACAAAGCACTCCACGGTTTATACCGCGCTTTGTTGTCTAACATGGTACTGGGTGTAACTGAAGGCTTCAAAAAACAACTGGAACTCGTGGGTGTGGGTTATAAAGCCGCTAACACTGGTCAGTTACTGGACCTCGCATTAGGTTATTCTCACAATATCGTTTTCGAAGTTCCTAAAGAACTGAAAGTATCTACCCTGACCGAAAAAGGTCAGAACCCTAAAATCATGCTGGAAGGCATCGATAACCAATTACTGGGTCAGGTAGCTGCTAAGATCCGTAGCCTGCGTAAACCAGAGCCTTACAAAGGTAAAGGTGTTCGCTACAGCGATGAAGTGGTACGTAAGAAAGCTGGTAAATCAGCTGGTAAATAAAATTTTTAATTGGCTAATCAGCTATTTAAGTAGCTGGTTAGCTGATTTTAACATATCCCGGCAGCATCGGGGTAATAAAATAAAAACTCAAAATGAGCACAAAAGTTAACAGGAGACAGAAAATCCGCTATCGCATCCGTAAGAAGATCTCCGGTACTGCACAGCAGCCAAGATTATCTGTATTTCGTAGCAATAGCGATATCTATGTGCAGTTGATCGACGATACCAATGGCACTACCCTGGCTTCAGCTTCTTCCCGTGATAAGGATATCAAAGCCCAGCAAGGTACAAAATCTGAAAAATCTGTAATGGTAGGTAAAGCGGTAGCTGCTAAAGCAGTGGCGCTGGGTCTAACCAAAGTTATTTTTGACAGAAGTGGTTATTTATATCATGGCCGCGTGAAAAGCGTAGCTGACGGAGCAAGAGAAGGCGGTCTTCAGTTCTAATCACGAAGTCCGAATCTTATAAATTCTGAACAAGTAATTCTTATAAAATAAAATGGCAAAGAATTCATTCAATAAAGTAAAGGCTGGTGATCTGGAGCTGAAAGAAAAAGTAGTGGCGATCAACCGTGTTACTAAAACTACTAAAGGCGGTCGTACTTTTAGTTTCTCCGCACTGGTAGTAGTAGGTAACGAAAACGGCGTGGTAGGTCACGGTCTGGGTAAAGCGAAAGAAGTACAGCAAGCTATCACCAAAGGTATAGATGATGCTAAGAAGAACCTGATCAAGGTTCCTGTTATGCACGGTACCATTCCTCATGATCAGTTTGCTAAAGAAGGCGCTGCCAAAGTGTTGATCAAACCTGCTGCTCATGGTACGGGTGTGATCGCCGGTGGTTCTATGCGTGCAGTACTGGAAAGCGCTGGCGTTACAGACGTTCTGGCTAAATCTTTAGGTTCTGCTAACCCACATAACGTGGTAAAAGCTACCTTCAAGGCATTAGGCCTGTTACGCGAACCAGTTAGTATCGCTAAAACCAGAGGTGTTTCCCTGAAAAAAGTTTTCAACGGTTAATTATTCTAGTCGCCTCCGGCGCTGATCATTACCTGGAAATTTTGTAAATAATTCATTAACAATTAAATTACTCCGTCTTAGGCGGATAGGGATTTATGGCAAAGATCAAGATCACTCAAGTAAAAAGTGGTATAGACCGTCCTGAAAGGCAGAAACTGACCCTGAAGGCACTGGGACTGACCAAGATGCACGCTACTGTTGAAGTAGAAGCAACTCCTCAGATCCTGGGTATGGTGCGCAAAGTTAATCACCTTGTAACGGTAGAAACAGTTAACGCTTAATTAAAGTAACACTGCTGTGGGATTGTCTTTTGATAATCTTACCTTTACATTTGTAACTTTACCATTTTTATTTTAGTATAAAAGCGAGCGGTTAATTTCCGCGCAAGTAAAAACAATTACAATCATGAATTTGCATTCATTACAGCCTGCACAAGGCGCTGTACATAAAGAAAAACGTCTCGGACGTGGTGAGGCTTCCGGTAAAGGTGGTACCTCTACCAAAGGTAACAAAGGTATTCAGCAACGCGCCGGTTATGCTAGCAAGAAAGGCTTCGAAGGAGGTCAGATGCCTATCCAGCGTCGTATGCCTAAACGCGGTTTCAAAAACAATAACCGTGAAGAATACACTATCTTTAACCTGGGCCAGCTGGATCATTTAGTTGAAAAATATGGCCTCCAGGAGTTCAATCTGGAAAACCTGTACATGAACGGTCTGATTAACAGAACTGCTAAGGTTAAAATTCTCGCTAATGGAGAACTGAAAGCCAAAGTAACTGTTAAAGTAAACGCTATCAGCGAAAAAGCTAAGCAGGCCATCGAAACAGCAGGTGGATCAGTAGAACTGGTATAAGACTTTACGACTGAGGAGACGCCTACGGAGTAGTGCGTCTTTTCATATTTAATAGCGCTATTAAACCTTTATCTTCCTGTGAAGAAATTTATCGAAACGATTAAGAATATCTGGAGCATTGAGGATCTGCGTAACCGCATCCTGACCACCCTGCTCCTGGTCCTCATCTACCGCGTAGGATCCTATATCGCTTTGCCTGGCATAGACGCAAACGCGCTCACTAATTTTGAGAAAAATTCTAATCAGGGTATCCTGGGACTGGTGAACATGTTTGCCGGTGGATCGTTTTCAAGAGCGTCCATATTTGCGTTAGGTATTATGCCTTACATCTCTGCTTCCATTGCTATTCAGTTACTGACTATAGCAGTGCCTTATTTCCAGAAGCTGCAGAAAGAAGGCGAAAGCGGCCGCAAGAAAATTAACCAGTATACTCGTTATCTCACAGTAATAGTAACAGGTTTCCAGGCGAGCGCTTACGTGGCTTATCTGCGTAATCAATCCGGTGGCGCTATTATTCCCGAGTATGGCTCCTTTTTCTTCTGGCTCTCTACTACCGTTGTGCTTACTGCAGGTACCCTGTTTGTAATGTGGCTCGGTGAAAAAATCACAGACAAAGGAATCGGTAATGGTACCTCCATCATCATCATGATGGGTATCCTTGCCCGTTTGCCACAAGCGGTTGTCGCAGAGTTTTCCAGTAAGGTTGCAGGTGAAGCGGGTGGACCGATCCTGTTCCTCATTGAAATTGCTATCTTTATTTTAATCACGGTAGGCCTGATCCTGTTAGTACAAGGTACCAGGAAAATACCGGTGAATTATGCAAAACGTATTGTGGGTAACAAACAATATGGTGGTGTTCGCCAGTTCATTCCACTGAAAGTGAATGCAGCCGGTGTAATGCCCATCATCTTTGCCCAGGCTATCATGTTCATACCAGCTACTGCGATAGGCTTTGCTACTTCTTCTGAAAGTGCTTCCGGCTTTGTTCGTATCTTTAGCGACCATACTAATGGTTGGTATAATGTGATCTACGCTGTACTTGTTATTGTATTCACTTATTTCTATACGGCGTTGATCTTCAACCCCACTCAAATGGCGGATGAAATGAAACGTAATAACGGCTTCGTTCCAGGTATTAAGCCAGGTAAAGCTACCGCCGATTATATCGGTGCAGTAATGGACCGTATTACACTGCCAGGTGCATTCTTCCTGGCAATGGTGGGTATATTGCCTGGTGTAGCTGCTGCCTTTAAAATTAACAGTAATTTTGCCACATTCTTTGGCGGTACATCACTGTTAATTATGGTGGGAGTTATCCTGGACACACTGCAACAGATTGAAAGCCAGCTGCTGATGCGCCATTACGATGGTTTGATGAGCACCGGCCGTATCAAAGGCAGAACAGCCCCGGCTAACGCGTAAGTAATTGAACACGAAAGTGTTACGAAAACAATAAAATAGCCACAGAAGCTTTTACGCTTTAGTGGCTATATTATTTTGATAGCGCTCAGCTTTACAGCTAACGGAGGTAAGGCTAAAAGCTGCTTAAAATTTGGTTGATCCTGCAAATGGCAGATCAGCCCATATCCTAATGTGAAAAGCTGTTTCCTGCCGGTTGATATACTATATCAGCTAGCCGCTAACAGCTAAAAGTTGATCGTATGATTCATTATAAGACGAAGGAAGAAATAGAGTTGATGCGTAAAAGCGCCCTGCTCCTGAGTGCGGCGCTGGCAGAAGTAGCCCGGTTTCTTAAACCTGGTATGAGCACCCTTGATGTTGATGCGATAGCGGATAAGTTTATTGTAGATAACGGGGGTACGCCTTCTTTTAAAAATTATAAGGGTTTCCCGAATGCATGCTGTATTTCTGTGAACGACGAAGTGGTGCATGGTATTCCTACCAAATACGTCCTGAAAGACGGAGATATCATCACCGTGGATACTGGCGTGTATATGAACGGTTTTCATTCCGATAGTGCCTATACCTTTGCAATTGGTAATGTACCGGAAAACATACTCCGTCTGATGACGACTACAAAAGCTGCCCTTTATAAAGGGATAGAAAAGGCAATAGTAGGCAACCGGATTGGTGATATTTCTTACGCCATTCAGGAATATACAGAAAAGGAACGTGGTTATGGCGTAGTAAGGGAATTGGTAGGGCATGGGCTTGGCCGTCACCTGCACGAAGACCCACAGGTGCCTAACTATGGCAAACGGGGCAGTGGTCCGGTGATGAAAGAAGGATTAGTGATTGCCATTGAGCCAATGGTAAACCTTCGCTCTAAGGACGTAGAATACAAAGAGGATGGTTGGACAGTAGTTACCCGCGACGGTAGTCCTTCTGTGCATTATGAGCAAATGGTAGCTGTTGGTAAGGGCAAACCTGATATATTATCTACCTATGTGGATATAGAAAGAGAAGAGAAAAACAATCCCGAACTAAACACGAATTACTAGTCAGCATATTTTAAATTATCTAATATAGTTGGAATTTATTGGGAAATCAGGTAGGATTTATCAAGAAAAACGGCAATATTAATAATAATCGTGGTAAATTTTTCTATTTCAAAAGATAAATGCTATCTTTGCAGTCCTAAAAATTTTTATGGCAAAACAGGCACTCATTAAACAGGATGGAATTATATTAGAAGCCTTGTCGAACGCTATGTTCCGTGTAAAGTTGGAAAATGGGCATGAGATCCTGGCCACCATTTCTGGAAAAATGAGAATGCACTATATACGCATTCTGCCAGGAGATAAGGTTGGCGTAGAGATGAGCCCATATGATTTGTCAAGGGGCCGTATAATTTTCAGATACAAGTAAGACGGGGTTGCGTAGAGGAGATTGGAAAAGTTTATTAAATAAATATCATAACCTTTTATAAAGTATTCACCATGAAGGTAAGAGCTGCAATCAAAAAAAGAAGTGCGGATTGTAAAATAGTTCGTAGAAAAGGAGTTTTGTTGGTAATCAACAAAAAGAATCCTCGTTTTAAACAACGTCAGGGTTAATCGATTCCCCAACGGAATTTGATTTTTTAATCAGAATCATAAAATCAAAATAGAAATATGGCACGTATAGCCGGTATAGATCTTCCTAAAAATAAAAGAGGAGAAATTGGCCTCACCTATATCTTCGGTATAGGCCGTTCTACCGCCCAATATATCCTGAACAAGGCGGAAATTGATGTAAATAAAAAGGTGCGGGATTGGAATGATGACGAACAAGCCGCCATCCGTAACATTATCAACGGTGAGTTTAAGGTAGAGGGTCAATTGCGTTCTGAAGTACAAATGAATATCAAGCGCTTGCTGGATATCGCTTGCTACCGCGGTTTGCGTCACAGGAAAGGCTTGCCGGTAAGAGGTCAGCGCACACGTACCAACAGCCGTACCCGTAAAGGTAAGCGTAAGACAGTAGCTGGTAAGAAAAAAGCAACTAAGAAATAATAAATAAAATCCCAGGTTGAAATCCCAATTCCGAATCAGAGGGGTTTCAATGACCGTGAGTCGTGTAAATTTGGGATCTGGAATTTCATATTTGGAATTTAAATCATTATGGCAAAAGCAAATAATACAAAAACTGCTGCTAGCAAAAAAAGAGTAGTAAAAGTAGATAACTACGGAGATGTGCATATCTCTGCTAGCTTTAACAATATCATTGTGAGCATCACCAATAAGCACGGTCAGGTTATCTCCTGGTCTTCTGCTGGTAAAATGGGCTTCAGAGGTTCTAAAAAGAACACTCCGTACGCAGCTCAATTGGCTGCACAAGATGCTGCTAAAGTAGCTATGGACTCAGGTCTGAAAAGAGCAGACGTTTTTGTAAAAGGCCCTGGAGCTGGTCGTGAAAGCGCTATCCGCGCGATCGCCAATTCTGGTATCGAAGTGAACATGATTAAAGATGTAACTCCTTTACCACACAACGGTTGCCGTCCTCCCAAGAAGAGAAGAGTATAGTAATATATATTTACAGCTTCCAGATACCAGATTCCATCAGGAGTTTGGTATCTGGACTTTGTAGTTTATTATTCTAATAAATGGGTGCATGATCAGGTTTTCAGATTTTTTGAAGAGCATGCATCATTAACTAAAAAATCTAAAGTATATTTAAATCATGGCAAGGTACACAGGACCAAAGACCAAAATTTCCAGAATTTTTGGTGAACCCATTCTCGGCAATGGCAAGTATTTAGGTAAAAACAGCAACCCTCCGGGTCAACACGGCGCAAACCGTAAACGTAAACAATTAGGTGAATACGCGCTGCAGCTGAGAGAAAAACAAAAGGCAAAATACACTTATGGTTTGCTGGAACGCCAGTTCCGTAACCTGTTCGACGAAGCTACCCGTAGAAAAGGTGTTGCCGGTGAGGTATTGATTAAACTGTTGGAAGCCCGTTTGGATAACACTGTTTTCCGTCTGGGTATCGCTCCTTCCCGCCCTGCTGCCCGTCAGCTGGTTTCTCACAAACACATCACCGTTAACGGTATCGTGGTAAACACTCCTTCTTTCCAACTGAAACCAGGAGATGTAATCAGCCTCAAGAACAAAACCGCAAACAATTCTGCGCTGACCAGCGTTATCCGTGGAAAAAATCCTAAGTTCAGCTGGTTGGATTGGAACGAGAAAGAATTGAAAGGTGTATTCATTGCTTATCCTGAGAGAGAGAGCGTTCCTGAGAATATCAAGGAACAACTGATTGTAGAATTGTACTCTAAGTAATAAATAATTAGTCCATGGCCAATTGTGGTCATGGACTAACCTCATATTTAACAAATAAATCTATCATATCAATGGCAATTTTAAATTTCCAGAAACCTGATAAGATCGTATTGCAGAAGTCTACTGACTTTGAAGCTCAATTCGAATTCCGTCCATTAGAACCAGGTTATGCTGTGACTGTCGGTAATGCGTTACGTCGCGTACTGTTGTCTTCTTTGGAGGGCTATGCCATTGTGGGTATTAAAATTGAAGGAGCCGATCACGAGTTCGCTACACTGAAAGGTGTTACTGAAGACGTTACTGAGATCATCCTGAACCTGAAACAGGTTCGTTTTAAGAGGATCTCTGAAAGTGATGTAACGAACGAAAAGATCACCTTGTCCATCAAGGGTAAAACAGAGTTCCGCGCAGACATGATCGAAAAAGCCACCAGTGCTTTCCAGATCATGAACCCTGAACTGCTGATCTGCACCCTGGACCCTTCTGCCAAGCTGGATATCGAACTAACTATCGGTAAAGGTCGTGGTTATGTTCCGGCTGAGGAAAATAAACCCAAAGATGCAGTATTTGGCTACATCGCGATTGACTCTATCTTTACGCCGATCAAAAACGTAAAGTATAGCATAGAAAATACCCGTGTGGAACAAAAAACGGACTATGAGAAACTCGTAATGGAGGTGATCACAGACGGTACTATCCATCCGGAAGAAGCAGTGAAACAAGCTTCCCGCATCCTTATCCAGCACCTGATGATCATCACCGATGAAAACATCAGCTTTGATACCAAAGACACTGAAAAAGAAGATGTGGTAGATGAACAAACACTGCAACTGCGTAAGATCCTGAAAACACCACTGGAAGATCTCGATCTGAGCGTGCGTGCCTTCAACTGTCTGAAAGCAGCTAAAATCAATTCACTCAGCGAACTGGTACAATACGAACAGGAAGAACTGATGAAGTTCAGAAACTTCGGCCAGAAATCACTCAGCGAAATTGAACAGGTATTAGGCGAAAGAGGTCTGCACTTCGGTATGGATCTGTCTAAACTGAAACTCGAAGAAGAATAGTCATCAATTAAAAAAAGCTTTTAGCCTTTGCTGGAGGCTAAAAGCTTATAACTAACAAGTACCTTGCAATTCCTGACACGGTGCAAGGGTTAAAAACAAAAATGTCATGCGTCACGGAGTTAAATTAAACAAATTAAGCAGAACTGCTTCCCACCGTAAAGCCCTGATGTCTAATCTGGCTTGCGAACTGATCAGCCACAAACGTATCACCACTACCCTCGCTAAAGCGAAAGCACTGCGTGTGTATGTTGAGCCGCTGCTGACAAGAGGCAAAACCGATTCTACCCACAACCGTAGAATTGTGTTCAGCTACCTGCAGGATAAAGTAGCGATCACTGAACTGTTCGGTACTATTAGCGAAAAAATCGCTAACCGTCCTGGTGGTTACACCCGTATCATTAAATTGGGCAAACGTGTGGGCGATAACGCGGAAGTAGCAATGATTGAACTGGTAGATTTCAATGAAATTTACGGTACAACAACAGAAAAAACTCCCGCTAAGAAAACCCGTCGCGCTGGTGGTGCTAAAAAGAAAGCAGAAGATGCAACTGAAACTAATGCTGCTGATACTGCAACTGAAGAAAAAGCCGCTGAGTAGTCTTTTACTGACGATACTAGAAAAAGGACAAAGCAATAGCTTTGTCCTTTTTTATGCTTTAATAAATGCGTAAATTTCGTAATATTACGGTAGATAGTAATAATTGTATGGAGCCTATGAAACACCTGCCCTGTGATAGCTGTGGACATGCCAACCCACTCAAATCGGAGTACCTTACCTTTTGTAATGCTTGTGGTAAAAAACTTTCCCAGACTTTTGAAGCTTGGCGCCGGTCTAATCCCGAAGCATCTTTTATTACCTATAGCGAACAAGTAGGCGTAACTGTAAAAACCAGCAGATCTAATACCTTTCCCATTTGGTTAAAACAACAGTTCCAGCCAGCCCACCGGAGCAGGACAATCTTGTTTTTTGTGTTTTTTATAGGATTACTGGCAGCGGCAGGAACCATTTTTGGTAAAAAAGCCATATATAGTTTTATGTATCCCAAAGTGCCTGCAGGTATACTTTACCGTAGTTGGCAAACAGTTACTATAGGCCGGCAGGCATTGGAAATTACTACCCCTGTGAAATTATGGGTGCACGACCAGCCCCTGGATGGAGATGAAGCGAAAGTAATTGAATACGCCAAGAGCTATAGCAATGAAGATGGAGGCGGTATCCGCATAGCGGTGAATATGTTTAGCTACATGAGCCATGTAGCCAATAACCTGGAAGAAGCTATGGCACAAGCGCATAGTACCATGCAGTTAAAGGAAACAGCTACAGAAATTGATTGTAAGTCGGTACCCGTATTGATTTCCGGTATGCAAGGAATGTTGGAAGAAGGGAATTACCTTTATAGAGGGGGAGTTCGCTTTGCATTTTGCAACCTGGTGATGATCCGGGGCAATAGCCGTTGGCAGATACACATCAATTACCGCGACGATGATCAGATAGCCCGGCAGGTAGCACAAAGGGTACTTAAGTCGGTAAGAATTAAGTAAATATATATTTCTGTCTAAAAATACTCCATTTATAATGGAGTATTCCGTACCTTTGCACGGTTTTTTATCCGAACCTTCAGGGCATTGACGCCCTTGAAGGTTTTTTTTAAAATATAAACAAGACAGATACCAGAAATGCCTCAGACAAGAACCATCCAACCTGCCATACTGCTGTTAGAAGACGGTACGGTTTTTCAGGGAAAAGCTTTTGGGAAAATTGGCACTGCCGCCGGTGAATTAGCTTTCAATACCGGTATGACGGGTTACCAGGAAGTGTTTACAGACCCTTCTTATAAAGGACAGGTACTTATTATGAACAACTGCTACATTGGTAACTATGGCACCAAAAAGGATGACGTAGAGAGTAGCAGTGTGAAGATCAACGGTTTGATCGCAAAAAATATCGCGTACAATTACTCCAGAAAGATGGCGGATGAATCGCTGGAACAGTTCCTGACCGATAATAACCTGGTAGCCATCTACGATGTAGATACCCGCGCACTCGTTACCCATATTCGTAGCAAAGGCGCTATGAACTGTATTATTTCTTCTGAGATCCTGGATATCAACCAACTGAAAGCTGAGCTGGCTAAAGTGCCTTCCATGGAAGGGTTGGCTTTGTGTAAGGAAGTAACTACCACAGAAGTGTATAACGTTGGCGATCCTAATGCGGAAATCCGTATTGCAGTATTGGATAACGGCGTAAAAAGAAATATGCTGAAATGCCTGTCTGATAAAGGTGCTTATCTCCAGGTATTCCCTACAGACACACCCTTTGAAGTGTGTGAAGAGTTTAAACCTAATGCTTACTTTATTTCTAACGGTCCTGGCGATCCGGCTCCGCTAACCTACGCCATTGATACCGTAAAAAAGATCCTGGCAGCAGAAAGACCAATGTTTGGTATCTGCCTTGGACATCAGCTGTTGGCATTGGCTAATGATATTCCTACTTATAAAATGCACCACGGTCACCGCGGCTTAAACCATCCGGTAAAGAATCTGAAAACGGGATTATGCGAAATTACTACGCAGAATCACGGTTTTGCAGTAGATCCTAAAGCAGTAGCGGCCAGCGAAAATGTAGAAGTAACTCACATTAACCTGAACGATAATTCTGTAGAAGGTATCCGTATCAAAAATAAACCGGCATTCAGTGTGCAATACCACCCAGAATCTACTCCCGGACCATTCGATAGCCGTTACCTGTTTGATGATTTCTTTGAAATGATCCGCAGCCACCAGGCGTAACAGATACATTATTATGATAGAATAGGCTGTCTCCTATGTTTGCAAAAACAGGAGATAGCCTTTTTTATGCTTGGAGGATATTCAGACCATCCTCAAGCCTTTTTGATATTTTATTTAGACGGTAAATGCTAAAAAGGTAGGATATTACCAGAAATGCGAATATTGGTAGAAAGCGCACTTACAGAAAAGAAAGTAAGGTGATTACCGGACTCCTATAGACAGGAATGGGTAAAACTCCTGTCTGGTATAGAAAGACGGTCCCGAAGAATCGGGACCGTTGCATTTTAAAATTCCACGTTATGAAAACAAACGAATATTACTATATCACATATAGTGTTAGTAACTCCGCCCATTTTATTACATAACAATATTATTGAAAAAAGATAAACAGGAAAGCCAACATTTTTGGATTATATCTTGAAATTCCGGGTTTTATCCGTTGAAAAAGTGGAAAAAGGAGGGGTTAGGGCAAAAAAATACGGCTCTGTGATCAGAGCCGTTTGCCTTTATAAATTCCACGTTATGAAAAACTGATACAAAAATACGATATTTTGCTAAAACGTTTTAGTTAATCTTTGAGTTTTACAGAAGATTAATAATTCTCCTTGTAATTGAGTTTCAAAGGTCGGACCAAATAAACGTTATAAGAAATAATGCAGGTTAAATTTTTCTTAAACAAGTTTAGATTTTGCAGTCCATCGTATTTGTAAATATTTTTATAATTCGATTATTTTTGTCGTTGTTGTTGTTTCTGTATCAAATATACGAAACAAAACATCAAAATTCCAATAGTCCAGTGTTAAAAAATTGTGTTTTTGTCTGAAAAAACATATATTAAATTATGTGTAATATGTTTACCCTTTCTCACAATGCTTTTCGACCTAACTTCTGAAAAAAAATTATTTAGTAGTGTTGCCAGGATATACTTCTAACGCTTTTGCCAGGCATACCATAGCATGACGAATGTCTTCAGTATTAAGTACATAGGCTAATCTTACTTCGTTTTTTCCCAGTCCGGGTGTAGCATAGAAGCCGGTAGCAGGTGCCATCATCACGGTTTGGCCTTCATAAGAGAAAGATTCCAGTATCCATTGGCAGAATTTGTCGCTATCGTCGATAGGCAAACTGGCCATAGCATAAAAAGCGCCTCCAGGATTCGGACAATATACACCCGGGATTTCGTTGAGCATTTGTACCAGGATATCGCGGCGGCTTTGGTATTCAGCCTTGATACCGTCGAAATAGTCTGCAGGCAAGTCTACCGCAGCTTCGCCGGCAATTTGTGCAAAAGAAGGCGGGCTTAAACGGGCCTGTGCAAATTTCATAGCTGCATCCAGCACTGCCTGGTTTTTAGTGACAAAAGCACCAATACGACCACCACAGGCGCTGTAACGTTTGGAAATGGTATCCATCAGAATAACGTTTTCTTCCAGGCCTTCCAGGTTCATGGCAGAAAAATGTTGCCCGGTATAGCAGAATTCGCGGTAAGCTTCATCAGAAAAAAGGAAGAGGTTGTATTTCAGGCAAAGCTGTTTCAATACTTCCATTTCCTCTTTGCTATACAAATAACCGGTAGGATTATTTGGATTACAGATCAGGATAGCCTTGGTACGCGGAGTGATCGCTTTTTCAAAATCGGCCATCTCCGGTAAAGCAAAGCCGGTGTTGATACTGGCAGTAATTGTTTTGATTTTGATCTCTGCTTCTACTGCAAAACCATTGTAATTTGCATAAAATGGTTCTGGTACAATTACCTCATCTCCTGGATCCAGGCAAGCCATAAGGGCAAACAGGATAGCTTCAGAACCACCAGTGGTAACAATGATCTGATTGTGGTTGAGAGAAATGTTGAACCGCTCGTAGTAGGTAACCAACTTGCGACGGTAGCTTTCATTACCAGCGCTATGGCTGTATTCGAGTACCTTGAAGTCGGAATGGCGCACCGCATCCAGTATAGGTTGAGGTGTTTCAATATCCGGTTGGCCGATGTTCAGGTGATATACCTTTACACCTTTTTTCTTGGCAGCTTCTGCGAAAGGAACGAGCTTTCTGATGGGAGAAGACGGCATTTGCTCGCCTCTCTGGCTAATGGTAGGCATAAAATTGTTTTGATTCTTTTGCAATGCAAAGATAGGGGATAGGTAGGGCAACAAAAAACCTTACAGCGTTGTGCTGTAAGGTCTTAATATGTTACAAAGGTGGATATTACTTGTTGTTGGAACCAACTACACCGGTCAGATGTAATTCTTTATCCTGATCCACTCCTCTGAATTTCACCCAGATGGTTTTATTCTGCTGACCTAAACCGTTAGCGCTGTAGTTTGCGGTAACTTTACCTTTTTTACCAGGCAGAATAGGTTCTTGTGTCCATTTAGGAGTAGTGCAGCCACAGCTTGCGCGGGCAGCTTCAATCAATATTGGTTCTTTGGAAATATTGGTGAATTCGAAATCAACAGAAACAGGCTTGTTTAATTCGGTTTTACCAAAATCGATAGTTTCTTTCGCAAATTTAACCTTAGCATCTGCTGGGTTCTGGTTGGTATTTTCAGTAGTGGACTGAGCCCACAGCGCTGTGGTTAACAGCATGCTCGCAAACAGGGATAATATAAATTTTTTCATTTTCATATGATGGTTTTAAAACGACCGGTTAAAAAATATTGATATCTTTCTTGACGGAAACAAATTTACAGCCAAAAAGCATTATAAACCTTACAATTTATTAAATTCTTATTAAAAAAAATCAGATTATTTTAAATGGAGGGGTTATAACATTTTTGAACTGTATAATTAACCTTACTTTTGTACTTTAACCATGAGGCATGATAGAAAATAACGAACTAGCTATGAATTTAGAAAGCCGGTTGTCATTCGAAGAATTCCGCAAGGAAGTGTTAAATGACTACAGGTTGGCTTGCGAAAGTAGGGAAGTTAGTCTGCTCGCCCGTAAGGAAGTGCTTACAGGCAAGGCGAAGTTTGGCATTTTTGGCGATGGTAAAGAAGTGGCGCAGATTGCGATGTCAAAATATTTTCAGCCAGGCGACTTTCGTTCCGGTTATTATCGCGACCAGACTGTTGCGTTTGCCACTGGTATTGCTACTCCTGAACAGTTTTTTTCGCAGTTATATGCAGATCCTGATCAGCAAAATGAGCCATTTTCAGGTGGCCGTCAGATGAATTCCCATTTTGCCACGCCCAACCTGGGTAAAGATGGCCATTGGCTTAATCTGGCAGAAATGAAGAATTCGGCAGTGGATATGGCGCCTACGGCCGGACAAATGCCCCGTGCATTGGGATTGGCTTATGCCTCTAAATTATTTCGTGAAACGGAAGCTTTACATCAATATACCTCTTTGTCTAATAATGGTAACGAAATCTGTTTCGCTACTATTGGCGACGCCTCCACGTCGGAAGGCCACTTCTGGGAAACCATGAACGCTGCCGGTGTGCTACAGGTGCCTATGGCTGTTTTTGTATGGGACGATGGCTATGGTATTTCCGTTCCCCGTAAGTATCAGACCACTAAAAACTCCATCAGCGCTGCACTGGAAGGTTTCCGTAAAGCAGACGGCACAAATGGTTTTGATATATATAATGTAAAAGGCTGGGATTATGCCGGCATGTGCGAAGTATTTGAAGCCGCTATCCGCAAGATCCGGGAAACACATATTCCTGCTTTATTTCATGTAGAAGAGATCACGCAACCGCAAGGACATTCTACCAGCGGTTCCCACGAGCGCTATAAAAGTAAGGAAAGGTTGTCTTGGGAAAAGGAATTCGACTGCAACGTTAAAATGCGCTCCTGGATTATTGAGAATGCCTTGGGAGACGAAGAAATTTTATTGGCCATTGAAGCGGATGCTAAGGTGAAAGCCCAGGATGCCCGTAAATCGGCCTGGGAGAAGTATATTGTTCCTATCAAAGAGCAAGTACAGGCATTTGTAGCCCAGGCTGCACCCATCGCTGAGGTAGAAGGCGCCGATGCCCACCTGGTGAACCAGGCTATCCGTGACCTGCAGCATAACCGTGAGCCGCTGCGCCGCGATATCCTGAAGGCATGCGCTACCATCCTGCTGAAACACAGACAGCTGAAAAATATCCCTGCAGTACAGGCCTTACAACAGTATTACGACCAGTACCTGCAGTACGAAAAAGATAACTACAATTCTTATCTGTATGCCACCGGCGTTAACTCTGCACTGAATGTACCGGTTGTACCGGCTACTTATGAGGCAGAAAGTATTCTGCTGAATGGCTACGAAATTCTCAATAAATACTTTGACCAGTTATTTACCAACAATTCCAAAGTATTTGCTTTCGGAGAAGATGTAGGTAAAATAGGTGATGTAAACCAGGGCTTTGCCGGTTTACAACAAAAACATGGAAAAGATCGTATATCCGACACCGGTATACGGGAACTAACCATTATGGGACAAGGTATAGGCTTAGCCCTGCGCGGCTTACGTCCTATTGCTGAAATCCAGTACCTCGACTACCTCCTGTATGGTTTGCAACCGCTGAGCGACGATGTGGCTACCCTGCAATACCGTACCAAAGGCATGACGCATTGCCCGATTATTGTCCGTACGCGCGGCCATCGTCTGGAAGGCATCTGGCATAGCGGTTCTCCGATGGGCATGATCATTAATTCCCTGCGTGGTATGCATGTTTGTGTACCCCGTAATATGGTACAGGCAGCAGGTATGTACAATACGTTGTTACAAGCCAATGAGCCTGCCCTGGTGATTGAGTCGTTAAATGGTTATCGTCTTAAAGAAAAACTGCCAGCCAACCTGGAATCTTTCACTGTACCGTTGGGTGTTCCTGAAATATTGCAAGAAGGAACAGATGTTACCATTGTTACCTATGGTTCCATGACCCGTATTGTGGAAGAAGCTATGGTAGCTTTACAGGAAATGGGAGTTTCCTGCGAATTGATAGATGTGCAAACCTTGTTGCCGTTTGATATTCATCATAGCATTGTGAAATCGTTGCAGAAAACCAACCGTATCCTCTTCACCGACGAAGATGTACCTGGTGGTGGTACTGCATACATGTTCCAGCAGGTGATCGAAAAACAGGGCGGCTACCGCTGGCTCGATGTAGCGCCACGTACTATCAGCGCACAGGCCCACCGCCCGGCTTATGGTTCAGATGGAGATTATTTCTCTAAACCAAATACAGAAGATATCGTAAAAGCAGTGATGGAAATGATGGAAGAGTAGTCATCACTAGTGTAAAAAATATATGCCGGCTCCTGATCAGGGGCCGGTTTTTTTATGCAGGACAACTAATTACTTGGTGGAAAAGGAGCTAAATTGGCGAAGCCACCATACCGCATAGTATCTGCAGGCATGATGGCTTCTTAGTTAAAGTTAAGCAGTTTGTAGGCTTAGAGTTATTTTTCTTATTATGGCACCGCAAAGTTGAGCCGATTTTTTGTAAGTGAGAAGGGAAACAGATGGAGTTAATGATTATTTCATGTGGGCGCCCATTTCTTAGCAAGATCATAACGTTGCTGTATCGTTTATAAAGCTGTATAGCTTAGTGTATTTTCCAACCTGGCGCTATCTGATCTTGTTAATAAGTAGATAGTAGCGAAATAATTTATATCATGATGAAAAACATAGTTGTACTGGATAATCCTGGAAACCTGGATTGGAGCGAACTACAGTTGCTGGGCCATGTAACGGTATACGAGCGTACACCGGAAAATGAAACGGCTGCACGCATTAAAGATGCCCATATCGTACTAACAAACAAGGCTATTGTGAATGCGGGTAGCATTCAGCAAGCGGGCAATCTGGAATACATTGGCGTAGTTGCAACGGGGTACAATATTGTAGATATTGCAGCGGCCCGTGCACGCCGTATTCCCGTTACCAATGTGCCGGCCTACAGCACCCCTTCTGTGGCGCAATTAACATTTGCATTGATACTTGAACTGTGCCAGCATGTAGGGGTGCATGCAGATAGTGTAAGGGCGGGCGATTGGAGCCGTAGCCCGGATTTTAGCTATACCAAATCCCCGTTAATAGAGCTGGCTGGTAATACCCTGGGTATTGTAGGGTTGGGGCAGATAGGAAGGGCGGTAGCACGTATTGCATTGGCTTTTGGGATGAAGGTAATAGCGAATCATAAGCACCCAGACCGTGATCCGATGGAGGGCGTTACTTTCGTGGACCTTGCCACTTGTTTCCGGACAGCGGATATTGTGTCGCTGCACTGTCCATTGAATGAGAGTAACAGGGAGTTTGTGAACGCCGCCTTATTGCGTACTATGAAGCGGTCTGCCTTCCTGATCAATACCAGTCGCGGACCATTAATTAACGAGGCGGATCTGGCTGCTGCTCTGCAGGCGGGTACCATTGCCGGTGCCGGTTTGGATGTGTTATCTGTAGAACCGCCATCTGCCGGTAATCCTTTAATAGCGGCACCCAATACAGTGATTACCCCACATATAGCCTGGGCTAGTGAAGCGGCTATCTGGCGACTGGTAAGTACAGTAGTAAGTAACGTAAATGCTTATTTGGCTGGTAATCCGGCAAATGTGATTAATTAATGTGGGCGGTATTGATAATTATTTTTAATGGTCCATTACCCAAAGTGTAAAAAATACGGTTATTAATAGGGAAAATATAACAGGAAATTGTGTCCATCGGGGTATATTTCTCTGTGTAATGATTAAAATGAATGAGGTTTAAGGAAGTGGATAGGGATGAATATAAGCAATATGGATATGTTAGTTATTTTTGAATAAACGTACCAGATACACTCATTAATATAGGTACCGCAACTAAAATCTTGTTTAATCGCTTAAAAACCAACTCTTATGCAACCAAGCATTCTTTTGGCAGAGGATGATGTATTTTTTGCCAAGGTGGTAAAAAGACAACTTGAACGTGCCGGCTACAATGTTACCCTTTGTGAAAATGGCCAGGAAGGCTGGGAAAAATTTCAAAAACATGTTTTTGACCTCTGCTTATTGGATGTTGTAATGCCTAAAAAAGATGGGTTCACATTAGCGGAGGATATCCGTTCTATGGATGTGAATATCCCCATCATCTTTACTTCTTCCCGTTATATGGAGCAAGACAGGCTGCAAGGCTTTGAATCAGGAGCAGATGATTATGTGATTAAGCCTTTTAATATTCAGGAGTTATTGTGCAGGGTAGAAGTATACCTGAAACGCAGCCGGTTATTGAAAAGTGAAAGACGTATCGTTTACACCATTAGTAACCTCATTTTTGATTATTCACAATATCATATCAGGCATAAAAGTGCCGATTCCCATGTTCGTATGGCCCCAAAAGAAGCGGAGCTGCTTCGCTTTCTGTGCGAGAATTCAAACAAAAAACTGAAGAAAGACGATATCCTTGGTTGCATCTGGGGACAAGACGATTTCTTCGCGTCGCGTGTAATGGACGTTTACCTGACACGCTTGCGCAAGCACATTTCACAAGACCCTGCCGTAAAATTGGAAACCTACCACGGGAAAGGTCTCATGTTTATTGCTGATGAGTTGGAGCGTTCTCACACCATCGCTAAAATTTAGCTGTTTTTTTGGTTTAGAAAGTTAACCTTATCCGATGAAAAACGTCCGCTGTAAAAGGCGGACGTTATTTTCCCGATTAATTGTATCTGTTGATAAAGTTAGATCCTGATAAAAATTCCCTGTTGGGGCTATTGTAAAGCCATGGAGGGATTTGTATTAGCCGGTCTATGAAAAACCACTCATTGTTAGAATACAAGCTTGTTTTCTTTCTAGCGTTCCCCAGGCAAGCAAAAAGGTCCGCATAAAGCGGACCTTTTTTATATAATAATTATTTTATCAGCGTTGATTATCTCAGATTATGGAAAACCTGTTGTACGTCTTCATCCTGTTCCAGGCGGTCTACCAGTTCCAGTACTTCTTTTGCTTGTTCTTCATTTAATTCTACTGTGGTAGTAGGAATGCGTTTCAGTTCAGAACTGATCACTTCCAGGCCTTTATCATCCAGCGCTTTGGCCATATTGCCAAATTCGTTGAATGCAGCACGGATGATGATATTACCTTCACTATCTTCCCCGATTTCTTCCAAACCGAAGTCAATCAATTCCAGTTCCAGTTCTTCCAGGTTTTGTCCGGCATTTTTTACTTTGAACTCGCCTACACGGTTAAATAGGAAGCCTACGGAACCACTGTTGCCAAGGCTACCGCCCAGTTTGGTGAAGTGCATACGCAGGTTGGCTACAGTACGGGTAGTGTTATCAGTAGCGGTATCGATCATTACTGCTACGCCATGAGGGGCATAACCTTCATATACTACTTCCTCATAATCAGTTTTATCTTTTCCGATGGCACGTTTAATAGCTGCGTCTACACGGTCTTTCGGCATGTTTACGCTCTTGGCATTGAGTATACAGCGACGGAGTGCGGGGTTGTTATCCGGATCAGGGCCACCTGCCTTTACTGCAATGGCTATTTCTTTTCCGATTCTTGAAAATGCTTTCGCCATTCTGTCCCAGCGGGCAAACATGGTCGATTTTCTTACTTCAAATATTCTTCCCATTAGAGTGGTATATAATTATGAGTGACTTGTAAAAAACAGAACGCAAAAATAAGGATTTTCAGTTTTTTGTCTTTTTTCATTTTATAATTTAACAACAACGGAGAACAAAACGAACGTTTTCGCTTTGTTCTCCGTTGTTATATATGCAGCAAAATCTGGATTAATCCAGCATTTTGCGGGCTTTACTATGTTTTACGCTATAGCCGAAATAAACAAAAAATCCGATCAGCAGCCATACAATTAAACGCGCCCAGTTTTCGATACCAAGGCTCACGATCATCAACAGGCAGAAGCCCGCACCTAAAATAGGTACAATAGGTACTAGCGGTGTTTTGAAAGACCGGGGTGCATCCGGGTTGCTCTTACGCATTACAATTACCCCAATGCATACCAGTACAAAGGCAAACAGGGTACCAATACTGGTCATATCGCCTACCACATTGTCTGGGATAAAAGCGGCAAAAATAGATACAAAGCCGAAGAACATCCACTGGGAACGGTATGGAGTGCGGTATTTCGGGTGCAGTTTGGAGAACACAGCAGGTACCAGTCCGTCGTTACTCATGGAGTAAAACACTCTTGTTTGGCCCAGCAACATAACCAGGATAACAGAAGAAAACCCAGCCAGGATAGCTACTGTGATAAAGGTAGATAACCAGTTATACCCCGGCATGTAGGTATCAATTGCATAAGCTACGGAAGCTTCGCCACCTGCCTTCAGGAAGTCGCTGTACGGTGCAATACCGGTAAGCACATAAGAAAACAGGATGTACAGCAACGTACAAATAGCCAGCGACACGAGGATACCGATAGGCATATTCTTTTTAGGGTTCTTGGTTTCCTGTGCAGCAGTAGATACCGCGTCAAAACCAATAAAGGCAAAGAATACTACACCGGCGCCCCGTAGCACGCCTGCCCAGCCATGGTTCCAGAAATTGGAGTAGTCTACAATCTGGCCATTGTGCATTTTTACCGTACCGGCAGTAGCTGGAATAGTGAAAGGTGTGTGGTTGGCCGGGTTGATAAAGTTCCAGCCCAAGAAGATGAATAACAGTACAATAGCTATCTTGGTAATAACGATAACGTTGTTTACAATGGCAGATCCGTGTACGCCCCTGATCAGCAAAAGGGTGAGTGCCAGCAGGATAAACAGGGAAGGAACGTTCATAATACCCTGTACGCCGGCATCAGATACTTCAAACGGGCTATGGCACCATTCATAGGGAATGGTGACATGAAATACGCTTGTAAGCAATTTGTTGAGGTATTGCGACCAGCCGATAGCCACCGTTGCGGCTCCCAATGCATATTCCAGTACAAGGTCCCAACCAATGATCCAGGCAATAAATTCTCCCAGTGTGGCATAGGAATAAGTATAGGCGCTTCCAGCAATCGGGATCATGGAAGCAAATTCGGCATAGCATAAACCTGCCAATGCACAGCCAATGGCGGCAATGATAAAGGAAATTGTAACGGCAGGTCCGGCATGTTGTCCTGCAGCTGCCGCCGTTCTTACAAAAAGACCAGCACCAATAATGGCGCCAATACCGAGTGCTATCAGAGAACCAGCGCCAAGGGTTCTTTTCAGTCCCTTGTCAGATTCCCCAGCTTCGGCCAATAAAACGGACAGTTGTTTCTTAGCAAAAAGTTTGCTCATACGCAGTCGTATTGTGGTTGATGTTTTAAGGTAGTTTAGTTTTGTTGTTTGTTGTTAATCGCCAAATATAATATCTAAAATCAAAAAGAGATACTTTTATTTTGCCCGCCCAGGCGCATCTTTAGCCGCTTAACCTTATTTTTGGGAAATTTTCCGGTTACAACTTATAAATTATCACAAGACAAATTTAGGCTACGAATGAAGAAATCGTCGAATCTGCTCACAGTATATATTGCCATTGCCATGGTAATAGGAATTGGTACCGGCTACGGGGTATACCTGGCTTACCACGATGCGGCCGCAGTGGCAGGTGCCAAATCTACACCGCAGACTTTCGCTGATAACGTGTCTATCCTCACCGACATTTTTCTTCGGTTAGTAAAAATGATCATTGCTCCGCTGGTATTCTCTACCCTGGTAGTAGGCGTGGCTAAAATGGGAGATATTAAAGCTGTTGGACGCGTAGGTGGAAAAACGATGCTGTGGTTTATCAGTGCAACCTTTGTATCATTGTTCCTTGGTTTGATCCTGGTGAACCTGTTGAAACCCGGCGACGCATTGCAGTTGCCACTGCCCGACACGCATACCGCTACCGGTATTGCTAAAGCGGAAATGACACTGAAAGGTTTCTTTCAGCATGTGGTGCCAGACAGTGTGGTGAATGCTATGGCGCATAATGAAATATTGCAGATAGTAGTATTTGCTATTTTCTTTGGCGTGGCTGCAGCGGCCATTGGAGAACAGGCATTACCGGTAGTAAAGTTCATGGACAGCGTAGCACATATTATGCTGAAAGTAACCGGCTATGTGATGAACTTCGCCCCCTTTGCCGTTTTTGGTGCGATGGCGGGTATTATTGCAGTGCAAGGCCCCGGCATATTAATTACTTATGGTAAATTCATCCTACAGTTTTATGGAGGGCTGGTTTGCCTCTGGATAGTGATTACCCTGGTGGGCTGGTTGATATTAGGCAAACCGGTATTCCGGTTGCTGGGTTTGATTAAAGATCCATTATTGCTGGCTTTTGGTACGGCCAGTAGCGAGGCGGCTTATCCCCGTACCATGGAGGAGCTGGAAAAGTTTGGATGCGATAGCCGGATTGTGAGTTTTGTATTGCCCCTTGGCTATTCCTTTAACCTGGATGGTTCCATGATGTATATGACCTTTGCCAGTTTATTTATTGCACAAGCGTATGGTATGCACCTGGGTATCGACCAGCAGATCACCATGTTGTTGGTACTGATGATCACCAGTAAAGGTATTGCAGGGGTGCCCCGCGCTTCCCTGGTAGTAATTGCAGGTACCCTGTCTATGTTCCACATCCCGGAAGCAGGCCTATTGCTGTTGTTGGGGGTTGATCACCTGTTGGATATGGGACGTTCCGCTACCAATGTAATCGGAAATGCTATGGCCACCGCGGTTGTGTCTAAATGGGAAAATAAATTAACAACCGGAGACGTTACCAATGCCTAACTTAACAAATGCGTAACAGATTAATACGTATTTTACTTATTCAGATATTGAAATAGCTTATCAGCATGGACCAGATTATTGAGTTTTTTAAACACCTCATTAATCCCTCGTGGATTATTGAACATGGTGGGCTTTACCTGTTACTGGCAATTATTTTTGCAGAAACCGGTCTTTTTGTTGGTTTCTTCCTTCCCGGAGATTCCTTGCTTTTTGTAGCGGGCATTTATAGCAAAGAACTTTGCAGTAGCTTCTTTGATCTCCCTTTCCTATTGATTATGGTGATGGTAGCCATTGCAGGTGTATTGGGTAATCTGGTAGGTTTTTGGTTCGGAAAGAAATCGGGACCTTTGTTATTTAAGAAGCAGGATACTTTCTTCTTTAAAAAGAAACACCTGCACCAGGCGCATGAGTTTTTTGTGAAATATGGTGGTGGCGCCATATTTTTTGCCCGTTTCCTGCCTATTATCCGCACTTTTGCCCCTATTGTAGCTGGTATTGTGGAGATGGATACTAAAAAATTCATGGTTTATAACATCATTGGCTCATTTGCCTGGGTATTTTCCATGATGCTCGGTGGGCATTATCTTGATAAAATGTATCCGGGTTTGAAAGAGCACCTGGAGGTGATCATCCTGATCATTGTATTGATCACAACTTTACCGGTGATCATTAAAATTGTATTTGGTAAGGTCAAAAACCATCATCCCTCCTCCCATCAGCAAGATGCTGTAGAAAAAACAGACTCCTAGTTATAATTTTTTATATCTTTAAAAGGGCCTTCCAAGGCCCTTTTTTAATTATTCCCGTTATAATAATTTGTCAACCAAACCAATATGAAAACCGGTACTCGTTCCGTATCTATCTTTAATATAGCGGTGATCGTGGCATCACTGGGCTATTTCGTGGACATCTATGATTTATTGTTATTTACTATTGTGAGAGTGCCCAGTTTAAAATCGCTGGGGATACCACAAAATGAAATTGATGCCGGCGCCGGCATGTTGCTGATCAATATCCAGATGTTAGGGTTACTTGCAGGGGGGATTTTCTGGGGAGTGATCGGCGACAAAAAAGGGCGTTTAAGCGTTTTGTTCGGCTCTATTCTGATCTATTCTATTGCCAATATTGCCAATGGTTTTGTACATGGCATCCACGGATATGTGTTGTGGCGCTTTGTGGCAGGTTTTGGTTTGGCAGGTGAACTGGGGGCGGGTATTACACTGGTTTCCGAAATACTGCCCAAGGAGAAACGAGGTTATGGCACTATGATAGTAGCTACTGTGGGAGTTTCTGGGGCCATAGCCGCTAACCTGATCGCCAAATTGGTAGGCGACTGGCGCACTTGCTATTTTATTGGCGGCGGTTTGGGCCTGGCATTGTTGATATTACGGGTAAGTGTGATGGAGTCGCATTTATTTAATGCAGTAAAAGCATCGGCTGCCGCCAGAGGAAGTTTTGTAGCCTTGTTCACCAATAAGGAACGGTTTATAAAATACCTGAAATGTATGTTACTGGGTACGCCTACCTGGTTTGTGGTGGGTATTCTCATTGCGTTCTCCAATAAGTTTGCTTCCGTAATGAATGTACAGGGCGCCATCAGCCCGGGGGATGCGGTAGCTTTCTGTTATGCGGGCCTCGTGTTAGGTGATTTTACTACTGGTTTTATCAGCCAATTATGGAAAAGCCGCCGCAAGGTGATGATCGTGTTCCTGATATTAACAGGTATCATGGTGGCCGTGTATCTGAATCTTACCGGTGTAGCCACCTGGGTATTTTATACGGTTTGTTTTATCATGGGGTTCGGTGTAGGCTTCTGGGCTATTTTTGTGACTATTGCGGCAGAAAGCTTTGGCACTAACCTTCGGGCTACGGTAGCTACTACGGTGCCTAACTTTGCCCGGGGAATGCTACCGTTGATATCTTTGCTTTTCATAGAAGTGAACCGGCACTTTAGCTATCGCCAAAGTGGGGCCATTGTGGCGGTGATTTGTATTGGTATTGCACTTATTGCGGCCTGGAAGGTGGGAGAAACATTTGGGAAAGATCTGAACTACCTGGAAGAAATCTGATTACTGGTAGCTTTCCAGCATTTTATCCAGTAATTTATTCAATTGTATTACTTCTTTTTCATTCAATGATTTAAAGGCGCTGTTCAGCTGCACCACATCTTCACTGATAGATTTGAGCAGCTGCAGCCCTTTATCGTTGATGCGTACATCTACCGACCGCCGGTCCATTTCACTGTTCTTGCGTTCTATCAGGTCGGCTTTCCGTAGCCTTTCTACCAACCGGGATACATCACTCATTTTATCGAGCATCCTTTCTTTCAATAAATTGATGCTGGCGGCATTAGGGTGTTGGCCACGCAGGATACGCAGTATGTTGTATTGCTGCATAGTGATGCCATATTGTTTAAAGAATTGCTGATGCCGGGAGGTGATCCAGTTACCGACAAAGATCAGGCTTACCAGGCCACGCTGGATTTCGTTCTCAAATGTTTTTTGTGTGATCAGTTTTTCCAGGTTAGACATACATACAGAGTTAAGCCAGATATGATGAAACGATTTTGGAAGTGTTTCATTGATATAGTATTAGCCATTATCAGGGCTGCCGTAAAATTACAAATAAAAAAAGAATTACAGGTTTTGTCTTGTGGCGAATACAATAAAGTGTAAGGATGGAACAAAGAAATCAGCGGAGCAGGATAGGAAGATAGCTTCCGTATCTGGCTCCGCTGTTGCATATGTGGCAGTATTTTTATTAGACGGTAGCGGATTGCATTTTATCTAATACGTTCATTACTTCTTTTACATGTTTGGCAGAGGTATCGAGTAATTCTTTTTCAGCATCGTTGAGTTGCAGTTCGATGATTTTTTCGATGCCCTTTTTACCCAGTATTACAGGAACGCCCAGGTAAATATCCTTTAGGCCGTATTCACCGGTAAGCCAGGCGCAAACGGGGAAAATGCGTTTTTCATCTTTTACGATGGCTTCTACCATTTGTGCAGCAGCAGCCCCGGGGGCATACCAGGCAGACGTGCCCAGGAGGTTCACGATTTCTCCTCCGCCTACTTTGGTGCGTTGGATAATGGCGTCCAGTTTATCGGCAGGTACCAGTTCAGAAACAGGGATACCACCCACAGTGGTATAACGGGGGAGGGGTACCATAGTATCGCCGTGGCCACCCAGTAAAATAGCCTGGATGTCTTTCGGAGAGCAGCCTATTTCATCTGCCAGGAAAGCGCGGTACCGGGCGGTATCTAGGATGCCGGCCATACCAAATACCTTGCTGCTATCTTTTTTTGCGGTGAGGTAGCTGCAATAGGTCATCACATCCAGCGGATTGCTTACAATAATAATAATGGCGTCAGGGGAATATTTTATAATATTTTCTGTGACTGACTTCACAATGTTGGCATTGGTAGAAATCAGATCATCTCTGCTCATACCTGGTTTGCGGGGTAATCCGGAAGTAATTACTACCACATCACTGCCGGCAGTTTTAGTGTAATCGTTGGTTACTCCTGTAACCCGGGTGCTGTAATAATCAATGGGAGCCTGTTGCCATGTATCCAGCGCCTTGCCTTCAGCCGTTCCTTCCTTAATATCCAATAAAACCACCTCCTGTAGAAAATCTTTGTGGGCGAGTACGTTGGCGCAGGTTGCGCCTACATTCCCGGCTCCTACTACTGTAACTTTCATTTTGTCTATAGCTTTAAGAGTGAAGAAATGAATGTGATTAAACAAATGTAGTGATTCGGCATTACAAAAACCGGCCGCCTGGTACAATTTACAAGGCTCACTTGTTCAGGTAATACAGGAGGGAATCTATCTTTTCAGATCCTTCAAAGCCCTTCACAAACTGTTGTTTTTTATCATAGATATACAAACCGGGGAAATAGTGGAGGTCATAGAAATACATGATCTGCCGGGTAGGTTCGCTGGCCATAATAATATTGGGATACTGCTGGATTTTATAATGATCGTAATATTCTTTCATCTGGTCTACTTTGAAAGGAGTAACCATCAGCACTTGTGTTTTTTTGAACTTGTCTATATTTTTCAGCATTTCTTCTGTAAGATGTTTACAGTGGTCGCAATCAACACTGAAAATAAATACCAGGGTCTTTTCGCTTTTCTTCAGGTCGTTTTTAGTAATAGTATGGCCGTCAACGAGACTCAGCGGGAAAGACGGAATGATCGGATATTGCAGATAAGGAGGTTTGCTATTGGAATTCCCGGCAGTCTGAGCCATTAAAAGAGCGGGTAAACAGCTTAAAATAATGAAAAGCACGTAGCGCATACTTATAAAAATTTCTTGATTCAGGTTTAAATTTACCCCATAAATGTCATTTATTGAATAAAAAAGACGAAAATTGGGCCAGAAAGCTACTAATCTGTTTAATTTTGGGAATTAGTTGCATATTCATATGCGAAAATTTTTACTTTTGCAATCCGTATAAATTTTTAACTTAAAAATCAGTAACCTATTTATGGCTACCACCGCAGATATCAGAACAGGATTGATCATCAAGCTGGATAACAGTTTGTATTCTGTTGTAGAGTTTGGTCAGAACAAAACCGCCCGAGCAGCAGCGAAAGTTTGGGCTAAATTGAAGGGCGTTGATAATAGCCGTTCTATAGAGCATACCTGGAACTCAGGAGATACTATTTTTCCAATCCGTATTGAAAAGAAGCCTTTTCAGTTTTTATATAAAGACGATACTGGTTACAATTTCATGGACAATGAAACATTCGAACAAATTGCCATGCCGGAATCAGCTATTGATGCACCTCAGTTCCTGAAAGACGGACAAGAAGTAAGTGTTCAGATCAATACTGAGACTGAGCAATACATGGCGGTTGAATTGCCTGATAAGATTGTTGTACTGGTTACTTATTCTGAGCCAGGTGTAAAAGGTGATACGGCTACCCGTACCCTGAAACCTGCTACTGTAGAAACAGGTGCTACTGTAATGGTGCCGCTGTTTGTGGAAGAAGGAGAGCTAATCCGTGTGAATACCAAGAACGGAGAGTATATCGAGAGAGTAAAAGCCTAATTGTTATATTTTTTTGTTGCTTATCTGAATGATTTGAATGGTTTTGTTCAATGGCTTTATGCTGCTGAACAAAACCTGTTGGTATCCAGATAAGGAACTAATTCATATTCTATATTTCTAAACCAAAAACTGTCTACATGGACTTTAAACAGATTCAGGAACTGGTAAAAATGATCAATAAATCAAATATCAGTGAACTGAGCATTGAACAGGACAAGTTTAAGATTACAATAAAACAGAAGGACAACGAAGTTCAACAGGTAATCACTGTTCCTGCAGCCATGGCAACCGTACAGGCTCCTGCCGCTGTAGCTCCTGCAGCAGCACCTGCCGCATCCGCAGCCTCTGCACCTGCACCTGCTGCTCCTAAAGCAGATAACCTGGTTACCATCAAATCTCCTATGATTGGTACCTTTTACCGCAGTGCCGGTCCAGACAAAGCTCCATTCGTTAATGTTGGCGATGAAGTAACATCTGGCAAAGTGGTTTGCATTATCGAGGCAATGAAGTTATTCAACGAAATAGAGAGTGAAGTAAGTGGTAAAATCGTGAAAGTATTGGTAGATGACGCATCTCCTGTAGAATACGACCAGCCTTTATTTTTAGTTGAACCATAATAGTCTTTAGCTGTTAGCCTTTAGCTTTTTAGCCGTCGATATCCGTGATGGCTGGGATGCTAAGGGCTAACTGCTGAATACTAACAGCTATTATTAACTTATAAGGAAAACAATGTTCAAGAAAATATTGATTGCCAACCGTGGTGAGATTGCCCTGAGGATTATCCGTACCTGTAAGGAAATGGGTATCAAAACGGTAGCAGTTTATTCTACCGCAGATAAAGATAGTCTGCATGTGAAATTTGCTGATGAAGCAGTCTGCATAGGCAAGCCACAAAGCACCGAGTCTTATCTGAACATCCCTCACCTGATGGCGGCTGCAGAAATTACTAATGCAGATGCTATACATCCTGGATACGGCTTCCTGGCTGAAAATGCCCGTTTTGCTGAAATCTGTGGAGAACATGGAATTAAGTTTATCGGCCCAACTCCGGAAATGATCCGTAGAATGGGTGATAAGATGACTGCGAAAGAAACCATGATAGCTGCCGGTGTACCGGTGATTCCAGGTTCTGAGGGTTTGCTGCAGAGCGTGGAAGAAGCCAAATTACTTGCCAGGGGCATGGGACTTCCCGTGATCATCAAGGCTACTGCTGGTGGCGGTGGTAAAGGTATGCGTGTAGTATGGGAAGAAAGCGAGATCGAGAACGCATACAACATGGCTAAAAACGAAGCCCGTGCTGCTTTCAATAACGATGGTATCTACATGGAGAAATTTGTGGAAGAGCCTCGTCATATTGAGATCCAGGTGGCTGGCGATCAATACGGCAAAGTGTGCCACCTTAGTGAAAGGGACTGCTCTATCCAGCGCCGTCACCAGAAACTGGTGGAAGAATCTCCTTCTCCTTTCATGACGCCGGAGCTGCGTGAAAAAATGGGAGAAGCTGCTATCAAGGCTGCTGCTGCTATCAATTACGAAAGCGTTGGTACCATCGAATTCCTGGTAGACAAACACCGTAACTTCTACTTCATGGAAATGAACACCCGTATTCAAGTAGAGCACGGGGTTACAGAAGAAGTGATCAACTTTGATCTGGTAAAGGAACAGATCAAGATTGCAGCAGGTATTCCTATCTCCGGAAAAAATTATACGCCACAGATGCATGCTATCGAGTGCCGTATCAATGCGGAAGATCCATATAATGATTTCCGCCCTTCTCCAGGTAAGATTACTACCCTGCATATTCCGGGTGGACATGGTGTTCGCGTAGATTCCCATATTTATGCCGGTTACGTTATCCCTCCGTTTTACGATTCTATGGTGGCTAAGATCATCACGATGGCGCAAACCCGTGAAGAAGCGATCAACACTATGGAGCGGGCGCTGAGTGAGTTTGTGATAGAAGGTGTAAAAACTACTATCCCATTCCATCAGCAGCTGATGAGGGACGAAAACTTCCGTAAAGGTAACTTCACCACTAAGTTCACAGAAACATTCAAGCTGGTATAACGGCTACGGATATACTATTTTTTTAAACGCCCTCCTGATTCAAGTCAGGAGGGCGTTTAATTTTTATGTATACCTGTCATTTCCGGCTGTTTGGTAGTAGGAAAATAAAAAGCCCCGGATAAAAATCCGGGGCTAATCATACACCAAAACAATCTTACGGTTTATCGCAAGAAAAGCAGTTCTCTGTATTTAGGCAGCGCCCATTTTTTGTCATCCACCAGGAACTCCAGTTTATCGGA
This sequence comes from Chitinophaga sp. 30R24, assembly GCF_049056765.1. NCBI lineage: Bacteria > Pseudomonadati > Bacteroidota > Chitinophagia > Chitinophagales > Chitinophagaceae > Chitinophaga > Chitinophaga sp. 30R24. Next base: position 175,264 of record NZ_JBJGXX010000002.1, read on the forward strand.
GTGGTAGCGGATCACATCAAAGTACGGCTTAATCTTTTCACAATAGTCAATCGCTTTTTGACGGCTATCGGTCAGTTTGTTTGCTAACTTACGTGCCTCAATCATAGCCTGTACATTTTCACTAATTACATTGATATGTTCAGCTATTTTAGCAGCAATTTGTTTTTGAGCTTTAGCGGCATCATCACCGAACCCAATTTCTTTCAGGCCACGGATATTAGTTACCAGTTCATTGAGGTAGCTAACAGCAGAAGGCAGGATAGTGTTGGTAGCGAGGTCTCCGATAACACGGGCTTCGATCTGTACTTTTTTCACGTAGTCTTCCAGCAGGATTTCATGACGTGCGTGAAGTTCTTTCGCGTTGTAGATACCGGTTTCAGTAAACAGTTTAGTTGATTTTTCAGTTACATAGGCATCCAGTGCTTTTGGAGTGGTTTTGATATTTGGTAAACCTCTCTTTTCGGCTTCTTTTTCCCATTCTTCACTGTAACCATCACCTTCGAATAATACTTTTTCCGAATCTACAATATATTTCCGAAGAGTTTGCATAATCGCAATCTCTTTTTTCTCGCCTTTTTCGATCAGGCCATCTACTTCTGTTTTGAAGTCTACCAAGGTTTTAGCGATGATAGTGTTCAATACGGTCATAGCAGATGCGCAGTTAGCAGAAGAACCTACAGCGCGGAATTCAAACTTGTTGCCAGTGAAAGCAAAAGGAGAAGTACGGTTACGGTCTGTATTATCCAGCAGTAACTCAGGAATATGACGGTGAAGATCCAGTTTGAGGATCGCTTCATCTTGTTCGTCAAATTTGTTGTTAACGCGGTTTTTCACTTCTTGCAGTACATCAAACAGGTATTTACCGGTAAATACGGAGATGATAGCAGGAGGTGCTTCGTTAGCGCCCAAACGGAAGTCGTTGCTTGGTGAGGCGATAGAAGCTCTCATCAGGTCAGCGTAGTCGTGAACTGCTTTGATGGTGTTTACGAAGAAAGTGAGGAACATCAGGTTGGTTTTCGGTGTTTTACCGGGAGCCAGCAGGTTTACACCAGTATCTGTAGCCATGCTCCAGTTGTTGTGTTTACCTGAACCGTTGATGCCTGCAAATGGTTTCTCGTGCAGTAACACTTTCAGTTTATGACGTTTAGCCACTTTGTTCATCACATCCATCAGCAGGGAGTTGTGGTCTACTGCGATGTTTACTTCTTCGAAGATAGGAGCGCACTCAAATTGGGAAGGCGCTACTTCGTTGTGACGGGTTCTTAAAGGAATACCCAGTTTGTAGGCTTCTACTTCGAAATCGCGCATGTAAGCATATACGCGGTCAGGAATAGCGCCGAAATAGTGGTCTTCCAGTTGCTGGCCTTTAGAAGGAGCGTGGCCTACTACGGTACGGCCGGTCATGATCAGGTCCGGACGGGCGTTAGCCAACAGTTCATCTACCACAAAGTATTCCTGTTCCCAACCCAGGGTAGCAGTTACTTTGGTAACGTTTTTATCAAAATAGTTACAAACGTCTACAGCAGCTTTATCCAGTGCAGCGAGAGCTTTCAGGAGTGGAGCTTTGTAGTCGAGAGATTCGCCGGTATAGGCAACGAAGATAGTAGGGATGCAGAGGGTTTTACCTGTAGTTTGTTCCAGGATAAAAGCAGGTGAAGATGGGTCCCAGGCAGTATAACCGCGGGCTTCAAACGTTGCTCTTAAACCTCCGTTAGGGAAGCTGGAAGCATCTGGTTCTTGTTGAACCAGGGCATCACCGTCAAATGTTTCGAGGGCAGATCCATCACCCTTAAGGGTGAAGAAGGAGTCGTGCTTCTCAGCGGTGGTACCGGTTAATGGCTGAAACCAGTGTGTATAGTGGGTTACACCTTTTTTCATTGCCCATGCTTTCATGCCGGATGCAATTTGTTCGGACATCTTACGTTCCAGCTTGGTACCATTTTTAATAGAGTTCATCAGGCTTTTATAAGCCTCATCGCTCAAATATTCGCGAACTACTTTACCAGAGAAAACATTGCTGCCAAATACATCGGTTATTTTACCAGTAAATTCGGTGAGAGTGGAGTCTACGCCAGCTAATCCTTCCAGCGCTTTGAAACGTAACGATTGCATGCTGTAAAATATTTTACACAAAAGAACGCATCAGCAATTATAATTGCAAATAAATTGTTCATTTTAACTGAAAAATTACATTTACTGGCTTAAAAGTGCCATTTTTTTGTGATTTCATCAAATATTTAAAGTTGGTTATTCTGAAATCTAATGAATGTAAAAAATAATAATATGTATCTAGTGGCCAGGAATATTCCTCCCGTTATGCGTGAGTAAGCGCTTGGCATTTGTAGGAAAATCATGTACTTTTGCGACTTCTTTTAAATTACTCGTTTTTTATACTTAAATACATGCAAACCACCGTAGAAATTGCTGAACAGCTAGGACTTACCGCTGACGAGTTTGAACGAATTAAATCTATTTTAGGCCGTGTTCCCAATTTTACAGAGTTGAGTATGTACTCTGTTATGTGGAGTGAGCATTGCTCTTACAAGAATTCAATCGTTTGGCTGAAATCCCTGCCCCGCGAAGGAGACCGACTGCTGGTTAAAGCAGGTGAAGAAAATGCCGGTCTTGTAGATATTGGTGATGGCTACGCGGTTGTATTTAAAATTGAATCGCATAACCACCCTTCCGCCATCGAACCCTTTCAGGGGGCCGCTACCGGCGTAGGTGGTATCCACCGCGATATTTTTACCATGGGCGCCCGCCCTATCGCAGCACTCAACTCCCTGCGTTTTGGTAACATTAATGATCAGAAAACACAACACCTGGTAAAAGGTATTGTACATGGTATAGGACACTATGGTAACTGCTTCGGCGTTCCTACTGTAGGTGGTGAAGTTTATTTTGAAGATTGCTACGGTACCAATCCCCTGGTAAACGCTATGAGTGTGGGTATCGTAAAAGTAGGGCAAACAGTTTCCGCTACATCTTATGGTGAAGGCAATCCTGTTTTCATAGTGGGTTCTGCTACCGGTAAAGACGGTATCGGCGGCGCTTCTTTCGCTTCTGCCAATATCACAGAAGATAGTGTGGAAGATTTGCCGGCAGTACAAGTAGGCGATCCTTTCCAGGAAAAGAAATTGCTGGAAGCCTGCCTTGAGATCATCAAAACAGGCGCTATTGTGGGTATGCAGGATATGGGCGCTGCCGGTATCACCTGCTCTACTGCAGAAATGAGCGCTAAAGGCGAACATGGTATGAACATCTGGTTAGATAAAGTACCTACCCGTCAGAAAGATATGAAAGCATGGGAAATGCTGTTGAGCGAAAGCCAGGAGCGCATGCTGATAGTGGTGAAAAAAGGCCAGGAACAACCCATCCTCAATATCTTCGAAAAATGGGACCTGCATTGTGTACAGATCGGCGAAGTAACCAAGGATAAGAACCTGAAGTTCTATATGAACGGCGAACTGGAGGCAGATGTTCCTGCCGAAAGTATGGTACTGGGTGGCGGCGCTCCCCAATATCACCGCGCTTATACCGAACCTGCTTATTTCGCTAAAGTAAAGGCTTTCGATATTCAGCAAATCCCTGATACCGATAACCCGCACTTTGTGGCCGAGAGAATGGTAGCTTTACCCAACATCGCTTCCAAACGCTGGATCTACAATCAGTACGATAGCATGGTAGGTACTGCCAACGCCAGCACTAATGCCCCCAGCGATGCAGCCATCGTATTGGTAAAACCAACTAAAAAGGCATTGGCAATGACTACCGACTGTAATGGCCGTTACGTATTTGCCGATCCTCATAAAGGCGGGCAAATTGCCGTAGCAGAAGCTGCCCGTAACATCGTTTGCTCCGGTGGCGAACCCGTGGCGATTACTAACTGCCTTAACTTCGGTAACCCCTACGATCCGGAAGTATATTACCAGTTTGTACATGCAGTACAAGGTATGGGAGAAGCTTGCCGTAAGTTCAATACTCCTGTTACAGGTGGTAACGTGAGCTTCTATAACCAATCTCCGGAGGGTCCGGTATATCCTACGCCTACTATCGGTATGGTGGGAGTGTTGGATAGCATGGACCAGCGCATTACCCTGGATTTCAAGGAAGAAGGCGATCTGGTATACCTGATAGGCCGCAGCCGCAACGATATTAACAGTTCTGAATACCTGCATAAGATCATAGGTGTAGCATACAGCCCTGCACCGCACTTCAACCTCGATGAAGAGCTGCACGTACACCAGGCGATCACTAAGCTGAACAAAGCCGGTTTGATCCAGTCTGCCCACGATGTAAGCGATGGTGGTTTATTCATTACCATGCTTGAAAGTGCTATGCCTGGCGGTAAAGGTTTTGAACTGCAGCTAAACAATAAGTTCCGTAAAGACGCTTACCTGTTCGGTGAGAGCCAGAGCCGTGTAGTGGTAACTGTTAAGCCGGCAGATAAAGAGAAGTTTGAAGCACTGTTACATGGCTTGGTAGACGCTTCAGATACTTCTGTTCGTTACGAAAAGATTGGTGTGGTAACCGGTGAGCAAGTGAAAGTAAATGGTGAAAACTGGGGCGCGGTAGCTACCTGGAAGAAAACTTACGATACTGCCATTGGAGAACACATGAAGAAGAGTATCTAGTATTTAACTTTTTTGGATATAATAAAAAAGTGGCTGTATTAGAACAGCCACTTTTTTTATGTCGTAAAGTAGTGGTAGGTTAAGCCGCCATTTTCATTTTTTGTTGTTTGTTTTTGGAAGATAGCTGATGCGCTTTTTTCCGCTTATACCATATCAGGAAGCCGGATACAGATAATATACCGGGAGTTAAAGCCAGGAAGGAATAAACGATTTTCAGCAGTATACCGCCATAGTTGCCATAATGCAGGGGAGAAATGCAGGCATTGAACCGGTCGCCGAAAGAGGCATTGCTGAAATCTACTTTTTTGGTCACTTTTCCGCTAGTATCAAAGAAAACAGAAGAGGAATATTTCCCCCAAAAAGCAGATTCATGCCCTTTTCCCACTATTCTTAACGGATCGCCCGCTTTTCTGGGAGGCCGGAGCCCTATCGGTTTAAAGCCGGGGATCACCGTTCTAGCTTTGGCCACCAGGGCATCGTAATCGGCATTAAAAGGAATGGCAGTATAGCCGGTATTAGCTTTTTTGCGGGAATCAAGCACTTTTAATTCCAGCATAAACCCTGTAAAAGAGATGACTAAGTTGAACAATAAAGCCCATACGCCCAGTAGACGGTGCAAATTGCGCCAGCGTTTGCCGGGATGTTGCCATTCCAGTTTCATCCGGAATGTGAGCACTTTTACAATGGCCTTGCGATAAATAAATAAACCGGTGAGCACTGTTAAAAAGAGGCCTATTGCAGTAATCAGCACAATGATTGCTCCTGTTTTACCACTTAACAGGGTAAAGTGCAAGTAGAGTAATAAACTGGAAAAATTGCTTTTGTTAGAGAATTTCTGCAGTATTTGGCCGCTATATGGGTTAACTAAGAGATACATTTTATTGTCTGCCGAGTAATCGGCGCGCAGGAGGGCGCTTTCATCTGCGGCCTGGGGAAGCTGCATAAAATACACGTAAGGTTTCCCAGGCAGCGATTGCTGTGCTTGTTGTAATAATTCCTGTAATGGTTTGGGAGAGGCTTGTGGTGTTACATGCCAGGCGTGGGCGTATTGAAGATGATCGATTTCATCACTGAATACCAGCATACTGCCGGTAAGGCTCATTAACAAGAGCATACAGCCCACTACGAGCCCTACTATCCGGTGCAATGCGTATAATTGCTTGTTCCAATGAATTTTCAAAACCCGTATTTTATTATTTCCTTGTCAGTTTGATCAGCATTCATCTATTCACGAAAGCGCTATGTTGTTGGTATTTTGCAATGTGCTTCCACAGTCATTTGGTTAAAAGCCTGAATATGGACTGCTTCAGTATAAAGTTATACTATAAGAAGGTATGGGTGTTTACGCAAAAAGGAAAAATTTTGATCGCATTGGGAAAAAAATGGGTTATTCCGGTAGTAGGGGTGATTTATTACCGCAGTGTTAATCTTTAACAAGCCATTAACAAAATACAACTTTTGTGTTATGGATTTTGAGGAAAACTGCTATATTTTTGAGAAGCATCGATAACAAAAGAAATAGCTTTAAAGGAAAATATTTATATAAATTATTTGGAATCACTTGGTTATTCCAATTTCTATGAAAACCATTTGTTCTCTACCATGTCCTGATGAAATCTAATGAAAATTACACCTAGTGAAAGAACGATTTGTAGTAGGGCTGAGTAACATCAGCCCTTTTGTTTTGCCCAGTTTTTGTTTTGCCCGATCCTGCGCGCTATCTTTTCCCATTTAAATAGAGAAGCCTTCCTGGAAAGCAGGAAGGCTTTATTGTTTCAGTAATTGATAACTGGATTATACCATGGGAATTTCAGCTACCTGGTAAACTTTTTCATCGAGTTTAGCTTTGGTTTCGCTGAATGCCTTGAGGGTTAGCTCAATATCCTCGTCGCTATGGGCAGCGGTAGGGATGAGGCGGTAAATAATCTGACCTTTAGGTATTACGGGATATACTACAATAGAGCAGAAGATATTGTAATTTTCGCGTAGGTCCAAACACATGGCAGTAGCTTCTGGAATATCGCCCTGCAAGTAAATAGGTGTTACCGGGGAGTTGGTTCTGCCGATATTGAAACCACGTTCTTTCAGTCCGTTTTGCAGTTTATTTACATTGTGCCAGAGTTTTTCCTTCATTTCCGGATGCTCGCGCATCAGTTGTACACGTTTCAGGTGGCCAATTACAATCGGTAAGGGAATGGATTTGGCAAATATCTGGGAGCGCATGTTATAGCGCAGGTAGTTGATGATAGGTTTGTCGCCGCTGATGAAAGCGCCGATGGAAGCCCCGGATTTGGCAAAGGTATTGAACAGCAGGTCAATTTTATCTTGTACGCCCTGTTCTTCACCGGTACCGGCGCCGGTTTTACCCATGGTACCGAAGCCATGTGCGTCGTCTACCAGCAGGCGGAATTCATATTTATCTTTAAAAGCAGCAATTTCTTTCAGTTTGCCCTGATCGCCGGCCATACCGAATACGCCTTCGGTTACCACCAGGATACCACCGCCCTGGACTTTAGCCAGTTCAGTAGCACGTTTCATTTGCTTGTCGAAGTCTTCCATATCGTTATGTTTGAACACATAACGTTTGCCGGGGTGCAGCCGTAAGCCGTCCAGGATGCTGGCGTGGCATTCTGCGTCGTATACAATAACATCCCTGCGGCCTACAATGGCATCAATAGCGCTCATAACACCCTGGTATCCATAGTTCAGCAAGGTAGTGGCTTCTTTGCCCATGTAGTTGGAAAGTTCATTTTCCAGTTGCTCATGGTAATTAGTGTTACCGCTCATCATGCGTGCTCCCATTGGGGTGGCCATGCCAAAATCAGCAGCAGCTTTTGCGTCTGTGGCGCGCACTTCCGGGTGGTTAGCCAACCCTAAGTAGTTGTTCAGACTCCATACAATCTTTTCATTACCCCGGAATTTCATACGGGGACCTATTTCTCCTTCCAGTTTGGGAAAGGCGAAATATCCATGGGCTCTGTCTGAATGTTCCCCGATAGGGCCCAGATGTTTCAGCAGTTTCTCGAAAATGTCCATACGATATGTTATGTAATGGTTAATTCATTCCAATAAAAATGGACACAAAGGTATTAAAATATTACTTTTTGTAAACTTGGTTTCCTTTTTTAACAGGCATCTTATTTATATTTTGCAGGCTATTTAAAAAGATACCTGTTAAAATATCTGGTAACATTTAAAATTAATACGTTTTCTAATGAAATTTTCACATTTCCTGACGGGCATTTTCCTGTTCTCTACTACCCTCAGTAACGGGCAGCAAGCTACTTCTCAAAAACCATTTAATCATCCTGCGGTATCTAAAGGTACCCCAACAGCTTCCCGGCCCAAGCTGATTGTAGGCGTAGTGGTAGACCAAATGCGTTGGGATTATCTTTACCGTTATGCCAACAGATACAGCGCAGGCGGCTTTAAGAGGTTGGTACAAGAGGGTTTTTCCTGCGAAAATACACTCATCAACTACACCCCTACTATTACCGCTTGTGGCCATACCTGTGTTTATACCGGTTCTGTGCCGGCCATACATGGCGTAATCGGCAACAGTTGGTATAGTCCGGAACTGGGCCGCACGGTATATTGTGCAGAAGATACCACAGTGAACGTTGTAGGCAGCAATTCTGCCACTGCGGGCAAAATGAGCCCACGCAACATGCTGGTAACTACCATCGGGGACGAACTGAAACTGTCTAACAACTTTGCCAGCAAAGTAGTGGGTGTGGCTATTAAAGACCGCGGCGCTATCCTGCCTGCCGGTCATACTGCCAATGCTGCTTATTGGTACGATGGTGGCTCTGGCAACTGGATCTCCAGCACCTATTATATGAACGAGCTTCCAGCTTGGGTACAAGCCTATAATAACGATAAAATGCCACAGCAATACCTCAGCAAACCATGGACGACTTTGTATCCTATTGCTTCCTACACCTTAAGCACTGCGGATGAGAAGCCTTATGAGGGTAAATACCGGAACGCCGCCAATACTTCCTTCCCGCATGATCTGAGCGCCATGGCCAATGGTAGCATTGCCGCTTCCCCCTTTGGTAATACTATGACCCTGGAATTTGCCAAAAAAGCCCTGGAAGCTTATGAAATGGGCAAAGGCTCCGCTACAGACTTGCTGGCGATCAGCCTTTCTTCTACCGACTACGTAGGCCACCAGTTTGGCCCTAACTCCATCGAAACAGAAGATACCTACCTGCGTTTGGATCAGGACCTGGCTGCCTTTTTCAATTACCTGGATGCCCGCATCGGTAAAGGACAGTATCTTTTCTTTATCACCGCAGATCATGGCGTGGCGCATGTGCCAGGTTTTATGGAAGAAAATAAACTGCCAGGAGGCACCTGGAACGAGCAAGCGGCTATCAGAGCGCTGAACGAACAGGTAGCTACGCAATTTGGCGTGAAAAGCGTGATCAAAGGGAGCGATAACTACCAGCTCTGGCTGAACCATGAAGGCATTGCGGAAGCAGGAAAAAATGAAGCAGACATCCGCCAGTTTATCATTGCACAACTGATGAAATCTCCGGCTATTGCCAAAGTATTCCCTATCGATAACCTGATGGGCACTACATTGCCAGAGCCAATGCGCACCATGCTCTCCAACGGATTTAATACCAAAAGAAGCGGCGATATACAACTGGTATTGGCACCAGGATATATAGACGGCGGTAAAACTGGTACTACCCATGGCCTTTGGTATCCATACGATGCACATATTCCATTGGTTTGGATGGGCTGGGGCATTCAACCAGGTAAAACCAACCGTACAGTGGGTATGACCGACATCGCTCCTACATTGGCAGCCTTGTTGCACATCCAGATGCCTAGCGGAAACGTAGGACAGGTAATACAGGAGATTACCCATTAATTTTTTTTGCTTAGATTGCCATAGAAGTTTACCTGGCTACCCGGTTTATCCGGGTAACCAGGTAACTTGTAATACTTCGTTTATGGCTTTTACCTTTTTACAATATACTGTAGCAGATAGGGTGGCTACAATTACCTTAAACCGCCCTGAAAAGCGGAATGCGCTGAATGGAGCATTGGTTGCGGAACTGCGCCAAGCGTTCCGGGATGCCGCCACAAACAGCCAGGTGAAGGTAGTGGTGCTGAAAGGGGCCGGAGAAGCGTTTTGCGCCGGTGCAGATCTGGAATATCTCCAGCAACTACAAAGAAATACCTACAAAGAAAACCTCACTGATTCCCAGGAACTGATGCAATTATTCCGGGAAATATACGAACTTGACAAGATTGTGATAGCCCAGGTACAAGGACATGCCATTGCCGGCGGCTGCGGCCTGGTAACCCTGTGCGACCTGAGTTATGCTGTACCTGAAGCATTAATGGGCTATACCGAAGTAAAGATAGGCTTTGTTCCCGCCCTGGTAGCTGTTTTCCTGGTCCGCAAAATAGGAGAGGGCCGTTCCCGGGAATTATTATTAACCGGGAAGCTGGTAACAGCAGAACAAGCAGCAGCGAGTGGCCTGATTACAGCAGTAGTACCCGCGGAAGAGATAGAAACGCATGTAGCAAAAATAGCCAGCAGTTTGTGTAAGGAGGCTTCCGCCAATTCCCTGAAAGTAACCAAGCAACTGATTGGCACTGTACTTGACCTTCCTTTAGCAGAGGGATTATCGCATGCAGCTGTTCTTAATGCACGTACCCGGGAACACGAAGATTGTAAACGCGGGATAGCCGCTTTTTTAAATAAAGAGAAGTTTAGCTGGTAGTTTACTTACCCACCATTGCTATGACCACATCAATTAACACACCACACTATGTCACATCGGTTGTTACTAACTTTTATTTTTCTGTACAGTTCTGGTACCCTACTGGCCCAGCGCATCGTTTCTGATGCCAAAATTGTGTATAAGATGGAGTTGCCTCCCGAACAGTTACAAATGGACGCCATGCTGGAAGGCAGCACTTTTACCCAATATATGCGTGGCCCGCTGAGTAGAATAGATATGAATTTCAACATTGCCCATTACACCTACCTGATCAATAGTAAAACGGAAACAATGACTACGCTGATAGATGTACATGGCAATAAATACCTGATCCGGGCGGGCAAAGAACAATATGATAAAGACCTGAAACAATATGAAGGCATACAGTTTAAAGACCAGCCGGAAACCCGGGATATAGCCGGTTATACTTGCAGAAGAGCCATTGGCACTATGCCCGACGGAAAAACCTTTGAGCTGTATTATACCCCCGACCTGGTGCCGGAAAACAGGCAATATAACCGCCGTTTTGTGAACCTGAAAGGTATTCCCCTGGAGTTTGAAATTATCACTAAAACAGGTGCTAAAACCCGTGTAATAGCAACTAAAGTAGAGTTAAACCTTATTCCAGCCTCTTATTTCGATGTGCCAAAAACAGGGTATAAAGAAGTGAGCCAACAGGAGATAGAGAAAATGTAAGCCCAAAATAGCATTAAAAAAGAGGCGGTTAAAAGCTTTACACTTTTAACCGCCTCTTTTTTAATTGTAAGTAAGAAACGTTAAGCTATATTACCAACTGATGGATAAAAATCATTCAATTCCATCTTCGCTTATTGGATAACTGTTAAAACCCTGCTAACCCTTTTTAAGCGGCAAAATGATCTGCAGCTTTTGGAAATTCATATTTCCAGGAGGCTGGGATTGAACTTGTACGTTGTAAGGAACCACATAGGTAATGTTACCTTTAGTATAGGTCATTACAGCGTTTAAGTTGATGACAGTATTATTGTTAGCGGTGTTGGTAAATTTAAAATCGGAGTTAAAGGTACCGGAATACCGATAACTTGCATCCAGACCCAGATTTGTTTTGGGCATGGAGGTGTTCAGCACAAAATGCTGGCTGTCGGAAGCCTTTTTCACTTTGTCTTTATTATTATCAGAGGGCAAAAAGTTATTATTTGCCACCGCATTGAGGGCAAAGAACGCCAAAGCGCTTGCCAAGAAACAAGACAATGAAAAAGTGCGTGATATGTAATTTTTCGCTTTCATTGTAATACAAATGTACAAACTTTCTGATGTATTCTATAACATCTTCTTAACGCAAGATACGAAGAAATCACAAAGAATTGTTAAAAAAGTTTTAAAAATGTTGATTTTACCCATAATTGGGTCATAGAAAAAATACTATATTTACACCAATGAGTAAAGACTTTTCATTTTTAAACGAGGATTTTGATGATCTGAGAGACTTGTTGCAGCAGTTTGAAAACCTCCGGGCTGGTAAGTCTCATTCTTTTTTGGACGAAGATTCATTTGAGCAGATCATAGACTATTATGATGAGCATGACGAAATGCCAACTGCCTTGCAGGCAGCAGAACTAGCCATCGAACAATTTCCATATTCTTCCGTCTTACTCCTCAAAAAGGCCAACTTACTGATAGAAACCAAGAAATACACAGAAGCATTGGATTTATTGGAAAAAGCAGAAGTATTGGACCGTACCGATATCAACCTCTATATCCTGCAAACCGATGTGTACCTGGCGTTGAACCAACATCAGAAAGCAGCGGCCGTACTGGAAGAGCAGATTGAGCAATTTGAGGGTGAAGACAGGACTGAATTATTATTGGAGCTGGCTGATGTGTACGACGACTGGGAAGAATTCGAGAAGGTGTTTGATTGCCTGAAAATGGCGTTAGAGCACGATCCGAACAACGAGGAAGCCTTGCATAAAATCTGCTTCTGGACCGAATTTACCGGCCGCAATGAGGAAAGCATACGCCTGCATAGCGCCATTATAGAGGAACATCCGTTTAATCACCTCGCCTGGTTTAACCTGGGAACTGCATATCAAGGGCTGAAACTGTATGAAAAAGCCATTGATGCCTATCAGTACGCTGTAGCGATAGACGAGAAATTTGACTATGCCTACCGGAATATGGGGGACGCCTTTATCAGGCTGCGTAAATATGCGGATGCTATTGAAGTGCTGCAGAAACACCTGGAAATTGCAAAGCCGGAAGATGTGATCTACGAAGCTATTGGCCATTGTTATGAAAAGCAGCGTAAATATACCCAGGCCCGTTATTATTACCGGAAGGCATCCCACCTGAGCCCCGGTGATGATAAGCTCTATTATAAGATTGCCGTAGCTTATATGATGGAAGCCAACTGGGAAAATGCTGTTAAATCCCTGCAGAGTGCGCTGAAAATCAATAAAAATAACGCAGAATATAACATGAGCATAGGCGAATGCTACCTGGAGCTGGGAAAGAACAAAGACGCCCTGGTACATTTCATGAATGCAGTACGTACCCGCCCTAAGAGCGCTGTTACCTGGCAGGAACTGCTTAAAGGGTTGTATGTATCCGGATTTTTGGAAGAAGCCTTGGCGCAACTTTCTATTGCAGAGGAAAAAGCAGGCCGCAAACCTATATTTATATATTACCGTGCTGCTATTCTGATAGCCATGAAAAAAACCAAAGAAGGGTTACTGCATCTGGAAACAGCCCTGCAACAAGCGCCGAAAATTGTAAAAAAGCTGGTAGAGCTAGACCCGGCTATATTGCAACATGTGAGTGTGGTAGATTTAATTGCCCAGTATCGTCGTAAACGTTAACCAATGTTATTTACTTTAATAAAATAAAGTATACTTCTTATTTTTGCGCCGGCTTTTATTGTCATGAACAAAAGTCAATCGTATTTCCGGTTACTAAAATTGCATCTACGCTATCCCGAAGTGCCTGGCGGAAATTAGTATGTGTTTTAATGACCAATAAGAAGATAAAAATATTTCAAATGAATTTTAATCTGACACAAATTCCGGAAAGGACAAAGAAGCCCCGTACACATGGACTGACCATGGTAATGGATAAGGGGTTAAGTTTGGAAGAAGCACGAAATTTTTTATCAGTAGCAGGTCCTCACGTTGATATCCTGAAACTGGGTTTTGGCACTGCTTATGTTACGCCTAACCTGCGCGCAAAAATTGAACTTTACCAATCGGCCAACATTCCTGTATACTTTGGAGGCACCCTCTTTGAAGCCTTCATGATCCGTAACCAGTTTGATGAATATGTAAAAGTGGTAAAGGATTTCGGGATCAGCTATATGGAAGTTTCTGATGGTTCCGTTACCATCCCGCATGCAGAAAAATGCGGTTACATCGAGAAACTAGCTAAAATCGGTTTAGTACTGAGTGAAGTAGGTTCCAAAGATGCTGAACATATTATTCCTCCCTACAAATGGATAGAGCTGATGAGCGCAGAGCTCTCTGCCGGCGCTACCTACGTGATCGCGGAAGCACGTGAAAGCGGTAATGTAGGCATTTACCGCGGTAGCGGTGAAGTAAGGGAAGGACTGGTACAGGAAATCCTGACCAAAATACCCGCAGAAAAAATTATCTGGGAAGCGCCACAGAAAGCGCAACAGCTGTACTTCCTGGAACTGGTGGGCTGCAATGCTAATCTGGGCAACTTAGCCCCCAATGAAGTAATTTCCCTGGAAGCAATGCGTGTTGGATTAAGAGGAGATACTTTTAACCTGTTCCTCGACAGGGAATAAACTAATTGTGCTATTAATTTATCTGGTGAAGCAGAGATCCTCATAGGTCTCTGCTTCACTACATTCAAACAGCTCCGGAAGTATGAAGATATACGGACTTATTGGCTATCCACTTAGCCATTCTTTTTCGAAAGGATTTTTTAAAGAGAAATTCGAGAAAGAAAATATAGCAGGATGCCTGTATGAAAATTTCCCCATACCCGCTATCACTGAGCTTCCCAACTTATTAGCCCAACAGCCGCAGTTGCAGGGATTAAACGTTACTATTCCCTATAAAGAAGCAGTGATCCCTTATCTGGATGAACTGAGTAAAGCTGCTGCCCAGATTGGGGCGGTTAACTGCATACAGATAGAAAATGGGAGAAAGAAAGGTTATAATACAGATGTGATCGGTTTCTCGAAATCCTTGCAGCCGTTGCTACAGCCCCAGCATACTCATGCCCTGGTACTGGGTACAGGAGGAGCTGCCAAAGCTATTATGTATGCGCTGCAGCAACTGGGCATCGCTTATACAGTAGTAAGCCGTAAGGCCGGTAATGGCGCTGTGCCATACGAATCGCTTACCCAGTCTGTTATGGAACAACATACCTTGATTGTAAATACTACTCCACTGGGCATGTACCCCCAGGTGGATACTCTCCCGGAAATTCCTTACCAGCACCTTACTTCCCGGCATCTGCTGTACGACCTGGTGTATAATCCTGCTGAAACCGCTTTTTTGCAAAAAGGGGCTGCACAGGGTGCGGCAGTGAAAAATGGCCATGAAATGCTGATCCTTCAGGCAGAAGCCTCCTGGGAGATCTGGAATCACCTGGTTTAAGTAAGGCATGGCTTACAGAAATACAAAGTTGTTGATATGAATACAACCACAATTAAAAGGGGCTAGCCAAGTAAGTACTGGTTAGCCCCTTTTAATTTTTATCATATCTCTTGGTAATCTATTGCGGTTTTATCATGTAATACATACAAGTGGTAACAAAATCCCGGAAATAAGGGATAGCAGCAATGGGTTTCCATTGCTCGCGTGCTTTTACCCCGAACTTATATTTGTAGATAGGATTGATCAGATAAAACCTACGCTGGGTAATTTTATACCGTTGCTGTTTTACAATGCGTTCAAATCGTTCAATGGAAATACCGGTAGATTTTACATCCATTAGGTCTACCACTACATCATCGCCTTCGCCGAACATCCGCAATACCCCTTTGTATAAGGGTTTGGGAAGCAGGTGTATATAAGGCACCATGCTCAGGAACTTATTGGCGCAAATCTGTTGATGTCCGCCGTGTGGCATATACCAGGGTGGAAAGCCGAAATACACCTGCCCACGGGGGGTAAGCAATTGTTTTAGGTGGCCAATGATTTTTTCCTGATCCGGAATATGTTCGATTGCATCTTTGAGGATGATCACATCAAAGGAATGGCGGAATTCTCCCAGAAAATCAACATCATAAATGTTTTTGGCAATCAGTTTTAATTGTCCGTTATCCAAATAATGTTGCAGAAAACTTTTTGCCAGTTCTATACGATCGGGCGCCAGGTCTACGCCTACGCAGTTACAGCCCTTTTCAAGCAGTGGGGTGAGCACGCCGCCTTCCCCGCAACCTACTTCCATTACCCGGAGCCCTTCCAGATGAGGAAACTCCAGTTCTATAAAAGGCAGTACGTAGTCGCGCGAATTGTCTACCTGTTGCTGGTATCGTAGTCTTGCGTCTTTATGATGTTCTAATGCCATGAAATAAAAATTGCGTGAATTTAATAAAAACCAGCAAACTTTTCGGTGGTTAGCTGTTCGCTGCTAATTGCCGGGTTATTAAACGAAGGCTGCCGGTTGCCATGGCCGCGGTTTAGCGTTAAAACCTAGCCACGAAAAGGCTATCTTTGCGCCATGCAAACGAACGAAAGAACCAATTACCAGGAAGGAGCTGTGATATTGATCAACAAACCATTAACATGGACCTCCTTTGATGTAGTACGTAAAATCAGGAACGTCACCAAAGCCAAGATAGGTCATGCCGGTACATTAGATCCACTGGCCACCGGGTTGCTCATCTGCTGTACCGGTAAAATGACAAAAAAAATTAATGAATACCAAGCCCAGGAAAAGGAATATACCGGCACATTTACTTTAGGAGCTACCACTCCTACATTCGATAAAGAATCTGAACCTGAGCATTTCAAAGAGATCAGTCATCTCGACGAAGCAGCAATTCTGGCAGCCACCCAACCTTTTCTCGGTGAAATTATGCAGTTGCCACCTATTCACTCTGCCATCAAACAAAATGGTAAACCTATTTATTTGTTGGCCAGAAAGGGAGTGGATGTAAAGGTAGAGCCCCGTAAATTAACGATCACGGCGTTTGAGATCACTAAAATAGCCTTGCCGGAAGTACATTTCAGGGTAGTATGCAGCACAGGTACCTATATACGTTCTTTGGCCAACGATTACGGCGTCCAGCTGGGTTGTGGTGCTTACCTGAGCAGTCTTTGCCGAACGCGTATTGGTGCTTTCAGATTGGAAGAAGCTACCGGCATGGAAGACTTCATTGCAGCCAATGCGGTTCCTAAAACGGATAACCAATAGCAATATTCCAGATAATATTTTCACGGCGCCAGCTGCTACTTTTCAGGTCCCACTGACTGAGATACCAACCATTTTTATTGCCGGTAAAGTAAGGCACTTTCAATGGGATACCCCAGTCCAGGCGGATCAGGAAGTAGGAGAAATCCAAACGGAGGCCGGCGCCAGTGCCTATGGCCAGGTCGTGATACAGTTGCTTGAACCGGAATTCCGAGCCAGGCCTGGTAGAGTCTTTACGGATTACCCAGATATTACCCATATCCACGAAAGTAGCCCCTTTAAGGTTTACGCTCCCTCCAAACATTTTTAACAAGTCGAAGCGGTATTCCACATTGCCTTCCAATTTCATATCCCCGGTTTGGTCGGGAAATGCCTGTGCAGTGGCGGAAGAGTCTTTGTAAGAACCGGGGCCCAAGGTCCGCAGCCGCCAGGCGCGGATGCTATTAGGGCCTCCTGAAGTAAACTGTCTTACGTAGGGCAATACCTGTGAATAACTATAGGGGATACCTATACCGGCATAAGCGCGGGTAGCCAATCCACTGTGTAAGCCCAGTTGCCAGTAATGGCGGTAGTCTGCTTCTATCTTTACAAAATTGGAAATATTTACCCGCGTGAGGGTTTCCAGATCGGCTTTACGGCCGCTGACGTTGTTTACGAGGCTATTGATACCACTAAGCCAAAGCCCCGATTCTTCTACGTTTACCCGGAAAGAAGTATAATGACGCTGATGTACCAGGTCTTGATTGTTATAAATATAGGAGACATTTTCTCCCCCTATCAGCGCCGGTTCAAAGCTTCTTTTCAGGTAAGGGTTGATATTCACCACGCTGTCCCTGAAACCCGGGTTAAGGGTTACGCCGATGTAGTTTAATGTAAATGGCCTTACTACCCAACGCTTATAAGCCGTTTGGTTCCAATCGTATCCATAAGACATGTTAATACTGGTAACGTCGAATTTATCGATACGGGAAAGGTAGTTGGCGCCCAGGGTTAGCCTTGTTTTTACATTAGAGCGGCTATTTTGCTTGATATGGAAGGGCAATGCAAAACGCGGCCAGGTAAGGCTTACGTCGCCACCAAACTGTATCGATTGCAGCTCCCACCCACTTTCGGGGCGCACCAGTTCAATGCCGGTGCTCAGGCTCGTGCCCAGTTGGGTAGCGGTATTGTTTAGATTAATATGCCGGTAGTTCAATGTAAGGCCAGATCCCAGGATGTAGTCGGAGCTATTGCTCACTTCAAAGGTAAGCCCCAGTTCCTGCTTGCGCCGGGGAGTGAGGAACAGATAGGCGTCCAAGGTATCTGTATTGGTTTTGGGCTCTTTGTATTGCAGGGTAATAAACTGCCATATCCCTAGGTCGTACAGTTTGTTAACAGTATTGGTATACTGTTGTTGAGAATAAGTTTCTCCCGGTTTTAGCAGGATGGATTTAGACAGTATCTTGGGCTTCAGAATTTCCTGGTGGTAACGTATGGTAATAAATTTATGCTCATCCTCTTTCAGGGTACTGTCGTTAGGGTTTGCGTTCAACGAAAAATCCGGATAGGCGAAAATGTTCCCGATATAATATTTGCGCCAGGCGGGAGTACTGTCTTCCGGATTTTTGATACGTACTTCTACATCCATGGTGAGTTTCTCCCGGCCTTTATTCTCGTTGAATATATTTACAAATCCTTCAAAAGGGTTGAGGGTATTGCGGAACAAGGCTTTATTAAGCGTATCCACGCTATATTCTATAGCGTCGCGGCTAAATTTGTAATAGCCGGAATCCCTGATTAAACGGGTTAACCGTTCCCGCTCACTGCCCAGGGTAGCCGATTTATAGGGCATTCCTTTTTTGATGAGCGATAATTTTTCATTGGCTTGTACAATGCGCAGGATCGCAGTGTCGGGAACATCGTAGGTGATTTTATCAATAACGAAGTTCCGTCCGGTATTTACCCGGTAGGTAACGCTGGTTTTCCTGCGCCGGGTGTTGGAAGTATAATCTACGGTAGCATAAAAGAAGCCCTGGTTATGCAGGTAGCTGGTCATCCGGTCTACCGACTCTTTGGACTTGGTAGAATCATATACTACGGGTTCTTCCAGGTTTCTTTTGGCCAGTACGAGGTTCCAGAACCAGTTTGATTTTTTTTCGTTGTATTTCTGGTTATACAGCCAAACCTTTATGCGGGAGTTGAGCAGTTTTTTATTGGGCTGCTGCGTCATCAGCGATTTAGAAGAGAGAGAGCTACGGAGGTCTTGCTTTTCTGAGCTGAGGATATCTCCTTTTACATCTACTTTGCTGCTAACATACAGTGTTTGATCTTTCCGTAGATATTTGGTATTGGAGCAACCTGCCAACGCGAATATTACAGCCAGTAGCAGCAAGTGTTTGAGCGGTAATCTTCGGAAGTTGGGAAGCAGCAGCATCACGGGCGAAAACGTTGTTAATGATTTTTAAAGCCAATCCTGACAAACCGGATACCATGCCTCTTCTTGGCTGATTAAAAGAAATCGTGTAGGTTTGGTCCTATGTTGTCAAAGGCGCAAATTAAATATATTCAATCATTACAGCACAAAAAAAACAGGCAAAAATCCAGCCAGTATGTGGCCGAAGGAGATAAGATAGTGCAGGAACTGCTACAGGCGGGCATGCCGGTAAGAGCTGTTTATGCTACCGGCGATTGGTTGGAGCAACATACTACCTTGTTGGCCACGCTGTCATCAGGAGCGGCTATTCCAGTAGAGGCACCGGTGCTCAAACAATTATCTTCCCTGACTACTCCTAACAGGGCCATTGCTTTGGTAGATATGCCGCCGCTTGCAGACCCGCTGCCGGAAGCCGGCGAGGTAACGCTAGCCCTGGAGGCAATACAAGATCCAGGTAATATGGGCACCCTTATTCGTATAGCCGATTGGTTTGGTATCCGGAAGATCATTTGTTCACCGGATTGTGTGGATATCTATAATCCTAAAACCATACAAGCCACTATGGGCAGTATTGTGCGGGTGCGTATAGCCGAATCAGATATTACCCCACTCTTACAGCAAACAGCGGTGCCTTCGTATGCCGCTACCCTGCATGGGCAAAATATAGCCGATTTTCCCGCAATGAAGGAAGGTATCATCCTGATTGGCAATGAGGGGAGGGGATTATCGGAAGAAGTGATTGCACTAGCTACCCATCGGATCACCATTCCCCGTTTCGGTGGCGCCGAATCATTGAATGCTGCCGTGGCGGCAGGTATTATTTGCGGACGACTGCTTATTTAAGGCCGGATGAAACCCCATTATTTCATTATTGGTATTTTATGGTGGGGAGCAGTATCCTGCGGCCACAAAGCGCCGCGTGTTATTACCCCTGCCTTTTATTACTGGAAGCAAACCTGGAGTGGAAACCCGGAGGAGCAAAGCTATCTAAAAAACCTTCCTGCCAGGCGCTTGTATGTGAAGCTGTTTGACGTAACCACCAATGAAATTACCCAAGCGCCGGTGCCCGTGGCGGTATTCCGGCAAAAAGCGCCCTTGCCGGAACAGGTAGATATCGTACCGGTGGTGTTCCTGATGAACGAAGTATGGGCGCATGCCGACACTACACTAGCCGGAAAGGTATCCCGGTTGATTCAGGAGCTATGCGACAGCCTGCCCTCCAGCCGTATCCCGGAAGTCCAGTTGGATTGCGATTGGACACAAACCACCCGCGACGCGTATTTTTCTTTTATACGGCAGATCCGGCAAACACCTTTTTTCCGGCGCCGGCGATTGTCGGTTACCATCCGGATGTACCAGGTAAAATACGCTGTACGTACCGGTATCCCACCGGCCGACAGAGGCTTGCTAATGTGTTATAATATGGGAGACCTGCGCCAGGCAGGCGCCCATAATTCCATATTGGACCTGGGCACTATGGAGGCTTATCTGGGAAAGAACCGGGTTGCGGGATATCCCTTACCTTTGGACGTGGCTTTACCCCTGTTTGAGTGGAGCGTACTATTCCACAATAATGGAACAGCGTATGCGGGTATCCTGCGAAATATAGGCACTACGGAGTTACAGGATACTGGGGTGTTTACTCCCGGCAAAGAACGGCTGTACACCGTACGCCAGGATACTTCATTAAACGGGTACACATTAAAAAAAGGAAATGTGATCCGGCGGGAAACAATTGAACTTTCAACATTGGAATCATCAGCACGTTTAGTAGCCGAACAGTTATCAACAAAAGATCCGGTAGTAATATTCTATCACCTGGATGCAATGACCCTACAAAAATATCCATTGAATGAACTACAAAAAATTTATCATCTTTTCGATTAGCTTTTGCCTGGTATTTTTCGGTAATGTGATCTATACGCTTTCCTGCGGACCCATACCAGACCCCTACGATTACTACGTTTCTTTTTATAATCCGCATACCAAAGGGACAGGATATGAGCCGTTTTACTATACAGCCCTTACCAATTTTTATGATGATCCCACCCCTTCAGAAGAAACTGCTAATGTAATCGACTGGCAACAGTATACCGGCCGTGAAGTAAATGAAAAAGATATCCGGGAATTTATTTATACCTATACACCCGGTCAGTTTTCGGCAGTAGCGAATGGCGGTAAGGCCCTACCAGATAGTGTGATGCAGAACACTTTTACCCAATTTTTACTGCAAGAAGGGCACCGTGATGCTGCGCGTTACCTGTTGTTTGCTAAAAGCTGTGAGCCTGCGGTGCTTAATGTAGATCCCTGGTCGGCGCCAGACAGGAATATCCCCCTGTTGGAAAATCTCTATCAGGAAGGGGAGCAGTTGTACGTTAAAACAAAGGATAAGCATATCCGCGACAGGTACGCTTTTCAGCTTATAAGACTGCGGCATTACAGCAAGCAATACCAGGAAGCTGTTGCTTCTTTCGATAAACTGTTTGCCGGTAAGGCCAACGGTGTATTGGTATATTATAAAGCCCTGGCGTTAAAAGCCGGAGCTTTGTTTCATTTGGGCGATTCTGTGCAAAGCGCCTACCTATTTTCCAGGGTGTTTGAAAAAGCGCCTTCCTTGCGGATCAGTTGTTTTATTAGTTTAAACTGGACCAATACTAAGCCAGAGCAGGTATATTCTTTGTGCCAGGATTCGCATGAAAAAGCGGTAGTGGCCACTGTTTTTAACTTTGCCAACCCTGAGCCAAACGTAGAAGGCCTCCGGCAGGTATATGCTTTAGACCCTGCTTCGCCTGCGCTGAATGTTTTATTGGGCCGGGAAATCAATAAACTGGAAGATGATTATTTCAGTCCCTATCTGGGTAATAGTGAGGCGATCGGTGGGATTGTGAGCATGCATGATTATACCCCCGAAGAAAAAAACAAAATGAGCGCAGCTGTGGGCGCCTTGCAAAGTACTGTAGATAGTATATTGCGGGAAGGAAGGTTGCAAGACCCAGACTTATGGCGGGTAGCATCTGCTTATCTTTCCTATATCCGCAAAGACTATCCCGGAGCTACTACCCGGTTACTGGCGGTGAAAACAACAGATCCGGCTATAAAAGACCAATGGGAAATTATCCATCTGTTGGTAGATATCAACCAACAAAAAGATATTGACAGTGTATTGGAAACAAGGTTACTAAAGGCTTTCGAGTGGCTCGACAGCAAATTGCCGGCATCTCCACCTGTTAACACTGAATATGGTTGGGGTAATCCGGATAAATCGTTCTTTTTCCGGAAAACGTACCGCAACTTGTTGTTTGCCGTATTAGCGCCCCGTTACCACCGCCAAGGGGATCTTATTAAAGAAGTCCTGATCCGTGGCCGTTGCGACTCATTAAACAGTAACGACTATTTTGTTTCTGGTGAAACGGCCATTTCCCAGATAGGGGATGATATGAAACCCCCGGAGCTGATACAACTGCATGATTTTTTGCGCCAGCCGGTAAAAACGCCTTATGAGGCTTATCTCGCCGGTTTTTTCCCTAAAAGTATAAACCTGGAACAGGTAATAGGAAGGAGTTATTTGAGGGTATATGATTTCAGCCATGCACGCAACTGGTTTAAACGGGCGCCTGTAAGTACTTTAGCGGTTTCGTACCAGGTGTTCCGGGAGCAATTGCAGGATTTCGGGGAAGATACTGCAGCTCAATATTACAACCAACCCATTACGGAGCTGGCATTTTGTGACCGTATGCTGGAATTGCAGGAGCAGATGAAAAGGGCGATGGTAGCGCCTAAAGTATATTACGATTATGCGACAGCGTTATTCAGTCTGTCTTATTATGGGAGAACATGGTTTTTTATGAAAGACTATCGCCCTTCCACAAAGTGGTATACTCCTCAATGCGACCGCGATGCATTTGAAAAGCAATATTTTGGTTGCTACGAAGCGGAGAGTTATTATCTAAAGGCTGCACAAGCCAGTACAGACAAGGAGTTTAAGGCAAGATGTGCGTTTATGGCATCCCGTTGCTCGCAAAAGCATACAGCCCCTGATGATCCTAACAAATATATTTCCGCGTTGGTACATAACCGTTATTTCCCCCTGTTGACGGATAATTATGGGCAAACGAAATTTTACCAGCAGGTGTACCCGCAATGCAGCTACTTGCGTGATTATATAAAAAGTACCCGCAAGCAATAGCTATTTAAACTGTATCGCTTTTACTGGTGTAATACGGCGGATGATCCGGGCAGGAATCTGTAAGATTAACGTACAGATGATGAAGGTGCCTGCATTGATTAGTGCAATATCGGTCCAATGTACAGATACAGCAGCTACCGACATATAGTACGATTCTTCCGGCAGTTTAAAAATACCAGTGGCTTGTTGGAGGAATGCTAGTCCCAACCCGAAGAAATCACCTATCAGGATGCCCAGCAAGATGATATAGGCTGCCTGGTAAACAAATACCATTTGGATATCATGATTGCGCATACCCAGTGCTTTGGTGATACCAATCATGTTGGTACGTTCCAGGATAAGTATAAGGATGGCAGTGACCATGTTGATAATTGCCACAATGGTCATAATAATAACGATGATTAGCTCATTTTGATTTTGTAGTTGTAACCAGTCGAAGATGTTAGGATAAATATCGCGGATGGTACGGGTGAATAACTGGTCTGGCAGCAGGTTGTTATCGATGTACCGGGCGGTGGAATCCATCCGGTGGTAGTCTTTTAGGGCGATTTCATAACCGCCAACGTCGTCCGGTAGCCAGTCGTTAAGACGGCGTACCAAGTTGAGGTCTCCGATCACATAGGTTTTATCGTATTCTTCAATACCGGTTTTGTAGATACCCGTTACCGTTAGTTTACGGGCTCTGGGTGGCTGGCCCCCGCCTTGTATGAAATAGATGATTACTTTATCGTTTACTTTCAACTGGAGTTCCTGGGCCATCGCTGCCGAGATCATGATCTCAGAGGTATAGGAAGAATCGTTGAACTGTAGCAGTTGACCGGCAACGAGAAAACGGTTCAATTGTGGCCAGTCGTAATGCTTGTCTAATCCTTTAAAGATAATACCATCTATTTCTTTATCTGATTTAATGATAGCCGATTTGGTAGCATAGCTGCTGATGCTTTTAATGCCGGGTGCCAGCTGGATACTGTCTACCAGGCTTTGTCTGCCGGTAAAAGGAAGTTCTTCTGTAAGTGGTCCGGCGTTGGGTTGGTATTCGTTAATGTGGATATGTCCCCAAAAGCTAAAGATCTTTTCCTGAATCACTTGTTGGAAGCCATTTACCAATGCTGTTGCCAGTATCATTACTGCTACGCTCACCGCGGTGGCAGCTACAGCGATATTAATAATGAATTTGGAAAAAGAGGACCCCTTGTTGAAAGCAATCCGTCTGGCAAGAAAAAAAGATAAACGCATAGAACAAATATAGGGAAATCTGAAAGCACAATACAAAAAGCGGCACAGCAGATTAATTGTTATATATTCGCGTTAATCATTCGCTCTAACAGCTTTTGTATTCCACTTTCTGCTTTTAATCATAACTTGAATATTTTCAAATACCTGGTATGCGTATAGCAGCATTAAATTTTATGATGGCCCTGGCAGGTTGTCTGTTCCTGAACAGTGTCGCTGCACAAGTGAATGCCATCACTCCAGATCATGTGTACTACAACAACATTAAATCAGTGAAGTTCAGCTTGGCCGGTGATCCGCTCAGTATGCCCATGTACACTATCGGCTCTTCAGAAAAATTAGCGCTCTCGTTCGACGATCTGGACAACGACGTGAAGAACTACTATTATAGCTTTGTGCTTTGCAATGCCGACTGGACGCCTGCGCAGGTGAACCAGTTCGATTACATGCGGGGCTTCTCAGAAACCAGGATCATGAACTATAAGCTGTCGAGCGTTGCACTGCAACGTTATACACATTATAGTATACAGCTGCCTGGTACCAATAGTTATCCCGTAAAATCAGGTAACTATCTCCTGAAAGTATACCTGGACAGTGATACTTCACAATTGGCGTTTACCCGCAGAATGTATGTAGTGGAAAATAAAGCCGGACTGTCTGGTTATATACAACAACCTATTGCGCCTAAATATTTCAAGACTTACCAGAAGATCAATTTTGAAGTAAATACCGGCGGACTGAATATCCAGAATCCTTTTGATCAGATAAAAGTAGTAGTGCTGCAGAACTACCGCTGGGATAATGCCCTTACCGGGCTGAAACCGCAGTTTATCAGCGGCAATACTTTAAAGTACAATGCAGAACAGGATTGTATTATGCCGGCCGGAAAAGAATACCGCTGGATAGACTTACGCAGTTTCCGTTTGCAAACAGAACGGGTAAAACATTCAGAATACCATGCTAACAGCACAGACGTATATGCTGTACCAGACGTAGAAACAGGCGATAAGTTATATCAGTTCATAAAGGATAACAATGGCAGGTATTACCTGGCTACCCTGGACGATTATGATCCGAACTTTGAAGGAGATTATGCCTCGGTTCATTTTTCTTTTGCCTCACCGGAACCTTACGCTGGGTATGATGTGTACTTATTTGGTGAGTTCACGAATTATGAATGCAATGGGGATAATAAGCTTACCTATAATGGTACCACCCGCGCTTATGAAGGCACTTTCTTCTTAAAGCAGGGATATTATAATTATATATATGGGCTGGTGGATAGAACTGTTCCCAATGCGAAATTCAATACAGATTTAACGGAAGGCAACTACTGGGAGGCAGAAAATAATTATACTATATTGTTGTATTACCGCGCTTTAGGAGGCCGGTCAGACGAACTGGTATCTTCTATAACGTTGAATTCCATTCTGAACCGCAAGTAAGGTATGGTTTTTAATAAGCCTGCAGACTTTTGATTTTTTAATAGAAAATAAAAAGCCCTGCTGCCGGATGTGATTTTCCGGTAGCAAGGCTTTTTTTATAGCTTGCGTGTTGTTTGTTTATGAAGAAATGCTTTGTCTGAGTTTAACGATATTAGCGGCGCCACGCTTGATGATAATGCGGGTGCCTCTTTCGAAAGTGAAGTAGCGGTAAAACCAGTTAATGAACACTACCAGTTTGTTCCTGAATCCCAATAAGCTCATAAGGTGTACGATCATCCATACCATCCAGGCCAGATAGCCACTTAGTTTGATGCCGGCAAATTCTGCCACTGCTCTATTGCGACCTATAGTAGCCATGCTTCCGAGATCGTTATAGATAAAATCTTTCATAGGTTTGTGCTGTAAAGAAAGGTGGATGTTGTTGGCCAGGTTTTTACCTTGTTGAATCGCTACCTGTGCTACCATGGGATAGCCTTTAGGGAAGCGGGGATCATTCGTCATTTGCGCTATATCTCCAATAGCATATACATTGGTAAACCCTTTTACCAGATTCAGCTCGTTTACTAGGATGCGGCCATTGGGCAATGTAACATCTGTTGGTATGCCTTTTACCGGAATACCTTTTACGCCGGCAGACCACAGCAGGGATTGTGTTTGTATCTGTTCTCCTGTGCTTAGGGTGATAGTTTTTCCATCGTATTCCTGTACACCGGTGTTGGTCATTACACGCACATCCAATTCCTGCAAAGCTTCCAGGGTTTTGAGGGAAGTTTTTTCACTAAAGGAAGCGAGCAACCGGGGGCCGGCTTCAATGAGGTATACATTCATGAATGATTGGGGAATAGACGGATAATCCTTAGGCATGATATATTTACGTAGTTCCGCAAAAGCCCCGGCCAGTTCTACGCCGGTAGGACCGCCGCCCACCATCACGAAATTGAGTTTAGGTTTAATATCTTCCGGATTTTGTAAGAGCAAGCTTTCTTCAAACTGTTTTACCACGTAGTTCCTGATTTGTACCGCCTCAATCAGGGATTTCATGCCAATGGCATTTGCTTCAATGTTTTTATTCCCAAAAAAGTTGGTATTACTGCCGGTAGCAAATACCAGGTAATCATAGTGGATTTCGCCAATGCCCGTTTCCAATATATTTTCTTCTGCGCGTAGTCCCGTTACTTCTGCCATGCGGAATACCAGGTTGTTTTGTTTCCGGAATATACCCCTTAGTGGAAAAGCGATACTGTCTGGTTCCAGGCCGGCTGTAGATACCTGGTACAACAAGGGCTGGAAAAGGTGGTAATTATTCCTGTCTAACAATACAACCTGAACAGGTGCGTGTTTAAGTTGTTTGGCAAGGTTCACTCCGCCGAATCCGCCGCCTACAATAACGATACGCGGTTGAGTTGTTTCCGGGATGTTGGGCTGAATCATAATTCGTTTTTTTATTGCAGCAATTGCATTGATATGGTAACTGTTTATAAACACTCATTAGCCCGATATCTCGGCAAATGCTGTACCAGTGTTAATTTTTATCAAAGTTACGGAACTTTCAGAAAAAAATGAAACATAAATAATTCTTCAGCGTATGAAGCAGTTGCTCCACACGTCATGCGCTGCTAATAATTAGTTTATTTAAAAGCGGAACGGTTAGAGGAATCAACTACCGGCAGCAGCAATTTAGGAACCCACTACTGGCAGTAACAGTTTGATACAGGCTATATAGGGAACATTACAATAGCGTGCTAACGCCCGGAAAGACAATATTTAAAGAGGAAAGCAGCAGCTGCAGCACCGGCTAATGGGCCTAAAATAGGTATCCAGGCATAATCCCAGTCGCTGTTGCGCTTACCCGAAATGGGTAATAGGAAATGCATAAATCTGGGGCCCAGGTCTCTTGCCGGATTAATGGCATAGCCGGTGGGCCCACCCAGGGATAAGCCAATAGCCAATACTACAAAGGCTACGGGAAGGGCGTCTAGGGAACCGATGCCTACGGTGGGGCTGGTTAAGTAGCATAAAGCCAGGATAAATACGGCAGTGGCAATAAATTCGGTAAGGAAATTATATTTTTTATCGCGAATGGCCGGAATGGTGCAGAATACTCCCAGTTTAGTATCTGGATCGGGGGTAGCGTCGAAATGTTTTTTATAGCATAGCCATACCAGTAGGGCTCCGAGCATGGCTCCTGTTATTTGCGACAGTATGTATAAAGGTACTTTGCTCCAGGCAAAATTACCCATTAGCGCCTGGGCAAAAGTAACGGCAGGGTTCAGATGGGCGCCGCTGGAGCTGGCGGTAGCATATACGCCAATAAATACGGCCATGGCCCAGCCGATCGTGATCACTATCCATCCGCTTTGGTAGCCCTTGGATTTATTTAAGATGACACTGGCTACTACGCCGTCTCCCAATACGATTATAAACGCGGTTCCTATTAATTCAGCTAAATAAGGCGACATAAATTGCAAAGGTATATTGAGCGTGGATAAATATTATATTTCTTCCGTCCATGCCTGGGCAGCCCGGATGGCGCGTTTCCATTCTTTGTAAAGCCGGTTGGTTTCTTCCGCTTCCATGTTGGTATCGAAGGTGGCATCTATTTTCCATTGCTGTGCAATGGTTTCAATACTATCCCAGAAGCCGATGGCGAGCCCGGCCAGGTAAGCGGCTCCCAGGGCGGTAGTTTCTGTGATAACGGGTCTGATCACACGTGCATGCAGTAGATCGGATTGAAACTGCATGAGCAAGTTGTTTTTGGTAGCGCCGCCGTCTACCCGTAATTCAGTAATGGGGATACCGGCGTCTGCTTCCATGGCTTTCAGCACGTCCATTGTTTGGAAGGCAATACTATCGAGCGCTGCACGGGCAATATGGGCAGCGGTACTGCCACGGGTTAGTCCTACTATGGTGCCGCGGGCATGCTGATTCCAGTAAGGGGCGCCTAAACCTGCGAAAGCGGGTACCAGGTAAACGCCATCGCTATGTGGCACCGTGGCCGCGAGTTTTTCCACATCGGCAGAATGACGGATAATGCCCAGGCCATCCCGAAGCCATTGCACTACGGCGCCGCCAATAAAAATGCTGCCTTCCAGGGCATAGCTGGTTTTACCATTAATTTGCCAGGCTACGGTGGTGAGCAGGTTATTCTGCGAAACAATAGGCTTGTCACCGGTATTGAGTACCATAAAACAGCCGGTGCCGTAGGTATTTTTGATCATGCCGGGTTGGGTGCACAGTTGTCCGAATAGTGCGGCTTGCTGATCGCCGGCAATTCCGGCAATAGGAATGTTATAGGGAGTAAGATTGGTTTCAGTATGGCCATATACTTCGCTGGAAGATTTTACCTGCGGTAATATGGAAGCAGGGATATCGAACAGGGAGAGGAGCTCATCATCCCATTTTAGGTCGTGGATATTAAATAATAACGTACGGGAAGCATTGCTTACATCAGTGAGATGTAGTTTGCCATTGGTTAAGTTCCATATCAGCCAGCTGTCTACTGTACCAAAGGCCAGTTCGCCTTTAGCTGCTTTGGCGCGGGCATCGGGAACATGATCCAGTATCCATTTTACCTTGGTGCCGGAGAAGTAAGCATCCAGGCGTAATCCTGTTTTGTCTTTAACGAGGGGTTCTTTGCCATCTTTTATAAGGGAATCGCAATAGGCTGCGGTACGTCGATCCTGCCAAACAATGGCGTTATGAATGGGCTTACCGGTTCTTTTATCCCAGAGGATAGTAGTTTCCCGTTGGTTGGTAATACCTATAGCAGCGATGGCTTCTCCGGATATCCTTGCTTTCAGAATGGCTTCTGCGGCTACGCTGGCCTGGGAAGTCCATATTTCCATAGCGTCGTGTTCTACCCATCCTGGTTGAGGGAATATTTGTTTGAATTCCTTTTGGGCTATCGCTTTAATATTGCCATTGTGATCGAAGATGATTGCGCGGGAGCTGGTGGTGCCTTGATCTAGCGAGAGAATATATTTTGCCATCAGGTTTCTTTTACTGCGTTTTGGGTAGGTGGATAATGATATTGAATTTAAAGTAAATATTCCAACAATCACTACCCTTTTTGATAGCCGTTATTCCGCTAAAGGTTGGCAGCAGTAAAGAACGAGGCCCATAAAAAAATCCCCGGCGCATTACTGTACCGGGGACACACCATCTAAAAAATATTTCTTTGCTTATAATTTTTTGGCATCTTCCAGGAACTTCGCCAAACCGATGTCGGTTAATGGGTGTTTCAGCAGTCCGAGAATGGAATCTAACGGGCAGGTACATACGTCGGCGCCAACTTCTGCACATTTTACAATGTGGAGGGCGCTACGGATAGAGGCTGCCAGGATCTCTGTTTTAAAGCCCTGGAGGCTGAAGATCTGCGCGATCTGTGCGATCAATTCTACGCCGTCCCAGTTGGTATCATCGATACGGCCAATAAAAGGAGATACATATGCGGCCCCAGCCTTAGCTGCCAGGATAGCCTGACCAGCGGAGAATACCAGGGTGCAGTTTGTTCTGATACCGTTGTCGGTAAACCATTTAATAGCTTTTACACCATCTTTGATCATTGGCACTTTTACCACAATGTTTGGGTGTATCGCTGCCAATTTTTTACCTTCTTCAATAATGGATTTAAAATCAGTGGAAATCACTTCTGCACTCACATCACCATCCACGATTTTGCAGATATCTTCGTAATGCTTAATAATAGCAGCTTCACCCTTAATACCTTCTTTAGCCATCAGAGAGGGATTGGTGGTTACACCATCCAAAACGCCAAGATCATGAGCTTCCTGTATTTGCGCCAGATTAGCTGTATCAATAAAGAATTTCATACTATTTAGATTAGTTTGTCAGGAAATGAGCCTTTTGTGGAAGTGCCGTCATTAGTGAAAGAGGTGAAGAAAATAGCAACCAGGATACTATTGACAAGCAACTAATGACAATAAAAAAAGAAAAAAAGGCAAGTTACTTATATCGCACCGCTACAACCACCTACCCTTGCTACATTCCTGTCCTGGGGGAGTTCAGTAGGAGCTGGTCGTATAAGACTTGCCGGATGCAAAGGTAAGATAATGTGTTGAATCTCCAAATATTAGCAACAGAAAAGTTGAACTTTTTTTTCAAAACGTATTTATACGCATTCTTTGTAGGCTAATAATGTGAGGTATCTGTATATCGGAAAATTATATATTTTTGGCAAATAGGCATATTCCCCAATCACCTTTAACCATTTTTTAGTACTTAATTAATTTACCACTATCATGGAAACAACCTCTTATTACAGTAACCAGGCTGCTTACGCTTTTGGTGCTACTTTCTTTCTTTTTGTACTGGTTATTTCGATCTTGTACCTGATCTGCATGTGGAAGATATACGCCAAAGCAGGTCAGCCGGGTTGGGCCGGCATTATCCCGATCTATAATATCTATATCTTAACCAAGATCGTAGGCAAACCAGGTTGGTGGATAGTGTTTTTCCTGATCCCTTTTGTGAACGTTGTTATTGCTATCTGGCTCATCAATTTACTCAGCAAAAGCTTCGGAAAGGATGAGGGCTTTACTGTTGGATTACTTTTTCTGGGCATTATCTTTTACCCCATCCTGGCATTCAGCAAGAAGATTGTGTATATAGGGCCCGCAGGCGATCCTACCCATTTTCACAAAGTGAACGATGAACTTAATGCTATTGGCAAAAATCTTTAATCATTGTTTTCCTTATATATCTGATGTGCCCCGGCACAATGGCTGGATGTAATTGTAATGAGGAAAAGAAACAGGGCTGGTCAGAAAATGGCCAGCCCTGTTGTATTGCAGGCATTAATTATCTTTAGTAGTATAGTAGTTGTAATCGTTCAATACTGTTTCCAGGAATTGGGTGTTGGCCATTGCTGTTTTAATATGCAGTACTTCTTTTACCCGTTCGGCTACCCGGGAGGCCAGCTCTTCATCTTTAGCTCTTAAGGCGCGATCCAGTAAATCTTTTACTTTATTCATATCCCTGTCAGATAATTTCATGATCTGCGGGAATTGAGGTTGATAACCGGTGTTGGAAAGATCCCTGAAAATGGTTTCTTCAATGCTGCCTTTTCTTTTGGTACTGATCACAATGGTGCCGGCAATGATGTCGCCCAGGCGTTGGTGGTAACGGGTCCGGGTAATGGATATAATAGGGATAATCACTGGTATCAGGAAGGAAAATAACAATGGTGTTTCTATGAGCCGGAATACCCACCTGATCAGGTGTTGGCTCACACTGGGTTGATTGCCCATTATACTAACTACCTGAATCTGTAATATTTTTTTTCCTGGCGTTTTTCCATACATACTGATTTCCATGATAGGGAAATAAAGCACAACGGGAAGTGCTATAAGCAGCATATATACTGCCATAAAGTTTTCCATATTCATGTTAAAAAAAAACAATGCGGAAAAAACTACCACTGCATAAGCAGCACGTATTGCAAAGTCAATACCCCAGGCCAGTAGTCTTTTTCCAATGTCTGCGGCTTCAAATTCTAGGTCTATATTAAATGAAGTGGGTATTTTTATCTCTGCCATAATCAAATTTACATATTTGTTTATATATTGTTGGACGATTTAGTATGTTTGCCAGTATTCCCCACTAATAACCCATTACTGTAGGTAATATCTGTATTTTTAAAGGGAAAGCACTCACTATGAGAGAATCATTATTTATCAAGAAAAATTTATCCCGCTGGAAACAATACCAGGAGGAGCCTATAGATGATCCTGATGAAATGGCAGAAAGATTTGTGTCGCTGTTAGACGACCTGTCTTATGCAAAAACCTTTTATAGTTTCAGTAAGGTAACCCGTTATATCAATGGCCTGGCTGCGGGCATTTACCGCCGTATTTACCAGCACCGTAAAGAGGAAGTGGGGCGCTTTCAACTATTTTTTAAATATGAACTGCCGCTGTTGTTCCGGCAATATCATCGTTTACTGCTTTTTACCTTGGTCTTTTTTCTGGCATTCTGTATCCTGGGCGCTTTTTCATCGGCACATGATGAAACTTTTGTACGGGGTGTGCTGGGAGATGAATATGTGAATATGACAGAACGGAATATTGCTAATAATAATCCTTTCGGGGTGTATAAAGACACTAACCCTGTTATTATGTTCTTCGGCATAGCTGCAAATAATATCACGATATCTTTCTTTTGTTTTGTAGGTGGTATTTTCCTGGGATTGGGATCTTTGTATTTCATGGCCCAGAATGGCGTGATGGTAGGCGTTTTTCAATACCTGTTTTTTGCGCATGGTTTGGGATGGAAATCAGTGTTAGTGATATGGATACATGGTATGCTGGAAATTCCCAGTATTGTGATTGCAGGTTGCGCTGGTCTCATTTTAGGTAAAAGCCTGCTGTTTCCTGGTACCCGCAAGCGTTTAGACTCCCTGCGAAAAGGCGCCAAAGATGGTATCAAGATTATGGTAATGTTGGTGCCTGTACTAACGGCGGCGGCTATCCTGGAAAGTTTTGTAACCAGGCATACGGAGATGCCACTGGTATTAAGTATGTTTATTTTATTGGCTTCGCTGAGTTTTATGCTGGGCTATTTTATTTTTTATCCCATATACCTGCATAAGAAAGGGTACCGTTTGCAGGCAAATGGAAAAGTATTTATACCAGGCACCTTTTCAAAGCTGTAATATGAAGAAGTATTGGTGGATCATCAGTTGTTGTGGTGTGGTATTGTGCAGCGCACCGTTGCCGGGCCGGGCGCAGAATGAAGATACTGCTCCTACATTGGCAGGGGCTCATCTACGTGATGAAGCAACTGGCTATCCTATTTTCGACATGCGCACAGTGCCCGCCCCTGTAGTAAAAGCCTTGAAAGAAGATAAATCATTACAGTACCATGATGTGAAAACAGCGCCGCCTAAGAATAATTGGTTAACCACGTTGGTGGTGGGTATCATTGCCTTCCTGGCAACCTTCCGGTACTTGATATTGGCCTTGCTACTGGGTTTGGTAATTTATCTGATTTACCGGTTCATGAAAAGCAATGGGATGAATGTGTTCCGTAAACCATTGCTGGCAGAGCCTTCTGTGGCAGGAGCAGAGGAAGCGCTTGGCAGTAATAAAGCATACGAAGATAAAATTGCCGCCGCTATGGCTGTTAGCGACTACCGGCAGGCAATTCGTTGGTGGTATCTGTATACCTTATTTCAACTGGCAGGCCAACAATTGATAGTAACCAGCCGGGAAAAAACCAACAACGATCATCTGCATAGTATGCGGAACTCTCCTTACTACAAAAAGTTTGCAGCGCTTACCCTGGATTATGAATATATCTGGTACGGAGGGTTTGAGGTGAGCGATAGCAGCTTTGGCCAGATCAACGAGGATTTCAAGGATTTTAATAACGAAATAGTAAAAGCTTCGTGAAGAAAAAAGTCGTTTATATTGTTGTAGGGGTAGTGCTGCTGTTGGTGGCGATTATTGTTATTGGCGGTAAATACATCAATAAAATAAATGAGCAATCCACTAACATGACCCCTTCTTCTTTTTACAGCAAGGATAAAAAGGCAGGAGGTGCGTATGTTGCTTTTAAACTGTTGCAACAGTTGTTTGATAGGCATACCATACAAGTGGTAACAAAGCCTTTTGCCAGAACATACCAAAAAGAAGGCGAACTTAAATCCAGTGGTAATGTGTACCTGATGGTAGCAGATGAACTATTTCTTACCGAAAAAGATATAGATGCTATGATGGCCTATGTAGCTGCGGGTAATGAATTGTTCATTGCGGCAAACGTACCCGATCCTGCGTTGGCCAAACAGTTGAACTTTTCTTGTATGCAAAGTACCAGCTATAACCGTCATCCTACATTTGTACAACAATACCGCGATAGCACGATCCCTCTGCATACTACCTATCATTACGATGGCGTGGTAGGAGAGAACTATTTCAGTAAGATAGATAGCAGTACTACTACCGTGTTGGGTACTAATTTTAAGAATGATCCCAACTTTATACGGATTGCTTATAGCAGCGGGTTTATTTATGTTTTGATGAACCCTTATACTTTTACAAATTACTTTTTGCTGCATAAAAATAATGTAGCTTCCCTGGAAACCCAGATGGGGTATCTGCAACAAGACGCTGCCAATATCTATTGGGATGATTTTTATAATGGGCAACATACACCTCAATCCGGCAATTTTAGCGAATGGCAGGTATTAATGCGCTATCCGAGCCTGCGCTGGGCGCTTGGGCTTATTGTGGCGCTGTTGCTGTTGTACGTGCTATTTGAGAGTAAGCGCCGGCAACGGATCATTCCCGAAAAACCGCCTGTTACCAATACTTCGCTGGAGTTTGTGGATGCTATCGGACAATTGTATTACCAGCAACATAATAACTATAACCTGGTGCATAAAATGATACTGCACCTAATGGAGTATATACGTTCCCGTTATTATCTTAATACTAACTACCTGGATGATGCGTTTGTAGCTGCGTTGTCTAAGAAATCTGCTATATCGCAGATGGAAGTGAGTGAGTTAATACAGATGATACATCAGATAAACCTGGAGGGGAATGTAAGTGATGAAACTTTGCAGGAATTTTATAAACGTATTCAACTATTTTACTTAAACGCACAATAAAAAATGGACACCAGTATATTTCAACCAAGGATTGATTTTTCTGCTTTGCATAACGGTGTAGAAGATATAAGGGCACAGATAGGGAAAGTAATTGTAGGGCAACACCAGATGGTGGATCTACTGATCACAGGCTTGCTCACACAAGGCCATGTACTGATAGAAGGCGTACCTGGAGTCGCTAAAACGCTGACGGCCAAATTGCTCGCGCAGTGTGTGGATGCAGATTTTAGCCGTATACAGTTTACACCGGATCTCATGCCGGCCGATGTATTGGGTACTGCTGTATTTAATCCGCAGACAAGAGTTTTTGAATATAAAAAAGGGCCTATTTTTAGTAACCTGGTATTGATCGATGAAATCAACCGCGCCCCCGCTAAAACACAATCGGCCCTCTTTGAGGTAATGGAAGAAAGACAGATCACCAACGATGGCACTACCTGGAAGCTGGACCGCCCATTTATGGTGATTGCTACACAGAATCCGATTGAACAGGAAGGTACCTACCGCCTGCCGGAAGCACAGCTGGACCGTTTCCTGTTTAAGATAGAAGTAAAATATCCTAACCTGCAGGAAGAAGTGGCGGTATTGCGTAATATTCATCAGTTTAATGGCGAAACAGATCCCACCCAACTAATTAGCAAAGTAGTAACCACCACTCAAATTATCGAATACCAGAACCTGGTGCGCCAGGTAAGGGTAGACGATAAATTGTTTCATTATATCGCTGCTATTATCAACGAAACTCGCCTGAATTCATCGTTGTACCTGGGCGCCTCTCCTCGTGCGTCCATTGCCGTTATGAATTGTGCTAAAGCATTGGCAGCGATTAAGAACAGGGATTTTGTAATCCCGGAAGATGTGGTGGAAATGGTGCCGCATGTACTGCGCCATCGTATTATGCTGACACCTGAAAAAGAAATGGAAGGAGTTAAAACCGACGACGTAGTAGCACAGATACTAAAGATGGTAGAGGTACCGAGATAGTATTACATCCGTTGAATAGGTAGTAACCGGGTTCTCCTTATCCAGAAAATATTTTTTATCCAATAGCTGGTAGCTAAAAGCTAAAAGTTTCCATGGTGTCATCAACTGTAAAAAATAATTTATACCAGATACTGTTTTTTACCAACCGGCTTTATTTCCTGTTGGGCGCCAACATACTGTTATTTTTTATCTCTTTTTTTTATCCCCGTTTTTATGAAGTGGCGATTATGGCGTTTATTATACTGGGGGGCGTGTTCCTGTTGGATATGCTGTTACTATTATTGCGGCCATCCGGTATTGTATCGCTATCACGTAAGCTCAGCAACCGTTTGAATAATGGAGATAACAATGAGGTAGTACTGGAATGCCGTAACAGTTATCCTTTCCCGGTTTGGGTGTCTGTCATTGAAGAATTGCCTACCCAGTTCCAGGAACGGGATTTTTCCTTGTCTGCTAAAATAAATGCTGGGGCAACACATATCTTTCGATACGAACTAAGGCCCGTAGAAAGAGGTGAATACCAATTTGGTTACAGCAATGTATTTATTAAAAGTGCTTTAGGTATTGTGGTGCGCCGTTTTGTTTTTGATAATGAACAAACGGTGAGCGTATATCCAAGTTTTCAGCAGCTGCGGCATTATGAACTGTATGCTTATATGAACCGCCTCAATGAAATAGGCGTGCATAAACGCCGTATTATAGGGCATAGTATGGAGTTTGATCACATTAAGCCCTATACGAAAGGCGATGATGTACGTATGCTTAATTGGAAGGCGACTGCCCGTACCGGCAATCTGATGGTGAACAATTATGTGGAAGAAAGGTCACAACAGGTATATGCGGTAATTGATAAGGGACGTGCGATGAAGATGCCTTTTAATGGCTTATCGTTGTTGGATTATGCAGTAAACGCATCTTTGGTATTTAGCAATGTGGCTATCAATAAGGGAGATAAAGCAGGACTGGTTACATTTACAGAAAATAAGATTGAGCTATTGGCGGCCAGCAATAAGAAAGTGCAGGTAAATAAGATTATGGAGTTGTTGTATGCACAGGATACCCAATGGCAGGAAAGCGACTACGAAGCATTAAGTGTGAAACTGCGTGGAAGCTTATCTACCCGGTCTTTATTGATGTTGTACACCAACTTTGAATCGATGTCGGGTTTACACCGGCAGCTTCCTTATCTACGGCGTTTGGCCAGGTATCATTTATTATTGGTGGTATTTTTTGAGAATACAGAGTTAAAGCGAGTAACTGAGCAAACGGCCTATGATGTGGAGTCTATTTATAAGCAAACTATCGCACAGAAATTTGCTTTTGACAAAAAGTTAATCGTAAGAGAACTGTCGAAATATGGTATTATGTCTTTGTTAAGCCCTCCTGAACAATTAACATTGAATGTAGTGAATAAATACCTGGAGTTAAAGTCCCGTATGTTGATATAATCAGGGCCTTTTCTGTTTTTTATTATTGGGTTCCTGTATGTTGTTTGTAATGGGAGGATCGTTATCAGGCGCTTGTTTTACTGGTAGTACCGAGTGGAGATAGAACTGTTTGCCATACTTGTACCATGCTTCCACGGTTACTGTTTTACTGGTATCATTAGCGGGTAATAACAGGTCTTGACCTATAATTTTTCCATCGGAGGCTACGAACCTGATGGTAGCAGTGTCTAAGGG
This sequence comes from Chitinophaga sp. 30R24, assembly GCF_049056765.1. NCBI lineage: Bacteria > Pseudomonadati > Bacteroidota > Chitinophagia > Chitinophagales > Chitinophagaceae > Chitinophaga > Chitinophaga sp. 30R24. Next base: position 213,582 of record NZ_JBJGXX010000002.1, read on the forward strand.
CAATATTTTGCCGCTGCTGAATTTTCCTTCTACATTCAGGTAAAACCGGATATCACGTTTCACGCTATCGGCATAATGATTGAACCGGATACCGGTAACATAGGGCATATGCAAGGTAGTTTGCAGTGGAACGCTATCTTCGTTATTAACGGTAAGGGTAATACGATAGTTATCTTTTATCAGTTGGGCTCTGTTGAAATATAAAATACCGTCTTGTATATTGCCGTTGCTGCTGTTTACTTTCAGTTTGTGCCAACGATAGCTTCCATGCAGCCAACCGGTGGTTTGTTGCATGGAGCTGTCGCTATAAAAGAGTTGTATCCCAACCGGCACTTTGTTGTATAGCTCTGATACGGCAGTGGTATCATAACAGCCTGTTATCCTTACTAATTTTGCCTGTTGGGCGGTTACCTGTAGGGAAAAAAGCACTGGTACGCAAGGCAGTAACCGTTTCAGCATATGGTGTTTTTACTGATAATTTGCTGTGGTCAGTTGTCGGGCTACATATTTACCCAGGATATCGAATTCCAGGTTTACCAGGTAGCCGGGTTTAATTTCGGGTACATTGGTATGTTCGTAAGTGTATGGAATGATGGCGACAGAAAATTCGTCGTCAGTAACATCAAAAATAGTAAGGCTGATTCCATTCATGCAGATGCTACCCTTTTCCACTACGAGGGCGGCGAATTCCCGGGGGAAGCGGAAGCGGTATAACCAGCTGCCGTCTTGTTCTTTACGGGTGATGCAGGCGCCTACGCCATCCACATGGCCTTGTACCAGGTGGCCATCTATCCGGCCGTTAAATACCATGGCTCTTTCCAGGTTTACAAATTGGGTGGGGGAGAGCTGTCCGAGATTGGTTTTCTGCAGGGTTTCTTCTACGGCAACTACTTCGTAGGTATCGTCCTGGATGCTGGTCACGGTGAGGCATACGCCATTATGTGCCACACTCTGGTCTATCTTTAATTCGGAGGCGAGAGGTGTTTTCATGGTGATCACCAGGTTACCGCCTTCTTTCCGGGTAGCTATTACTTCTGCTAATGTTTCTATGATTCCTGTAAACATGAAGCGAATTTAAGGAATTTTCTATACCCTTGGTTTCCATGGAATTTCTTCTACGCCCAGCTTATGTCCTATCCAACGGGCCAGCACAAACAGGTAATCGCTGAGCCGGTTTATGTATTTCAGCACCAGTGGCTCAATGAACATTTCCTGCTCCTGCATGCTTACGCAGAGGCGTTCGGTGCGGCGGCAAACGCAACGGGCAATATGGCAGGTAGATACGGCTACATGTCCGCCGGGTAAAATAAAGGATTTCATCACCGGTAATGCTTCGTTCATCTGGTCGATACTTTTCTCCAGCAGGGTAATATCTGCTTCATGCAGATCGGGGATTTTCAGTTTGGTTTCTTTTTCCGGATCGCAGGCCAGCGCGGCGCCAATAGTGAACAGCCGGTCCTGTATTTCACGGAGCAGGTGTTTAGTGTCTGGGTCTGCAACATGATCATTTACCAGGCCTATATAAGAGTTAAGTTCGTCTACGGTGCCATAGGCATCGATGCGCACATCACTTTTAGGTACTTTGGTGCCGCCTATCAGGGAGGTTTTCCCTTTGTCGCCGGTTTTGGTATATATTTTTAATGACATGTGAGTAAGTATGCTTGTCCTGCAAATTACGAATTACCCACACAAAGCGGTGGAGGTAAGGTCCTATGCCATTACTTTTTTATTGATACGGTCGGATTCAATAATGCCATCGCGCAAACGTATAACGCGCCGGGCATGATCCGCGATATCTTCTTCATGGGTAACCAATACCACGGTATTACCGGAAGCATGGATAGCGCCAAAAATATCCATAATTTCTATGGAGGTTTTGGTATCCAGGTTACCGGTAGGTTCATCTGCCAGAATCAAGGAAGGATTATTAACGAGTGCGCGGGCAATGGCCACACGTTGGCATTGACCGCCGGAGAGTTCATTAGGTTTGTGGTGCGCGCGTTCCCCAAGTTTTACTTTTTCCAGCATCATGTAGGCTCTTTCCAGTCTTTCTTTTTTGGCTATTCCTGCATAGATCAGGGGAATAGCCACATTTTCCAGGGCGGTGAGCCGGGGCATCAGGTTAAATTGCTGGAAAACAAAGCCAATTTCCTTGCCGCGCACAGTGGCCAGGGCATTGTCTTCCATTTTGCTGACATCATGGCCGCTGAGAATATATTTGCCGTTGCTCGGTGTATCCAGGCATCCGAGAATGTTCATCAGGGTAGACTTACCGGAACCTGAAGGGCCCATTAGTGCTACATATTCGTTCTGGAAAATATCGAGTGTTACCCCTTTGAGTACTGGTAATTCATTTTTTCCGAGAAAATAACTTTTCCTGATTTCTTCCAGGTGGATGACGGATTTTTGCATGTTGGGTTATTTCTTTATGATTTTCGGTACCCTGAAGTACTCAGCAGTGGTATCGGGGGCGTTTTTCAACGCTGCTTCGCGGGAAACAGACGGGATTACTTTGTCTTCCCTGAAAACATTGTAATCATCTGTCATATGGAGCAAAGGCGCCACATGGCTGGTATCCAGTTCATTCAGTTTCTCTACAAAAGAGATCATCCTTTGCAGGTCGCCACGTATCTCTGTTTTTTCCTGTTCATTGAATTCCAGTCTGGCCAGATCAGCCAGTTGTTGCACCAGCGCGTCGTTTACTTCCATAATCAAATTAAATCAAAAGATAATGAAATATAAATAGTAAAAATGATAGTGTCTCAAAATTAGGGATAAACGGACAGATTATGCAGCTTTTAGTCCATTGCTTTGGGCATTTAGGGTTTTTGTAAGAAAATTTTTACAAAACAGCTATTCGGTAATAGCTAAAAGCTAACAGCTATTCTTTAAATTGCGCCCGTTATGGCTACTGAAAAAGAAATTGTGGTAAGCGGCATACGCCCCACCGGTTATTTGCATTTAGGCAATTATTTTGGTGCAATCCGTAATTATATCCGGATGCAGGATGAGTTTAACTGCTACTTTTTTGTGGCAGACTGGCATTCACTCACTACCCACCCAGATCCTAAAGATCTGCCGGGAAATGTGATGCGGGTATTAGCAGAAAATATTGCATCCGGACTTGATCCTGAAAAAGTATCCCTGTATGTACAAAGTGATATTCCTGAAATTGCGGAGCTGTACCTGTTAATAAACATGCTGGCTTATGTAGGTGAGCTGGAAAAAGTACCTACCTTTAAGGATAAGGTACGCCTGCAACCGCAAAATGTTAACGCCGGTCTTCTTACCTATCCGGTGCTGATGGCAGTAGATATCCTGATTCAACGCGCTGTAAAAGTACCAGTAGGTAAAGATCAGGGACAACACCTGGAAATGGCCCGTAATTTTGCACAGCGCTTTAACCACCGTTATGGCGATCTGTTCCCTGAACCGGAAGCATTTAATTATGGTGATAACCTGTTGCGTATCCCCAGCTTGGATGGCAATGGCAAAATGAGTAAGAGTGAAAATGAAATGGCTACCATTTACCTGGCAGATGACGATGAAAAAATCATCAACAAGATAAAGAAAGCCAAAACAGACAGTGGTTCAGGCGAATCTGGCGCTCCTATGCCAGAATCGGTACAAAATCTACTGGATCTCATGAAACTGGTGTCTGCTCCTGATGCGGTAACATTTTATGAAGCTGCCTGGAATAACCAAACCATCCGCTTCGGAGATATGAAGAAGCAATTAGGGGAAGATATGGTGAAATTTATTGCACCTATCCGTGAAAGAGCAAAAGATTTACAACAAGACACTGATTATTTAAGGAAAATTATGAAAGCCGGTGCAGAAAAGGCAAGAGCGAACGCGGCACAAACTTTGCAACAGGCGAAAAAACTTATTGGTATAAACTATTATTGAAAAAGCCGCCAAGGGTAGTTATTTTCGATAAGCACCATTTATTATCGCATGGCAAATCAAAATAAAATCAAGCATATTGCTATTGCCGGAAACATCGGGGCTGGCAAAACTACACTTACAGAAATGCTGTGCCGCCATTATAAATGGCATCCACAGTTCGAAGATGTAGAACATAACCCGTATCTCAACGACTTTTACGAAGACATGCCACGTTGGGCTTTTAACCTGCAGGTATATTTTCTAAATGGCCGTTTGAAACAACTGTTGGAGATACAAAACGGTAGTGAAACAGTGATCCAGGACCGTACTATTTATGAGGATGCGCACATTTTTGCTCCTAATTTGTACGAAATGGGCCTCATGACCAAAAGGGACTTCGATAACTATTTCAATTTTTTTGAAACCCTGAAAAGCATGGTAAAGCCACCGGATCTGCTGATTTATTTGCAGGCTTCTGTACCTACTCTGGTAGCACAGATACAGAAAAGAGGCCGGGAGTACGAAGAAAATATCCGGCTCGACTATCTGAAACGGTTAAACGAATATTATAACAACTGGATTGAGAAATACAAAGAGGGACCGTTGCTGATCATTGATATTGATAAGAATAAATTCCCGGAAAGTGATGAAGATCTGGGTGAGATTATTTCTAAAATAGACTCTCAGTTATACGGATTATTCTAAACTGCATATAAGTTATTGGACAAGGTTAGCGAAGGGATATCCCTTCGCTAATTTTTTTATAGAAAATACGTTTGCTGTTGATGTTTCATTAACGTTTTTCTGTAACACCTGGCTTATTTTTGTTACTGCCAACAAAATGGTTTGTTGATCCTTTATATCAGCTTGTTGGCTACTTTGTTGTTAAACCCGGTTTCCTAAATGAAACAGCTCATGTTAACCCTTATCCCCACATGGTGGATAACCTTGCTGCCTGCACAAACTTTATTAACGCCTATTGGAAAAAATACGGGCGTCGGTGGTTATAGCCGTCATTTCCAACAGGTTTTATCTGCCTGGACAAATCCGGCGGGGCTTTCCTGTTTAACGGGAATTACCGCAGGCGTGTATGCAGAAAACAGATTTCTGCTGAAGGACATTCCTTTCTATGCCGCTATACTGGCCATTTCCGGGCAGCAAGGTACTTTCAGCGGGCATGTAGTGCGCCTGGGCAATACGGCCTGGTATCGGCAAACAGTTGGATTAGCTTATGGGCGTAGCCTGGGGAAGCATATAGGCGCCGGTTTACAGTTTAATTATGGAAGTACCATGGCGCAAGGGGTGAGCGCCCTTACTGCATTTAGCTATACAGGCGGATTATTATGGCATATCAGTGAGCAATTTCATACAGGTGTACAGATTGGCCAAATAGTGGGTCAGCCGCCAGGTTATAGTGGAGGCATAGGTTTTGAAGCCTCCCGCGACTGCCTGATCACAGGTGAAGTGAGCCGTACTGGCACTACCACGGGAGTAAAGGCTGCTGCCTGTTACCGCATCATTAGGGCGTTGGCGTTGGAAGTAGGCATTGCTTCCCGGCCAGCTAACCAGTATGCCGCTGTGGCCTTTTATGTCCGCTCTCTGCGGATTGAACTGTCTGGTGGATTTCATTCACAATTGGGCATTACGCCTGCTACCTCACTGATATGGCAACACGTTGCAGAATAATCTGGTGTGCATTGTTGGCTGGTGTGAGCAGCATTGCGAGTGGCCGTCAACAAGAAGAGACGTTACCGATTGCGATGGAAAATAATCTTGAAAATGAGGCCGCAGGCACATCGGCAGTATCGGAAGATGATGCGCAATGGCAGCAGTGGAACATGTTTGTGCGGCATAAGATTCAACTTAATACCGCCGATGAGGCCACGTTGCAGTCCCTCGGTTTGCTGACAGCACTGCAGATCAGTAGTTTTTTACGCTATCGCGCTTTGTTGGGGAAATTAGTGAGTATCTATGAACTGCAGGCCGTACCAGGTTTTGATCTGGACGTGATACGGCGTATCCTACCTTATGTATATGTTGGAAACGATCTGGTGCCGCATTATACCTGGCATGATTACTTGCATAAAGGAGATCAGATCTGGTTGTTGAGGTATGGCCGGCAGTTGGAACCATCTAAAGGATATTTACATACCGATAGTACCTTGCCAGCCTACCGGGGCAGCCCCGATAAATTATTTATACGGTACCGCTATAGTTTTCCCCATTATATCAGTGGAGGAGTAGTAATGGAAAAGGATGCAGGAGAAGCTTTGTTTAAAGGCGCACAACAGCAGGGATTTGATTTTTACAGCGCGCATATATTTCTCAGCAATTACCGTAACATAAAGGCGCTGGCCCTGGGCGATTATACGGTGAACCTGGGTCAGGGATTATTGAACTGGCAATCGCAGGCCTATGGGAAAGGGGCTGCTGTTATGCAGGTAAAGCGGGAGGGAGCTATTTTGCGGCCCTATACCTCTTCTGGGGAGTTTTATTTTTTTCGTGGCGCCGCTACTACCTTGCAATGGCGTTGCTGGGAAATAACGGCTTTCGCTTCCTGGCGTAGGCAAGACGCTGCCACAGATACGTTAACGGATGAAATAACGGCAGCCAGTGTGGTCAGTAGTGGCTATCACCGCACGGCAGCTGAAATAAAGAAACGGGGACAGGTATCGCAAACCACAGCCGGTGGCAATATCCGCTATGTATCCTCCCGGTGGCAATGGGGCGTAAATATGATCTACCACGGCTTAGCTCCCGCCTTGAGAAAAAAAACAGCGCCGTATAATCAATTTGATTTTAATGGAAGGCAATTATCGGGTATCAGTATAGATTATGCCGGTAGCTGGAAAAATGTACACCTGTTTGGTGAAGTAGCCCGTAGCAGTAATGGCAAACCGGCACTGTTACAAGGATTACTCACCAGTATTGCTCCAGCCGTAGATATTGCCCTCGTATACCGGTATTATGACAGGGCTTATCAATCGTTATATGCCAAGGGCTTTGGTAATAACTACCGTACCGTTAATGAACAGGGAATGTATACAGCACTTACAGCGAAGGTTAACCGGCATCTGAAGCTGGATGCCTATGCCGACTTTTTTAAATTTCCCTGGCTAAAATACCGTAGCAGCGCCCCTTCTGGCGGGAACGACTTTTTCCTCCTGGGTACTTATACAGCAGGCAAGAAAATAACCTGGCTATTGCGCTATAATTACCGGCAAAGCAATGGGAATGTATTGTTGCCAGGTAATCCTATGAAAGTATTGGCAGTGATAACGGCATCGAATATACGTTTTCAATGGAATATGCAAGCTAACAAACAACTCAGTGGCAAAATGCGTGGGGAATATATCCGTTACCGGTCTGATACGGTTATGCAGCAAGGGTGGATGATATTCCAGGATTGTAGTTACCATTTCAGGCGTATACCTTTTACCATTAGTGGGAGGGTGGCCTGTTTCCATACCGGTGGCTATGATACCCGCATATATGCTACGGAAAGTAGTGTTTTATACGAAAATGCAGTATCACAATTATATGGAAAGGGATGGCAATATTACCTGAATATCAAATGGAAGGTAAACCGCCGGTTAGCGTGTTGGACACGTTTTCATCAATCACTATATACAGGTGTTACCGGTATAGGTAGTGGAAATGACCTGATCCAGGGTACAAAGAAAACTTTATTGCAATGTCAGATACAGTATACCATGTCTGGGGAAAAATAATTTTTCTCTATTAATTTGTTGAATACTATATAGTTATAGGTTATCTTTACCGGCTGTTAAAATAATGTTAACCAAAAATAGTAAAAGCATAAATTTTTTTTCTATCTTGGAGTATCAACCAAAATCTAAATCTAAGTTTGCTTTATGAGTATAGTGCCTGCTGGAACTTTTAGGCTTGTGATGGTGGTAGCATAACGCCCACCGAATTTCTACCCGGAATCTTATTGGAATATTAAACCTACATTAATAACTTAACTGATAATACAATTGCATCTGTACTTTGTACTCCTGCAGGTACAGTTGTGATAAGTTTGGAACTATACATTGCCAACTAGCCTGGAAAACGCTTTGTTACCTGAATTATTAACTTTTAGATACAACCAAAATCTGATAAAATGGTTATGAAAAAAATGGCCCCAAACCCGGCCCTTGTCTGGTAGCCTGAATTTATCTTAGTAACAGATGATGTTACGTTATTGCTTATGCCGAGTGTAGATAAAGATGCACTCCGGACTCTTATTGCCCAATTGTTACTAAAACTAAAATATGGCCAGCAGCTATATACGCAAAGTAGATTATCAAACGCTATACATTTCTTTTTCAACCAAAATATGAATCTTTTATGAAGAAGGTGCTACTCCTTTTTGCCATGCTCATGGCAATTGTTAGCTTGGCCTATTCGCAGCAGCGGCAGGTTACAGGCACTGTTAAGGGAAGTGATGGCAATGCAATTCCCTTTGCCACTATCCAGATTAAAGGTACTAATACCGGTACCGTTGCTAATGCCAGCGGAACATTCCAATTGAATGTTTCAGGCGCTTCTCCTGTATTAATTGTTAGAAGTGTAGGGTATAAATCAGGAGAAATTGCCGTTGGGGATAACCATGCGCTGAATATTGTGCTGGTTGCTGATAATAAAGATCTCAGCGAAATAGTAGTAACTGGTTTAGGCCTTACCAGGGAGAAGAAAACAGTAGGTTATGCTACTACTACTTTTTCTACAGAGCAGATCAATCAGGTGGCTTCTGTAAGTATGATGGATGGTTTATCCGGAAAAGTGGCTGGTGCGGAAATCGCTACTATCAGTGGTTCTCCTGGCGCTTCCAATAAAGTGATCTTGCGCGGTTATTCTTCTTTACAGGGAAATAACCAACCATTGTACATAGTGGATGGTATGCCTTTAAACAACGACCGGCCTGGTTCCAGTGATATTAAAGGTAACAACCTTACTGGTGGATACGATTTCGGTAACAATGCTAATGATATTAACCCAAATGATATAGAAGCGATTAGTATACTGAAAGGTGCTGCCGCTACTGCTATTTACGGTTCAAGGGCTACCAGCGGCGTGGTACTGATCACTACTAAAAAAGGTAAAAGCGGTAAATTAAAAGTAGACGTGGCCTCTTCTGCCACACTTTCTAACGTTGGCATGCTCCCTACTATGCAAGATGAATTCGGACAAGGTTGGGGAGGTTTATTTATTCTGTCTGAAAACGGTAGCTGGGGTCCCCGTTTAATTGGCGAAGACCGTAAATGGGGTGCAATCGTAGATGGAGAGCAAGCATCCAAACCATTCGCTTTTGTAAAAGATAACGTAAGAAATTTCTTTAATACTGGCCAGGAGTATAATAACAATATTTCACTAAGCGGCGGTAATGAAAGGTCTACTTTCCTGCTGTCTTATGGTAATATATACAGCGATGGAGTATTGCCTACTGATGCAGATTCGTATAAACGGAATACCTTTTCAGTTAGGTCTACTACCAAATATGGTAAATTCTCTGCAGCAGCCTCTTTCAACTATGTGAATAAAAACTCCAAAGCGCCCTCTACCCGCAGTGAGGCGGGATTGGGTTCTTCTACTTTTGAAGATATTATCCAGATCCCGGTAGATATTAATATTTCCGGTTTCAAGGATTATAAGAGTTTATTCAATAACGTAGATAATTACTTTACACCATATGCAGAGAACCCTTATTACTCCCTGTATGAGAATGGTAACTATCTTAAGAGCAACCGTATTTTTGGTAATATAGATCTGAAATACGGGATCACCGATTGGTTGAATGCTGAATGGAGGGTTGGCGCAGACGTTACCAATAGTAATTCCAAGACCTACAAAGCGAAAAACAGACCTGCAGCCGGCAGTTGGAATGATGGTAATAACGTGGAAGGTTCCCAGCGTGCGGAAGATGTAGGTTACGTACGTGAATACTCCGATTACAGAGGTGAGTACAATTCCGACCTGCTGTTGAATTTATCTAAGAAACTGAGTTCAAAATTCACGCTGGATGGCTTGGTAGGATTTAACCTGAACCAGCGCGAGGGAAGGTTCTTTAGCTCTTCTGTAAAAGGATTAACTATTCCCGGTTTTTATGTTATTTCAAATTCGCCCAACGCACCTATTTCTACTACACAGTTATTTACCCGCAGAATTTATGGTTTGTATGCACAGGCTACCGTAGGTTACCATGATTATTTGTTTTTAACGTTAAACGCACGTAATGATTGGTCATCTACCCTGCCTGTAAAAAACAACAGTTATTTCTATCCTGCGGTGAATGCTTCCTTTATATTGTCGCAGGCGCTCAAGCTCGATGAAAGCGTGATCTCTTTCGCCAAACTGAGGGCCAGTTGGGGTAAAACAGGTAATGATGCAGGCCCTTATCTTACTAAAACTGTTTTATCTAATGGTTCCATTGTAAGGTTGCCTTTCGGTACATTAGATTTCCCTTTCAATGGCGTTCCTGGCTATTCTATTGGCGACGTAATTGGTAACCCGAGTTTGCAACCTGAACTTAGTGCGGAGTATGAAGTTGGCGGCGAGGTAAAATTCCTGCATAACAGGTTAGGATTTGATGTGGCTTATTATAATAAAGAAACCAAAGGTCAAATTTTGTCTGTGCCTATTACACCTAGCTCAGGTTATTCCACTATCACCCAAAACTTTGGTAAAGTAAGGAATAAGGGTATAGAAATAGCGGCTACTGTGATTCCAGTGGATACCAAAAATTTCAACTGGACCATCAATTATACATTTGCCCGCAATCGCAACGTAGTGGAAGAACTGCCGGCCGGTTTAAACCAAATCATCCTGAATAGTGCCTATGATGCAAAATTTGTTGCACGTAAAGGACAGCCATTAGGTGTTTTTTATGCTCCGGAAGTGGCCACCACCCCAGATGGAAAAATAATTGTGAATAGTTCCGGCTTGCCTACCGTATCCGATGCAGATGCTTATTACGGCACCTCTCAGCGCGATTTTACTATGGGCTTTGTGAATACTTTCCGGTATAAGGATTTCACATTAGGCATTTCTGTTGATTGGAGAAAAGGCGGTGTTTTCTATTCTGGTACTGCCGACCTTACCTATTTTGTGGGTAATGCTTATCAAACTACTTACAACGACAGAAGGGCGTTTATAATTCCTAACTCTGTAATGCAAGTAGGAACAGATGCGCAGGCAAAACCTATTTATGCCGAAAATACCATTCCAATTACAGACGATAACTACGATGCATACTGGTATCCTACTACTAATAAAGGGATGGCTTACCATCAGCGTTTCCTGGATAAAACCTATCTGAAAATACGTGATATTTCCCTGACCTACAGTTTACCAGGAGCAGTAGCAAAGAGAATTGCCGCCAGCAATTTATCACTCACTGTATTTGCACGTAATCCTTTTATCTGGACGCCTTCCGGTAATACTTTTATTGATCCGGAAGTGTCCAACTTTGGTAATGATCTGAGCGGCGAAATGGGTGAGTTCAGGTCTATGCCTTCTATTAAATCTTATGGTGCGTCCCTGAAGGTAACTTTTTAATACATCTAAATTCCGACATCATGAAAATCTATAATAGATATATACTCAGCTTCCTAACAGCGGTTACTGTTTTCAGTACCTCCTGCAAAAAGGCGTTGGATATAAATGTGGATCCTAATAATGCTCCTATTGATCAGGCTACTCCTTATGTATTGTTTCCCCCTGCCCTGATGTCTTCTATCGGAGCCATAGGCAGTGATGGTGCTGTAATTGGTGGTATCTGGTCGCAATACTGGACACAGAGCAATGCCGCCAATCAATATAAAACTATCGATGCCTACAATATTCAGCGTGGCGACTATAATACGTTATACACACAGTTGTTTTCCGGTGCGCTGGAAGATTATACGATGATGCTCCGCTTGTGCGACAGTTTGCATGATAATAACTTTGGTCTGATGGCTACTGTAATGAAAGCCTATACTTACCAGGTGCTGGTAGACTTGTACGATCAGGTGCCTTATACAGAAGCTTTCGGTGGCTTGAACCAGTTACAGCCCAAGTTCGATAAAGGGGAGGATATTTATAATTGGTTACTGGCCGACCTGAACACTGCTTTGTCTAAAGATCTTACTGTTCCCATTCTTACAGAAAATGTTACCCGTGATATGCTGTTTAATGGTACCATGAGCAGTTGGGTAAAATTTGCCAATACGCTGAAACTTAAGATGTACCTGCGTATGGTGAATGTTAAACCAGATGTGGCACGCGATAGCATTGTTGCTATGATTAACAGTAACGTACCATTACTGACAGACATAGATGCCGTGTTTACTAATTTTAAAAATGCACCAGGACAGGATAATCCGCTGTACGAATCCAATATCAGAAGTTTAAATACCACCACTAATATCAGGGCGAGTAATACGATGATGTTGTGGTTGCAAAAAAATAAAGACCCCAGGGTATCTAAGATATTCAGATCCGGTGTTTCCTCTGGTTTGTATTTTGGTTTGAACCAGGGTGATTATACCAGCCTGGTGGAGGCGAGCACGGCTCCGGCCATCTTCCGTCAATCTGCCACAGATCCGGTATACCTTATTTCCAAGGCAGAAACTTATCTTATGCTCGCAGAGATTGATGAACGGTATTTTGGTGGTACCAAAGCCAAAGGCTATTATGATAATGGTGTAAAAGCAGCTTTCAGCCAATTTTCACTGGATGCTACCAGTCTCATTGCTGATGGCGCTGTTTATGCTTATCCGGTAACTGGTACTTTTGAACAGAAGCTGGAAGCCATTATTACCCAGAAATGGGCTTCTTTCCCTGGTGGCCATGCACTGGAAGGTTTCTTCGAACAAAACAGAACCGGTTATCCGAAATATAGTCCGGTATATTCCACCGACCCATCTTATATCCCCGGCCAGATTGTGTATTCGCGTAATGGCGTAACCGGTGCAGGCAACTTCCCTAAACGTCTGGTGTTCCCGGATGTAGAAAGAAGCCGGAATAAAAATACGCCTGCGGAAGTACCTATTTATCAGAAAGTATGGTGGGCTAAATAATATAAACGGACTTAAAACTATTTATCATGATAACTAAAATGCATAAACGATATCTTACAGGACTGTTATTGGCAGCAGTATCCCTTTTCTCTTTTTCTTCCTGTAAAAAAGAATTGCCAGACGTAGGAGGCACCCAGGTGCAAAAAATGTCTGGTACCTGGTGGGTAACCCTTCAACTGGATGGTGTATTGCAAAATGACGGCGATCATGCAAAAATTAACACCTTTAATACTACTGCCAACGATGGTAAACAAATGTGGATACAGGATCTGGGACTGGGTTTTGATTTCCAATCTAAGGTAAATGTGAGCATAGCCGACTTTTCATTCAATGCTACTGATGCAGCGGACGCTAATAGTGATGCCAAATTAACCATCACCAATGGTAAAATTTTCCCTGGTCAGGGTAAATCCAAAGCTGGACATGTTACCGACAGCATTTATATGGAACTCCAAATCTCCAGTGATCCGGGTAAAAAGTACGTTGTGGCTGGTATTTTACGTACCAAATTCGATGAAGACGACTATTAAACCAGGCAAATGCCTTGTTTATAAAAAAAGAGGACTCATTTGAGTCCTCTTTTTCTATTTTTGTACGGCTAAATCGTACAAATATGGAAAATCAGCAAGAAGAACAGAATCAGCTTAATATAGAGTTGAATGAAGACATTGCAGAAGGTCAATACGCCAATCTGGCTATCATTACGCATTCAAATGCTGAATTTGTAGTGGATTTTGTGAATGTTATGCCAGGTCTGCCCAAGGCTAAAGTCAAATCCCGCATTATACTTACTCCACAGCATGCCAAGCGTTTTATGAAGGCAATGTTGGAAAATATTAAGAAATACGAATCTATTCACGGCCCGATCCAGGACCAGGAACAGGTATCGGTACCATTGAATTTTGGTGGTCCTACTGCACAGGCTTAATTCGTATCAGATGGAACATATTTTTTCGTATCATCATTTGAGGGAATTTACCCATGAAGTATTTATTCGCATGGGGTGTAGCCTGGAACATGCAGCACTAGCCAGTGAGGTATTGTTGTCTGCAGATCTTCGTGGTATCGACTCACATGGTATTGCCCGTTTGTCGGGTTATGTGCGTTTATGGGAAGCAAAGCGTATTAATGCACGGCCTAATATCCGCATTGTGCATGAAACACCCAGTACGGCTGTTATTGATGGTGATGCCGGTTTAGGGTTGGTAGTAGCGCCTTATGCTATGGAAGTAGCCATGCAGAAGGCGGCGGCGGTAGGTACCGGATGGGTAAGTGTGAAAAACTCCAATCATTTCGGTATAGCTGGCTATCATGCTATGAAAGCGTTGGAACAAGATATGATCGGTATGGCGATGACCAATGCCAGTCCGTTGGTAGCGCCTACATTTTCTACAGAACGTATGTTGGGTACCAATCCCATTGCGGTAGCGATCCCAGCGAAGGAGCAACCGGCATTTGTAGCAGATTTCGCGACTACTACCGCAGCTAATGGCAAACTGGAGATCTTGCAACGTAAAAATGAAGAAGCGCCTTATGGCTGGATACAGGATAAAGACGGGCATTCCAGTAAAAACCCCCACGAACTGAAAGATGGCGGCGCTTTACTCCCACTTGGAGGAGACCGGGAGCATGGCAGCCATAAAGGATATTGTTTGGGAGCAGTGGTGGATATATTTTCGGCCGTTCTCTCCGGCGCCAATTATGGCCCCTGGGCGCCTCCGTTTGTAAGCTTCCTGCCGCTTCCTCCAGATCCGGTTGGAGAAGGGCTAGGGCATTTTCTGGGCGCCATGCGCGTGGATGCTTTCAGGCCGGCAGATGAATTTAAAGCTAATATGGATACCTGGATCAGCCGGTTCAGAGAAGCTAAGCCGGTAGAAGGTAAGAAAGTATTGATACCTGGCGATCCTGAAAGGGAAATGAACCAGGAAAGGCTGGAAAAAGGCATTCCTGTTTTAGCCGCTGTTGTTAAAGATATGCAGGAAGTAGCTGCGAAATTTAATTTGAATTTTTAGATCACAATCGTTTATAAACCGCCCGGAATAAAGCTAGTGCCGAATTTCAGGCAGCAAAAGCAAAACAAAACATTCAGATGAAAGTGTTAAAATTTGGTGGCACCTCTGTGGGAAAACCAGAGCGTATGCAGTCAGTAGCGCAATTGATCACAGCTGATAAAGATCAGAAAATTGTGGTTCTTTCCGCACTGTCAGGTACCACAAATTCCCTCGTGGAAATTAGCCAATCGCTGTCAGAAGGTAAAAAAGAACAGGCTAAACAGCAGATAGACAAGCTGGAGAGCCATTACCGCACCTTTTGCAATGAACTGGTGAAGCAGGAAGCCGGCCGCGCTCAAGCCAAGGCAGTTGTTGATGAACACTTTGAGTTTCTGAATATTATCCTCAAAATATCTTTCAATGAAGCACTGAATAAAGATATTCTTGCACAGGGCGAACTATTATCTACCCGCTTGTTCTGTACCTATCTGGAGGAAGCCGGTATTCCTGCAGTACTCCTGCCTGCGTTGGATTTTATGAGTATCGATGAGTATGAAGAGCCGGAGATCCCTAAGATCAAAATAAAACTGGCTAATCTGATCAATCAGCATAAAGACCAATCGATATTTATTACCCAGGGATATATTTGCCGTAACGCCAGGGGAGAAGTAGATAATCTCAAACGTGGGGGCAGTGATTATTCTGCTTCACTGATCGGCGCAGCTATCCAGGCATCTGAAGTACAGATCTGGACAGATATCGACGGTATGCATAATAATGATCCAAGGGTGGTAAAGAAAACCTTCCCAATTGAACAGCTTTCTTTTGATGAAGCGGCGGAATTGGCCTATTTCGGGGCTAAAATCCTGCACCCGGCTTCTATTTGGCCTGCCCAGCATTTCAATATTCCAGTGAAATTGCTGAATACCATGCAACCGGAAGCAAAAGGTACTATTATCACTGAAATGCCGAATGGTAATGGCGCCAAGGCTATTGCTGCAAAAGATGGGATTATTGCGATTAAGATCAAGTCGAGTCGTATGTTACTGGCTTATGGCTTCCTACGCAAGATCTTCGAAATATTCGAAAAATACCGTACACCGATCGATATGATCACTACTTCTGAAGTAGCGGTATCGCTCACGATCGATAATCAGCAGTATCTTGACCAGATTCTGAAAGAACTGCAACCATTTGGCACCGTAGAACTGGACTATCACCAAACTATTGTGTCTATTGTAGGAAATGAGGTAGCAGCTACGCCATCTATTATTACCAGGTTATTCGACGCGCTGGAAGAAATTCCTTTGCGTATGATTTCCTATGGTGGTAGCAGGCACAATATTTCCATTCTGATTAATGGTCAGTATAAAGAGAAAACCCTGCAAGTGCTGAATAAAGGCTTGTTCGGACTCGAATAGTTGTTTGTGTAAAGAATATATGGAACGGAGGATATAGGCGGATGCTTGTATCCTCCGTTGTTTTAGCGGTCTCCGGTTATTTTTTTAGCCTTTGATCAAATAAAAACGGTTGGGTGTCAACAATGGTAATGTTAGCAGCATCCGGGTGCAGTGGATTAAACAAGTAATTGTGCTCTTCCGGGATAATCACAGAAGGAATACGCAACACCGCATATTTTGCTGTGTCAATCCATTCGTCTCCTATGTTTTGCAAAAAAAGGTCGGGAGCAAGCGATTGCCATCCGGAAGGAAGGTCATGTTTGGTGAGTACTTTAATGGCCAGGTTATCCGGGATGTTGATGGTGGCGATACAAAAGTCTTGTACAATATTTTTAAGCGGGATGTGCACCAGTACTTCCAATGCTGATAAGGCTCTGCTGCCGGCAGTATATACTACGGAATGTCCGGGGCTGTTCCAGCGACCTCCGTATAGCCGCGCGCCGGTACCTCTTAAATCGTTAATATAAGCGCACTTACTGATCCTGAATACTTCCATGTGGTTCTATGCAAATATGCCATGCTCAATACGTCCCAGCTCATCTTGAATGAGTTGAAAGCCAAAAGTAGTGTCCAGCAGTGAAATGGGGGTTTGATAATTAAAGGCAGGTAATGGCGTCCGCATCCATTCTTTGAAATTTTCGAGGATGCCAAAAACTTCTGTGCCGCGTTGATATAATTGTGACAGGAGTATGGCTCTTTCGGAGGTATCGGCAGATAATTTTGCGTCGTCTGCATAGCGTTGCAATGTTCTTTCTGAAACATGCACTACTTGCGCCAGTTCTGCCAGGGAAAAAGATAGTTGTCTGCTTAAGTTCAACAGGGCTCTTTTTATAATGCCGCTACGGCTGAGTTGTATAAAGTCGAAGTACCCACTGCCGGCGATTAGGGCCGCGCCCGGGTCTTCTACAATCAGTAATGCGTTTTCCTGCACGCGGTAACCTTTTACGTGTTTCATGAACAACCGGCATTTTGTGGTGAAGACACAAATATACGACAATTGTCGGTAATAAAAAACAATTTGTCGTATGTTGATGGTTTTCAATAGTTGAACTACTACAGGTGTGGCAGCATAGCAGCCAAAGCTTTCTATCTGCCTGACTACAGCTTTTTATCCTCAAAATAGCCGATCTTCCACATTTTACTAATATCCAGTGTTAGTACACCGTATTCCTCTGCAACTTTTCCTTGTAACACATAGAAACCTCCTTTTTGAAAAGGGTATTGCCGCAGGCTGTCCGGGAAATGGACGGTATCTATGAACAGGCCTTCTTTATCCAGGAAGGTACCAAAGCACATGGGCGCTCCTTTGTTGCTGCGTAAGAATTTAGTGGTTACCAGGTAACCTAGCGTGGTAATGGTTTGGCCTATACGTTTACTAAATTCCCGGACGGGCAGGTAAGCACTGTGGTTGTGCTGTAATACACTAAAAGGAGATTGCAGGGGAAATCCCAGCAGGTCAATTTCATCGAAGGCATCTTCATGTGCATGATAGGCCAATGCCGGCAGTTGACAATCTACAGTAGTAGCGCCGAACAAGGGCAGGGCATGGGTATTTACCGTTTCTTTATGTTTTACCAGCAGGCTGCTTTTCCACAATAGTTCTTTTTTGGTATGCCCGGTAAAGTTAAAACAACCAATGCGGATCAGGATTTCCAGTTGCGCCGCCCCAGGGGCAATGCGGTTCATAAAGTCTTCCAGGTGAAGAAAAGGGCCATAGCTTTTCCGGTCGTCCAATATTTTTTCTACTAGCGTTTGTTCCAGGCCTTCCACGTGGATAAAGCCTACATATACCTCCATGTTTTTGATATTAGTGGTATAATCACTATTGTTGATACAGGGGGGATGGAGATGGACGCCTGTTTTTTGCAGTTCTCTGAAATAAAGTTCCCGGTTATAAAATCCGCCGAAGTTATTGATAACAGCTACCATAAATTCTGCCGGGAAATAAGTTTTCAAGTATAAGCTTTGGTAGCTTTCTACTGCAAAACTGGCTGAATGTGCTTTTGAGAAGGAGAAATTAGCAAAGCTGGCTATCTGCCGCCATACTTCGGCACTTACATCGTTGGGGTGTCCCCGCTTGCGGCAGTTCTCAAAAAACTTTTTTTCGATATTGCTGAAATCTTTTGAGTCTCTGTACTTCCCTCCCATGGCACGCCGCAGTGTATCTGCATCTGCCAGTTCGAGGCCGGCAAAATGGTGGGCTATTTTAATCACATCTTCCTGATATACCATGATGCCAAAGGTTTCTTTCAACAGGTTTTCAATCACCGGATGGAGGTACTTTACCTGGTCGGGATGCCGGTAGTGATGGATATAAGCTTTCATCATGCCCGATTGTGCTACACCTGGCCGTATGATAGAGCTGGCAGCCACCAGGGAGAGGTAGTCGTCGCATTCCAGTTTAAGCAGTAATTGCCGCATAGCAGGAGATTCTATATAAAAACACCCGATGGTGTTCACTGCTTTCAAATTTTCCCTTACGCGGGTATCTGTTTGGAATGCTTTTACACGATGTATATCAATGTCTACATGGTGGTTTGATTTAATCATGTCGATGGCGTCCCGGATGTGTCCCAGGCCACGCTGACTGAGGATATCGAATTTATATAGTCCTATGCGTTCTGCCTGCCACATGTCCATTTGGGCGGTAATAAATCCTTTGGGTGGCAGGTAGGTAGTGCAATATTGGTGAATGGGGGCGTCGCTGATCAGAATACCGCCGGCATGTATGCTTAAATGGTTTGGAAAAGCGGGTTGGGTATCCATTAGTTGGGAGTAGTGGGCAATTTTCCGGTGTATGCTGTCGCTTTCTTCTTCCAATTGCAGCTGAAAGCCGTTTTCCAATATTTTATCAATTTCTTTTTTGGGTAGTCCGTATACTTTGCCCAGTTCCCGTATAATAGCATTGGTTTGGAAAGTGGTGACCGTACCTAGTAAAGCCGTATAGTCTTTTCCGTATTTGTCAAAAACGTATTTTATTACGGCGTTGCGGTCGCGCCAGGAAAAGTCTATATCAAAATCCGGTGGGGAAGTGCGGTAAGGATTCAGGAACCGTTCAAAATACAGGTCTAGTTCAATAGGGTCTACATCGGTGATTTTTAGGCAGTAGGCTATAATGGAGTTGGCGCCGCTGCCTCGTCCAACATAAAAAAACTTTTGTTCCTGTGCAAAGCGGATGATGTCCCAGGTAATGAGAAAATAGGCTTCAAAGTTGAGTTGGGCTACAATAGCCAGTTCCTTTTCGATGCGGGGCAATGCTGTTGTATATTGATCGCCATAGCGGTAGTGCATACCTTCTATGGCCAATTGGCGTAGTTTTTCCCGGTCTTCTTCCACGTTGCCCAGGAAACATTTTTTATTCCGGGGAACATGCAGGTCTGTTTCTATCTGGCAGGAGGCCATGATTTCCACGGTATTTTGCACTAGGGTGGGATAGTCGGTGAAATGGCGTACCAGTTGGGCCGGTGGTAGTAATTGTTCGCCCGGATGCCCGGTCATTCCGGGGGTTAATTGAGTAATGAGTATATTTTGATCAATCGCCCGGAGGCGGCGGTGTAACTCATAGTGTTCTTCACTTTGAAAAGTAACTGGTTGGAGGATCACTAGTTTTTTCTGTAGGGCTACAGTGTCTGTTCGGAACAGTTTATTTCGTTCCCAGGGTTTGATGCCCAGTAGTTCGTTTGCTGCGAGGTTTTCGGGAGGACGGCTTCCCCAGGCGTAAACCACATAAGTATGTAGCAGGAGGGGCGCCTGGTCGGGGAAGGGGGTTTCTGCTGCCAGGTGTTGGGACAGGAATTGATTGATCTGGTGCCAGCCTTGCTGGTTACGGGCCAGGAGAATATATTTGAAATCGTTGTTATTCCTGCATTCCAGGCCCAGTATGGGTTGTATATCATATTTACGGCAAAGCCCCACGAATTCCCAGGCATCTGAAGTGATGTTGATGTTGGTAAGTGCCAGGCGGCTGATACCTTGTTCGTGGGCTGTTTTTACCAGCATTTCGGCGTTCATGGTGCCATAGCGGAGGCTAAAGAATGTTTTGCAGTTCAGGTACATAATCGCTTTCATTAAACTTTGAAGTAGGGCATAATATCCCTTTGTGTAGCTCTTCTTTCCGGAGGCGTTATATTCGTGCCTTTCATCAGGTATTCCCATCCAAAGCGGTTCTTGATTTGGTCTATTGCCTGGTAAAGGGCGATCATTTCCTGTTTGTCGTCGAATAAGCTGATTTGGTAATTGCCTTGTACGAGGTGGCTGAAACGTACACCTATCAGGCGAACCAATAACCTGCGGTCGTATAATTTTTTAAACAGCTCCTTTACTTTTTCGAGGAGTATATGATCGGCGCAGGAGTAGGGAATGGTCATTTGTTTGGTAACGGTTTCAAAATCCGAGTACCGGATTTTGAGGGTGATACAGCTGGTAAGTTTATTTTGTTGTCTGAGCTCAAAGGCTATTTTTTCCGTCATGCGCACCAGTTCTGCGTGAAGGAATGCCATGTCGATGGTATCTGTGGGAAAAGTATTTTCCGTGGAGATGGATTTTTGTTCATAATAAGGCACTACCGGCGATTCATCGATACCGTTGGCTTTTTTCCAGAGCGTTATTCCGGTTTTTCCCATCCATGCTTCGAGCAGGGAGATGGGCACTTCACTCAGTGTTTTCACGGTTTCCACGCCACGGCGCCTCAGCTGGGCGCCGGTTTCACGGCCTACCATCGGAATCTTTTCTACCGCCAGTGGTGCCAGGAAAGATTTTTCTTCACCAAACAGTATTTCCAGTTGGCCATTTGGTTTGGCTTCATCGGTTGCTACTTTGGATACCAGCTTATTGGATGCCAATCCGAATGAGAGGGGTAGCCCCGATCCTTTCATGATGCTTTTTCTCAATTCTGTGGCCCATTTCAGGGAGCCAAAAAATTTGTCCATGCCGGAAAGGTCCAGGTAAAATTCATCGATAGATGATTTTTCGTAGAGCGGCGCTTTATCTGCGATCATGTCGGTGATTTCCCGGGATTTGGTACTATACAGTTCCATGTCTCCGCTGCGGACAATGGCATGTGGGCATAGCCGCAAAGCCGTTTTCATAGGCATAGCCGAATGGATACCATAGCGCCTGGCTTCATAGCTGCAGGCAGCTACAACAGCACGGTCGCTACTGCCTCCTACCAGCAGTGGTTTGCCACTCAAACGGCTATCCCGTTGGCATTCTACCGACACAAAAAAACAATCCAGATCAAAATGCGCAATGGTGCGTTGTGGTAAAGCGATCATAATGCTATTGATTTTATGGGATAAACAAAGGACAGATGGCGGCCGCTACCTTGCCAACAAACAACGTGGGTAGCTAAAAGCGATACGGATGGCGGACCAGGGCAAAGGGAGGATAGTAAAGCAACGGGTCTGCCAGCCGGAATCACTTTTATTGGGCAGCTAAGTTACTAATATTTTTAGTAATGCTAATTATTTTAGTAAAAAATATTTGAGGTTTCTCTAAGGTTCCTTTTTCGTAACTTTAATACACTATTACTGCCGTAGGCGGATATTTGATAAGAGAATGGAAATGAAGGACATAAAAATTGAGCGTGGTTTTACAACTAAACGTATCTTCAATGAAACAACCGGATTTTACCAAAGAATTACTTATCCTGGCCCTGCTGCTGGTGCCGATGGTTTACTTGGCAATTATATGGAACTCCTTACCAGCAGCCATCCCCGTAACATTTGACGCTTCAGGCGTACCCGAGGGAACAGGAGAAAAAAGCGATTTTCTCTTGTTGATGATTTTCCTGTTTTTTACCAATGCGTTGATTTACTTTTTATTCCGTTATATTCCGAAGGCGGATGCCAACCAGGAGATCCCGTCGGCCATCGAAGTAGAACGTAAAGAGTATTACCGCATCCGTTTTCTGATCCATACGTATCAGGCAGTTTTTACTTGTGCTATTATTTTCATGGTACATATAGGACAGCCATTTATCATGGAGCGTTGGGCATTTATGGGGGTAGGATTATTGATCGCCGGCATTGGTTTCTATTTGCGTAAGCTGAAACCTAATAATTATTTGGGGGTAAGAACACCGTGGACTTTGCAAAGTACCGAGGTGTGGACAGAAACCCACCGGATGGCTAGTAATTTATGGGTCAGCGCCGGCATCATCATTATGATTGCCGGATTTTTCTTGTCGCTGATCACCGGGGTTTTCATTATATTCTTTGTAGCAATAGTGCTGGCGGCACTGCCATATATTTATTCTTTCAGGCTTTATAATAAAGATAAGGGCTGAAATAAGGTTTTATTCAGTGGTTAACCTGTAAATCCGTCAAAAAAAAGAGACTGCATCCAATGGTGGTGCAGTCTCTTTTTGTTATTGATGATTTGAAGATACAAAGATTAAAACCATCCTTTGCCCAGTACTTCCCGGAAAGGCCAGGGAATCAGCGCAAGGATCAGCAGGAAGGCGAGGCCAAAGAAGATCAGGCCCAGTTTATGCTTTTGTGCATCAGTGGCTGCTTTCTTGATCTTAGATTTACCAATGTGTACCAGTGCAATGGCTATTATTGCCATCACTTCGTGTTCTACAGTAAAAAACCTTAATACCGGGTTTTTCATAGCAGCGCCCATGTTAGACAGGCCAGCTGTGCTCAGTGGGCTTGCCCAGAAAAACAGGAGCAAACCTACCAGTAATTGGATATCGCACAGAATCATGAAAAAGAGACCTGCTTTACTGTCGGTGGCAGTAAAGGGTGTTTTGCCGGCAACGCCTTTCAGGGAACGGATAACCGCCCAAAGCCCAGCCAGTACTATAGCCCATCTTAAAAATGAGTGTAGATGTAACATATCGAGTTGGATTTTACCGGGCAAAAATAAGCGAAGGCATTCAGATATATTTGGTAATTCATAAAAATATTTGCTAATTTTGTTAGTAATGTACTAAATTATTTAGGTTATGTCCGTAGTATGCCAGAATTTAAAATATCTGCGTAAGCAAAAAGCCTGGACGCAGCAAGAATTTGCCGATAAACTCGGTATTAAGCGTTCCCTGCTGGGGGCATATGAGGAAGAGCGTGCAGAGCCCCGTACAGAAATACTCGAACAGGTGAGTGATATGTTCCGGGTATCTATCGACGACCTGCTTCGCCGGGATCTGGGCTCCCAGAAAGACAATTTCCTGGAAAAGCGCCGGCAGCTAAAGCTGGGAAATTCCCGTCAGGCAATTCAGTTTGTTCCGGTGAAGGCCGCTGCAGGTTACCTGGCAGGATATAATGATGATGAATTTATAGATGAATTGAACAGCTTTACGTTGCCAATGCTGGGCGCAGGAGACTACCGGGCTTTTGAAATTGCTGGCGACTCTATGTTGCCGGTTACTTCCGGCTCTGTAATCGTGTGCCATAAAATAGATGGCTGGGAAGAGATTAAGAATAATGAAACTTATATTGTGATCACTTCCAGAGAAGGTATTGTTTTTAAAAGGATTTTGAAAAATAACCGTTCTAAGTCGAGGATCACCCTGGTATCTGACAATCCCCAATTTGAGCCTTACGGCGTGGAAATGGAAGATGTGCTGGAGCTTTGGCAGTCTGATGCCGTGATTAGTAAAGCCGGTCAGCAAAGCCGTATGAGCGTTAATCACCTGGCGGATATGGTGAGCCATCTGCAAGACCAGGTAAGTATGCTGAAAAAGAAGCTGAAAGACTAGTAAATGCCCGTTTAACCGGGTAACCAGTGCTTAGTAATGAACGTGCTGCCCTCACAGCTACCGGTGGCCCCATGTAAATATTAAGGTAACCAGTGCTCAGTAATGAATGTGCTGCCCCGGTTAAGCAGGAAGTGTGCTGCGGCAGCTCTCAGCCACGGAACATAACAGGTGGCTGTTTTTCCGACTTTACGACATCCGTTTCAGCCAGGGAGCATAACAAATCCTGTTGGCAAGGCCGGCCACTGCTTGCTTATGAAGCAGCATATTGCCTGGATAGTTATCGGCATGTATATCCTCATACCCAGGTTACCCCCTAAATGCTTATCATGTTTCGTTGATCCGATTCCCAATTTTTGTAAATTAGATCATTGAACACGTTAAATCAACCACAACATGAGGTTTCATGTTTCTTTTGCCGAGTCATTAAGACAATTGGAGAAAAGCGACGATGATTTCGCGGTTTTATTTGAACATGGTTCTATGCGGGGGATCATCTTTGGCCCTGAAGAAATGGATACCCAGGAGCCTCACCTCCAGGATGAAGTTTATCTGGTAATGCGTGGTAGCGGCGAATTTGAGATGGAAGGTAAATTGGTGAAAATTGGGATAGGGGACTTCCTTTTTGTGCCGGCAGGAACAACGCACCGCTTCCGGAATTTTTCCCCGGATTTGTTATTATGGGTGATATTTTATGGGGAGGAAGGAGGGGAAATGGAATAATTCTGACAGACTTTTGGATTTAATCAAATCTTGTGTTATCTTTGCGTTCCTAAAAAATAGAGGCAAAAATTATGTTGATCATTGATTCTAAAGATTGCGAAAACATAGACAAGGCGCTTAAAAAATATAAAAAGAAATTCGAGAAAGCTCGCATTTTACTGCAGCTGAGATCGCGCCAGTCTTTTACTAAACCATCTGTTAAACGCCGTAACGAAGTGTTGAAGGCGGTTTACAAGCAACAGCTGGCTTCTGGTAAATTCGATGCTTAATTCTCTATTGCATCGGCCATAAGCTGACTGCAACTCAAAATATTTGATGATTGTAAGGTTTTTGATAACTTTACAATCATCAATCTTTTTGTGTTGAACGAACCATTATATTCCTTAGCCGAGCGTTTTATTGCCTACATTCAGCTCGAAAAGCGCTATTCTGCGCATACTTGTATTGCTTATCGCAACGATTTGCTCCAGTTTTTCGATTATGTAACGCCCAGTTATGGCGTTACTCCTGTAGAAGAGCTTAGCCATGTGATGATCCGCAGTTGGCTGGCCCGTCTGATGGAAGATACCATGACGGCGAAAACAGTGAATCGTAAAATTTCCACACTTAAATCCTTTTTTAAATTCTGCCTGCGTCAGGGGCTTATTAAGCAGTCGCCCATGACAAAGGTTATTGCTCCCAAAATAAGCCGTCGTTTGCCGGGTTTTATTGAGGAGAAGGGGATGCGTGCGCTGGAGGATAATGTGAGCCCTGTTTCCGTGACCACCCTGCATATTTTTGCGGATGATTTTGAAGGGACTACCCACCGGCTTATTTTCGAGATCTTCTATCAAACGGGTATCCGTTTGTCGGAGTTGATCGGTTTACAGGAGTTTAAAGTGGATAGGAGCGGCCTCAGCATCAAAGTAATGGGAAAAGGGGGGAAAGAGCGCATTATTCCCATCAGCTCAAAATTGGTGGCGCAAATCAGCGACTATATGGATCAGAAGCGGCAGCACCTGGAAGGCTTCGAGTCTGGTGTTTTAATCGTACATCCTTTCAGTGGTCAACGGTTATACCCCAAGTATGTATATCTCACCGTACGAAAATATCTCACCGAGCATCAGATTACCACATTAAAGAAGAAAAGTCCGCACGTGCTACGGCATACTTTCGCCACACATCTGGCCAATAACGGGGCAGACCTGAATGCCGTGAAAGAGTTGTTGGGGCATTCCAGTTTGGCGGCTACACAGGTATATACGCATAACACCATCGAAAAATTGAAGAAAGTTTATCAGCAGGCACACCCCAAAGCATAGGATAACAACCTTTTAACAAAAAATTACTGGATATCTAAACATGGCATTGTAAAAGTGACTATATTAGTAATGAAGTTCTTTTACACTAAACGAGAATGCCTATGACCATGGTTTACTAACTAGAACCTAGATTGTTAAATATTTTAAAAATTAGTGCTATGAACGTACAAATTCAAACTGTGCATTTTGATGCTGATTCCAAATTGATAGATCATGTGAACAAGAAAATCCAGAAGTTGAATACTTTTTATGATCGGATTATAAGTGTGGATGTTTTTCTTAAGTTAGACAATTTCGCGCATCAGATCAAAGATAAAATAGCCGAGATTAGAGTTCGAATCCCTCGCCAGGACTTGTTTGTGAAGCACGAGTCCAAATCATTCGAAGAGTCATTTGATTTAGCCTACGACTCTTTGGTTAACCAGGTTAAAAGAAAAAAGGAAAAGAAATTTCAATAATTTTCTGAAATAATTTTGGAAATATTAATCTCTTTGCTACCTTTGCCATCCCGATTCAAAAAGAGGGTTGGTAAAAGTAGCAAAGTTCTTTATAGCAGGGCGTTTTCAGCGAAACAGATAAATTTTTAAATATTTGTAATAAACTGAAAAAAAGATTTTGAGAATTGAAAAAAACTCTTAATTTTGCGCTCTCTTTCAACGAGTTACTAATTGAAAGGATGTTTTTTGAAAAGATGCCAGCATAGCTCAGTTGGCCAGAGCTACTGATTTGTAATCAGTGGGTCGGGGGTTCGAATCCCTCTGCTGGCTCATCGGTTTTTCATCGACGTGAAAGATCAAAAAATGTTAGGGCAGGTTCCAGAGCGGCCAAATGGGGCGGACTGTAAATCCGCTGACTACGTCTTCATAGGTTCGAATCCTATCCTGCCCACCCAAACAGCGTGTTCCGCTTTTGCCCTTCGCAGAGGCGGAACATAGTTGTAAATAGAAGGTGAGTATACTGAAGCCGAAGATTCCCTAGCCCTGTGGTACAACAGCCTTTTAAGTTCTTTTTTATATTCTATAATTCTAAAAGTGGAAAGTTGCAGTGTTGTTTGCCGGAAACTTTATGAATTAAACATGCGGGAGTAGCTCAGTTGGTAGAGCGACAGCCTTCCAAGCTGTAGGTCGCGGGTTCGAACCTCGTCTCCCGCTCGCATTATGCAATTTTTCAAGCTGTTGTAGCTCAGGGGTAGAGCACTTCCTTGGTAAGGAAGAGGTCGAGAGTTCAATTCTCTTCAACAGCTCATTGAATTTTAGAAGAATAGTTGTAGTGAATATTTCAAATCGCCTCAACAAGCTCCATAAAATTCGAATTTCGGAATTCGAATTTATTAATTCTACACTCCGAAATTAAACTTAGCGTTGTAGCTCAATGGAAGAGCAACCCATTTTTATTTAGGGAAGGCCATGAGTTCAATTCTCATCAACGGTACAAGTTTGTAAAACCGTTTTTTTAAAACAACTATCAATACAATCTTTACAAACCATCTAAAAAGAAAATACAATGGCAAAAGAAACCTTTAAGCGGGATAAACCCCACGTAAACATTGGTACCATCGGCCACGTGGATCATGGTAAAACTACTTTGACTGCTGCCATTACCACAATTTTGGCAAATAAGGGTCTGGCAGAGAAGAGAGGTTATGATGAGATCGATGCTGCTCCTGAAGAAAAAGAAAGAGGTATTACTATCAATACAGCTCACGTTGAGTATCAGACACAATCTCGTCACTATGCTCACGTTGACTGTCCTGGTCACGCGGATTATGTGAAAAACATGATCACCGGTGCTGCTCAGATGGACGGTGCTATCCTCGTGGTGGCAGCTACAGATGGTCCTATGCCGCAAACAAGAGAGCACATCCTGCTGGCTCGCCAGGTAGGTGTACCTCGTATCGTAGTATTCATGAACAAAGTTGACCTGGTAGATGATCCGGAACTGCTCGAACTCGTTGAGATCGAAATCCGTGACCTGTTGTCTTCCAACGGCTTTGATGGTGATAACGTTCCTGTAATCCAGGGTTCTGCTACCGGCGCACTGGCTGGCGAACCTAAATGGGTTGAAGCGATCGACCAACTGATGGATGCTGTAGATTCTTACATTCCACTGCCTCCTCGTCCAGTTGATCAACCATTCCTGATGTCTGTTGAAGACGTATTCTCTATCACTGGTCGTGGTACCGTTGCTACCGGTCGTATCGAACGCGGTCGTATTAAAGTGGGTGAGAACGTTGAAATCGTAGGTCTGCAGGAAGAACCACTGAAATCTACTTGTACTGGTGTTGAGATGTTCAAAAAACTCCTCGACGAAGGTGAAGCAGGTGATAACGCTGGTCTGTTGCTCCGTGGTATTGAGAAAACTCAAATCCGCCGTGGTATGGTTATCTGTGCTCCAGGTAGCATCAAACCTCACTCTGAATTCAAATGCGAAGTATACGTACTGAGCAAAGAAGAAGGTGGCCGTCACACTCCGTTCTTCAACAAATACCGTCCTCAGTTCTACTTCCGTACAACTGACGTTACCGGTGAAGTTGAATTACCAGCAGGTGTTGAAATGGTTATGCCTGGTGATAACGTTACCCTCACTGTAAAACTGATTCAGCCTATCGCTATGGATAAAGGTCTGAAATTCGCTATCCGCGAAGGTGGTCGTACAGTAGGTGCCGGTCAGGTTACTGAAATCATCAAGTAATTATAATAATATTAAAAGCCATTAGCTTTGGCTCTTAAATGTCAGCAATTTTTCATATATTTGCTGATATCCATAAGCTAACTGCTAATGGCTTTATACACGGGTATGGTGCAACGGTAGCATACGGGTCTCCAAAACCTTTGATCTGGGTTCGAATCCTAGTACCCGTGCCAGGTTCAAAGAAATAACTAAATGGTTGAATTGTTGTTATTACAAAATAAAACAAGTCAACCATTTTTGGGCTTTAAACAATTGATCATAATTAGTTAACTTTATATAATGAATAAGATCAGAAATTATTTCCGCGAGTCTTATCATGAATTGGTTTACAAGGTGTCCTGGCCTACCTGGCAAGAGCTCCAGTCATCTACCATGATTGTACTTATTGCAACACTGTTCGTTACTGCCTTGGTATGGGGTATGGATGCCGCTTCCAACTTTGTGTTAACTCACTATTACGAAATTTTCAAAGCTAAATAAATGGATGCAGCCAATCTTCCTGCTCAGGAAACAAAGTGGTATGTACTCCGCGTTGTTAGTGGCAAGGAAAAAAAAGTTAAGGAATACCTGGATATTGAAGTACGCCGCTCCGATTGGGGTAACGTAATCAGCCAGATCTTCCTGCCGGTGGAAAAAGTTTATAAGGTGCAGGCTGGTAAAAAAGTAATGCGCGAAAAAAACTTTTATCCCGGTTATGTGATGATCGAAGCGGTAGATGGTAAAATGACCGATGACGTAATACAAGCCATACGCAACGTATCCGGCGTTATCCACTTCCTCGGAAAGGAAAAGCCTATCGCACTCCGTAAAGCTGAAGTAAATAAAATGCTGGGTAAAGTGGATGAACTGAGCGATCAGGGATTAACCATGAGCGAACCCTTCATTGTGGGTGAAACTATTAAAATCATTGATGGACCATTCAATGACTTTAACGGGGTGATCGAAGAAGTAATTGAAGACAAGAAAAAACTGAAAGTAACTGTAAAGATCTTCGGCCGCGCTACTCCAGTAGAGCTGAACTTTATGCAGGTAGAAAAACTTTCCTAAGTTTTTAGATAAGCTATTTTTAAACCGCCCGGACCATTCCGGGCGGTTTTTCTTTTATTATTTATTGATGATGAAATAATAATGAAGCTGTTTTTTTGATAAGATGACTGTAGCTTTGACCTGCGTAAAAGTTTTTATATTTTGGGATCGTCCTGGCCATAGCTGGGACGATCCCTTTTTATCAGCTCCCTATATTTATTATAACGTAATATGAAACCAGTAATTTTTGTTCTGCTCGGACTGCTGTTATGTACACAGGCAGCAGCACAACCCGCCGGCAAACTAGCACCGGCCGCTATTGTACAGATACCCGAAACTGCTACGGCCTCACCGGCCGCTATGGCCCAATGGTTAAAAGCGCATACGCCCAACAGTATTGCGCTGCAACAGGCTTTATTTAATTGGATGGCCGCCCATATTGCCTATGATGTGCCCAACATGAACCAAATAAGCAGCTACCGCGATTCGGCAGCGGCTATGCAAAAAACATTACGTACCCGCAAAGGAATCTGTACTGATTATGCGGTGTTGTACGCACAAGTATGCCGGGAAGCAGGGATCAGTGCCCTTGTTGTAACCGGGTATGGATTGCAGAACGATATTATGATCCCCACGGGATCGCACGATTGGGTGATTGTAAAGAATGGTGCTCAATGGACGGTGACAGATCCTACCTGGGGCGCTGGTTATGTGGATAACGGCCGGTTTATACAACGTACCAACTGGGCCTGGTTCCAGGTAGCTCCCCAGCTGGCAGTAAAAACACATATGCCCTATGATCCGCTCTGGCAGCTGTTATTGCATCCAATGGGGCACGACGAGGTAGGGATACAAGGACTGGCAGCAGCAGAGAGGCGCCCGGTATTTTCGTACAGCGACAGTTTAAATATATGGTTCCGGCAATCGCGCCTGGAACGCCTGCAATCCGCTGCCGCCAGGATACGGCGGTTTGGCGGGGCTGCCAATCCATTTATCATGAGTGAACTGGATTGGATGGACCAAACCATTCAGGTATTGGTGCATAACCAGGAAGTAGCGAACCGTAACCGGCAGGTAGATGAATTTAATGTGATGAACCGGAGTTATACGGAAGTGGTGAAGCTATATAATGAATATGTAAACTTTAAGAACCGGCAGTTTAGCCCTGAAGTAAAAGATGATGAACTGAAAAAGATGATTGACGGGATTGTTGGTAAGTTGCAGGACATAGAAAAATCGCTTTCAGGTTTAAAGGATGCCTCGATCCGGCAAAATACAGATGAGCTTCAGCAAGCAGTGATGGAAATGAAAGGCAAAGTGCAGGAAGAGCGGGCGTTTGTCTATAAATATATAAAAACAGAGAAAGGAAAGAGACGGGAATTGTTTTATGTGCAGGTAGCAGAAAAGTCTTAGCTTTGCGGACTTCGGATAATAAGGAATATTTCGCAGTAATGCAATAGATTTGTAAAAAAAATCCTTTCCAGAGCAAAAAGGATGCCCAAAATCAAATACTTTTTGACAAATTCATAATAATATATACCTTTGCATCCCCTTTAAAAGGTTTT
The DNA here is from genome assembly GCF_049056765.1 of Chitinophaga sp. 30R24. NCBI lineage: Bacteria > Pseudomonadati > Bacteroidota > Chitinophagia > Chitinophagales > Chitinophagaceae > Chitinophaga > Chitinophaga sp. 30R24. The sequence continues at coordinate 244,991 of NZ_JBJGXX010000002.1, forward strand.
TTAGTTCCTTTTAGTTTTGGGAGCCCCTTGTTTAACAGGGAGCGTTTAACCAAATTAAATCAATAAACATGGCAAAAGAGATCGCAACGTACGTGAAATTGCAGGTTAAAGGCGGCCAGGCCAATCCTGCACCTCCAATTGGTCCCGCGCTGGGTTCCAAAGGTGTGAACATCATGGAGTTCTGCAAACAGTTTAATGCCCGTACCCAGGATAAAATGGGTAAAGTATTGCCTGTATTGCTGACTGTTTACACTGACAAGTCTTTCGACTTCGTAATCAAAACTCCTCCGGCTCCTGTACAGCTGTTGGAAGCTGCTAAATTACAAGGTGGTTCTAAAGAGCCTAACCGTAACAAGGTGGGTAAAGTTACCTGGGCTCAGGTAGAAGCTATTGCACAGGATAAGATGCCTGATCTGAACTGCTTCACTCTGAACAGCGCTATGAAAATGGTAGCTGGTACTGCTCGTAGCATGGGTATTACTGTAGAAGGTAAAGCTCCCTGGGAAAACTAATTGTTTCACCCTGTTGAGGCAGGATCTTAAAATCATTTTGACAAATGGCAACTAAAAAGAGAAAAGTAGCTGAAGCGAAGGTGGACAAAAATAAAGTGTACAGCCTGAAAGAAGCTTCCAGCTTAGTTAAAGATATTAACTGCACTAAATTCGACAGTTCTGTCGATTTGCATATCCGCTTAGGCGTTGATCCTAAGAAAGCAGACCAGGCTATCCGTGGTTCCGTAACGCTTCCTCACGGTACTGGTAAAACTAAGAAGGTGTTGGTGCTTTGCACTCCCGACAAAGAAGCTGCTGCAAAAGAAGCAGGTGCTGACTTCATTGGTCTGGATGAATTTATCCAGAAGATCGAAGCTGGTTGGACTGAAATTGATGTGATCATCGCTACTCCTGCTGTAATGCCTAAAATCGGTAAACTGGGTAAAATCTTAGGTCCACGTAACCTGATGCCTAACCCTAAAACCGGTACTGTTACTAACGACGTTGCAGCTGCAGTAAACGATGTAAAAGGTGGTAAAATCACCTTTAAGGTAGATAAAGCGGGTATCATCCATGCTTCTATCGGTCGTGTATCCTTTGCATCTGATAAAATTGAGCAGAACTCCCTGGAGCTGATCAATGCTATCATCAAGCTGAAACCAGCTACTGCAAAAGGTACTTACCTGAAAGGCCTGTCTATGGCTAGCACCATGAGTCCTGGTATTGTTATCGATACTAAATCTGTTCAAAACTAATTGATCACGAGTTGTAGCCGTTATCTGGAAGGATGGGGCTTGCTACAAACGTTTTAATATGAATAAAGATCAAAAAAATGATGTGATCGAACTGCTGAAAAGTAAGTTCTCTCAATACAGCAACTTTTATATCACCAATACCGAGTCATTAACGGTGGCGCAGGTTAACGACCTGAGGAAAGTGTGCTTCAATAAACAAGTGGAAATGAAGGTGGCTAAAAACACCTTGATCCGTAAGGCACTGGAATCTCTGGACAGCGAAAAATATGCTGGCGTTTATGACAGTCTGCATGGTGTAACTGCCCTGATGTTCTCTGACAGCCCGAAAGAGCCAGCATTGATCATCTCCGCTTTTCGTAAAGCTAACAACAAGCTGGAAAAACCAGTATTGAAAGCTGCTTTTGTTGCTGACGAAGTATTCGTAGGCGACAACCAGCTGACTGCACTGACCAACATCAAGACCAAGAACGAGCTCATCGGCGAAGTTATCGGTCTGTTGCAATCTCCTGCAAAACGCGTTATTGCTGCTTTGTTGGAAAAAGGCAAGAAAGAAGAAGCTGGCGTAGAAGAAGCTCCAGCAGCAGAGTAAGTTTTTTTAGGAGTTGATAATTGCTCCTGAAAACGCTTAAAAAATTGGCTTCCAAGTCACAATATAAATAACAAACTTTACAAACATTACATTAAAACATTATAAAATGGCAGACGTAAAAGCATTAGCCGAACAATTAGTAGGTTTAACTGTTAAGGAAGTACAAGAACTCGCAGATGTACTGAAAAATGAGTATGGTATCGAACCAGCAGCAGCTGCAGTAGTAGTAGCAGCAGGTGGTGGCGAAGCCGCTGCTGTTGAAGAGAAAACTGCTTTCAACGTAGTACTGAAATCTGCAGGTGCTAGCAAGCTGAACGTTGTTAAGGTTGTAAAAGACCTGACCGGCTTAGGTCTGAAAGAAGCGAAAGAACTGGTTGACGGCGCGCCTAAAGCTATCAAAGAAGGCGTAAGCAAAGCTGAGGCTGAAGACCTGAAAGCTAAGCTGACCGAAGCTGGTGCTGAAGTTGAAATTCAGTAATTCTTTGCTTAAGTATACATCTTTTAAAGGTCAAAAGTGCTTGTGCACTTTTGGCCTTATTCCCTTTGGGAAAGTGTCTTTTTCAGAGAGTCAAAACGGGGAATCACTTGAAGGTGACTTTGACCACGTGCAGAAGGCATAACAATCAGGATGGTATTGGCAAAGAAATCTTAATTTCCCTAATTCTATAAGTCATATAACTGCTAACTTCGAATATGTCTCTAAAAAAAGCCCAAACAAACGAAAGAGTAAATTTTGGAAAGATCAAACAAGTTACTGAGACACCGGATCTGTTGGCTATCCAAATCCAATCTTTCAAGGATTTCTTCCAATTAGAAACCACACCAGACAAGCGAAACAACGAAGGCCTTTTTAAAGTATTTAAAGAGAACTTCCCGATTACGGATACCAGAAATATCTTTAATCTGGAATTCCTTGATTATTTCGTGGATCCTCCGCGTTATACTATCGAGGAATGTATTGAGCGTGGGCTTACTTATTCTGTACCGTTGAAAGCGAAACTCCGCCTCAGCTGTAATGATGAAGAGCATGTGGATTTCCAGACGATTGTTCAGGATGTATTCCTTGGAAACATTCCGTACATGACCCCTAGAGGTACTTTCGTTATTAATGGTGCTGAACGCGTAGTTGTATCCCAACTGCATCGTTCACCTGGTGTATTCTTTGGTCAATCCGTACATCCGAACGGTACTAAGATTTACTCTGCAAGGGTGATCCCGTTCAAGGGCGCGTGGATGGAGTTTGCAACGGACATCAACAATGTGATGTACGCCTACATCGACCGTAAGAAGAAATTCCCGGTTACCACGCTGTTACGTGCCATCGGCTATGAAACAGATAAAGATATTCTGCAACTGTTTGGCATGGCAGATGAAGTAAAAGCAGACAAGAAAAGTCTTGAAAAATACGCTGGTAAAAAGCTGGCCGCCCGTGTTTTAAGAAGCTGGGTAGAAGACTTTGTGGATGAAGATACCGGTGAAGTGGTGAGCATCGAGCGTAATGAAATTATGCTGGAGCGCGATAGCATTCTGGATGAAGCGAATATTGAAACCATCGTAGACATGGGACTGAAAAGCGTATTCGTTCAGAAAGAAGAGGTGAGTGGCGATTTCTCCATCATCTACAATACATTAAATAAGGATACATCTAACTCCGAACTGGAAGCCGTTCAGCACATCTACCGCCAATTGCGCGGTGCCGATGCGCCAGATGATGAAACAGCAAGGGGTATCATCGATAAATTATTCTTCTCCGATAAACGTTACGATCTCGGAGATGTTGGTCGTTATAAGATCAATAGAAAATTGGGTCTTCCTACTCCGTTAGACATGAAAGTGTTAACGAAGGATGACATCATTTCCATCATCAAATACCTGGTACAGCTCACCAACGGTAAGGCTGAGATCGACGATATCGATCACCTGTCTAACCGTCGTGTACGTACTGTGGGCGAGCAGTTATATGCTCAGTTTGGCGTAGGTCTGGCGCGTATGGCTCGTACCATCCGTGAAAGAATGAACGTACGTGACAATGAGGTATTTACTCCTGTGGACCTGATCAATGCGAGGACCCTGTCTTCCGTGATCAACTCCTTCTTCGGTACTTCCCAGTTGTCTCAGTTCCTGGATCAAACAAACCCACTGTCCGAAATCACTCACAAACGCCGTATTTCCGCTCTCGGACCCGGTGGTTTGAGCCGTGAAAGAGCAGGCTTTGAGGTACGTGACGTTCACTATAGCCACTATGGCCGTTTGTGTACTATCGAAACACCAGAAGGTCCGAACATCGGTTTGATCTCTACTCTGTGCGTACACGCTAAGGTAAATGAGATGGGCTTCATTGAAACGCCTTACCGTAAAGTAATCCAGGGTAAGGTGGATATGCAGAATGTGGAGTTCCTGAGCGCTGAAGAAGAAGATTCTGTAAAGATCGCACAGGCTAACGCCCCGCTGGATGATAAAGGCAACTTCGTAAACGATAAAATTAAATCCCGCGAAACCGGTGATTTCCCGATCCTCGACAGAGATGAAGTGGAATTCATGGACGTAGCGCCTAACCAGATTGTAGGGTTGAGTGCATCCCTGATTCCGTTCCTGGAACATGATGATGCCAACCGTGCGCTGATGGGGTCAAACATGCAACGTCAGGCAGTGCCACTGCTAAATCCAGAAGTGCCTATCGTAGGTACTGGTTTGGAAGGTAAAGCAGCCCGCGACTCCCGTTTGCAGATCACCGCAGATGGTAGTGGTGTGATAGAATTCGTAGATGCCAACGAAATCCACGTTCGTTACGAGCGTGATGAAATGCAGAAACTGGTGAGCTTTGAAGATGACCTGGTAGTATATACACTGACCAAATTCGTTAAAACCAACCAGAGTACCTGTATTAACCTCAGACCTTGCGTGAAGAAAGGTCAGCGCGTAAAAGATGGCGACTTCTTAACAGAAGGTTATGCTACCCGCGGAGGTGAACTGGCATTGGGCCGTAACCTGAAAGTGGCGTTCATGCCATGGAAAGGTTACAACTTTGAGGATGCGATCGTAATCTCTGAACGAGTTGCTCGTGAAGATCTCTTTACTTCCATCCACATCGATGAATATGAACTGGAAGTTCGTGATACCAAACTGGGTGAGGAAGAACTGACTCCGGATATCCCTAACGTGAGTGAAGAGGCTACCAAAGACCTCGACCAGAACGGTATTATCCGTGTGGGCGCCCACATTAAAGAAGGTGATATCTTGATCGGTAAAATCACTCCGCGTGGTGAATCTGATCCTTCTCCTGAAGAAAAACTCCTCAGAGCGATCTTCGGTGACAAGGCTTCTGATGCGAAAGACGCTTCCCTGAAGGCGCCTCCATCAACAGAAGGAGTGGTGATCGACAAGAAATTGTTCAGTCGCGCTAAGAAAGACAAGAACTCCAAAACCCGTGAGAAAGCAGCGATCGAAAAACTGGAGAAAATTCACCAGAAAAATGCGGAAGACTTGCTGGAAGTACTCATGAGCAAGTTGCTGGTATTGCTGAAGGATAAAACCTCCCAGGGCATTACCAATACTTATGGTGAAGTGCTGATCTCCAAGGGTTCCAAGTTCTCTCAGAAGAACCTGGTAAACATTGATTTCATGAACGTAAACCCACTGGGCTGGACAACAGACGAAGTGGTGAACGATCAGATCAATACACTGTTACATAACTATAACATCAAGTTCAACGAAGAGCTGGGACGTTACAAACGTGAGAAGTTCAACATCTCTATCGGTGATGAGCTGCCTGCGGGGGTATTGAAACTGGCAAAGGTTTACCTGGCCAGCAAGCGTAAGTTGAAAGTGGGGGATAAAATGGCGGGACGCCACGGTAACAAGGGTATCGTTGCCAAGATTGTGCGTGATGAAGACATGCCATTCCTGGAAGATGGTACACCACTGGATATCGTACTGAACCCGCTGGGGGTACCTTCCCGTATGAACCTCGGACAGATCTATGAAACCGTATTAGGTTGGGCAGGTCTGAAACTGGGTGTACGCTTTGCTACTCCTATCTTCGATGGTGCTACCACAGAAGAGATTGCTGAATATATCAACGAAGCCGGCCTGCCTAGCTTTGGCCACGCTTACCTGCATGACGGTGAAACGGGCGACCGCTTCCACCAGAAAGCAACCGTTGGTGTTATCTATATGCTTAAACTGAGCCACATGGTGGATGATAAGATGCACGCCCGTTCTATCGGACCGTACAGTCTGATTACCCAACAGCCGCTGGGTGGTAAAGCCCAGTTTGGTGGTCAGCGTTTTGGTGAGATGGAGGTGTGGGCACTGGAAGCTTATGGTGCATCCAACATCCTGCAGGAACTGCTTACAATTAAATCTGATGATATCGTGGGTCGTGCCAAAGCATATGAATCTATCGTGAAGGGTGATAACATACCGAAAGCCGGTGTGCCTGAATCCTTCAATGTATTGATCCATGAATTGCGTGGTCTGGGTCTGGATCTGAAATTTGATTAAGCTTTTAGCTGTTAGCTCTCTTCTTATTAACAAGTTGGGAGCTAACAGCTAATGGCTATTTTTTCGCCACTAGCTAACAACTAACGGCTAACCGCTAAAAGCTAATTACGATGGCTATCAAAAAAGAAAATCGTCCTAAATCAAATTTTAACAGCATTACCATCAGTTTGGCTTCTCCGGATGTTATTCTGGAGCGTTCATACGGTGAAGTGCTGAAACCTGAAACCATCAACTACCGTACTTACAAGCCGGAACGTGATGGTTTATTTTGCGAAAGGATTTTTGGTCCTGTAAAGGATTATGAATGCTATTGCGGAAAATATAAGCGTATCCGTTATAAGGGTATAGTATGTGACCGTTGTGGTGTTGAAGTAACGGAGAAGAAAGTACGTCGTGAAAGAATGGGCCACATTCGTTTGGTTGTGCCTGTTGTACATATATGGTATTTCAAATCCCTGCCTAACAAAATTGGTTACCTGCTGGGTATGTCTTCCAAGAAATTGGAAACTATCGTTTACTACGAAAGATATGTGGTGATCCAGGCAGGTATGAAACAGGAAAAAGGTATGAACTACGGTGACTTGCTCACAGAAGAGGAATACCTGGATATCCTGGATACTTTACCAAAAGACAATCAACTGTTACCGGATGAAGATCCTAACAAGTTTATTGCTAAAATGGGTGCGGAAGCGGTAGAAATGATGCTGGCCCGTATTGATCTGGATGGCCTTTCTTACCAGTTGCGTAACCAGGCAGCCACTGAAACTTCCCAGCAACGTAAAGCGGAAGCGCTGAAACGTTTGAGCGTAGTGGAAGCTTTCCGTGAAGCTAATGGTCGTGTAGAAAACCGTCCTGAATGGATGGTTATGCAATATATTCCTGTAGTACCGCCAGAACTGCGTCCGTTAGTTCCTTTGGATGGTGGCCGTTTCGCGTCTTCCGACCTGAACGACCTGTACCGCAGGGTGATCATCCGTAACAACCGTTTGAAACGTTTGATCGAAATTAAAGCGCCTGAAGTGATCCTGCGTAACGAAAAACGTATGCTGCAGGAAGCGGTGGATTCCTTGTTCGATAACTCCCGTAAATCCAATGCGGTGAAAGCGGAAGGTGGTCGTGCACTGAAATCACTGTCAGACGTATTGAAAGGTAAACAAGGTCGTTTCCGTCAGAACCTCCTCGGTAAACGTGTGGATTACTCCGGTCGTTCTGTTATCGTGGTAGGCCCTGAGCTGAAATTGCACGAGTGCGGTTTGCCAAAGGATATGGCGGCTGAATTGTTTAAACCATTCATTATCCGTAAACTGATCGAAAGAGGCATCGTGAAAACCGTGAAATCAGCTAAAAAGCTGGTGGATCGTAAAGAAGCAGTGGTTTGGGATATCCTGGAAAACGTACTGAAAGGTCACCCGGTAATGTTAAACCGTGCTCCAACCCTGCACCGTTTGTCTATCCAGGCCTTCCAGCCTAAACTGGTAGAAGGTAAAGCGATACAGCTGCACCCGTTGGTATGTTCTGCGTTCAACGCCGACTTTGATGGTGACCAGATGGCGGTACACGTGCCTTTGAGCAATGCTGCGATCCTGGAAGCCCAGTTGCTGATGCTGTCTTCCCATAATATCCTCAATCCACAGAACGGTACGCCAATTACCCTGCCTTCACAAGACATGGTACTCGGTCTGTATTATATCACTAAGGGTAAGAAAACCATAGGTGATGTAGTGGTAAGAGGAGAGGGCAAGGCTTTCTATTCTGCGGAAGAAGTAATTATCGCCTTAAATGAAGACCGTATTGATCTGCATGCCCACATTCGCGTAAAAACCAATGTGAGAAATGCAAATGGTGAGCTGGAAAGAAAACTGATCGAAACTACCGTAGGCCGCGTACTGTTCAACCAGTTCGTACCGAAGGAAGCCGGTTATGTAAACGCCCTGCTGACCAAGAAATCACTTCGTGAAATCATCGGCGACATTATTAAATACACCGATATCCCTAAAACAGCGAAATTCCTGGACGACATCAAACAATTAGGTTTCCGTATGGCGTTCCGCGGTGGTCTGTCATTTAACATCAATGACCTGATCATTCCGGAAGTTAAACAAGACATGATTGATGCTGCTGCCGGTGAAGTAGACGAGGTTTGGGATAACTATAACATGGGTCTGATCACCAACAACGAACGTTACAACCAGATCATCGACATCTGGTCACGTGTGGATACGAAGGTGACAGAAACCCTGATCCGTGAGCTGGCTACCGATAAGCAAGGTTTCAACTCTGTATACATGATGTTGGATTCCGGTGCGCGTGGTTCCAAGCAGCAGATCAAACAGCTGGCTGGTATCAGAGGTCTGATGGCCAAGCCACGTAAGAGTGGTTCTACTGGTTCTGAGATCATCGAAAACCCGGTATTGTCCAACTTTAAGGATGGTTTGAACGTATTGGAATACTTCATCTCTACGCACGGTGCCCGTAAAGGTCTTGCGGATACGGCGCTGAAAACTGCGGATGCGGGTTACCTGACCCGTCGTCTGGTAGACGTTGCGCAGGATGTGGTGATCAACGAAGAAGATTGCGGCACCCTCCGTGGTATTGCTACTTCCGCGTTGAAGGATAACGAAGAAATCATCGAAACACTGTACGACCGTATCTTAGGACGTACTTCCCTGCATGATGTATTCGATCCTCATACTGATGAGGTGATTGTGGCTGCCGGTGAAGAGATCTCTGAAGATATTGCACATAGAATTGAAGACAGCGCTATTGAAACAGTAGAAATCCGCTCCGTACTGACTTGCGAAAGCCGTCGTGGTGTATGTGTGAAATGCTACGGTAAAAACCTGGCCAGCGGTTACACTGCACAGAAAGGTGATGCAGTAGGTATCATCGCTGCCCAGTCTATCGGTGAGCCTGGTACACAGTTAACATTGCGTACCTTCCACGTGGGTGGTGTGGCCGGTTCTACTTCCGTTGAATCCGGTTTGTCTGCCAAATTTGATGGTACTGTTCAATTCGATGGCTTGCGTACTACCACCTACGAAAACAACGAAGGTGAAAAAGTGCAGGTGGTTATCGGACGTACCGGTGAGCTGCGTATCATGGACGTGAAAAATGACCGTCTGCTGGTTACCAACAACATTCCTTACGGTTCTACCCTGCTGGTAAAAGATGGACAGAAAGTAACGAAAGGTGAAATGATTTGCACATGGGATCCGTTCAACGCCGTTATCGTGTCTGAAATTCCGGGTGCTATCCGTTTCGATAGTATCATTGAAGGTATTACCTTCCGTGAAGAAGCCGATGAGCAAACAGGTCACCGTGAAAAAGTGGTAATTGAAACAAAAGATAAAAATAAGATCCCGTCTATCTACGTTGACGGTAATAAAGAGGTAAAATCTTACAACTTACCAGTAGGTTCCCACATTGTAATCTCCGAAGGAGATAAGGTGAGAGCGGGTCAGGTAATTGTGAAGATCCCACGTGTTATCGGTAAACTGCGAGACATTACGGGTGGTTTGCCACGTGTAACTGAGCTCTTTGAAGCACGTAACCCAAGCAACCCTGCTATCGTTTCTGAAATTGACGGTGTGGTAGCTTTCGGTAACATCAAACGTGGTAACCGCGAAATCATCATCGAAAGCCGTGAAGGCCAGGTGAAGAAATACCTGGTGCCGTTAACACGTCATATCCTGGTACAGGATGGTGACTTTGTGAAGGCAGGTACTTCCCTCTCCGACGGTTCTACTACTCCTGCAGACATCCTGTCTATCAAAGGACCGTTTGCTGTACAGGAATACCTGGTAAATGAAATCCAGGAAGTATACCGCTTGCAGGGTGTGAAGATTAACGATAAGCACATTGAGGTGATCGTTCGTCAGATGATGCGTAAGGTAAACATCGAAGATCCGGGAGATACCCGCTTCCTCGAAGGGGATACCGAAGACAGGTTCGACTTCTTTGAAGAAAATGATATGATCTTCGATAAGAAGGTAGTAACTGAAGCAGGTGAATCTACCAACCTGAAAGCAGGTCAGATTGTAACCCTGCGCCAGGTTCGTGAAGAAAACTCCCTGTTACGTCGTGCAGATAAAAAACTGGTAGAGTACCGCGATGCACAACCGGCTACTTCCAGTCCGCTCCTGCAGGGTATTACCAAGGCCTCCCTCGGTACCCGGAGCTGGATCTCTGCAGCATCGTTCCAGGAAACCACAAAAGTACTGTCTCAGGCAGCTATCAACGGTAAAACCGATGATATGATGGGTCTGAAGGAGAATGTGATCACAGGTCACCTGATCCCGGCTGGTACTGGTTTACGTGAGTTCGAAAACATGATCGTAGGTTCTAAGGAAGAATACGACATCCTGGCATCTTCCAAAGAGGTGTTCCAGTTTGATGAAGAAGAATAGTATTGATCAGATATTTAAAGAGAAAGCGTCTGCCGGCAAGGCAGGCGCTTTTTTTATGTGTATTCGTTCCCGTAATTCTTTACATTTGGGGCCGTAAAACGTAGCGGATTTCATGAAATACCTGATCATTCCCATTATTATTGTGGTAGGATTGCTGGGAGCCTGCAAGAAAAACAGCGATAGTGCAGTGCCGGATACCCATTCCAGCTTCATGTTTGTGAATGCAGTGCCCAATAGTGAGTTTAACGTAATGCTGGACACCATTAATTTTGCCAGCAATGTAGGCTATGGTACCGTAACTCCCTATAAATCTTACCGCGCGCAGAAATACAATGTGATCATCACGCTTAGCGGTCAGCCGGTGGCGTTATTTAATGTGCAGCTTTTTCTTCGCAATAAACGGTATTACACTGCTTTTCTGGGCGCCGACAGCGCTGTGCAGCAATTGTCTTTAATTATCACAGAAGATGATATGTCTTCCTTAGGAACCGGTACCGCTAAATTCCGGGTAATAGATTTCAGTCAGGGATTTAAGCCTAACAGAACACCATTAGGAATGGATGTGTATTCCGGCGCAGCCCCCCTCTTTTTTAGAGGATTGACAGCGCCGTCACAAACTGCTTTTGCACCATTGTATGGCGATAGCGCCTATACCATCAATTTCCGTTATGTAGATTCCAGTCTGGTACTGAAATCTTTTACCTTGCCTACTCAAACTGGTAAAGTATATACATTGGTGACCACAGGGTATCCATTAGATTCTACCCGGTTCAATATTCTGAAAGTAACACACAATTAGCACTGTTGATTAGCAGCTAATGACTAACAGCTTTAGGCGCTTTAGCAGCTAAAGGCGATTAGTTATTAGGGTAATCAATTTTTTCGTTTATACGTTATAGTTAGTTTCCGGTTTTAGCAAAGCTTTATTTTAATTTAACGTGGTATTTTTTCAGGAAGCAATGGAAATAAAGAAATTGCACGCTATTTTGGGAGATAAATCTTAATAATATGAACAACTGCAAAAAGCTTTTCCTGTTTATAGGTCTTACCTTGTTGGGTACTGCTACCGTGAAGGCCCAGGAAGCTGCTGCACCTTACCTCGATGCTTATACGATTCCTTTGAAGCAAAAGAATGCCGTTATAGGTAAAATATATAGCAGGAATGGGCAAACTGGTACTGCGGTATTGTTGGAAGACAAATCGGGGTTGTTTACCATCAGCGGATCAGCATTGAGATTAAAGAAGCAGGCAGTTGTAGAAGATAAAGCAGCATTTACCTACCCTGTACGCATTAAGGCGGGTAATGATACCGCCGATTTCTTATTGGTAGCAGATGATTTTATCCATAACAAAGTAGTGGCACACCGTGGTGCCTGGAAGCATCATGAAGGTAGCCAGAACAGCATTACTTCATTGAAAGATGCTATCCAATTAGGTTGTGAGGGATCGGAGTTTGACGTATGGTTATCTGCGGATAATCAGCTGGTAATCTCACATGATCCTGAAATAGGCGGCAAAAAGGTGGAAGAGTCTACCTTGGCAGATCTCCAGACTGTTCAGTTAAAGAATGGCGACCGGGTACCTACCCTTGAAGAATATATTGATGTGATCATGCAGCAGCACCAAACCAAACTGGTATTGGAATTAAAACCTTCTGGCAAAGGAAAAGGGCAGCTGTTGGCCACCAAAGCGATGGAATTGATCCGGGCTAAGAAGGCGCAGGCATGGATGTATTACATTAGTTTTGATTACAATATTTGCAAAAAATTAAAAGAACTGGACCCCACTGCTAAAATTGCCTATCTGAATGGCGATAAAACACCTGCTGAGTTGCAGGCCGACGGTATATGGGGACTGGATTATAATCAGCAGGAATTTAAAAAAGAACCAACGCTGATTGCTACAGCAAAACAGCACCAGGTAACCACCAATGCCTGGACAATAGACAAGCCGGAAGTGATGGACGCCTTGCTGAAAGAGGGTATTGATTTTATCACTACCAATGAGCCGGAAATATTATTAGAGAAAGTAAAACATTGATATGTTCTTCTTCGGAAGCCCGTATTAGTTAAAAGCTAGCTAAAAAAAGGAATCAAAATCTGAAAATCCAGTAAAAACCTTATTTTAGCCGTTCCATTTTTCATATGTACTAAAAGAAGCAAAGCCTCCTACTAACATGCGCACATGTAAACAATTAGTGTCCAAAGGATTTTTCGCGGCATTAGCAGCCGGATTATTAATGTCTTGCCAGGGAAATAAAGCTGGTAATAATACACCCGCTCCTACAACTGCAGCAAGTAATGGTACTCAGGCAGCGGCTGGAAGTTTCAAAATTGCTTACGTAGATTTGGATTCACTGGAAGCGCATTTTGAATATTTTAAAGAGAAAAGAGCGCTGCTGGAACAGAAACAGCAACAGATGGATAATCAGTTGAAAGGGAAAGCCCGTGCTTTACAGAGTGAGTACGAAGATCTGCAGCGCAGAGCCTCTACGCTTACCCAGGAACAAGGAGAAGCAGCACAACGCAGCCTGATGGGCAAGCAGCAGCAACTGGAGCAGGAAGCGCAAAACCTGCGTGCTGCCTATACAGAGCAAGAGACTAAATTCAACGAAGAATTACAAAAAAGACTGGATGATTTTCTGAAAGCCTTTAATTCCGATAAGCGTTATGCTTATATATTTTCTTATCGCAGCACAGCCAGCAACATTCTTTACAAAGACCCAGCGTACGATGTAACGCCGGAAGTCATCAAAGGAATGAATGAACATGGTGGCGATTCGTCAAAATAAGCACAAATAAAGCAGTAGATTTTTTATCTTAATAGTCCCGGTTCCCAATGAGCCGGGATTTTTTATAAATAACAGATATGGATATCAACCAAGCTAAGCCACACAAAGTGGAAATTAACCAGACCACCTCGTTCAAGCCCTCTCTGGGTTTATTGGATGCCACCATGGTCGTAGCCGGATCTATGATTGGTTCCGGTATTTTTATTGTAACAGCCGAAATTGCCCGGAGTGTGGGAGGCGCCGGTTGGATCACCGCCATGTGGGTACTGGCGGGCGTGGTAACCCTGATTGCTGCTTTGAGTTATGGAGAGCTATCTGGCATGTTTCCCAAAGCTGGTGGGCAGTATGTATACCTGCGGGAAGCTTACAATCCATTTATTGCCTTTTTGTTTGGATGGACGCAGTTCGGGGTGATACAAACCGGTACTATTGCAGCGGTGGCCGTAGCTTTCGCTAAATTTACCGCTTATCTTATTCCTGGTTTCAGCGAAAAGAATATTCTTTTTGAAGCCGGGTGGTTCCAAGTTTCCGCCGCCCAGATAGTAGCGATCATATCTATTTGCCTGTTAACTTTTATCAATACACGGGGAGTACAGCATGGTAAGGTGATACAAACAGTGTTTACATTGGCAAAACTGTTATCCTTGTTTGGGCTGATCATTTTTGGTTTTTTATTGGGTGCTAAACATGAAATATGGCAGGCTAACTGGCAGCATGCCTGGGATGCCACTACCATAAGCCTGCAAAACGGCGAGGTAATTACTTCCGCATTGTCTGGTTTGGCATTGTTTGGCGCTATCGCTGTTTCCATGAAGGGATCGCTGTTTTCCAGCGATGCCTGGAACAATGTTACTTTTATTGCCGGAGAAATTAAAAATCCGCAAAAGAATATTGGGCGTTCCTTGTTCCTGGGCACTGCGATAGTAACCATCATCTATGTAAGCTGTAACCTGATGTACCTGGCCGTACTGCCCATGCAGGAAATTGCGTTTGCTGCCAACGACCGGGTAGGCGTAGCAGCGGCGGCGAAGATTTTTGGTTCTTCCGGTGCTTATATTATTGCCATCATGATCATGATCTCCACTTTTGGCTGTAATAATGGGCTTATTTTGGCTGGCGCCCGTATTTACTACACCATGGCAGAAGACAAGCTATTCTTTAAAGGAGCTGGTCAGCTTAATCAGCATAGTGTGCCGGAAAAGGGCTTGTGGATACAATGTGCCTGGGCTTCCCTGCTTTGTTTGACTGGCCGGTACAATGATTTGCTGGCATTGGTGATTTTTGGGGTGTTGATCTTTTATGTATTAACGATACTGGGCATTTTTATTTTAAGGAGAAAACGTCCGGAGCTGGAACGGCCTTACAAAGCTTTTGGGTATCCGTTACTGCCGCTGGTATATATTATAGTAGCGTTATCGCTGGCAGCACTGTTGTTAGTGTTTGAAACCAGCTACACCTTACCGGGATTGGGTATTATTTTGATGGGTATTCCACTCTATTATATAGCGATGTCTAGGCAGTCAAAAGCCCGATAGTAGCTAAATTGGACAAAGAATTGACATATTTACAACTAACGTTGTACAAAAAAATGAGGCCACTGCAAATCATACTGCAGTGGCCTCATTTAATTTGCATCAAGAGACACACAGAAAGCGTGATGTCTGCAATTAGACCCTTATTTAGAGAACCCGGTAAATTGAGAGTAATAAAAAGGATATTGTCAACAAGGAGATCCCATAAAACAGTGTGGTAACAAGCCACTCCTAGTTTATGAAATATGAAAGTCTGTGATCTGGCGCTGTAATTTGTGACTTGGATTTTTATTAACAATTGCAGCAGATTAATTTATTGACACCCTCAAATATGAAATGAACGTATAGCCATTAGAGTGATTGATAGTTACTATTTACTGCATTCAAAAAATATTCGAAAAAAAACAATAACAATTATAAAAATATTATTGCCGACATATGATGTGTAACAGCGTCATTTTAAGGTAAAAGGGAAATAAGGTGGTATAACCTTGACGGCATCTCAACCCCAAGATAACCATTAAAAGCCTTCACGATTTGCATTCTCGAACATTCACATGACAATCTTTTACAATAAGCGTATGGTGTCTACCATGCGCTTTTTTTATGGCAAATAATTACATTTGCGCCATGTTTACACAATCGTGCAATAAGATATTTAACCAGAGTATCGAGGCCTATCATGAACACAATGATGTACATCAGGCTATTTCCAATCCGTATGAAAAAAGCAGCATAGAACACCTGCTTTACCTGAAAAACTGGATAGACACAGTGCAATGGCACCTGGAAGATATTATCCGGAACCCGGCCATCGATCCGGTAGAAGCGTTGGGCATTAAGCGCTGGATAGACCGTTCTAACCAGGAGCGTACAGATGTGGTAGAGTATATAGATAGCTATTTCCTAGATAAACATAAAGAAGTAATACCTGCTCCCGATGCAGTGATAAATACGGAAAGCCCCGCTTGGGCAATAGACCGTTTATCTATTCTCGCATTAAAAATTTATCATATGCGGGAAGAAGCAAACCGGGCAGACGCTAGCCCGGAACACCGTGCTGCCTGCCAACGTAAGCTCGACATATTGCTGGAGCAACAGCAGGATCTGAGCACGGCCATAGAAGCGTTGCTGTTGGACATAGCAGCCGGCAGGAGGTTTATGAAAGTGTACAAGCAGATGAAGATGTACAATGATCCTTCCTTAAATCCTGTACTATACAAGAACGAAAAATAAAAACCCTTGTCTTTGAGCACTGTTAAAACCATATTGGTTACCCGCTTATCCGCCATGGGCGATGTAGCGATGACAATACCTGTCATGAAACAGGTGCTGGAAGAAAATCCGGCGGTGAGTATCGTTTTTGTGACGAATAAAAACTGGGGCGCCTTATGTGCCGGTATTCCTCGGCTTACTTTTTTTCCGGCAGATGTAAAAGGGATACATAAAGGCATAAAAGGGCTTTACCGCTTGTTCCGTGAAATAAAAAAGGCACATCGTATCCATGTGGTGGCCGATTTGCATAACGTATTGCGCTCCAAAATTATCCGTACTTTTTTCCGGCTGAGCGGTACACCGGTGGCCTTTATTGATAAGGGCAGGGAAGGGAAGAAAACGCTTACCCGCCGGGAAAATAAAGTATTGCAACAGCTTACTACCACCATAGAACGTTACGCAGTTGTTTTCAGGCAGCTGGGTTTTCGTTGTGAAATGGGGCGTAAACCCGTTTTTTCGCCCCGTGAGTTGTCTGCTTCCACCATTGCAATAATAGGTCCTAAACAGGCTAAAAAGTGGATAGGTTTAGCTCCTTTTGCTACTTACCGGGAGAAAATGTATCCATTGGAAAAAATGGAGGAAGTGTTGCAGCAATTGCTGCAGGAACCAGATCATCAGATATTGTTGATGGGAGGTGGGAAACAGGAAACGGAACTATTAACCGCATTGGCGCAGCGGTATCCCCAGTCCACTGTTGTAGCCGGCCGTTTTTCTTTACAGGAAGAAATGGCGATTATCAGCCATTTGGATGTAATGATCAGTATGGACTCCGCTAATATGCACCTGGCTTCCCTGTTTGGGGTGCCGGTTGTATCGGTATGGGGGGCTACCCATCCTTTTGCTGGCTTTATGGGGTACGCCCAGGAGGTAAGCAACGCCGTGCAGATCAATGACTTATCCTGCCGGCCCTGTTCTGTATTTGGCAATAAGCCCTGTTTCCGCGGAGATCATGCCTGTATGGAGTGGATACAGCCAGCTATAATCACGGAAAAAGTAAAATTACAGATTGTATAATCCCTTGCTGCAGAGAATTTTAAAGGATATTTAAAAAATATCGCAAGTTTTTTTTGCAGAAATAAAAAAAGTTATACTTTTGCCATCCCAAACAACAAGGGTATTGCCCAATAGTATAATGGTAGTACGACAGATTTTGGTTCTGTTTGTCTAGGTTCGAATCCTGGTTGGGCAACTAAAAAAGACAAGAGCAGCAATGTTCTTGTCTTTTTGCTTTTTATCAGGTATGTAACCGGAGGCCGGATGCGTTACATTTAAAAGTTGGGTCAAAGCAAAATCCTATTGTTGCTATGTAATCCGGTTGATGCTGCTGTTACTTGGCTGCTGACTACCAAGATCAGGTGTAGTTTTATCCTGTTCCAGTTGCACTGTGGGTTGTCATTTTATATGGCTATTTTTCCTAGATCTGCATCGGTATTTATATTACTGCGTGTAGCCGGCGCTGAGATAAAGTGATGGCAGTACATTTTGTCTTGCTGTTGTGTTAACAAGGATACTTTATTTCGGTGCGTTCCTATTCGTTATTTGCTATTGCCGGTACCGTTATATCTTCCAGTTTTTCTGTTAATTGGATCTGCATGTTGATGTTGCCCTACACATCTGGTAATCAGCTTTAAATTTTCTATTAGATGGGGCATTTGACATCTTGCATATTTAATCTATTTACCTAAATTTATGCAAAAAACTGACCAAAACACTTGTATGTAGAAAGCTTACATAATGAGAGGGAACTATTATGTTTGATTGCGCGCGGCGATGAAGTTGCGTTCCGTAGTTTTTTTGATCATTATACTCCACTGATATTTACTTTCGTAGAGCGTTTAACCAAATCCACTGCAGACGCAGAAGAAATTGTGCAGGATACTTTCTTGAAAATATGGACCAACCGGGAAAGCCTGCCTTTCATCGACCGGCCAGCACATTATTGTTTTGTGATTGCCCGCAACAAAGCGTTAGACAATATGCGGAAAGTAGCCAGGGATCAGCGTTTGTTGGACCGAGTATGGAATAGTATTACCATAGCGGAAGATAACACATTAGAAAACCATTTACAATCACAGGATTACTATCAGCTGATAGATCAGGCTATCAGCCGTTTGCCCAGGCAAAAGCAGTTAGTGTTTAATATGAGCCGCCAGGAAGGCTTGAGCCATCTTGAGATTTCCCAACGGTTAGGGCTATCCAAAAGCAGGGTAAATAATATACTGGTAGAGGCATTGAAGTATGTTAAGTCTTTCCTGGAGCGGCACGCCCATTTTCTGCCTTTGTTTTGCTGGCTGGTTGCCTGGAACAGGTTATGCTGATCTATACCTATCGGAGATCCATATACGACCGATTCTGTTATCAACACTTTTACCACTTTCTTTTTAAAAAAAATTATTTTCTTTTAAGACGGTTATACCGCATTCGCACATTCGTCATTTTATATAGGCATGGAGCAATGCTGTTGTTAAACACTTAATTTAGTTACGCATGTCATCACAGCCGGATCGGTTGCAATATTTATTACGTCGGTACCTGGATGGTTGTTGTACCAAGGGGGAGCTGAAGGAATTATATGCATATATCGCTTCGGGGAAAGAGGAGTCGTTGCATACGTTGCTAGAAAAAGAGTTGGAAGCAACAAAGCCAGGTGTCCGTGTCAACGAAGTAGACTGGGATAAAATGTTCCGGCATATTATAGCTGCAAAACCGGTAGCTAAAGAAAGGATGATGGGCAGCTACTGGAAGTATGTGGCGGCTGTGTTAATGTTGTTGCTGGTAGCGCAGGGTATTTATCACTATATGCAAAGCCGTAACACTGCGCCTAGAGCAGTGGCTTCGGTAAGCCATATTACAGATGTGGTACCGGGAAGTAATAAGGCAACCCTGACGCTGGCCGATGGTTCTACAGTAACGCTGGACAGCATGGGTAATCAATTGCTGCAACAAGGTAGTACAGCTATTCATCAGCAGGGGGGAGCTTTGCGGTACCAGGCCCAGGGAGGTGGAAATGTGTTGGCTTATAATACATTAACCACTCCACGCGGTGGCCAGTTCCAGGTTATTTTACCGGATGGCACTAAGGTATGGCTAAACGCTACTTCTTCTTTAAAATTTCCGGTAGCATTTACCGGTAGCCAACGGGATGTGACCCTAAAAGGAGAAGCATATTTTGAAGTAGCACATAATGATAAAATGCCTTTCCGTGTATTAGTGGAAGGTATGGAGATAAAAGACCTGGGCACCCATTTCAATGTGATGGCTTACGGTGATGAAGCCACGGTGGCCACCACCTTATTGGAAGGTGCGGTAATTGTTAGCGACGGTGGGAAGGGAGCCCTTCTGAAACCCGGGCAGCAAGCAATAGGAAAGCGGGATGGTAGCAGTGGATTAAGCATTCAGCAAGCGGATGTGGATCATGTGATTGCCTGGAAAAACGGTGAATTTTCCTTCAATCATACCAGCATCTACGAAATAATGCGGCAAGTATCCAGATGGTATGATGTGGATGTATATTACGAGGATGCACCGGATGTTTCCCTAAGTGGCAACATCAGTAAACATGTGAATGTATCAGAGGTATTCAAAATGCTCGAATTGGCAGGAAATGTAAAGTTTAAGATCGAGAACAGGAAAGCAACCGTTATGAAACAGTATTAAGCAATCGTAGCAGAACGTTATGAGCTAGGCAGGAGAATCCTATTACCAACAAAAGAGGAAGTACAGGAAAAAGTACCAATGAAATAATTATAACTAAAATTCCACGGCACAGGCATGAAAACTTAGCATTCCACGACAGAAAGAACCAGGAACAGGGCTAGTGTTCCTGGTAAGTCTAGTCTCGCATTAACGCTCTTGCGGAGTTATTAATTCAAAACGTAAACATTACGAAAGTATGCAATTGTACGCAGATTGCAAATGCAGGCCCATGCCTGTTATTTGCCTACCCAAAATTTTCCTCGTTATGAAATTGACGATGTTCCTAACCATAGCTGTTTTCCTGCAGGCCAGTGCAACAGGCTTCTCTCAAGAGAAGATCTCGCTTTCAGGCAACCACGTTACCTTGGAAAAAATATTTAAAAGTATCCGCAAGCAATGTGGGTACAACTTTCTTTATAACGACCAGTTGTTGTCTAGTGCTAACCCTGTTAGTATTGAGGTAAACAATGCACAGTTGGATGATGTACTGAAATTGTGTCTGAAAGACCAGCCGTTATCCTACGATATCATCAACAAAACGGTGGTGATCAAGGTAAAACCTGTGGCTAACCAACCGGAAGTGCCTGTAGCGGTTATTACAATAACCGGTATTGTAAAGGATTCTACCGGCTCGCCGCTGGAGAGAGTGAACGTGCATGTAAAAGGCACCACTTCCGGTACCAGCACCGACCAGCATGGTAAATTTACCCTGACTGTACCAGATAAAAATGCCGTATTGCAATTTACTTACCTGGGTTATGTTACGCAGGAAGTAACAGTGGGCGATCGCACGGAATTTAACATCCGCCTGGTATCACAAATCAATAGCCTTACCGATGTAGTGGTAGTGGGTTACGGCCAGATCCAGGCTAAAACCAGGGTAACCGGCTCCGTAGCCACCATCAAAGCGGCTGAAATAGTAACCACCAAAAACGAAAACGTGGTGAATATGCTGACCGGTAAAGTGCCAGGTCTGCGTATCCTGCAGAAAAGCAGTGAGCCAGGCGCATATGACAACGTATTTGATGTTCGCGGTATGGGTGGTACGCCATTGGTAGTAATTGATGGAGTTCCCCGTAGCTCCGGCGATTTCTCCCGCATGGACCCGAATGAAATAGATAATATCTCTGTGCTGAAAGATGCAACTGCTGCTATCTATGGCGTACGTGCCGCAAACGGTGTAATCCTCGTTACCACTAAGAAAGGTTCTAAATCAGCAAACGGTAAATTTGATATTACTTACTCTGTTAACCAAAGCTGGCAACAGTTCCTGAATTCGCCTAAAAGTGTGGACGCAGCGGATTATATGATCCTGAAAAATGAACAAACCAAACGCGATTTCGGAGGTAACTTCCTTACACAAAAGCCACCTTCCTTTTCCCTGGCGGATATGAAACCTTATCTGGATGGCACGAAGCAATCTACTGATTGGGTAGGTGCTACCATGAGGGATTTTTCGCCGGAAACACAACATACGCTGAGCGTGAATGGTGGTACCGACAAGATCAATTATTTCTTTAACCTGGGCTACATAAAACAGGATGGGATGTTTAAAAGCGGGGATATGAATTACAACCGTTTTAACTTCCGTGCTAATATCGATGCCAAGATCACTAAGCGTTTAAAAGCTTCTGTTCTGACTTCCGGGTTTATAGATACCAAGAATCAACCTGGTGGCAGGGGGATTTGGGAAATGTTTAAATATACCTGGAACCAGTTGCCTACCAACCCGGTATATGCTAATAACAACCCTGCTTATCCTCAATGGGTGGATGATAACGCCAATCCGGTTATTATTACCAATTCTGATATTGTTGGTGGCCAGAGTTTCCGCAATAAAAATTTCCAGGGTCAATTAGGGCTGGAATATGAAGTGCCTGGTATCAAGGGGTTAATGGCAAGAGGTATGTACAACTACGGTACTAATATTTCAGACAACAACATTATCTCCCAAGCATATAAGTTATACACTTACCAGGCGGCTACAGATAGCTACAATCCTACTACTGTAAATAGTCCCGCTACAATAAACCGCGCTTACCGGAATAATACCGCCACTTTGTTCCAGTTATCGTTGAACTATAAACGCAGTTTCAGTAAATCGCACAGCGTGAGCGCCTTGCTCACTTATGAAGAATCCAACACCAATGTGGATAACTTCAGTGCCCAGCGCCAATATTCTCTGGGGCTTCCTTACCTGTTTGCCGGTGATGATGTAAATCAGCGGGCTACGATGGATGCCAATGGCCTTTCCCAGGTGGTAACGAAAGGTGTTATTGGTCAGTTTGGTTACGATTACAGGGGTAAATATAATATCGACTTCAGTTTCCGTCAGGATGGCTCCAGCAAATATGTGCATTCGAAACAATGGGGCTTCTACCCAGTGGTGTCTGCCGGATGGCGCTTGAGCGAAGAACCTTTTGTGCAGAATATTATTTCCCCCAGCATCCTGAGCAACTTGAAAGCCCGCGTATCTTATGGTAAAACAGGGGATGATGCAGCTACTGCTTTCCAAAGTTTCCCTGGCTATGTTTACCCCTCCGGCGGTTACATTATGGGTGGTAGTTTCGTGAATGGTACCGTGTCTAAAGGCGTGGTAAATCCGGATCTTACCTGGACGGTTTCCAAAACCCTTAACCTTGGTTTGGATATAGAATTGTATAAAGGCCTGATTGGTTTTACCGCTGAATATTTTATTAGGAACAGAAGTGGTTTACCGGCCGTTGCCAGCGCTATTGTGCCAGGAACGCTGGGTGCTTCCCTGCCACAGCAGAACCTGGAAAGTGACCGCACCCGTGGTTTTGAGTTTACCCTAACCCATCGTAACCATATTGGTGAGGTAAGCTACCATGTGAGCGCTAATTTATTTACTACCAGAAGAGAAATGCTTGACAAGGTACAAACCCGTGCAGGTAACTCTTACGATAATTGGAAAAATTCCCAGCAAGACCGTTACACCAATATCTGGTGGGGTACAGAATACGATGGCCGTTTTACTTCCTATGACCAGATCTATAACCATAACGTAAACACTGGTGGAGGAAATCAAAACGTAGTGCCTGGAGATTACTACTACAAGGATATTAACCATGATGGTGTGATCGATTCCAAAGACGAAGTACCTATTGCTACCCGTGATATCCCAATGGTGAACTACGGTGTTACGTTGGGTGCATCCTGGAAAGGCCTCGACCTGAACGTATTGTTACAGGGAGCTACCCAGTTTTATGTAAAATACGCAGAGCAGATGGCGAGCCCGTTGATGTACCAACGTAGTGCGTTGACCCAGTTCATGGACAGATGGCATACAGCAGATCCTAATGCAGATGTATTTGATCCTCATACTGTTTGGGTACCTGGTTATTATCCTGCTATGGGTTCTCCTGATGCATCCGGTTCCAAGGCGGTACAGAATGCCTCTTACCTCCGCATTAAAACGCTGGAGCTGGGTTATACCCTGCCTCAGGCCTGGTTACGCAGAGTGGGTATCGGTAACGTGAGAGTATATGTGAACAGTTATAACCTGGCCACATTCACCGGTCTGAAAAACAGTGATCCGGAACATCCGGGCGAAGTAGCTAGCGGAGCAGACTGGAATTATTCCCAGGGTGGTTATAAATACCCTATGAACAGAACTTTCAGCATTGGAGCGAGTGTAACTTTTTAAACCGACAACAACATGAAGAAATTTAAATTTATAATAGCGATAGCCTTTGCGGGAGCTACCCTTGCCGCCTGTAACAAATTGGATGTAAAGCCGCTGAACATTATTGGAGAGGCCGACATCTTTACCAACGAAACAGGCGTAACTGCTTACCTGGCTAATATTTACAAAGCATTACCTATAGAAGATTTCTTTTATCGTCCGAATGAAAGTGGTTTTAACCGCGACTGGCAGCAGTTTTATCATTCGGGTGCTATTTGCGGGGAGTTGGTAGGACCATTTGGCAGCACTGGCGAAGCCGCTACCGGCTTCGGTTATTGGCCTTATGATAATATCCGTAACGTGAATACGTTCCTTTCCATGATGCCGAAATATGCTTCCAAATTTGATAAAGCGAAATATAATGGTTGGTTGGGAGAAGCTTATTTTTGCCGCGCCTATTTCTATTTCTCTTTAGTGAAAAGATATGGAGGTGTGCCTATTATTAAATATCCACAGGCTTTCGACGCAGCTAAGGATGAATTGTTGGTACATCGCGATAAGGAAGTGGATGTATGGAATTTTATTGCATCCGATCTGGATAGCGCTGCCCTACTGATGCCGGAAACCAGTCCGCGTGCCAGGGCTAACAAATATGTAGCTGAGGCGCTGAAATCCAGGGCGATGTTATATGCCGGCACTATTGCCAAATATGGCGCCGCCAATTATGTGGCTGGCGATGCCCGCGACCAGGGGTTGGCAGGTATTCCTGCTGATGCTGCAAATGGTTTCTTCCAACAGGCGTATGATGCTGCAAAAGCTGTAGAAGGTCATTATGATCTCTACAAAAAGAAAATGGATGATAAGGTAAAGAACTTTACAGACCTGTTCCTGGACCAGTCCAGTAATGAGAGCATTTTCGTAAGGGATTACTCATTAACTACTAACACTGCGCATAGCTGGGATGCTACCATGACTTGCCGTTATATGACTGCAGATGGTCTTTCCCGCGCTTATCCTACTTTGGAATTTGTAGAACGTTTTGCTGGCCCTCTTCCTGTTGTTAACCCCGACGGAACACCGCGCCGCTTTAACGATGTGGCCGATCTGATGCAGGGTCTGGAGCCACGTTTGCTGGCTACCATCTATTTCCCTGGCGCTACTTTAAGAGGATTGACCTTCGATACCCGCAGGGGTATTTACGATCAGTTCACTGGAACTGCCGCAGATGAAGTGAGCATGAACCCGCCTAATGCCCCATATCGTCACCTGGCTGCCAAAACAGACGTGTTGATCAACGGCATGAGTGTAATCGGTAATGCGGGTATGAGTACCAATGATGATAACTTTACCCGTACAGGTTTTTATGTGAGAAAATATATTGACTACAATAAACCACAAGAAGATTGCGGCTTGTATAAAAGTACTACTAGCTGGATCGACCTGCGTTATGCAGAAGTACTCTTAAACCGTGCAGAAGCTGCGATGGAGCTGGGTAATACCGCTGATGCGGTAGATGATATTAACTTGATCAGGGACCGTGCCGGCGCTACATTGGCTAGCGGTAATATTACCATTGACACTGTACGTAACGAGCGTTGTAAGGAACTGGCTTTTGAAAAGCAATACTGGTGGGATCTGAAACGTTGGAGAACTGCTGATAAGGTACTGGATAATACTAAATATCACGCATTGATGCCCTATTATGTAATGAGCGAAAAGAAATATATCTTCCTGAAGGAAGTAGAACCTTTCCAACGCTCTTATACTTTTGAGAAGAAATTTTACTATGAGCCGTTGCCAGGAGGTGAATTAGGTAAGAACGCTAATTTATATCCCAATAATCCAAATTATTAATTAAAAAAATTCAGCCATGCAGAAAATAATAAAGGGTTTATTGATTGGCTTGTCTGTATTGTCAATCGCCTCTTGTACCAAAACAGATAATTATCCTGGCCCTAATGCCGGCTTTATGGGTAATGTGAAAGATAAGACAGATCCTAAAGGTGCTAACCTGCTCACTGAAACCAACGGTTTCCAAATAAAGCTGGAAGAGCTGAGTTGGAGCGCTACTCCTGCGCCGCAAACTATTCCTGCCAAACCGGATGGTACTTTTGAAGATACCCAGCTTTTCAGTGGCCACTACCGCGTAACGCCCATAGGAGGCGCTTTCTGGCCGGTAGCTCCCATCGAAATGGATATCAATAAAGGAAATAATAACAGCCGGGATTTTCAGGTAACTCCCTATATGAAGATCTATAATTTTACCGCCACCCTGGATGGCACCACCCTGGTGATGCATTTCCAGCTGGACGCACCTATTACAGAAGGGTTGCCTAATATCCTTGATGTGCAGCCTTTTGTAAACATCACTCCTTATGTAGGCAGCGGGGCTACCGTTCCAGATTATACCAATAATAATAAATTGAGTATTAACGCGCCCTGGTCTAACGATATGGCAACTAAAGTATATGAGATCCGTGTGCCGAACATGAAGTCTGGCAGGCAGTTTTATGTGCGTGCCGGTGTTCGGGTAGATGATAGCTATAAAGCGTTCAACTACTCTGAAATTGTGCCTGTTCAGGTGCCTTGATGATTATTTGCGCCCTATTATAAAGAAAACCGGCTGTAATGGCCGGTTTTTTTATTTCTTTCAAGGGGAGGATAGGATCTTTCATTACATCCAACCTGTGGCCCTGTTGATAAGCTTGTTGACAGAGGAAATGTGGATAAGGATTAAAGTTTTAAGGTTTGTTGTATCCAATTTTCCAGGTGTAGATTTAACTCGGCAGGTTTTTCTTGTGCTATCCAATGTCCGCAGTTGATGGTTGCTTCGCTAAGTTGGGAACAGGCTGCCCGCATAGGATTGGAGAGGTCGGAGTGCAGGGTGTCGCAAATCCAATCATAAGCCGCATGGATAAAGAGCACGGGTATGGTAATCTGCCCGTTGTGTGGCGCCCGGTTGGCGTAAGCGCTATTAAGCGCTGCGTTCATATACCATGCATTGGGGCCAAAGAAGCCGGTGCGCGAATAGGCAGTTATATAAGCTGCCAGTTCTTCTTCCGGGAGGGTTACCGGGTCGCGTGGTAGGTCGGGTGCTATGCCCGCGCCACCAAACCAGCCGCCTGCTTTGGTAATAGAGGCAGACAATGCAGGTTTGCCCAGGCCGTTCGGATCGCCGGAGCGTATAAGTGTACGGAAAGTACGGGAAAGATCGGCTTCAAATGTTTTTTGTACCTCGGTAAAATGGGATTCATAATATAATTGGTAATCCCATTGCCCGGAAGGGTACTGATCTTCAGGATATATATTGCGGTTCACGAGGGGAATGAGGTTAGCCGGCGCAAATCCCTTAGGCTGGTATGATACACAAAGGTTGGCCACTCCTATGCATTTATCAGCATGCTGCGACGCCAGGCCCCATACTACCGGCGCGCCCCAGTCGTGCCCTACCCAGATAGCGGCTGAACGGCCCAGATAGGCCAATAATTCCAGCATATCCTGTACTGTTTCTTCTATAGCGTATGCGGCATAGCCGGTATAAACAGATGACTCTCCATACCCACGCATATCCGGCGCTACTACCCAATAGCCCTGCGTGGCAAAATGCTGCATGGCTTGTTGCCACACCCTGCCCAGTTCGGGCCAGCCATGTACAAAAATGATCAGCGGCCCATCTGTAGGACCGGCCTGCAAATAATATGAATGGTGCCGCGATGTATTGCAGTGGCCTTCCTGCAGGAAGGCAATGGGTAACTCAGAGATGGGAGAGGCTGCCATGGTTGTTTTATTTAAAAGACTGTACTATATGAAAATAAGATTATTTTATCGAACCCTGATATTACCTTTTAGGGAGAAGAACAGCCGTGCTAACGGGATAGAATATAGGTTGTTTACCTGCTGAAAAATGGTATAAGGTAAGTAAGAATGAAATAGCTTTGTGATGGGATTAAAAACAGTATTGTCATGAACTTTTACACAAGGAAATGGGTAAAGCCGGAGGACTTGAACGCACACGGTACTTTGTTTGGTGGTAGCTTGCTTCGTTGGATTGATGAAGAAGCAGCTATTTATTCTATTATCCAGTTAGGTACCAATCGTTGCGTAACGAAGTATATGTCTGAAATCAACTTTATTAACTCTGCTCGTCAGGGCGATATTGTGGAATTAGGCATTAAGGCCACCCATTTTGGCACAACTTCCCTAACGCTTGCCTGCCAGGTGAGGAACAAGATTACCCAAAAGGTGATTCTTACCATTGATAAGATGGTGTTTGTGAGCGTGGATGAAAACGGAAAGCCAGAACCCCACGGTAAAACGGCTATCACGTATACGGACGAACGCTTGCGTGAAGAATAGCGTAGTGGTTGGAGCCACCATAATGATGCTTGTTGCTATGAACAGATGGGGCAAAATCTTTATAAATATTCCGGATTTCAGACGAAAGTAATACCGTGTTGTTTGATATAAACAACCCGGCTTGTTACTGTCGGAAATCCGGATTTTTTTTGAAAAATAACTGGCAAAGGAAGCTGGAAAACCATAGGCAAGCCGCACGATGCATGCTAAAAGCATTACAAATCAACTATATGTTTACTAATTTATTGATTAGTAATTATTTGAATATATCTTAAGGCCCGGAGAGCACTCCTGGCCTGGGTGGCACAATGATTGATGCCGGTTGTAGGTAAAGTAACAATGCTTATGAAAAACAAAGCAACGGGCTTATTGCAAGCCATCTGTATGGGAGTGGTTACCGGGATGCGTAGTGCTATGGGGCCTGCTTTTACCAGCTATTGGGTGAGTCAGCACCCTTCTGAGAAATTGCGTAAATCTCCCTTAGGCTTTATGCAACGCCCCGCTACTGCCCGGTATTTAGAAACCTTGGCGGCAGGGGAATTGGTGCTCGACAAAGCACCTGCCCTCGGCAATCGTATAGCCGCCGCCGGTATTGCGGGCAGGGCGCTTTCTGGTGCATTGGCAGGTGCTACCCTTTATCAGGCAAAAGGAAATAAATCATGGAAAGGTGGACTGATCGCCGCCGCTGCCGCCGTAGCTGCCGCTTATGCTTTCTTCTACCTGCGTCAGTTTACCGGGAAAAAATTACAGATAAAAGATGCCGCCTTAGGAGGCGTGGAAGATGCCCTGGCTGTAGGTATTGCGACGATAGCCATTAAAAAGTAAGTAAGGGTATGCCATGTTTTTACATTGTATTTTTAAATACAGTGTATGAATTATTTGTTTTATTTCAGAAAAAAACTACCTTTGCATCCCGTTCAAAAAAATAATGCCTAATAGTATAATGGTAGTACGACAGATTTTGGTTCTGTTTGTCTAGGTTCGAATCCTGGTTGGGCAACAATAAAAAAGCCGCTGCAAATATATCTGCAGCGGCTTTTTTTATATCTTACGGTGTACTTATTTCTCTCTAACTGCTGTTTCATGATTGTCATGTGTTCTTGTCTTGTTGAATAATATACAGCGTAAGTTCTTCGATCTTTTGTAGCAGTTGTTTATTGATATTTCCCGGTCCAGGCCATTTTTGTTACTTCTTCTGCAGCAGAAATATCTGGCCATATAGGCGCATGCTTCCTGCAGGGTTGGCAGTGTGTACCTGGAGTAAATACAAGTTTTTACCGTTTATATTTTTTTGATCAGGGGATAATAATATAAACTATATATTTACCGCGTTGTCAGCTATTCATAATAAAACTTACTATCAGCCATGCCAGCCAACCAGGAGCTAACAGATGAAGCGCTACTGCTGTTGCTGCAAAGCGGGGATGAACAAGCATTAACATTATTGTACAGAAGGCACTGGCAGTCGCTTTTTTTATCCGCTTACCAGGTATTGAAAGATAAGGAAGCTTGCAAAGACCTGGTACAGGAGCTGTTTACAGAGCTCTGGCAAAAATCCCGCCGTATACAGATCAATAGTTCCATGAAAGCTTACTTGTCTGCCAGTATCCGGTATAAAGTATTCCGGTATATCCGTAGGCGTGAAGTCAGAGAAGAGCTGTTCGATCACCTGCTCGAAAGAACGGACACTACTTCCCCGGAAAGTGAGCTGGCAGTAAAAGACCTGCAGGGATTATTAAATAACCTGATAGACGCATTGCCAGAAAAATGCCGGATCATATTCCGCATGAGCCGTGATCAGCACCTCACTCATAAAGAGATCGCCCAACGATTAAACGTTTCCATTAAAACCGTGGAGAACCAGATCAATATTGCGTTGCGCAGATTGCGTACTGTTTTTCATTACGCAGTGTTGATATGGTTAACGATGAATGCTTAAGATCCCTTTCCCCTGCGCTAAAAAAATTTTCCTCCGCTTTGGGGGTATCCCCCTTTATATTGACACTAAACATAAAATACCCGACATGAACAGGCAGGATTTTTTTTCGTTGATTGATAAATGGATGAATGGATGGGCAGACGAGGGAGAGCTACGGCAGCTGATGAACTATTATTATAGCTTTAAGGCCGACGATATTTGGGATGAGTCGCATCTTGGCGTAAAAGCGTTGCTGGAAGCAGAAATAGAGCAGCGGTTGTTATTGAACGTTCGCCGTATGCCACAGGAAAACCTGGCGCCTGCAAAATATATCTGGTGGCCCCGTATAGCCGTAGCAGTGGCAGTATTGTTGTTGTTAGCGGCTGGTTGGTGGTTGCAGAAACCGACTGCTCCTGTTAAGATGGGGGTGGGCCAACGCTTTGCTACCAAAGCTGGGGAACATCAGCAAATTCGCTTGCCCGATAGTACACTGGTGTGGTTAAGTCCCGCTTCCTCACTGCAATATTCAGCTGCTTTTGGCGCTGGTAGCCGGGAAGTGGTGTTGCAGGGAGAGGCCTTTTTTGAAGTAGCGGCGGCAGCCAGCCATCCTTTTATTATTCATAGCGGGCGGGTAAACACACAGGTGTTAGGCACTTCTTTTAATATACAGGCTTTTGATGCGCAGCCCGACGTAGCCATTACCGTAATAACCGGAAAAGTATCTGTGGCGGCTGGCGCCAGCACTGCAGCTGTATTGGTAGCGCCACAGCAACGGGCTATATTCAGTAAATCCAGTGGCGTTATTATCCGGGAAAATGCGGTGTCAACAGATCGTATATTGAGCCGCCGCGAAGGCATTCTAAAATATGACCGGACAAGTTTGCCGGAAGTGGCCGCCCAGCTGGGATATTATTATAATGTAAAAATCACCATCACCGGAGATACACCCGGCTGTTTCTACTTCGGGGAATTTAACACGCATTTACCGCTAGAAAAAGCACTACAGCAATTATGCCTTACCCTGAACGCCACGCTGGAAAAACAGGGCGGCAGCTATATCATTAAAAAAGCCAAATGCTAATCACTTATGAAATAGGAATAAAACTGATCAAACATGTTAAAAGAAGCGCATCCCACATAAGAAAAACCTCCCCGAAGGGAGGCTAAAAAGTTAAGTTTTAATGCCGGCAAGCCACACTGGCCTGGTAACCGATGGTCTGCTGGTTTTACTCAACCTTAATCTACCTAAAAGTATGAAAAAATGTGTACCTGTAATAGGCATGTTAATGAAAATGTCATTGTGTATTGTAGTCGTTGTATGTAGTACTGCACTTACATTGCTGGCCCATCCTACTGAGGCCCAGCGCTTGGAAAAAAGGATCACGCTGAAAATGGAAAATGGCGTGCTGCATGATGCCCTGGAAGAGATCGGGGCCGCTGCAGAGCTTTCTTTCAGTTATGCTGTTAATGCAGAAGTATTTAATAGTATCGTCACCATCCGCACCCGCAATCAGCAAGTTGGTAATGTGCTGAAAGAACTGTTGTCGCCTTTTTCCCTGGAGTATTTTATAGCAGACGGAAAGGTCATTATCCGCCGCAGCAATGCCGCCCTGGCGGATATATTGTTAGATTCGGCCTATGTTGTTGCACTGAAAGACCTGAGCGGTAAAATAATCAATGAGAAAGGAGAGCCATTACCTGGTGTAACCGTACGCGTAAAAGATGGCTCTATGGCTACTGTAACCAACGAAAAAGGGGAGTACGAATTGAAAGGAGTCCCTGAAAACGCTGTGCTGGTGGTTTCCTTTATTGGTTACAACACACAGGAAATTGCTACGGGCAAGGACACGGTATTACGGATCGTATTGGCAGAAAATACCAAGAAACTAGAGGAAGTGATTGTAGTAGGGTACGGCACTCAAACTAAAACCAGTCTTACCAGCGCCGTAACCAGCGTAAAAGGAGCTGCAGTAGCGGAAAGACCAGTACCCAATGTAGTAAATGCCTTGCAAGGGCAGGTACCAGGTTTGTTTATCCAGCAAACGGATGGGATGCCAGGCACCAACAATAATAAGTTGAGTATCCGCGGTATCAGCACTTTATCTAATAACCCGGTGTTGGTATTGATAGATGGTGTGGCCGGCGAACTGGAAACGGTAAATCCACAGGATATTGATAACATCAGTATCCTCAAAGATGCTTCTGCTACCGCGATCTATGGCGCGCGCGCTTCCGGCGGCGTAATCCTGGTAACTACCCGTAAGGGCCGCCTTAACGCCAAACCAACTTTATCGTACGATGCCTATGCAGGTACCCAGCAACCTACTTATCTGCCTAAGCTGGTAGATGCAGTATCGTTTATGCGCAAGTGGAATGAATCACAGTTAAACGATAACCCGGATGCAGCAGTGAGGTTCTCGGACGCGGATATCCAGAAATACGCCAGCGGCGAGCTGCCCAGCACCGACTGGATCAGCGCTATCTTCAAGAAAAATGCTTTGCAGATGCAGCATAATGTAGGCATCTCCGGAGGAACAAAAAATACAGATTATTTTGTATCGCTCGGCTACCTGAAACAGGAAGGGTTGGTAAACGGTATGCAGAACGAACGTTTTAGCTCCCGCATAAATCTCAATACCCAACTGTTGGATAACCTGAAATTTGGTGTTAACACAGTTTATACCAATTCGCCTAAAAGTTTTGCTGGCGCAGGTATTTATACAACTGCCATGCACTGGGCGTATATCCTGAACCCTACAGAATGGGCTTATACCCCGCAGGGGCGTAACCGGAGCTACCGTGGCGGCTCCCAGCCTGTGGCCATTATCAACGATGGCGGTTTTGAAAACTACAAAGACAACTACTTCAATACTAACATGACCCTGGAATACGGCATCGCTAAAAATTTGTCGTTGAAAGGGCAGTACTCCTATAACAGCCGTGATATAAAACATAAAGTATTCCAGGCTACCTATAAGTTGTACGACGATAACGAAAACCTGGTTACCACACAGCAATCGCCCAATGCTTTATACGACGATTATAGCACTACCGTGAACCAAACCTTTATCAGTACACTGAATTATGGACTACAGAAAGGCGACCACGATTTTAAAGCTTTGCTGGGTTATAGCCAGGAAAGCCTGCAATACGAAGACAATGGGCTGGGTCGTCAGGATTTCCTGAACAACGATATTCATGTGATCAACGGCGGCTCTGTTAAAAAAGACCAATGGTCTACCAGTGGTTCGGCTTATGCCTGGGCAATACAGTCAATGTTTGGCCGTCTTTCCTATAGCTATAAAAACCGTTACCTGTTGGAAGTAAACGGCCGTTATGATGGTTCTTCCCGGTTTAAAAATAACCGTTGGGGATTCTTTCCTTCCGTATCAGCCGGCTGGCGGCTTTCAGAAGAAAACTTCCTGAAAACGTCTGCTGTTTTTAGCAACTTGAAACTGCGCGCCTCTTATGGTAAAGTAGGGAATCAGAATGCTACCGATTATTATCCCTGGGCCAGCATTATAGGCACTGGCGCTACTTATTTCAACGACAAAGCGCAAACCACTACCTACTATAGCAATACTGCGAATCCAAATCTTACCTGGGAAGAAAAAGTAACAGGTAACATTGGTGTAGACGCCGGTTTCCTCAATGAAAAGATCACTTTTACCGCCGACGTGTTCCGGGAAAGAACTACCGGTATCTTGCTCACACCCAGTGTGCCTTCTATGTTTGGCCGCGGTGCACCTGTGATGAACCTGGGCCGTATGGGCAACTGGGGCTGGGAAGTAACTGCCGGCTACCAGAATCGCGATCATCAACTGAAATACGGTGTGGTGGTTAATATGTACGATTCCCGCAATAAGATATTGGACCTGGGAGGCACACCGGATGTGTTGGACATCAACCCCGTAATGGTAGGACAATCCAGATGGACCTGGTATGGCTATAAAGCAGTAGGATTGTTTCAGTCAGACGATGAAGTAAAAAATTCGCCTACCTATAAGCCACAGAACAAAGCCGGTGATATCAAGTACCAGGATACCAATGGTGATGGAAAAATTACGCCGGAAGACCGTGTTATGCTGGGCGATGCAGACCCGCACCTGATGTTTGGACTGAACGCTAATTTTTCCTGGAAACAGTTTGACCTGAGCCTGCTATTCCAAGGCGTGATGAAAAATAAGACTTTCCTCACAGGATATGCTGTGAGTCCTTTTAACTATGGCGGTACTTTCACAAAAGACCTGATGGACTCCTGGACGCCTGACAACCCGCATGCGCGTTATCCATTGATGCGTCAGGACCAGAGTGTGAACCAGGATTTTTCCGACTGGTGGTTGTTTGATTCCAAATACCTGCGGTTAAAAAATCTGCAATTAGGATATAGCATTGCTCCGGCTTTATTGCAGCGCAGTAAGATCAGTCAGCTTCGTTTTTATTTTATGATGGAGAATGCGCTGACGCTAAAATCCAAGCAGTTCCCGAAAAGTTATGATCCTGAGATCGACAACTGGCAATCGGGTGTAAACTTCCCGCAAATGAAAACATACACCGTTGGCGTGACTTTGAAATTCTAAAAAACAATTGCATGAAACGACTCTATATATTCACCATATTGTGCATAGCAGGTAGCCTGCTCTCCTGCAAGAAATTCCTGGACCGTTCGCCGCTTGACCAGTATTCCGACGATACTTATTGGACTACTGAACAAGATGCCGTGAAGTTTGCTTCCCGGGTTTATCAATTCCTCCCTTCCGCAGATTTCTTTGTATGTTATGAAGCAATGAGTGACAATGCCTTTGCTAAAACGGCTTCCTGGGGCAATACCCTGCGTAATGCACAGTTGATCGGCAACAGCACTTTTGTAGCGACTACCGGTAGTTTGGGAGATGAATGGCAATATGGACAGATAAGACATTGTCTCGAATTCCTGGATCATGTGGATAAAGTGCCGGATATGGATGAAACCCTGCGCAAACGCTTGAAAGCAGAGGTAAAAGTAGCCTTGGCTTACCGCTACTTTATGATGACCTTACTTTTCCGTGATGTGCCATTGGTGACCAAAGTGTTTGCCACTCCTGCAGAATCGGATGTGCCGCAAGACAAAAAAGCTGCTGTAACCACTCAGATTCTCAAATGGTTGGACGAAGCCGCACCCGATTTGCCGGCTTCTTATTCCGGCGATGACAAGGGACGGTTCACACAAGGGGCCGCCTGGGGCCTAAAAGCGCGTGTATTGTTGTATAACGGCGATTAC
The DNA here is from genome assembly GCF_049056765.1 of Chitinophaga sp. 30R24. Classification (NCBI taxonomy): domain Bacteria; kingdom Pseudomonadati; phylum Bacteroidota; class Chitinophagia; order Chitinophagales; family Chitinophagaceae; genus Chitinophaga; species Chitinophaga sp. 30R24. The sequence goes on from NZ_JBJGXX010000002.1 coordinate 280,209, forward strand.
ACCGGCGCAGCTGCAGCAGCCAAACAAGTGATCGACAGTAAAGTATATTCACTGTATCCGGATTATTACAACTCGTTCCAGCAGGAAGGTGATTATTCATCAGAAAGCATTATCAGCTATATTCATGTAAAAGAGCTACGTCCGAATGGGCTACGTGATATTGCCGGTGTGAACTCTGTTTCCGGTGGTACCTTGTACCTTAATCCGCTGCCATCTTTGGTAGATGATTATGAAAGTGCAGCTGGTTACTATCCCTATACGAAAGATCCGGCTTACGATCCACATGCGCCTTGGAAAAACCGCGATCCCCGTTTGGACGCCACGATCTATTACCCTGGCAGTGTACTGGCAAATAATAAAGTATACGATCCAATCAATAACTCGCTTGATAAAATAGGCGGTGATAAGGCTACTTATACCGGTTATGCTTTCAAGAAAATGTTTGATAAAACAGACCTGGAAGTACGTGACAACGGCGGTAATGATTGGAAGATACTGCGCTATGCAGAGATCCTATTGATCTATGCAGAAGCAGTCAATGAAACCAGTGGCCCCGGCGCAGATGTAGTTAGTGCCCTGAATGAAATCCGCGCGCGTGCTAAAATGCCGGATGTGGCAACTACCTTTGCATTAAACGGATGGTCGCTGGATAAAGAAACAGTACGTACTTTTATCCGGCATGAACGCCGTATAGAGCTGGCAGGGGAAGGACACCGTTATTTTGATATCCTGCGGTGGAAGATCGGACAGCAAGCGTTGAATGGACCTATATTTACGTTAGATGCCAGCGCCGGTCTGACGGATATTCCTGATGGCAGCGGAAAAACAAACAAGTATCCGAAAACCAAGCTGGAAGACAGGTATTTTACCAGCGATAAATTTTATGTATGGCCTATTCCGCAAAATATATTGGATCAGGGCCATCAATTGCAGCAGCAGCCGGAGTGGAAGTAAGTGTGTAATCGTTTCTCATTTATATTTTTAAATTAACAGTTAGTGAAAAAGAATCAGTTTTTCCGTGCATTTGCCTTGTTGCTGTTGTTGACAGCCGGTGCGGCCACCGCACAACAGCGTTCCCTGCACGACTTGCAGCAACAGTTTGTGGACTTGCGTTTTGGGATGTTCATTCATTTTAACATTCCTACTTTTATGGATGATGACTGGGCAGATCCGGATGCATCGCCTGCTATCTTCAATCCTAAAAAACTGGATTGTAATCAATGGGCGGAAGCGGCAAAATCAGCTAATATGTCTTATGGTTGCTTAACAACCAAGCACCATAGCGGTTTTGCGATCTGGAATACCAAAACCACTGATTACAATGTGATGAACAGTCCGTTGAAAAGGGATGTGGTAAAGGAATACACCCAAGCATTCCGGGCGAAAGGACTGAAGGTGATGTTGTATTATTCTATCCTTGATACGCATCATAAAATCAGACCTGGTCAGATCACCAAAGCAGACATCGACATGATCAAGGCGCAGTTAACTGAGTTGCTCAGCAACTATGGTGAAATTGCAGCTTTAATCATTGATGGCTGGGATGCGCCCTGGTCCAGGATATCTTATGATGATGTGCCCTTCAGTGAAATTTACGGCCTGATCAAGCATTTACAACCCAACTGCTTGGTTATGGACCTGAACGCGGCGAAATATCCTACCGAAGCACTGTTTTATACCGATATTAAATCGTACGAACAAGGCGCCGGACAGCATATTTCTACCAACAATAACAGGTTGCCTGCCCTTTCCTGTTTGCCGATTAACGGCTCCTGGTTCTGGAAAGCTGATTTTCCTACCACTCCTGTAAAAGATGTTAACAGGCTGGTAAATGAAAACATTGTTCCTTTTAACAAGGCCTGGTGTAATTTCATTTTGAACGTAGCGCCTAACCGCGATGGTTTGATTGATAACAATGCGCTGGAGACACTGAAACAAGTGGGTAAGCAATGGAAAAACGAGGGGCCTGTTGCCACGTTGCCAGCTAATGCAGCTCCTATCATTTCTTCTAATATCGCTAAACACCAACCGGCTAATTCCAGCTGGAGCGATGATATGAACCTCATGGACTTTGCCAATGATGATAATTTCAGATCTTCCTGGGTGTCTAATCCGGCTGTGAAACAACCTTGGTTTGAAATAGCCTTCGATAAAGAGAAGGAGTTTAACATGATCACCATTGTAGAAGACCAGCAGCGTATCCAGAAGTACCGTTTAGAGTACAACGAAAACGGTGCGTGGAAACCCATAGTATCGGAAAATGAAAATGCGGGGCGTGTGAAAATTCACCGTTTCCCGCGGGTTTGGGGTAATAAAGTTAGAATCTTGATAGATGAGTTCTCAGCACCTCCTGCTATAGCAGAATTTGGCGTATATAACGAAAAAGGACGCTAGCGCTTTAGCTGTTAGCTTTTAGCTGCTACCAGCTAAAGGCTAACAGCTATTTTTTCTCTTCGTGATATTCCTGCTCTGTATTGATAGACCAGATATTTGATTTAGTAACAATACCGGCAGCGATATTATCTACAGCTACCATAGCGGTGAGCATAGAGTGGTCGGAATTGTTGTATTTGTGCATACCATTGCGTCCTACGAGGAAGAGGTTTTCGAAAGTATCGATATAATTTCTCAGTTCATCGAAGCGGGCATAGGTGCCCCAATAAGCAGGATACGTTTTTTCCATTCTCAGCACAGTGGCATCGAGCACATCTGCAGGTTGTGCCAGTCCTATTTTGCACAGTTCATCGATGGCCAGCTGACGGATTGCTTCATCGCTCAATTCCCAGAAATCATCTCCCTTATTACAGAAGTATTCCATTCCCACCCAGGTAGTATCGGGGTCTTTCACCATATATGGGCTCCAGTTATTAAATAGTTGAAGGCGGCCTACTTTCACATCCTTTTCCTGTATATAGATCCAGGTATCTTTCAGGGTAAGCGGTTTGTGTTCGCCGGTTTTTTTATCTTCAAAGCTCAGGTTTTTCAATAGGATACCAATGGTAACGAAGTCGCGGTAATGCAGTCCGGCAGCTATTTCCCGGATATTTGCCGGAATGTTGGCTTCCATGTCGGCAACCAGTTCCTTAATTGGCATAGTAGAGAAGAAATAATCTCCTTCCAGTAAAATGGTTTCGCCGGTAGTGCGGTCGAGTACTTCTATAGCTGTTACCTGGTTACCAGAAGTAATAATTTTTTTCACATCGTGCTGCATGAGTATTGTGCCGCCTTTATTCACCACCTGGTGGGCTACTTCTTCCCAGAGTTGGCCGGGACCATGTTTGGGATAAAGGAACTGTTCTATAAGGCTTGTTTCCACATTTTTTTGCTTGAGGTCTTTAGGTTTGCCAGCTTCCACGGCAGATTTTACTGCGTGGGCGATGGCTTTGCCTATAGAAATACCTTTGATTCTTTGTGCGCCCCATTCAGCAGAAATGGATTTACAGGAAACGCCCCATACTTTTTCAGTGTAGTCTTTAAAGAAAAGATGGTAGAGGGTTTTACCAAATCGGTTCACCATAAAATCTTCCAGTGATTTTTCTTCTTTTCGTGGAAACAGCTGTGCGAACAGGTAAGACACCATGATATTGATGGTAGTCACGAATCCCAGTTTCTGCAGGGTATCTACAGAGAGTTGGATGGGATAGGTAAAGAATTTTTTCAGGAAGTAGATACGTGACAGGCGTTTTCTCACCAGCATGATCAGGTCTGGGTCGGTGGCTACAAGGGTGTCTGTGTGTGGGTTGTTACGGGGGGCTTTTATTTCCCGTGTTTTTTGTTGATAACTGATAGAGAATATTTCAGCTGCTTCCTGATCCAGGGGCATCATGTTCATCCACCAGTCCATTACACGGTCTGATTTGGAGAAGAAGCGGTGACCTCCAATGTCGATGCGGTTACCTTTATAATTTACTGTTTTGGAGATTCCTCCAATGTCAGTACTTTTTTCCAGTATAACCGGGATGACGTTGGTTCGCTGTAAGAGTTCATAAGCGGCAGTCAGTCCGGCGGGCCCGGCGCCAATAATGATAGCTTTCTTTTGCATGAGCAGATGAGGTTATTGAGTAAAATATTATCGAAGCGGATGTGTGATGGTATGTTAAAAGTCGGGGGTGTTTTTTCGGAGTGGCATTCCCCGAATATGAAAAAGGTGGAACCTGTTAAAAGTTGGCATAGCAAAATGGTTTTATTCCAGATATCTCCCATAAGGGAAACACCTGTTTTGAGGGTGTATATTATCTAAGGGTTAGCAGCATAATGAAGACTGCCTGCATTATACAAGTATACCAGTAGTTACTGAAATGGTACAGCAGAGGAGTATTGGCGGCCAGGAGATGGCTACCATAGCGGTATATTTTGAGAGGAAAAATACAGGCTGCAAGTACAACGCAGGGAATAATCGTGGAGGAATCGTGATCAGTTATTCAAACTTCCATTTATAAAAATTCAGGAGTGGGTATTTGCCTTCGCTGATGGTGACATAGCCATCATTGTTAGACGTAATAGTGATGCCTTCGCCTTGTTTTTCTGGCGTGTACGGCAATTCCCTGGCAGGTTTGGACATGGCCTCTTCTACGCTTTCATTGCTGTTGCGGTGCCAGTAGTATATTTTAGTCAGCGTTTTGATCACAATGTGATGGCCGTCTTTTGAGATATCTCCTGAGGTGATCCAAGTATAAGGTAGTTTAATCAGCTTTTGTAATTTCACTTTATCGCCGTTCTTAAAAAACAACTGGTCTGTTTTATAAAGGCTTACTTCTTTCTCCCGTTTGCTAAGTATATAGATCTTTTTGCCGATAGGGTCTATTAGCAGCGACTCTGCATCTCTTGCACCGTTGGGGTACTTCAGGGTGAGTACATCCGGCGTAATGTTGATATGTTCGCCTGGTATTTTTTCCGGCTCAAGGAAACGGTATATACGGATATGGTTACGGATGCCCAGATTATCGCCTATATCGCCCACATATACGTAGTATTTGCTCTTTTCCGGGCCAATGCCCTCGGCAATATCTTCCCAGTCGTAGTTATTCGCATCATTTAATTTAACGGTGCTAATGAGGGCGGCTTTACCATTGAGTAGATATACTTCAGGTTTACCGCCACTGTCGTTGTGCGTCCAGTAACAACCTTTTAAACGTACACTGGAAGCAATTCCGGAGGCTTCTGTGATTTTATCGGTAACCACAGTGCCTAATACCTGAGGTGGGATAGATTGTGCCCAAACAGGGTTGGTCAGCAGCAGAATGATATAGAGGATGATTAAACGCATGCATTAAATTACTGAACAATTTTTATTTTTTGTTTCTTTTATGAAAGTTAATCGCGGTTTGGTCATAGTCATATAAAAATTTGTAGAAATGTAAGATAGTTGGTGAGCTTAAGCTTTATTTGTTATATGGTGTTCTAATAGACTCGTATCTTGATAGTTATCTCCATTTTTTTTAAGAGGAAGTAAAAAAATTTGGTAAAAATATAAAATAGCGTAATTTTGCGGTCCTGAATCAACAATGCCTGATAGTATAACGGTAGTACGACAGACTCTGACTCTGTTTGTCTTGGTTCGAATCCAGGTCAGGCAACAAGAAGCCTAAATCTTTTATTGTAAAGGATTTAGGCTTTTTTTATGCACACTTTATCTGATAGTTCTTGATCCGTTAACAACTGCTTCATGAGTGTATCTGCTCTAAGATTATGGTGCATCCGTATGACTTGAGTTAACCCGGAATCTACGCCAACGAAGTCTGGTATATTCAGCATTGCTTTATGCCCCAATTTTTGAAACCAGTTTTTTTAAAAGGAAACTTTGTATTTATAGAAAAGGACGAGTTGCAAATAAATGTCGATTTTTATGCACTTAAATATTTGTAATTGGATTTGCTTTCTGAGCACTTTGGATTATAAAGGCATAACGACAAAATGCGTATGGGAATGCAGGTATCACGATGACATATGCACATAAATGAAAAGCTCAAAGAAGTTAATATTTATTTTTCTCCGGAAGAAAATAACAGCTCTGTATAAAGTTTTTTTCGTGCAAAAATGATATTTTTAAGAGATATTTTTCTCTTATGGAACAACAAGTAGCATTACCACAATTTCATACAAATTTCGTTGGAAAAGTAAGGAATACTAAGTTACCTAAAGGAAAAGACATGTGGCCGCTTTATGAAGCAATTAGTAACGCTATACATGCAATTGAAGAAAAAGGGAATAATCATTCTGGACAAATAACTATAACAGTTCTTCGCAATGATGATGCTACTACTTTAGAAGAAATGGAAAACGTTGAAGTTTCTCCCATCAAGTCATTCATTGTAGAAGATAACGGAATTGGATTCAACGAAGCTAACTTTCATTCGTTTCTTACTGCGGAATCGGAATATAAAATTGATAAAGGAGCTAAAGGAATTGGTCGATTTGTTTGTCTGAAAGCCTTTAGATCTATTTCTTATGAGAGCATTTTTACAAATGCTGATCAAAGGCGGCAGCGGCGTTATTTTAATTTAAAACCTTCTGGTTTCTTTGAATATGAAATAGAACCAAGTGATGAGAAAAAAACAGGAACAAAAGTATCTCTAAATCATATTCATTCGGAATTCCAACGTAATATTCCAAAAGTACTTAAAGAAATAGGTCAGAAGATAATAGAACATTTCCTTGTCTACTTCGTACTTGATAAATGCCCATGTATCCATTTAGTAGATAGTAATGGCAAGGAAATTCTGCTCCAAGATCTATATGGAGAAACTATTAAAACAAGTTATATTGAATCTGTACTTAATATTAGTGATAAATATTCTTTCAAAATTCACTTGATAAAATTATATGAAAATAAGAGTGGTCGTAAGCTTCATTATTGTGCAAATGAAAGAGAGGTATTTGATGAGAATCTTGTAAAATATATTCCAGATTTAGGAAAACATATTAAAGACACAGCAAGCAAAGAGTTTACTTATCAATGCTATATAACTGGCGGCTTTCTAGATATAAATGTTGACAGCGAGCGAACAGATTTTCACTTTCCCACCGGTGATAGCGAAGACGAGTTAGAAACAGATGATTTGGAGGAGTTGTCTTTAAAGCAAATTAGAAGCGAAGTTGTTGATACCCTTGAAAAACTACTTGAAGCGTATCTTTCAGAAATCCGAGAGAATAAATTTCTTCAGTATAAAGATCATATAAGTGAATATGCTCCTCAATTCAAACCACTTGTTAAATACAAACCTGATAAAATAAAGAGAATGCCTCCCAATTTGTCTGGGAACAAACTCAATATTGAGTTATTCAAAATTCAGAACGATTTGGAACTGGAGGTGAAGGAACTTGGAGAGAGCATATTGGATGTGACAGAGGATGTTAGATCCTCACAGGATTACATTAAAAGGTATGAAGAGTATATCGAGAAGTTTAATGATATAGGAAAATCTAATTTAGCAAGATATATTGTTCATAGGAAGGCTGTCATTGAATTATTAGATGTGTTCTTAGGAGTAGACGATAATGGAGAATTTCAGACGGAAGAAACTATACACAATATCTTTTTCCCGATAAGAAAGGAATCTGATGAAATTAATTATGAGCAACAGAATTTATGGTTAATTGATGAGAGACTTTCATACCATTATTATTTGGCATCCGATAAAGTTTTAAATCAAATACCCATTTTACATGATATTGAAAGCAGAGATCGTTTAGATTTATTGATTTTTAATTCGAGCTTTGCCTTTGTGAATGATGAAGCTCCACATAACTCATTTGTAATAGTGGAATTTAAAAGACCAGAACTTAATAATTTTTCCTCATCGAGTGAAAAGAAAAATCCAGTTGATCAAGTGATCTCTTATATTAGAACAATTCGCGAGAATGGGGCAACTGATAGGCGGGGTAAACTTATTCAATTAGATAAGGATAAAACCCCTTTTTATGCGTACATTATTTGTGACTTTAATCAGAGCCTTACTAAGGTCCTCGAAGATCGGGATTATACACGCACTCCCGACAATTTAGTTTTTTTCTATTTTCATGAGAAATATAATGCTTATATAGAGGTAATTTCCTACCAAAAGATGCTCAAAGATGCCAAAAGTAGAAATCGGGTACTATTTGAAAAATTAGGGCTGCCTCATTAATAAATATTTATTGACCTGGAGCGTTTGCTCTGATTTAAAAATCAGCTTATGAATTGGCACGAGCAGAAGTTTCCGGGAAAAATGGTGTGGTTGATTATAACCGGGTAACGTTTATTAGTATATCTCCATCTACAAGTGTCAAAAGCGTTTCATCACTGGTATCCATATATTTTTCCAACACGTTATTTTCAGCAAATAAATATTTATTGTCTTTTTCCAATAATGCAGATTGATCTGTTGCCAGGAATACGCCGGTTATGCTTGGCCCACGAAGGAAATCGAGTTGGACTGGCAAGTGTATAGCAATAACTGCTTTGTTATTAGAGGAGGAGTGAGGCGACTTGAAGGCCTGTGCTATCATTGTTTTTGTCATCCCCATCAACCTTAATTTCTTTTGATAAGCTTCCTCGTATTTTGCTTTCACACTTTCCTGTAAAAAAGAATGATGGATCATTGCTTTCACACGTTGGGAAGAAGTGAGTAGCTGGGTCAGGATGCGCTCAATCCTTATGGGGAGTATGCCCATCCTTAATCCTAGTGCCCTGAAATGAGGTTGGCCATAGCTGCCAAAAACTGCGTAAAACTCATTGTCTGTGTCTCCTTTGTACAGTTCGAGTGCGGTATCTGATTCATTTGGCATATGCAGTACTGTAGACATAAGGTCATATGCTTTTGATAAGGTATAGTCTCCCATAGGAGTTTGAATCAGCGAAAAATTTTTCATATGTGCGTCGCCGTTAGAAAAAAGGTAATTAAAAATGAGGAGTTTAAAATACCTTTCCATAGCTGGCATATAAGCAGATACATGCTGACGGATTAATTTCCCTATTTCTTCATAGCTTCCTTCATACTTAAAATGTTCTCCGGCGGTTTGCCGGGTACGTCCGCTTAGTTGTGCCATATCTTCTTGCGGATATTTTGTGCCATCTTCCTTAAGATCAAATCTGCGGGTAATATAAGCTGGTGTGCCGTCATGAAAATAAATCAGCGCATTATTAGCGGTGTCAATATTGAATACCTGCGAGGCGATCTGCATGGTGAGGTGTTCATTTTCCGGAGCCTGGTCGGCTCTGATCAACTGAGCGGCAGGAGGTATGGGTTTAAGGATATATTGTCCATGGTTGCTGCTTAATACTAATTCAGTTCCTTCCAGTCGTAAAGAATATTTTAGTTGAACTCCGGAGATGGATAATCTTTTTGTTTGCTGCTGAAATTCCAGAAGATTGTCTCCTTTAGGGGGATTAAACGATAAAATATGGCTTACCTTTTTGCCGTCAAACAATTTTTTGCGGCAAGCAGGGCAATAGGTGTCATATTTTGGATTATAGCATCCCGGGCACATATTATACTGTTATTTCTTTTATTGTGATAGCACCAATGGTATCTTCGCTTGCTGTGCGCAGCAGGCGGGTAAAGTCGTCGTCTTCATCTATTTTCAATAACCTGCACTGGATGCTTTTATTGATGCCTTCTGATAACAGACCTGCAAAAAAGGAAAAAAGCACAGGGCTTTTGTATGTTTGCTGTGTTTTTGGTAATGTAAGGCTTACTGCAGGAAGCAAAGGGTTGGCCAGATAGTCATCATCATAGATGAACTGGTAATCGTCAGGTCCTCTTTTTTCAAGATATCCTGCCAATAAGCTATTCTGATATACAGCGCCCTTTTGCATTAATCAATTGTTTTAAGCTGTACACTTATTTCCATCCCCAATACGGTGAGCAATTTTTCTAATGTCAGTAAAGAGGGATTGCCTTCTCCATTTTCTATTAAATGGATAGTTCTCATATTAACACCGCTCATCTCAGAAAGATCCGCTTGAGTAAGTTTTAGAAAATCTCTCCTCGACTTGATAATATATCCAAGGTGCTGCACTGACATCTGAATTATAATACTGATTTGTAATAAAGTTATTGATTTTTTTAAGAAATTTTGTGTAAATATGAATTATAGTTTCAATTTTATATCTGTAACCTCATTTTTGATGCTTTAATATGATAATGTGAATTATAGTTTACTTTTTATATCTCTAATATCATTTTGATATTATATATTATAATGAATTATAGTTTATATTTAAATATCAATCGAATCAAAAATCCTAGTAAACAAGTAAAATCTGAACTATAATTAATATAGATGAGTATGTTAAGTAAGGAGTAGCCTACTGGGCAGTTGCTTTATTGTTAAACCAGCCATCACCGATAAATATCCCCCTCACCGGTTTAAATGGAGGCTATTACAATTAAATATTCCTTAATATAAACATCCGGGAATCGCTTTCTTTAATAACTACATTTATTCCCTGATCAAAATCATGATAATATGAAAACCAAATTGCATTGGCTCCCATTGCTAGGGGTATTGTGCCTGTATGCCTGTACAAAAGAAAGCCATAATGCTTTAGAAACCATTCCGCAACAACGCAATGCCGCAATCGGTGTTGCCGCAGCCAGCACCGTTACCTATACAGATGAAAGCAGCTTTGTAAATAGTCTTTCCAGTTATGGTTACAAAACGCCGGATCAGTTGAGTCTTAACCGTGATGCCAGTACCAACGGCTATAATGCTGTATATGGTTTTAACATTCCGGCAGATAATCAAGTAACCGGATTTAAATGGAACAGTGGCGACGAGCAAACCAATGAATGGCGCCCTCAGGGCATTACAGGTTTTACCTGGGGAGGCAAGAAGTTTTTGTTGGTTACCTGGTATGGTGTAGACCCCGGTACTGTGGCTGGTGTGAACAACCAACACAAAGGCGTGCGTATTTCTTTGGTAGACATTACCGACATGAGCAAGATCACTTACCGGCACATTTTGCTGGTACAGAATGCTGCTAATATGTCTAACTCCTCGTTATATAAAGCTTCTAATTCTTATACACAGCTGGCTACTTTTTGTCCGGTACCTATTCATGCTGGTGGCGTTGCCTGCCATGCTGGCAAAATTTATGTGGCGGATACTAAATTGGGCATCCGTGTATTTGACCTCACTAAGTTTATTTCCGCTAAGGGGGATGATACAGAAACCCGCATTGGTAAAGAATCTAATGGAGACCTGAAAGCATTTAACTATGGCTATATCCTGCCGCAAACAGGATATTATAAAATTACTAATGCGAATCCATTCTCCTGTATTGAATTGGGAGAAGGCGCTACTTCAGCAGATAAATATCTCTGGACTGCCCAATACATTGAGTCTTCAGAAACTACCACTCCACAGGTATTCGGTTTTCCAGTTAATAGCAATGGGCAGGTAAGCACTACTGCAGTTCCTACAGTGATCACTCCCATTGACAATACTAACGGTAACGTATATGGTATACAGGGCGTTTTCAGAATGGGTAGCAAAACTTTTATGACTACTACTGGTAATAGTTCTTATGAAGGCTCTACTGCGCGTTTAGTACGTTATAATGATGGCACTGCTGCAGGTACCCGCTATCGCTGGCCACACGGGGCAGAAGATCTGTACCGCGATGAGGCCACCGGTTATTTATGGAACCTTACGGAATATGAAACAGAGAAATACGGAAAAGATAATCGGGTAGTATTCGCAGTTAGAATAACTGATTATAATTGATGATTGGATAAACTGAATCACCAATAAAATAGGTTAACCTATTTTATTGATAATAACATTAGTCCCTGGCTACTATAGTCAGGGATTTTTTTTATATTCAGAATATTAAGCGCTATTATCATCACTCACTTAAATTTGTATTCCTGAAACGTGGAGGCATTGGCGTCAACCACTGATAAAGTAATAGGTGTATACTTTTTACATCTAAAAGTGATGTTTTTGAGTTAAAATGGGCAAAATACCATTATGTAATTGGTATATATTTGATAAAATGTTTCAAACTTGAAACATTTTTAAATTAAGGATCGTTCTATATAAAAGAAAAGTAATTTTTATTAACAGAATCTTGTGAAGATTGGTGTGTGCCGTGTTGAGGTATGTTATTGGTTAATAAAATATTGAAGCTATGCATACAATCAATCCGCAAGTCAAAGAAATTGAGAAGAACAACCCCTTCGTTTGCAGAGATGTAAGAACCACCCTATTGAATGATGCTTATCATGAGTTATTGTCATTGTTAGAAGAATATTTACAAAGTAATAATAATATTAGTGATGAAGAAATCGACGTGATAAAGCATATCATTAAGGAGGCATACTTTCAAAAAAGAGCATCTTATTTTATTTCCAATCGTTTAAGTGCTATGACTAATTATCTGTCATATGCTAACTCTGCCGTATTGAAAAGCGAGGAAGAGGATAGTGATGATTACACGGAGTTAATATACCTTAATCATCATAAATTCCACAAAAGTAATGAGCAATTCTGATCAATTGTTGGATCATTCATCGTCGACCCCAGAAAAAGAAGTAGGTGCAACAGAATTTCATATGGCAGTTTCAGATGATGGACTTAAACCCTCTCCAATAGAAAAAGCTAGCGATATTCTAGAAAAATTGGAGCTGCTTTCTTTTAAAAAGGGGAAGAGTACAGATATTAACTTTTCAGAGTTAACCGATTCCCAGAAAGATAGGGTAATTGATGTGATGGTTCAAAACGAAGACAATATGGTTAAATATCATATGCGTCGTTTAGATATGCTTGAAAAAGTTTCGTTAAAGAAAATTGATGCCACCACTGCAAGTCAACGAACAAACAGAATTTATTTCATTGTAGGGACCATTGCTCTGTTAGCGACGACGCTCGTGATACTACTTTTAAAGGAGTCATTTTTTGTTCCGTGGTTAACTTTTCTGACAGGCCTCGCAGGTGGATTTGGGGTGGCAAAGCTGAACCAAAAAACAGAAAAGGCTACAAAAGGCAATGATAAGATTGAGGAAGAGGACGAATAAAAATATCATTCTTGTTAATGCCAATATGTTTTAGTAAGTACCTAAAATTGAAATAGCCATTTACAAAGATTAATTATCAACTCATTTTTTAGGTCCGGATGTCTGTATCGTTACAGTTGTCCGGATTTGTTGTTTTTAAACCCACTGCTGACGTACTATCTCAGTGGATTGCCCTATCATTGTGTGCGCAGAAAGTGAATAGTGCGTCCTTTATTCCCTCAATAACAGGTGGTCCGTTAAACAGGCGGATGCTGTTATAAAACCATGATACTATGCCATCAAGCAAAGCTATTATCTCCGGCATTATTCCCGCTGTGTTAACAACAGATATTACTTCATCTGCCTCTTTTGGTGCTTTTGTATTTGCTAACCGGCGTAACAGGTGGTTATTGGGCATCGCATTGTTAGTAGCAGTGATTAAGATAGTGGTGTTTAAACATTTTTTCCCGGACCTGGATTTTACTTCAGATACCGGGTCGTACATCGGTGCCGCGTTGTATAAGCTTGACTGCAGTGTTTGGCCGGTAGGGTACTCCAGGTTTCTATGGTTGTTTCATCAGGTATTGCATACCGAAACCGCATTGGCTATCGTACAGTTTGCGCTGTTGGAGCTTAGTTCCTTGTTCTTCTATTTCAGCGTGCTATATATTTTCCGTGCAGAAGGTTATTTTCGCTATGGCTGTTACGCTTTTCTACTCGTTAACCCATTGTTCGTTTTCTTAAGTAACTATGTGATTTCCGATGCTTTGTTCCTATCGCTGGGGCTTACCTGGATTACTTTGTTATTATGGATATTGCATAAGCCCACTATGGCATTGCTTATTTTTCATGGCTTGTTATTGGGAGTGGCTTTTACGGTGCGTTATAATGCTATGTTTTACCCGGCAGTAGCGCTGATACCGATCCTGTTATCGCGATATAAGCCATGGCAGAAGGTATTGGCGATATTGTTGCCACTGGTGCTGATTGTTGCTTTTGTAACGTTTATGCGGCAACGTACTTATGAGCATAGCGGTGTAAAGATATTTTCCGCTTTCAGCGGTTGGCAGATGATGAATAATGCGATGTACATGCTACAGTACCAGAAAATAGACACCACAGCTATTCCTCCGGCATTTACAGCAGTACACCGGTTGGTGTACCATTACTGCGATAGCCTGCAGCATGCGCCTAAAAAGATATTGCTTACTGATGGGTCTCTTTTTATGTGGGATAATAATGGGCCGGAGAAAAAATTAATGGGAGAGTATCTCCATGTGCACCCCAAGGTGGATGTATTTACCGGGTGGGCTGCCATGTCGCCGTTGTTTGGCAGTTTTGGGCAGTATATGATAAAAAAATATCCTTTGGATTTTGCCCATTACTACCTGCTGCCCAATGCAAAGATGTATATCCTCCCTGATTTGGAAGTATTAGGCATTTATAACCGCCCCTTTATTGGAATTGAACCTAAAGAGGTGAAAGCGATGTTTAAGAATGGTGATAAGCCCAGGCCTATGGGTAAATATAACGATCTGCAATCCCTATTGATGGCCTTATTTCCTTCATTGATCCTGGTTTGCCACGTTGTTTTTTTAGAAGAAACCATCCGTTATCTGATTAAGAAAGGAATTAGAAAGACCCCGCGCAAATTCAATATTGCACTGCTTTTGTGTTGGGTGTTTATACTGATTAACTTTGCTTTCAGCGTATTTGCAGCACCTATTGTATTGCGTTACCAGGTATTACTGATCCTGTTGTTACTTAGTTATACCTTATTACTCACTGAAATAACAGATGCTCCGCCGGAGGTTGCACCAGTTTGATCATTCATAGGTCACTTTGCTTCTGCGGAGTATGTTACTCCATGTTTTGGTAAATTCATCGGATAGGGTAGTTGTTTTTTGCGCTATAAATACTGCATGGAAAGCATTTTTTTCTTGTATAACGTAGTATAGTTGAGACTCAGGTGTAGAAAATTGCCCGGTATTCTACAGCCTTCCTGCCCGTACGACAAATAGGGTATAACAGTAAACACCATACGAAAAAATATCTCATCCCCCGATTATTTAGCGCAAGAGAAACATCATTTTTGAAAATGGTTGTAATGTTAACTTACCATTAATTCCGCCTTTTTAATAGGTGGAGTATGCAGGTAAATTACACATGAAGTAATATTTTGGGCGTGCATCCATGTGAATAGCTCACCGCGTATTTTAAATATTTTTACTTTTTATGAAGAAACTTACAGGCATTGCCCTGCTATTAATGTTGGGCTTAACTGCCATGGCGCAGCGAACCACCCATGTGGTACTGATTACTATCGACGGCTTCCGCCCGGATTTTTACACTGATCCTTCCTGGGGAATGGTAAATCTGCGTATGATGAAGGAACATGGCGCATATGCAGACGGCGTAAATAGTGTATTCCCTACCGTTACTTATCCCAATCATACTTCCCTGATCACTGGTGTAGCGCCAGCCAAACATGGGATTTATTATAATACGCCTTTTGAACCAGCCGGCGCTACGGGGTTATGGTATTTTTATTACGACAGTATCAAAACGCCTACGCTATACGACGCTGTGCATAAAGCGGGAAAAACTTCTGCTAACGTGATCTGGCCGGTAACAGTAGGAGCGCCGATCAACTATAATATTCCTGATATATGGCCTATCGGGAAGAAAGACCGCCGGGAGCTGATGCCTTCTGTTTCTACCCCGTCTTCCCTTTGGGAGGAAGTGCAGGCGAATGCTACCGGTAAATTGGGTCCGCTGGATTTTACTATGGAAGATGGAGAGATGATCATGGATGAAAACGTAGCGCGTATGTCGGCTTACCTGATCACTACCTACAAACCGACCTTTACCACATTACATCTTGCTTGCACGGATCACTACGAACACGAGGAAGGACGCGATGGCTTTCTCGTAAGAAAAGCAGTGGCTGGGGCAGATAGAGCAATAGGAACCATCCTCGAGGCACTCAAACGAGCAGGAATATACGATAGTACTGCTGTCATCATCACGGGAGACCATGGCTTTGTAGATATCCACCGTACTTTCTGCCCCAATGTATTACTGGCGCAGAATGGGTTGCTGAACAATATTAAAGCTGGCGATTGGAAAGCGCAATTTTTGGCTTCCGGTGGTTCGGCCTTCCTGTTCCTGAAAGATAACAAGGATGTTGCTACCCGTAATAAAGTGATCTCCCTGTTAAAGGCTTTGCCGGCAGACCAACAGCAATTGTTCCAGTTAGCAGACCGTCAGCAACTAGATGCCGTAGGGGCAGACCCTCATGCTGCTTTGGCCTTGGCAGCTGCTAAAGGAGTAACGATCAGCGGTACCGATAAAGGAGAGTTAGTAAAGGCCGCCAAAGGAGGCACCCATGGTTATTTTCCTAACTTTAAGGAAATACAGACCGGCTTTGTAGCCTTTGGTGCGGGCATTAACAGTGGTACCCATATCCAGGAAATGAATGTAATAGATGTAGCGCCGTTGATAGCGCAGCTGTTGGGACTATCGCTGACAGCGGATGGTCACGCGCCAGCCGGGGTGATAATGAAATAAGCTTTTTTGTTTGCATGCTGTAATGAATGGGGGGGTATCATAATCCGGTACTCCCCTTATTTTTTTAAGGCTTTGTGTGAAGGGGGCTTCCGGTTGTTATAGTTGCAGCGCTGGTAGCCCTTCATACATTACTGGTGTAATTATGTTGGCGTCGTCTGGTTTTGCTTTACGTACGGAGTTAATCGGCCAATATTCCAGTGCAGTTGCGGGAAGTTCGAATTGTACTATATTACGTATGTCCGTGTCTGTTAGGTCTGGCCGTAACCATTCCTGGGCCAGTTTATTGGTAAGCATTAAAGGCATTCTGCCGGCATTATCGCCGCCATTATGGATCTGCGCCATTACTTTGTTGGCGCTGCGGGTAAGCAGGGTAAAGGTGGGAATGCGGGCCGGTTGGTCTACATCCCAGGAATTGGAAAAGGCCCAAAGCCCTGCAATGAAAAAGATATCCTGCTCTTTCGCTTTAATATAGTAAGCTACTTTATTTTTCCATCCTGGTACCTGCCGGTACTCAAAAAATCCGGTGGCTGGTACCAGGCAGCGCTGATGCCGGATAGCATTCCACATGGTGCCAGTTTCCAATACTTTTTCGCTACGGGCATTCAGGTAAAGCTGCCGTTGTTTTTTTACCTTTTCCAGGCTGTCCAATAACTTGGGAACAGGTCCCCAGGTATACGATTGCAACTGATACCCTTGTTGGTTCACTACTACTGGCCATTGTGGATAAGACATCCCGATCTTATGCCAGGTGGGATCAAAGTCAATATTCAGGCTGTCTGATTTCACTTGTGGCAGGTGTTGTAAGATGCTCTTTATGCTGGCTGTAAAAGCAATGTCGTAACACATATGGTTTAAACAGATTCTATATCTGGTAAAGGTACTTTTATTTCTCCATCTTCATATTTCAGCGGTACGTATACCTTCCCATAATGCAGGGATAAAACGGTATGTCCCATTGCTGCATGTGCGGGCTTGCTGGGAAGCCGCTACATACAGTTTTTCAATTTCTTCCGGGTGATGGGGCCTATTTACGCATATCTACAATTACGGCAGTTACTACGCCCCAAACCTGGAAGTCGGTATCTTCTGTTATAACGATGGGTTTATAAAACTGGTTTTCCGGGTGCAATACCCAGCTGCGGCCGGCCTTTACCAACCTTTTTACGGTATATTCCCCATTCAGGGCCGCTACAATAATATCGCCGGTGGAGGGGCGGATGGAGCGGTCTACTATTGCCATGCAACCATCGGGGATATTGGCGTCTACCATGCTGTCGCCTTTTACGCTGATAACGAAGGTGCTGGCCGGGTTGGGCTGTAACAAACGGGAAAGGTCAATTTCTTCTTCCTGGTAATCCAGGGCGGGGGTGGGAAACCCTGCAGGGATACTGCTGTTAACAAATGGCAGGGTTATACTCATACCGCTCATTTTCAATGCTTCCATATAACTATCGTTTAATAAATACTAATATTATTAGCAAAATAAAGCTAATTTTTTTAGTTTAAGAAATGCATTAACAGATCGTTTACAAAGGCTAGAAAGCTTTACAGAAGTAACTTGTAGCATATCAGTTAGATGAGCTGATTCACTGCTAAAACAGGCGCAGTAAAGTTTTTTTTAAGAAGTCCTTTGATATATCATTTTAGTTACTATTTTTGTATTCGAATTATGATTACTAACATACATATACATCATCACCATCATATCTTACCGCTACGGTAGGCAAGGGGATGATTTGTGTATATCACCATATTAGATCATCAACAGGGGCTTACCGAAGAGGTAAGCCCCTTTTTTATTTTATCCAGGATGAAACTTAAAATTGCAATCCAGAAATCCGGCCGCCTGCACGATGATTCCATCAAATTATTGAAGGAATGCGGCATAGACATCAACAATGGTGTCAATAAGCTTAAAACAGAAGCGAGTAACTTCCCGCTGGAAGTATTTTTTCTGCGCGATGACGATATTCCGCAGTACATTGAAGATGGGGTAGCAGATATAGGTATTGTGGGAGAAAATGTAGTGCTGGAAAAACAAAAGCAGGTAAATATCGTTCAAAAACTGGGCTTTGGTAAGTGCCGTTTGTCCATGGCTGTGGAAAAATCAGTAGATTATACTTCCATAAAGGACCTGCACAATAAAAGGATTGCTACCAGCTATCCGGTAATTGTGGAGAAATTCCTGCAGGAAAATGAGATTGAGGCAGAAATCCATGAGATCAGCGGCTCCGTGGAAATAGCGCCGGGCATAGGTTTGGCGGATGCTATCTGCGACCTGGTGAGCAGTGGTTCTACCCTTTTCATGAATGGGTTGAAAGAAGTGGAAACTGTACTGAAATCGGAAGCGGTATTGGCTGCTTGCCAGCACCTGCAACCGGAGCAACAGTTGCTGCTGGACAAGCTCTTATTCCGTATACAGGCGGTGAAAAAGGCAAAGAATAATAAGTACATCCTGCTTAATGCCCCCAATGATAAACTAAATGAGATCATTGGTCTGTTGCCGGGAATGAAGAGTCCTACTGTACTGCCGTTGGCAGAAGCTGGTTGGAGTTCTGTTCACTCTGTACTGAATGAAAATGATTTCTGGGATATTATTGAGAGTTTGAAAGATGCAGGCGCACAAGGTATCCTGGTAGTGCCCATCGAAAAAATGGTGATCTAAAAAAGGAGTAAACGATGCAAGTAATCAGATATCCTGATAGAAACAGTTGGAATACACTGCTGCAAAGGCCTGTGATGGATACTTCCACGCTGGAAAAGAAAGTGAACGATATCCTGCAGGAAGTGCGTACGGGGGGAGATGCGGCCATCAGAAAGTTTGCAGCGGAATTCGACAAGGTTACTTTAGCCGGTCTGCAGGTGCCGACGCAGGCGTTTGAAGCGGCAGAAGCCAGCCTGGACCCGGTATTGAAAGCAGCCATTCAGCAGGCGGCAAAAAATATTACTGCCTTTCACCGCGCTCAGCAGGAAAAAGTACAGGTAATTACTACTATGCCAGGTGTGGAATGCTGGCGTAAACCAGTGCCCATCCAGAAGGTAGGATTATATATTCCCGGTGGTTCTGCCCCCTTGTTCTCTACTATCCTGATGTTGGGTATTCCGGCTATGATTGCAGGCTGTAAGGAAATAGTACTTTGCACGCCTTCCCTGCATCCGGCCATTCTGTATACTGCACAGTTAATAGGTATTGAAAAGGTATTTACAATCGGTGGTGTGCAAGCCATTGGTGCGATGGCTTACGGTACGGAATCGGTACCCCAGGTATATAAAATATTTGGTCCTGGTAATCAATATGTTACCTGTGCTAAGCAGTTGGTCAATAAAAGCGGCGTAGCCATCGATATGCCGGCAGGTCCTTCGGAAGTGGCTGTGCTGGCCGACGAAACAAGCGTACCCGCTTTTGTGGCGGCAGATCTGTTGTCGCAGGCAGAGCATGGCCCGGATAGCCAGGTGCTATTGGTAACCACCAGTGAAAAGGTGATTGGCGATGTAACCAACGCACTGAACGCGCAGCTGGAGCAGCTGCCCCGCAAAGGTATTGCTACCGCGGCGCTGGATAACAGCAAAATGATCCTGGTGGCTGATATTGATACTGCTATGGATATGCTGAACGCCTATGCACCAGAACACCTGATTCTGGCCTGCGAGGGCGCCGAAAATATAGCCGATAAGGTAACAGACGCAGGTTCTGTTTTCATGGGAAATTATACCCCGGAAAGCGCCGGCGACTATGCTTCCGGAACTAACCATACCTTGCCTACTAATGGTTATGCCCGTGCCTACAGTGGTGTTTCGCTGGATAGTTTTGTGAAGAAGATCACCTTCCAACAGATATCTCCCGAAGGGCTGCAAAATATAGGTGCTACCATCGAAGCTATGGCCGCGGCAGAAGGACTGGAAGCGCATAAAAATGCGGTGACAGTCAGGCTGAAATCATTGTAATGCGATCATCTCTTTAAATCAGTTCATATGTTTAATCTTGATACCCTTGTAAGGGAAAATATAAAAAGACTGGTGCCTTATTCCACTGCCCGGGATGAGTTCAAAGGGGAAGCGACAATCTTCCTGGATGCCAATGAAAATAACTTTGGATCACCTTTGCCGGTGAATTACAACCGCTATCCCGATCCGATGCAGTGGAAACTGAAATATAAGATCGCAGATGTAAAAGGTGTACCACCACAGAACATTTTTGTGGGTCATGGCAGCGATGAAGCCATAGACCTGCTCTATCGCTCTTTCGTAAACCCTGGTGTGGATAATGTGATCCTTTGTCCGCCTACCTATGGCATGTATGAAGTAAGCGCGCATATCAATGATGCAGTGATCCGCAAAGTATCGCTCACGGAAGATTTTCAGCTGGATATTCCTGCCTTGCAACAGGCAATCGATGAAAAAACTAAGCTTATTTTTATCTGCTCTCCTAACAATCCTACCGGTAACTCCATTAACCGGTCAGATATTGAACTGTTGTTAAACAACTTCGATGGTATTGTGGTGATAGATGAGGCGTATATTAATTTTTCACGTCAGAAAACTTTTATACAGGAGCTGACAGAATATCCTAACCTCGTGGTGTTACAAACCTTGTCTAAAGCCTGGGGACTTGCAGGTTTACGCATCGGTATGGCCTTTGCCAGCGAAGAGATCATCCATACTTTCAATAAGGTGAAACCACCTTATAACATTAGCCAGGTGACCAATGAACTGGCCCTGCAGGCATTGGAAAATGTAGGCCAGGTAAATGAGTGGATCCGTGAAATTGTGATAGAACGTGATCTCCTTTCTGCCGCCCTGATACAACTGCCGGAAGTGCTGGAAATTTATCCCAGTGATGCCAGTTTTATCCTGGTGAAAACCAGCGATGCCAAAGGTATTTACAATCATCTTATAGAAAAGGGTATTGTGGTACGTGACCGTTCCAAGGTAGAGCTTTGTATGGGCTGCCTGCGCATTACTATCGGTACGCCGGAGGAAAATCTGCGGCTGCTGGAAGTATTGAAAACTTTTAACCTGAAAAAGGAAACACCTGTATCTGCATGAAACGAGTACTTTTTATAGACCGCGACGGTACCCTCATCCGGGAAGTACCGCCTACTTACCAGATCGATAGCCTGGATAAAATTGAATTTTATCCCAAAGTATTTGTAAACATGGCCAGAATCGCTGCAGAACTGGATTATGAACTGGTGATAATAACCAACCAGGACGGTTTGGGAACCTCTTCTTTTCCGGAAGATACCTTTTGGCCTGCACAAAACTTTATTATCAAGGCGTTTGAAAATGAAGGGGTACGTTTCGATGAAGTGTTCATCGACCGTTCTTTTCCGGCAGACAATGCGCCTACCCGCAAGCCCCGTACAGGCATGCTGACTAAATACCTTAATGGAAATTACGACCTGGCTAATTCTTTCGTGATTGGCGATCGCATCACAGATGTGGAACTGGCTAAAAACCTGGGTGCCAAAGCCATCTGGGTAAATGAGGGCTCCGGTTTGGGTGGTGCAGAAGTTAACAACAATATTGCTAGTCTGCAACCTGTAATAGCGCTGGAAACAACCGACTGGAATAAAATCTATGAGTTCCTGAAACTGGGATTAAGAACGGTAACGCACGTACGAAAAACAAATGAAACCGATATTGTTATTTCCCTGAACCTGGATGGTACCGGCAAAGCCAATATTCATACCGGCCTGGGATTCTTTGACCATATGTTGGACCAGATTGCCCGTCATGGTGCTATAGACCTGGATATTACTGCTAAAGGCGATTTGCACATAGATGAGCATCATACAATAGAAGATACGGGTATTGCTCTGGGGGAAGCTATGGCTAAAGGGCTGGCAGATAAACGCGGGATAGAACGTTATGGTTTTTGCCTGCCAATGGATGATTGCCTGGCGCAAGTGGGCATCGATTTTGGTGGTCGTAACTGGTTAGTATGGGATGCTAACTTTAAAAGGGAGAAGATAGGGGAGATGCCTACCGAAATGTTCTATCACTTCTTTAAATCTTTCTCGGATGGCGCCAAAGCTAACCTGAATATCCAGGCAGAAGGAGAAAATGAACATCATAAAATAGAAGCTATTTTCAAGGCTTTTGCCAAAGCTATTAAGATGGCCGTAAAGAGAAACCCAGCAAATATGCAGTTGCCCAGCACTAAAGGAGTACTGTAAGGAACAGGTTGGTTGGTGAGGGATCCATACACTTTTATTTTATGTGTATGTAACTTTATGGCAAAAAAAATTTGCATATTCTAAAAAAATGTTCCACATTTGTTTTTATTATGCAAAATATCATTATAAATAAACATTGGTGGTGGCACGGAATCAAATCCTGATCTGTGTTACAGTGCCATGTTTCGTTTAGAAATATATTTGGAAGGCCCGCTGTTACACAGCGGGCCTTCCGGCTTTTAAGACCTTCCCATTTAAATAATAACTAATATTTCACCCAAGATCATGCGTACCATCCAAGTAAAAACGAGATCCAAACAAATGCTGGCAGACATTTTCACGCCAGTGGGAATATATCTGCGGTTGCGCGATAAATTCCCGGGTTCCCTCCTCCTCGAAAGTACGGATTCCAGGGCCAGTGAAAACAGCTATTCCTTTATTTGTGTAAAACCCATTGCTGGTATTGAAGTAACCTCCACCGCCCAGTTTGAATTCAAATATCCGAATCTGCCAGTGGAAAAAAAGGACCTGAAAAACAAACAACAGGTATTGGATGAATTGCAACAGTTCCTGGGTAGGTTTTCGGTAAGCGATAAACACCCCATACCCTCCGTACAAGGGCTTTTTGGGTATACCGCTTTCGATGCTGTGCAATTCTTTGAAAACATCGAATTCAATAAAAATAAACAGAATGGGAATGCCATCCCATTGATGCGCTACCGGTATTATCAATATGTGATAGTGATCAACCACTTTAAAGATGAGCTCTATCTTTGTGAAAATCAGATAGAGGGCCTCGATAGCGAATTTGAACTGCTGGAATCGCTTATCCGTCACAAAGATTCGCCCGGATATCCATTTACCACCATCGGAGAAGAGCATAGCAATATGACAGACGAGGAATATATGCAGATGGTGGAGAAAGGCAAGCAACATTGTTTCCGCGGAGATGTTTTCCAGGTAGTCCTTTCCAGAGCCTTCCATCAATCTTTCAAAGGCGATGAGTTTAATGTGTACCGCACACTCCGCTCTATCAACCCCTCTCCTTATCTTTTCTTTTTCGATTACGGCGATTATAAATTAATGGGCTCTTCTCCTGAAGCGCAAATAGTGATCAGGAATGGTAAAGCCACTATACACCCCATTGCCGGTACTTTCCGCCGCACTGGCGATGATGCGCAAGATAAACTGTTGGCCGATAAACTATTGGCAGACCCTAAAGAAAATGCAGAACATGTGATGCTGGTAGACCTGGCCCGCAATGACCTGAGCCGGAACGCTACCGAAGTAACTGTGGCCTCTTACAAGGAAGTACATTTCTATTCACATGTGATCCATCTGGTAAGTGAGGTAATAGGTAAAGTAGATCCTGCTATGAACCCTTTTGCCCTGCTGGCGGCTACTTTCCCGGCAGGCACCCTTTCCGGCGCGCCTAAATACCGTGCTATGGAGATCATCGACCAATATGAGCCTACTGCCCGTGGCTTCTATGGCGGCTGTATAGGCGCTGTTGGCTTTGATGGCAATTTTAATCATGCGATCATGATCCGCTCCATACTCAGTAAAATGAACACCCTCTATTATCAGGCCGGCGCTGGTGTGGTAGCTAAATCAGTAGCCTCTTCCGAACTGGAAGAAGTGAACAATAAACTCAATGCATTAAAACAAGCCATTCTGCTGGCACAAAAATTATAGCCATGAATATCCTCGTTTTTGATAATTACGACTCGTTTACATACAACCTCGTACACCTTGTGGAAAAGATCATCAACGGCAAGGTAACCGTGGTGCGCAATAACGAAATTCCACTGGAACAGGTAAACAACTACGATAAAATTATTCTCTCCCCCGGCCCTGGTATTCCGGAAGAAGCCGGCTTGTTACTGCCGTTAATCAAGGAGTATGCATCCACTAAATCCATATTCGGTGTATGCCTTGGCCAACAAGCTATTGGACAGGCTTTTGGCGCCTCCCTTACCAACCTGAAAGAAGTATATCATGGCGTAGCTACCAATGTGAATATTATTGCAGAGCAAGGAAGGTTATTTAACGGCATGCCCCGGCAAATAGAAGTTGGCAGGTACCATTCCTGGGTAATTGATGAAACCACGTTGCCTGCCGACCTTACAATTACCGCTAAAGATGATGCCGGATTTATCATGGCGGTACAACATAACAACTATGATGTAAGTGGGGTACAGTTCCACCCGGAAAGCGTATTAACGCCAAAAGGAGAGCAGATACTGAGAAACTGGCTGGCACTATAGCCTCTTCTAATATCACTTTACATTTCTTAACAGCTAATTGCTAGGTATCATGAAAAAGATTCTCCATTATCTCTTCGAACATAAAACATTTAGCCGCGAAGCGGCCAAAGACATCCTGATTAGTATTTCCAAAGGCATATATAATGAAAGTGAATTGGCCGCTTTCATGACGGTATTTCTGATGCGCAGCATTACTATTGATGAGCTGATGGGTTTCCGTGACGCTTTGCTGGAACTCTGTATTCCGGTTAATTTTAATGGTTATGATGTACTCGATATTGTGGGTACTGGTGGTGATGCAAAAAATACTTTTAATATTTCCACCCTGTCTTGTTTTGTGGTAGCCGGTACCGGTGCTAAGGTAGCCAAACATGGCAATTATGGTGTGTCTTCTGTAAGCGGGGCCTCTAATGTAATGGAGCTGATAGGCTATAAGTTTAAGAACGATGATACCCGGCTCAAAGCAGAACTGGAAGAAGCAGGTATTTGCTTTCTGCATGCGCCTTTGTTCCATCCGGCATTGAAACATGTAGCTGGTATACGCCGCCAGCTGGGCATTCGTACCTTTTTTAATATGCTGGGTCCATTGGTGAACCCTGCTTTTGCCCAACACCAGCTGATTGGGGTGTACAGCCTGGAAATGGCCAGGGTATACAACTACCTTTTCCAACAAACCAATAATCAGTTTGTGATTGTGCATAACCTGGACGGATACGATGAAATATCCCTCACTGCCGATACCAAAGTGATCACCAATAAAGGTGAACAAGACTGGACGCCGGAACAATTAGGCAAAAGGAAAGTGCATCCGGAAGATATTTACGGTGGCAGCACCACTGAGGAAGCCGCAAAGATCTTTATGAAGATATTGAAGGGGGAAGGCACCTGGGCGCAGAATTCCGTAGTATTTGCCAATGCGGCCATGGGATTGTATAGTTTGGGGAAATATACTTCCTACAATGATTGCTTTGCCGCCGCTGTGGAGTCGCTGGAATCCGGTAACGCATATAATGCATTTAAAAAATTGATTGCCTTACAGTAGTCATACATATCGCCGATCATGAAAAATATTTTAGCTGAGATAGTAGCCCATAAACAAATAGAAGTAGCTGCCCGGAAATTGCAACGTAGTGCCCATGAACTGGAGCAATCATCATTCTTTGGCCGCGAAGCCTTGTCGCTGCGGCATTTCCTGCAGCAGCCCCAAAAAACTGGCATCATCGCAGAATTTAAGCGCCGCTCTCCCTCCAAAGGATTAATCAACGGCGTGGCAACCGTAGAAGAGGTAACTACTGCGTATACACGCTACGGCGCTTCCGGTCTTTCTGTACTTACCGATGAGCAATATTTTGGCGGGGCTACAGATGATTTGCAACAGGCGCGCCGATTTAACAAGATTCCTATCTTGCGTAAGGATTTTGTGATAGATGAATACCAGATATTAGAAGCCAAAGCGATCGGTGCAGATGTGATCTTGCTCATTGCCGAATGTTTAGCAGCCCCGCAGGTGGCGCAATTGGCTGCTTTTGCCCATAATCTGGGATTGGAAGTGTTACTGGAAGTGCATAGTGAATCCCAATTGGAAAAAGTAACTGCGCATACTCATCTGGTAGGTGTTAATAACCGCGATCTGATCACTTTCCAGGTAGATTTCAACCGTTCCTGCGAACTGGCGCCAAAGATTCCTGCAGATAAAGTAAAAGTAGCGGAGAGCGGTATCAATGATCCGGCTGCTATTGTAACGTTGAAAACCGCAGGCTTTCAGGGTTTTCTGATAGGGGAACATTTTATGAAACAGGAAGATCCTGCTCATACATTTGAAAACTTTGTGAACACTTTGCAGGAATTGCAGCAAAAATAAGGAGACGTTATGCGTATTAAAGTTTGCGGCATTACCAGGATAAACGATTTGCAGGCCTTGGTAGACAACGGGGTAGATTACGCTGGTTTTATTTTTTATGAAAGATCACCGCGCTTTGCTGGGAATAAAATAGATGCTAGGTCTGTAAGGGAAACCACCCGTATCCGGAAAGTAGGTGTATTTGTAAATGCTTCGTTGGAGCAGATCAGACGCACTATTGAAGATTATACTCTGGATCTGGTACAGCTGCATGGCGAAGAAACACCGGAGTTTTGTGCAGCCATACGGGAAACAATTCCGGTGATCAAAGCCTTTCGTATAGGCAATAACGTAAACTGGAAAGAAGCGCTGCAACCATATATTGCTGTAACGGATTATTTTCTTTTTGATACGGCTTCTGTAAAAGGTTATGGCGGTACCGGGGAACAATTTAACTGGGAGCTGCTTTTAGCGTATCCCTTTGCGCATCCTTTTTTCCTGAGTGGCGGTATTAGGCCCGATCAGGCGGCAGCACTCACCAGCATGTCGTTACCGGCTATGGTAGCAGCAGATGTGAATAGTAAATTTGAAGACAGCCCAGGCGTGAAAAATATAGCGCTCGTAGAACATTTTGTAAAACAGATTCATCAATCAATCATCAAATAAAACGGTCATGGATATTGCGATCAATACCGGCAACTCCAGGTATCAGGTGGATAGGAATGGCTATTATGGCAAATTTGGCGGGGCATATATCCCGGAGATGTTATATCCCAACGTGGACGAGTTACAGTCCCGATACCTTGCTATCCTCACCGATCCAGGATTTCAGCAAGAGTTTGAAGCCCTGCTGAGGGATTATGTAGGCAGACCTTCTCCTTTATATCTGGCAAAACGTTTGTCTGAAAAGTATCAGGCGAATATTTATCTCAAACGCGAAGACCTGAACCATACAGGAGCCCATAAAGTAAACAACACTATTGGCCAGATATTGCTGGCCAAACGCTTGGGTAAACACCGCATCATTGCAGAAACTGGCGCCGGGCAACATGGTGTGGCCACGGCTACCGTGTGTGCGCTCATGGGCATGGAGTGCGTGGTGTATATGGGCAGTATTGATATAGAAAGGCAAGCGCCTAACGTGGCCCGTATGAAAATGTTGGGTGCTACGGTAGTAGCGGCCACCAGTGGTAGTAAAACCTTGAAAGATGCTACCAACGAAGCTATCCGCGACTGGATCAATAATCCGGTAGATACCCACTACATCCTGGGTACAGCTGCCGGCCCGCATCCTTATCCGGATATGGTAGCGCGTTTTCAGTCGGTGATCAGTGAAGAAATAAAAAAACAACTCCTGGAAAAAACCGGTAATGCCAGCCCAGATTATGTGGTAGCTGCTATTGGTGGCGGCAGTAATGCTGCTGGTGCCTTCTTCCACTACCTGGATGAAGAAAGCGTAAAATTAATTGCTGTAGAAGCGGCCGGCAAGGGTTTGCAAAGCGGCTTTTCCGCTGCTGCCACCCAGTTAGGTACTGTAGGTATTATCCATGGCAGTAAAACATTGCTGATGCAAACCGGCGATGGCCAGATTGTAGAGCCGCATTCCATCTCCGCTGGCCTGGATTATCCTGGCATTGGCCCCATGCATGCACACCTGTATGAATCAGGCCGCGCACAGTTTCTTGCCGCTACCGACGATGAAGCGTTGGCAGCTGCCTATGAACTGGCGCTCCTGGAAGGTATTATCCCGGCTATGGAATCGTCGCATGCCCTGGCCAAACTGAAAGACCTTACGCTCCGTCCCGAAGACGTAGTAGTGGTATGCCTCTCCGGCCGCGGTGATAAAGACCTGGATACCTATATCCGTCACATGAAAAAATAATTGGATGATGCAGAATCGTATTGATCAACTGTTTGCTAAGAAACAACACAGCGTTTTAAACGTATATTGTACGGCTGGTTTTCCACAGTTAAACGATACCTTGCCGGTAATGACTGCTTTACAACAATATGGAGCAGACATTATTGAGTTGGGTATGCCCTTTTCAGATCCATTGGCAGACGGGCCGGTAATACAGGAGAGCAGCGCTAAAGCATTGCAGAATGGTATGAGCCTTCATGTACTGTTTAAACAGCTGGCTGGCTTCCGTGAAAAGATACAGCTGCCCGTTATCCTGATGGGCTATTTTAACCCGGTACTGACTTATGGCGTGGAAGCTTTTTGTGCCAAATGCGCCGAAGTAGGAGTAGACGGAATTATTTTACCAGACCTGCCTATGGCCGAATTCGAAAATGAATACCGGGCTACTTTCGAAAAATATAACCTGCACTTCATTTTCCTGATTACGCCGGAAACCAGCGAAGCGCGTATCCGTAAAATAGATGGCCTGAGCAAGGGATTTATCTATGCAGTATCTTCTTCCTCTACTACGGGTAAAGACAAGGATATGAAAGACCAGCAGGCTTATTTCGAAAGATTAAAGGAGTTACGGTTAAAGAATCCGGTATTAATTGGTTTTGGTATAAAAGATAAAGCTACTTTTGAGGTAGCGTCGGCCTATGCCAATGGCGCCATTATTGGCACCGCGTTTATAAAAAAACTGGAAAACAGCCAGGATATAGATATAGCGCAAACAGTAAAAACGTTTATTTCGGATATAATTCAGTAATAACATGAAAACGGTTATCATAAAATACAACGCCGGTAATATCCGCTCTGTGCAATTTGCATTGGAGCGTTTAGGCGTTAGCGGTATCGTTACAGATGATCATGAAGAGATCATGTCGGCCGACAAAGTGATCTTTCCTGGAGTTGGTGAAGCGAGTACGGCTATGCAGTATCTGCGGGCAAGAAAACTAGACCAGGTGATTGCCGGCCTGCAACAGCCCGTGCTGGGAATTTGTCTTGGTATGCAGTTGTTGTGCCAGCATTCAGAAGAAAATAATACCGATTGTATTGGCGTGTTTGATGTAAAGGTAAAGCGTTTTCAGTCGCCTGTAGAAAACTTGTTGAAAATTCCGCAGATCGGCTGGAATAACATTGCCGGTTTACACAGCTCTGTCTTTGAGCATGTGCCGGAGAATACCTATATGTATTTTGTGCATAGTTATTACGCTGCCTTATGTGCCGATACGGTAGCTATTACCAATTACGTGATCAACTACAGCGCTGCCTTGCAGAAAGGTAATTTTTATGCTGTACAGTTTCATCCCGAAAAATCTGCTGCGGCGGGTTCCCGTATCATTGAAAATTTTTTGAATCTCTGAGATGAATATCCGCCCAATCAGTGCAGATGATACCCTGCAATTACGCAAAGATGTACTGTATCCCAACGACTCGCTGGCTGCTGCAAAGGTACCGAATGATGAAGAGGGGCTGCACTTTGGCGTTTTTGACGGAGGACAGCTCGTAACAGTGGTGTCTCTTTTCCTGGGCCGCGACAGCGCCCAGTTCCGTAAACTTGCCACTGCCCCCGCCGCGCAGGGCAAGGGCTTTGGAAAAGCAATACTGGCACACCTGGTAAGCATCTGCCAAAAAGAAAAAATGAAATTGCTCTGGTGTAATGCCAGGGATACAGCAGTGAGCTTTTACGACCAGTTAGGGTATACCCGGAAAGGTGACTATTTTATAAAGAACGGTATCTCCTATGTAAAGATGGAATTGCCATTGGACCAAACTAATATGACTGCAAAGCGTTTTGAAATTATACCCGCCATCGACATTATTGATGGTAAATGCGTAAGGCTTACCCAGGGTGATTACAGCCAACAGAAAATTTATAATGAACATCCATTGGAGGTAGCCAAGGAATTTGAGGCAATCGGTGTACGTCGTTTGCACCTGGTAGACCTGGATGGCGCCCGGAAAGGTGCAGTGGTGAACTGGAAAGTATTGGAAAGTATTGCTGGTAAAACCACATTGGTAACAGATTTTGGAGGGGGCATTAAAACCGGAAAAGACCTGGAGATCGTATTTGAAAGCGGCGCTGCCTTAGCTACTATTGGCAGCGTGGCCGTAAAGCAGCCAGCATTGTTTTTTAGCTGGGTGAAACAATATGGCGCCGGGAAATTATTCCTGGGCGCCGATGTAAAGGAAGAAAAGATTGCAGTAGGCGGCTGGCTGGAAACAACAGAGTTGTCTGTGTTCGACTTCCTGCAAGGTAATATTGAGGAAGGAGTACAGCATATCTTTTGTACCGACATTGCCAAAGATGGCTTGCTGCAAGGGCCTTCCCTGGATCTCTACAAAAAGATACTGGAACGCTTTAAGGATATTAACTTTGTAGCCAGTGGCGGTGTAAGCAATATTGATGATGTGGCTGCCCTGCAGGAAATAGGCTGCAGTGGTGTGATCATCGGCAAAGCGATCTATGAGGGAAGGATTTCCATGGAAGCATTAAAAACATTCCTGTAAACTATTAGCACATGTTGACCAAACGCATCATACCTTGTCTGGATATTAAAGACGGCCGCACCGTTAAAGGCATCAATTTTGAAAATATCCGCGATGCCGGCGATCCGATCGAACTGGGCGCTTTATACGCGGAGCAAGGCGCCGATGAGCTGGTATTTCTGGATATTACCGCTACAAACGAGCGCAGGAAAACACTGGCGGAACTGGTAACCCGCATTGCCCGTCATGTAAATATCCCTTTTACAGTAGGTGGTGGCATCTCTTCAGTAGAAGATGTGAATATATTATTGCAATCCGGCGCGGATAAGGTTTCTGTAAACACTTCCGCTTTTAAAAACCCGGAACTGGTAACCCGTTTGGCATTGGAATTTGGCAGTCAGTGTATTGTATTGGCTATCGATACCCGTTTTGAAGACGGCGATTGGTATGTATACCTGAATGGTGGCCGGGTAAAAACCGATGTAAAGGCATACGATTGGGCCAAAGAAGCAGTAAACCGTGGCGCAGGTGAAATATTGCTCACTTCCATGAACAACGATGGCACCAAGCAAGGATTTGCGTTGGATATTACCGGCAAACTTTCACAAAATCTCAATGTACCGGTGATCGCTTCCGGTGGCGCAGGTAATGCAGAACATTTTGTAGAAGTATTTGAAACTGCGCAGGCTGATGCCGCATTGGCCGCTAGCATATTTCACTATAAGGAAGTAGAAATACCAGCACTCAAAACTTTCTTATATAATAAGGGAGTAAATATAAGATTTTAAGAAAACCTGAAACAAGCAAACATGCAGATAGATTTTCAAAAGTCACCCGATGGCCTGGTCCCCGCCATCATACAGGATATAGTAACAAATAAAGTGTTGATGCTGGGTTATATGAACCGCGAAGCGTTGGAAAAAACCATGACCGAAAGTAAAGTGACTTTTTTCAGCCGTTCTAAAAACCGGTTGTGGACCAAGGGGGAAGAAAGTGGCAATTTCCTGATTGTAAAAGACCTGAAGGTAGATTGCGACCAGGATACAATCCTTATTAAAGCAAGTCCGGTAGGCCCTGTATGCCACACTGGCGCAGACACTTGCTGGAATGAACAAAATATATGCAATGATTTTCTGGCTACGCTGGAAGGAATTATTGCTGATCGTAAGAACAATCCTTCCGATAAATCTTATACCAGCAGTCTTTTTGCCAAAGGTATCAATAAGGTAGCACAGAAGGTAGGAGAAGAGGCGGTAGAAGTAGTGATAGAAGCGAAGGATAATAACGATGAACTGTTCCTGAATGAATCTGCCGACCTGTTGTTCCACTACCTGATATTGTTGCAGGCTAAAGGTTTCCAGTTATCAGATGTTATATCGGTGTTAAAACAACGTCATAAATAGAGCGGGATTTGTAGGATTTTTTTGATGGGGATGATTTTATTATTTATTATGAGTTGATTATTAATTTATAATTATTAGTACTGCGATAAAAAAGCCATAGTCATCAAAAAATCATAAAAATTGATATCGCTGGAATCAAAAAAATCAGTGATCTTACAGCCCTCAAACTAATTAAATTAATTTGTAATGAAACAAGTGTTCCTGTTAGCCGCCGCGGCCATGTTTTCGGCAGGAGTAAATGCCCAGCAGGTATCGGGCATTGTAAAAGGGGGCAACGGCAAAACCATTTACCTTTTTGACGACCGTGATAATAATCCGGATGATTCTGTGGTGATTAAGGATGAGCAATTCAGTTTTAAGGTAAAGAGCGGAAAAGAGCCGGCTGTATATGCGCTGATCCTGAAAGATATCAATTACCCTATGCTATTCGTAACCGGCGATGCGCCGGTAAGTTTTGTTACTTCCTTAGATACCTATCCTGTTGCCTCCGCTGTAAAAGGCAACGATAACACGTTGGCTATGCAGCAATATCAGAAAGCGTTTCAGCCCCTGATCAAAAGGGCCCGCACGCTGAATCTGGAAGCGCAGGCTATAGATCCGGAAGACGAGGCAGCTAAAAATGCATTCCGTAAAAAGGCCGAAGAGTTTAATAAAGACGTGATTATTACTGGAAAAGGCTTTACCAGTACTCATCCCAAAAGTCTGGCCAGCATCTGGTTATTGATGAATGAACTGCGTGGCCGCCTGGAACCGGAAGAATTCCAGCTGCTGTTTGCTTCACTTGATAAGTCTATACAAACAAGTGCTTATGGAGAAGGTGTAACCGCCTATATAAAAAGTATGAAAGTTAACAGTGTGAATGTACCGGCAGACGATTTCACGCAGGAAGATATGAAGGGGCAGCCTGTTAAATTGTCATCTTTCCGTGGTAAATATGTATTAGTGGATTTCTGGGCCAGCTGGTGTGGTCCTTGCCGACAGGAGAATCCCAATGTGGTAAAAGCTTATAACAAATTCAAGGATAAAAACTTCACTATTCTCGGGGTTTCGCTGGATGATAACCGTGACCGTTGGCTACGGGCCATTAATCAGGACGGCCTGGCGTGGACACAGGTATCTGATCTCCGTGGTTGGAGCAACGAGGTAGCGGTGCAGTACAGCATTCAGTCTATCCCTGCCAACTTCCTGGTAGACCCTAACGGCAATATTATTGCACGCAACCTGCGTGGAGAAGAGCTGGAAAATGTGTTGCAGCGGGTATTGAAATAGCCGTTTATCAAAATCAGGTTGTTATTGACCAGCTGATTTTCCAAATTTGCTATTAGTAAATCAAGAACCAATGAAAAAAGCAATTGTTGGAATTGCCCTTTTTGTGCCAACCGTAATGTTTGCCCAGGATAAAAAAGGAACTGTTGTAGGAGTGCCTTATACCATAGAGGGAACTATTTCCCAGCAACATAATCCGGCCACTGTTTATCTCAGGATGCGCAAGAATGGTGAGACATTTATAGACAGCGCACAGATCAAAGATGGTAAATTTACCTTTGCCGGTAACCTGGAAGAACCTTCCCTGGCCAGTTTGATGCTGGTACAGCAAGGTAGCGAAAAGCCTGTCTCTATGGGTCGCGATATGCTGGCGGTATTCATCGATAAAGGCGCTATCAGCGTGAATACAACCGATTCTATCAGCAAGGCTACCGTAACCGGTTCTAAAGCTAATGATGATTATAAGCGGTTGAACGATCAGTTGAAAGAGGTGAACGATAAGAGCGCTGCTTTACAAAAACAATATGTAGAGCTGTCTAAGAAAAAAGATGAGGAAGGCATTAAAAAGCTTGATGCTGAATATGATGTGCTGGATGCGGAAGAGAAAAAAATAGAATATGATTTTCTGGATAAGAATACTTCTTCTCCCATTGCCATCTTCCTGCTTAACCAGATAGCCGGCTACGACCTTAAGCCAGCAAAAGTGGCTCCCCTGTTTAAGAAATTAAGCAAAGAAGCTAAGAATTCTCCGTCGGGTAAAGAATTTGCAAAACGGCTTGAGTCTGCCCGTAAAACAGCTGTAGGGGAAACCGCCCTCGAATTTGCACAAACAGACGCTAATGGCAAAAGTATCAGCCTCTCGTCTTTCCGTGGTAAATACGTGTTGGTAGATTTTTGGGCCAGTTGGTGCGGTCCTTGCCGGGCAGAAAATCCTAATGTGGTAAAGGCATACGATAAGTTCAAATCCAAAGGTTTTGAGATCCTTGGCGTATCCCTGGATGATAAAAGAGAAAAGTGGCTGGCGGCTGTAGAAGCAGATAAGCTCACCTGGACACATGTTTCTGACCTGAAAGGCTGGAAAAATGCCGTTGCAGACCTCTATGGTATACGCGCCATTCCGCAGAATGTGCTGATAGATCCTAAAGGAAAAATTGTGGCCAGAAACTTGCGGGGTGAAGACTTGGAGTCTAAACTCGAAGAAATACTGAAATAGGAAACTATACTTATAAATAAAATAGGGTGTATCAGCGGTCTGATACACCCTATTTTATATCCGGGTACCTGATGGAGCAATATTTGTGGACAGGCATAAGCAATTAGCCGGTACGGTTACCACCTATGTGCCGGATTTCTCTGGTTGGGCCCATCCCCGGCCGGTTTTTACTATATGGATGCTCCTGGTGTACATTTTCTGGATGGGGGTAACGGCAATGTGTATACGTTTTTGTATCCAGTTGTTATCTTTATGGAAAATGCACCGTGCGTTGCAACGGGTGAAAATAAATCAGATAAAGGTACGGCTGCTGTAACAACCTGTAAATCCATTTTCCTTTTTCCGGTATATCTATATTAACCCCGTTCTGCATCAACCGGAAGAATTGCCGCGGTTAAGGTGAAAAAGTAAGCAGTGAATAACAAAAACAAAAATGCCACGGCCCGCCACCGTGGCATTTTTGTTTTTGTTCAACATTATAAGCGGGTTACTGGTTATATATCATTACCAATTCACCGTTTATGTTACAAAAAGGCGATACTGCTCCTGATTTCACCCTGAATGCAACGCCCGAAAAAACAGTCACGCTTAGTGCGCTGAAAGGAAAAAATGTGATCCTGGCGTTTTATCCGGCCGACTGGAGTCCGGTTTGCAGCGACCAGATGGCGTTGTACAATGAAATGCTGCAATATTTCGAAAAATATAATGCTGTTTTACTAGGTATTTCGGTAGATGGCGCCTGGTGTCACCATGCTTTTGCCATGGCACGGCAGCTACACTTCGATTTGCTGGCTGATTTTGAGCCAAAAGGTGAGGTATCCAAACTATATGGAGTATACGAAACTACTGGCGTAAGTCGGCGTGCGCTGTTTGTGATTGATGCCAACGGTATCATTCAGTGGAGCTATTTGTCGCCTATTAATGAAAACCCCGGCGCAGACGGTATCCTCAACGCATTGGAAAATATTAAAAACTGATTGCAATGCCTACGCTGATTCCTCCCGTAAACGCGCTGGATCATATTCTCGGAGGCCGGAATGCTACCATAGAGCTGGTAGAATACGGTGATTTTCAATGTCCTTACTGCCGGGAAGCCTTTTTTATTGTGAAACAACTACAGGAACGCTTTGCCGACAGGCTACGTTTTGTATTCCGCAATTTTCCCCTTTCTGAGGCCCATGAATATGCTATGGATGCTGCCCTGGCAGCCGAAGCAGCCGGCAGGCAGGATCGCTTCTGGGAAATGCATGACGCAATTTATAATCATCAACTGAAGCTAAACGAACACCTGTTGGTAAAATTGGCGCAAGAACTGCAGCTGGACTTATCCAAATTTTCAGATGATATGGAGGCTCCTAAGCTGCTGAGCAAGGTGGAAGCCGACTTTGAAAGCGGCGTTCGTAGCGGTGTAAATGGAACGCCTACTTTTTTCCTCAACGGCAAGCGTTATAATGGCGATTACCGCGTGCTTTCATCCTTTTTAGAAGAATGAATGTATGTATTGGTGATATAGTGCGCTCTTTTGCGCCCCTAAAAAAGCGCACTCAGGCATGTTAACAATTATATAATCATTTTTCCCCGAAAACTGTTGTAAACTGCACGTAGTTACGGAATGTTTCATGAATGCGTATCAAAATAATGCTGTAACCTTTACACGCAAGGATTTCGGAGACGATTTTCTTTGGGGCGTTACTATCTCTGCTTTTCAAAATGAAGGTGCCTTCGATATGGATGGCAAAGGGCCTTCCATTTGGGATACTTTTTCGGATCGTAAAGGGAAGATCAAAGATAAAAGCCATGCGCACATAGCCACCGATTTCTACAACCGTTATACACAAGATATACTGTTGGCCAAATTACTCGGTTTCTCCGTATTTCGTTTCTCCTTATCCTGGTCGCGCATCATCCCACAAGGTACTGGCGCTGTTAATCAGGCTGGGGTAGACTTTTACCACCGGGTAATAGATGCTTGTTTGGAATTGGGGTTGGAGCCTTATGTAACGCTCTATCACTGGGATCTGCCACAGGCATTGGAACGCAAGGGCGGCTGGAGCCACCGGGGAGTAGTATTTGCTTTTGAAGAATTTACCCGGGTATGTGCCCGCGAATTTGGTAATAAAGTAAAACATTGGATTGTATTGAATGAGCCGTTCGGTTTTACGGCTCTGGGCTATATGTTGGGAGTGCATGCACCGGGCAAGTTTGGACTTTCCTGGTTTCTGCCAGCTGTACACCATGCGGTACTTGCCCAGGCGGAAGCCGGGCGTGTGCTCCGCGAAGAAGTGGCCGGCGCCCAAATTGGTACCTCCTTATCCTGCTCGCAGATTATTCCATTTACCAACCACGAAGCCGATCTGCTGGCAGCCCGTAGGGCAGATGCTTTGTTTAACCGGTTATTTCTGGAGCCCTCTTTGGGGATGGGCTATCCGGTAAACGATTTCCCCCTATTGCACCGTATAGAACGCCGTTATGCTTTGTGGCGCGACTGGGACCGGCTGGCATTCGATTTTGATTTTATTGGTGTGCAGAATTATTTCCCGTTGGTAATAAAGTACAATGCTCTTATGCCAGTGGTAAAGATCTCTGAAGTAAAAGCTAAAGCCAGGAATGTACCGTTAACCGCATTGGGTTGGGAAATTAATGGTAATGGTTTATATGAGGTACTAAAACAATTTGCCGCTTACAAAGGAGTGAAAAAGCTGATTGTAACAGAGGGAGGGGCAGCCTTTTCAGACCTGCCTAACCCTGAAGGGCGTATTGTGGATACCTACCGTATCCATTATTTCCAGGAGTATCTGGCCGGTGTACTGAAAGCCCGGCAGGAAGGCGTGCCGGTGGAAGGTTATTTCGCCTGGACGCTTACTGATAATTTCGAATGGTCTGAAGGCTACCGCGCCAGGTTCGGATTGGTATACGTTAACTTCGAAACTCAGCAACGGATCATCAAAGATTCCGGCTATTGGTTCCGGGAATTTTTATCTGCCAATGCCCACAACGTAAATAATATATAATAAAAGAGTCCTGCCAAACGGTAGGACTCTTTTATTAAAAAGATAGTTTTAAATATATTTTATTGGTTCAGGCGTTTGAAGAACCAGATATCCCGTAAGCTGAAGTTAAATACTGCATTTACATAAGTTTCTTTCACTAGTGCCGCGCCAGTTTTGCCGCGCTGTCCTGCTTCCAGGCCCAGGTAATATCTCAGTTGTCCGTTCTTACTGGGTAACGATAGGCCCAAGGTACCGGAAACATCCCTAATCTGAGTGCTGCTCACCACCAGGGGAGAGTTGTTGTAGCTGAACCCTGCTTGTAATATAACCCCTTCATAAGACTGGTTATAGTACTGGTGTTTAATCGTATACTCTATGCCGGTAGAGTAACGGTCTGCATCTTTATAAGCGTAGGTGGCGCCTTTTTCGTTCAGGGAGCTCCAGAGTGAGTGGCGGTAATCTGCTACCCAGGTAATGGTGCCGTTGGTAAGGGTGATACCTGCAGCATATTCGCCTGGTAAGGTAAAGAAAGACGGGTCCATATCTTTTGTAAAAAGCGTATTGGCGCTCTCGTCAGAAATGGTCACTTTTTCCTGCAGTTTCAGTTTGGTTTGGAAGCGGTAAGTAGCTCCCAGCCCTAGCTGCCAGTTCTTGCTTATTTTTGCGGCATATTGTGCGCCCGCAGTAAAATTAGGTTTGAAGCCATACCTATTATTGTCTGTTTGCAGCGAGTCGGAGCCTACATATTCGTTGATGTTCAGCGGGCCAAACAAGAAGGCGGTAGATACTCCTACAGAGAAATTTTTATTGAGCTGGAATCCGTTGGAGATGTAGGCCCGGTTAAAACCGCCGGTGCCGGTAACGGTTTCGGTAGCGGGGGTGCCAGTACCAATGAACCGTTGGTTTAGCAATTTATAATCTACGGTACTGAAAGGAGAGATACCTGCACCAATCCCCCAGAATTTGGCGGCTTTAAAGCCAATGGCCAATCGCTTAAAATCGATGTCTCCGGCTGACTGTGAAATATTGCTTCCGCTATAATTAATTTGTTGTGCTTTTATAGACACATCCATCATAAAGTTCTGGGGAGGTAATCCGCCATAGGAAGCCGGGTTCAGTTCATTTAGGTAACCGGAGTGGTGGCGGCCAACGCCGGAGCTGCCCAAACCGAAATTGCGGCTATAATCCCTCGTTTCAATATCTCCTATGCCATAGGCAGAATAGATCGAGTTAATGCCATGCTGTGCTTTTGCAGTAAGGCCGCACAACAGGAGTAAGATTAAACCGCTATATAGTTTTATTCGCATGTGTATCCTTTATTTATACAACAGATAGTATAATTGTAATTTAAGCCTGTATTTGGTGTTTTGCTGGTCTCCTACTACCAGTCTGTCCAGCGTTGTTCTGGCATCTGTTGCGCTGGGAGTCAGCAACAGGCCGCGGGAAGTAAAATCTGTGGCGGTAAGTTCTTTAATGAAATAATTGGTAAGGTCAAACGTATAGGCGTTGTTATCCGGGAACTGCGTATCTTTTGTAAGCAGGCCATAAGTAAGGGTATCTGTTACATTATTGAGGGCATCCACTTCATTCAGGGCCATCCGTGGAGGCAGCCGGTCGTTGTCGTAGGTGCCGTTAACGGGTTTAAGATACAGGTATACTTTCATGACCTTAAAAAATTGCCCGATGGTGTTCAGGTTCCGTAAATAAGGAATATCTATGCGTGTAGCCGATCCGGTGATAGGCTGCGTATAACCTTGATGGTTGGTGCTTTCGGAAGGCAGCTGTAAAACGCCTTGTTGAAGTGGCGCCAGTGCTGTGCCGGCGGCGTTGTTGGTAACCCGGTTAAATTGCAGGTTGGGCGCCTGCATATTGAAGTCTACATATTTTACGGTGGTTACCAGCTCGGAAATATGGTAGTATAAACGCATAACCAGGCTGGAATCGGTAGCTTTAAAGCCTAATACAGACTGGCTGGTAGGCCCACCCCTTACATTGAGGCCGGGGAAGAAGTATAGCCAGTTGGTGTTGGCTGTAATATCTCCAGACTTGTCGCGCAGCATGATAAACAGTTGTCGGCCTAGCTGATCAGACATGGGTACGGTCACGGTTGGGTCGGTATTAGGCCATACAGAACCCCTGAAGCTACCGATAGGTGTATTTTCTGTGCTAAAATTGCTATTGTTATAGAGGTAATAGAAATTTTGGGCAGTCTGGATGGTAGAAGTTACCCGGTATACCTGCAGGTCTGCTGGTTGCAGGGAATCGCCGGAAATGTATCCATTGGGCCGCATAATCAATACCATGGAGTCGTAGTCAGCGCCTACGAGCGGGATATCTACCGGAGCCGGTTGCTGGATCTGGAAAAAAGATTGCGCCATTGTAACGCCAAACTGGGGATCTGTTCTTTTACCCACCAGCACTACATCATTATCGGAAGTAGGTATAGAATCCTGGAAGATGGTCTTCATGGTTACGGTCAACGTATCGGCAAGAAGATATTCTGTCTGCTGGTTGTTGTCTACAATATTATTATAAGTAAAGCCCGTTTTTTGACAGGAAGAGAAAATGGCCACCAGTAAAAATACCGGGAGGTATCGGCCTATGCGCATATCCAAACGCCTGAAAATTAAATGATACATGGTATTGTTCATGGTGCGCAATTTTAGACAGGTTCGATACTTTCAGCGGCTTTAATATGCCAATGGCCAAAATTTATCGATGAATAACGGTATATATCCTTTATGCCGCCAATAGGGCAGGAATGGGCATAGTGGACGAAAGATTCCAACTGGTAGATGAAAAAGGGGTATCCGTCAGTTAAAACAACGGAAATAGCTATTTCCCGTTTGACGGAATGCTGCGGCGGATAATTTTGGCAGCAGTAAAAAAGAACATGCTAATGCGTTATTTTAAAGGTTATAGTTTATTATTGATGGCTTCCCTGGCAGCCTGTTCAAAGGGGTCAGATACCACTACATTGGTGGGTAACTGGATCAAACGTTCTGAGTTTGAAGGGGTGGCCAGAAGTGGTGCTGCTTCGTTTGTAATTGATGATAAGGCCTATGTTGGAACCGGATTTGATGGACTGAAAAGATTATCGGATTTTTGGATGTACAACGTAGATCAAAATCAGTGGACACAAAAAACGGACTTTGGTGGCGATCCCCGTAGCAATGCAGTTGGCATGGCTGTAAACGGAAAAGGTTACGTGGGTACCGGTTATGACGGCAGAAATTATTACAAGGATTTTTATGAATATGACCCGGTAGCAAATGCATGGACCAAGAAAGCTGATTTTGGAGGTACTGCCCGCTATGGCGCCGTAGCTTTCTCTGTTACTACTAAAGGTGTTGGACAAGGATACATCGCTACTGGTTATGATGGTAACTGGTTAAAAGATAACTGGGCATATGACCCTGCTTCCAATACCTGGACGCAGGCACAAAGCCTTATCAGCGGTAAAAGACAGGATGCTTCCGTATTCGTGATCAACAATACCGCATTTGTATGTATGGGTACTGCCAATAACTCTCCGCTCACCGATTTCTACTCCTTTAACGGCGACGACTTATATTGGAAAACCCTCAATTCTATTGCTAATGTAAGCGACGACTCGTTCGATGACCTCTATAACTTTGCAGGTAGTGGTGCGGCTTCTTTTGCCATGAGAGGTAAAGGGTACATAGCCACCGGTACCAGAGGTGCAGCGTGTTGGGAATACAACCCAGGCACCGACCGTTGGGTACAGAAAACAGACTTCGAAGGCGCTCCCCGTACAGCAGCTACTGGTTTTACGGTGAAAGACCGTGGTTTCGTAGTACTCGGCCAGAGCAATTCTTCTACCCAGGTACTGGATGATATGTGGGAATTTGATCCAACAGCGGAGTATAACAAAAATGACTAAACGTAATATAATTGCTGCCGGTATCGTAGCGATAGTGTTGATTTTCCTGGCTGTCCGTTATAAACAACGTACGGTTGCTACCAATAGCAAGGGCGATGAAATGTTGGCTGTGGTAGTAGAACCTTTTACGGTGAAAGAAGGATGGGGGTATAAGGTAAATGTAGGAGGTAAAACTTTTATTTATCAGGATGTTATTCCCTGTATACCTGGTAATCATGTTTTCCGTTCAAAAGAAGACGCGGTTCGGGTAGGCAACGCCGTAGCAGAAAAATTAACGCATCACCAAAAACCAATCTTGTCCAAACAAGAGCTGGTAGAGATGCAAATAGCAGAAGCACAATAATTTATCTCTTTGTAATAACTATCTGGAGATCAGAATTTTCCTGAACAGAAAATTTTGGTGTCCGGGTAGTTATTTGTTTCTGTTTTAAGTGCATTTTAATATTGTTATTAAATTTAACAATCCCTTATATCGGATTAACAAACTTTAACACAAGCCTAACCCTATCTAATGTAAGTTTATTGCATCAATCAACATGATGCTTAGCTTTAAACGGATTCTCAAAAGTCGTCCATTCCTGATCTCATTGCACATCACCGGATGGGCGTGTTTTCTGTTTTTTCCTTTTTTTATTTACCGTATCCAGATTTTACATACAGGCTTCTTTATTAAAGAACTGATAGATAACCTCTTTCTGATCGGCATCTTTTATCTCAATATATATGTACTCATCCCCCGGTTTTTTAACCGGAAGAGGATCATGACCTACTTGTGCAGCATCATATTGCTGATCGCTTTTATCACCACTCAGCAAGCGGTAATCAATTATTACTTCTTCCGGAACTTCGCGCACAGGTTTCCTCCAATGATAGCGTTACATATGGGGAAAAAATTTAACGATCCCGAAGTAACAACTGGGGCTGCTCCTGCGTTCCACAATAGAAGGATATTTTTTAATACGGAGCAACCTGTACGGTTACCGGCGCAGCCGGTAGTGGTTGAAACCAGTGCTGGCAGCGATTCTTCAGAGGCTGCTGTCACTAAAGCCGGGCTTTTCCCTAATGCCTTGCCGGCAGAAGCAGATGGTCCAACGATTCTGGAATACCTGTTTT
Source organism: Chitinophaga sp. 30R24 (assembly GCF_049056765.1). Taxonomy (NCBI): domain Bacteria; kingdom Pseudomonadati; phylum Bacteroidota; class Chitinophagia; order Chitinophagales; family Chitinophagaceae; genus Chitinophaga; species Chitinophaga sp. 30R24. The sequence goes on from NZ_JBJGXX010000002.1 coordinate 323,327, forward strand.
TCCCGGAAGTATTGAGGCGGTCCGGATTTTTTGCCCTGCTGATGCTATTTATGAGCGGCTTTATTAAAATTGCGCTTGAATGGTTTAAAAGCGAAAAACAACGGGAAGAGCTGAAAGTGGAGAAATTAAATGCGGAATTAAAATTTTTAAAGTCGCAAATTAATCCTCACTTCCTTTTTAACTGTCTAAATACCATTTATTCGTTGGCGCATAAACAATCGCCGCAAACTGAACATGCCATTTTGAAGCTGTCTACTATTATGCGGTACATGATTTATGAGTCTAACGAGGCCAGGGTATTACTGTCGCATGAATTGAAATACCTGCACGATTATATTGAAATCCAGCGTTTACGGTTGCCAAATGATATCCACATCAATTACAGGCTCAACGGAAATGCGGATAATGTGCAGATTGAACCAATGCTATTAGTACCGTTTGTAGAAAATGCGTTTAAACATGGTATCAGTTATACAGAGGAATCCTTTATCGATATAGATATCACTACAACCGAAGAGGTGGTGCAACTAACCGTTAAAAATAGCCATTTCAAGGAACGGGTGGCGGAAAGAGGAGGAATAGGCCTTGAAAACGTATTGAAACGCCTGGAATTGCTTTATGAAAATGAGCATGAAATAAATATCAGGGAAATGGAAACCCAATTTATTGTTGATCTTAAAATTGTGTTGAAAAAATGATAAGGTGTATTGCTGTGGATGACGAGCCTTTGGCATTGGAAATCATGGAAGATTATATCCGGAAAGTACCGTTTCTCACATTGGCAGGCAAATTTGAAAACGCTGCCACTGCATTGCGGTTTATCCAGGATGAACCCGTAGACTTAGTATTCCTGGATATCAAAATGCCGGATATCACTGGCATACAGTTTCTCAAATCGCTGAAATACCCGCCCCTGGTAGTATTTACCACCGCTTATGGCGAGTATGCCCTGGATGGTTTTAATCTCGACGTGGTAGATTACCTGCTAAAACCCGTGCCTTTTGAACGTTTTCTTAAGGCAGCTGCTAAAGCCAGCGAAACCTGGTCTGCCAGCCAACAGAAAAATATTGGCGTCTCCAATGCTACCATGCCCATGGATGCTACCTGGGTAAATGACTACATCTTCATCAAAACAGAGTATAAGATCATTAAGATCAACCTGGAAGATATTCTTTTCATCGAAGCACTGAAAGACTATACAAAGATCTATACACACAATCTCCCCGTTCTTACATTGCGTAGCCTCAAATCTTTCGAAACCCGCCTGCCAGCCGATAAATTTATACGGGTACACCGTTCTTACCTCGTATCGCTCAATAAGATCAATAGTGTGGAAAAAAATACGGTGATGATTGCCAATCAGTCTATACCCATTTCTGATGGCTATCGCGACCGCTTCTATGATGTGATTAACCGGAACTCCTGATGAGATATCAATGATCTTTTATCATGGAAGTGGCTGGTGGTTATAGGGAGTGTTGCTACCTCCCTCTGGCCTTGGCGCTATCCGGAAAAACGATTCCGCTGTCCTGGTGTATAATTCCCGATTTTTTCGGAACTTTGCTTTCTTTAAAAGGCCACCAACCACCATTATTTATTATTGTTCTTTTATCAAAAACCACCAACATTGGAAAGAATATATTTCGACAATGCAGCTACCACGTCGCTGGACCCGGCGGTATTAGAAGCTATGCTGCCATTTATGACGGAAAAATTTGGTAATCCTTCTTCTATCTATTCTTATGGAAGGGAATCAAGATTGGGCATCGAAAATGCACGTAAATCAGTCGCTAAAATACTGAATGCACACCCGGGAGAGATCTTTTTTACTTCTGGCGGTACGGAAAGCAGCAATACTGCCATTAATGCAGCCATAAATGATCTGGGATGTAAACATATTATTTCATCTCCTATCGAACACCATGCTACCTTGCATACGATCGAACACTTGCATCATTCCAAAGGCATAGCGCTTTCTTACGTAAGATTACTGCCTTCCGGACACATTGATATAGACCACCTGCGTGAACTGTTACAGCAATCCACCGAAAGATGCCTGGTTACTCTCATGCATGCCAATAACGAAATCGGCAACCTGCTAGACATCCATGCAGTAGGAAAGCTCTGCCAGGAATTTGACGCTATTTTTCATTCCGATACTGTGCAAACCGTAGGACACTATCCTTTCGACCTGCGCAATACCCCGGTACATTTTATTACAGCCGCTGGTCATAAGTTTCATGGGCCTAAAGGAGTAGGTATCCTGTATATTAATGAAGACGTAAAAATAACTCCCTATATTCAAGGTGGTAGCCAGGAACGCAATATGCGCGCCGGCACAGAAAACCTGTATGGTATCGTAGGGTTTGCTAAAGCCCTCGAACTGGCCACGGCTGAGTATGAGGCACATAGTACACATATTAATAGTGTTCGCATGTATATGGCAGAACAGCTGTTGCAACATATTCCAAGCGTTAGCTTCAACGGCGACCTGTATGGCCGTAGCCTTTATACCGTATTAAACGTGGCTTTCCCTAAAACGGAAAAAACAGAGATGATCCTCTTTAACCTCGACATCAACGGTATCTGTGCTTCCGGTGGCAGTGCGTGTACCTCCGGCGCCAATGCAGGATCTCACGTGATCAGCACCATCAAGAACAATCCCGATGAAGTGGCAGTACGTTTCTCCTTCAGCAAGCATAACACAAAAACGGAAGTGGATAAAGTGGTGGAAAAATTGAAAGAATTGATATAACCACTAATCAATACCCGCTCCAGGCAACAGAAAAGGCGCCATTGCTTTATCAGCAACGGCGCCTTTCCTTTTCAGCTAAAAAGCCTGTTATCAGCTAATGGCTTCCTTAATATCCTGCATGATCCTTTTGGCGATATTATCTGCCGTAGTTTCATTCTGGCTTTCTGCGTAAATGCGGATAATAGGTTCGGTGTTGGAAGTGCGGAGATGTACCCAATCTTTATCGAACTCTATTTTAAGGCCATCCGTAGTGTTCTGCGGTTGGTTTTTATATTTTACCTGGATTTTCTCGAAAACAGTTTTTACGTTTACACCTTTGTCCAGTTCTATTTTATTTTTAGAGATGAAATAGTCGGGGTAGCTGTTACGTAAAGCTTTGATCGTTTTTTTGCTATGTGCGAGATGGCTCAGGAACAGGGCAATACCGATCAGCGCATCACGGCCGTAATGCAGGTCGGGTACAATAATACCGCCATTGCCTTCTCCACCGATCACTGCGTTGGTTTCTTTCATCATTTTCACCACATTCACTTCTCCCACAGCTGAAGGCGAGTATTGGCCGCCATGTTTGAGGGTAATGTCTTTCAATGCCTGAGTGGAAGACATATTAGAAACAGTGTTGCCTTTCCTTTTGCTTAATACGTAATCAGCCACAGCTACCAGTGTATATTCCTCGCCAAACATGCTGCCATCTTCACATACAAAGCAAAGTCGGTCTACGTCTGGATCTACCGCGATGCCCAGATCCGCGTTGGATTTGTCTACTTCGTTAGATAGGGCAGTGAGGTTTTCCGCTAATGGCTCCGGATTGTGGCTGAATTTACCGTTTACTTCACCAAACAATACTTCCACTTCTTCTACACCCAATGCTTTTAACAGGGGAGGAACAAACAAAGCACCAGTGGAGTTAACGGCATCCACTACTACTTTGAAATTGCGTTCTTTGATAGCAGCAACATCTACCAGCGGATAGTTCACAACCAGATCGATGTGTTTTTGCAGGTAGGTATCATTTACAGTATAAGTACCAAGTTTATTGACATCCGCAAAATTGAAGTCTTCGCGGTCGGCAATGTCTAAGAGCTGTGCTCCATCTTCGCCGGAAATAAATTCACCTTTGCTGTTCAGTAACTTTAGAGCATTCCATTCCCGTGGATTATGGCTGGCAGTAAGGATAATACCTCCTGCCGCATTTTCCATGGTAACCGCCAATTCCACGGTAGGAGTGGTGGAAAGACCAAGATCTACTACATCAATACCCAGCCCGGTAAGGGTGGATACGACCAGATTTTTCACCATTTCACCGGAAATACGGCCATCACGGCCTATTACCACTTTTCGGTTTTCTGTTTGCTGGCTGAGCCAGGTACCATATGCTGCTGTGAATTTTACCACATCTAATGGAGAAAGTCCCTCACCAGGCTTACCGCCTATGGTTCCGCGTATGCCGGATATCGATTTGATCAGTGCCACGAGATTCTGTTTTAAAGGAAGGCAAATATAAAAAAAACCACTCCAGAAATCCTAATTATGAAAATACCCTGTAATGCATGTTGCGCTCCCCCCTATTTTTCACTTTTCCCCATTCACTTTTCACTATATTTGCAGCTACGCTTTTCAAAAAACAGCTATACGTTACATGCAATACTCGTGGAAGAATATACCCCGGTATATTCGTTATGTGTTTGTTCAAACGCTTTACCTCTTTTTATTAATGGTAATGTTTAGGGTAATATTTTACCTGTTTTTTTTCAAAACGGCCATTACTGATTATGCAGCGATAGCGAAAGCCTGGAACCTCGGACTCAGATTTGACTTACGGCTTACCCTTTACCTGATGGTGCCTGTACTGTTGCTCACACTCATTACCCGCAACAATTTTTTTACTTCCAGGGCGATTAAGCGTACCAACTTTATTTATTTCTTCGTGGTATACCTGCTGCTCATATTCCTTTATATATTGGATTTGGGACACTATGATTATCTGGGCTTACGCCTGGACCCATCTGTATTAAGGTTCCTCGCTAAAGGAGAACGTGCAGACAATGCCCGGATGGTATGGCAAAGTTACCCGGTAGTGAGAGGTATGTTGGGCATTGTGGTGCTCATGTACCTGTTGTGCCGCTTACAGAAGGCCACCTGGAACCGCTTTGCCGCTCAGCCGTTGAAGTACTTGCGCAATTGGCCTTTTACCGGTTATACAACTGCCTTGGTATTACTTTTTGCGGCAGGTATTTATGGTAATGTTGCCTATTTTCCACTCCGTTGGAGCCAGGCCATGTTCACGCGCGACAATGGGGTAACAAGTTTGGGACTAAACCCTATCTTGTATTTTGCTTCCAATCTTTCTGTAAAAGGCGATACCTACAACCTGGAGGCAACCCGTAAATATTATCCATATATCGCTCAATATTTACGCGCAGATAGTATTAATGATGCCACGTTGAGCTACGTACGTACTATCGCAGCAGATACCTCTAAACCCAGGCTTAATGTGGTATTGGTTATGTTGGAGTCTACCGGCGCCGCTATTACCAGTATGTATGGTAACCCTATGCAGGCCACGCCTAACATGAAGCGTTTAGCCGACAGTGGTATCCTGTTCCGGAGTTTTTATGTACCGGCCATCAGTACCGCTAAAACAGTATTTGGCGTGCATACCGGCTTACCGGATATTACGGCGATAAAAACAGCCAGCCGCCATCCCAAAATGTTGGATCAGCGTATCGTAATGGACCAGTTTAATGGCTATGAAAGGCTTTATCTGCTGGGTGGAAATACCAATTGGGCCAATATCCGCGCGGTATTTACCAACAACGTGGAAGGCATCAGGATATATGAAGAAGGTATGTATAAATCTGCCAAAGCGGATGTATGGGGAGTAGCCGACTACGACCTGATCACGGAAGCCAGCGGGATATTTAAAGCTGAAAATGATAAAAAACAACCATTTGTCGCTTTCCTGCAACTGGCAGATAATCATCCCCCCTATACCACCAGCGCGGGTGCGGGCGATTTTAAGAAGGTGAAAGAAACAGATATAGACATGAATACCTTTAAAAAATCAGGTTTCTTGTCTATAGACCAGTTCAATGCCTTACGGTATGAAGACTATAACGTAGGCCACCTGATAGAAATGGCGAGGAAAGATGGCTACCTGGACAATACTATTTTTGTATTTTTTGGTGATCATAACTGCCGCCTCAATCCATACAGTTTCATGCCACTGCCGGAATACGAGCTGTCTACCGGTGGAGAACACGTTGCCGCCTTCATGTACAGTCCTAAACACTTGGCGCCTCAGGTGGTTACTACACCTGGCAGTTTGTTGGATATATACCCTACGGTAGCAAAAATGGTAGGGATGCCCTATAAAAATTATACTTTAGGGGTAGATTTATTCGATAGTACCCGGGTAAACGATAAATATGTGTTCATCACCTATTTGCGTAACCAGATGCCTTTCTATGCAGTGATGGGCGATCGCTATTTGTACGAAGTGAACCAGTCTACCAATGCTACCGCGATGTACGATCTGAAGGGAGATCCACTGAAAAATATACAGACTCAGCAGGCAGATACCGCAAAAAGTCTGGATAATTTAACGCGGGGCTTTTACGAAAGCACCCGATATTTGATGTTTAATAATAAGAAATAGTAGCATAAAGGGGGCAAGAATTTAGCTAAAGGCTAACCTTTGAAAGCGAAAGAGTTTATGGAAGTAATTAAAAGCTGGTTTAAAGATTGGTTTAACTCTCCCTATTATCATCTCTTGTACAACAACCGGGATGAACGGGAAGCGGCAGCGTTTATTGATAAACTGCTCGCCTATCTGCAGCCGGTTCCAGGTGCAGCCATGTTGGATGTAGCCTGTGGAAAAGGCCGTCATGCAAAATACCTGGCAGATAGAGGGTATCAGGTAACTGGTATTGATCTTTCCATTGAAAGTATCAACGCTGCAAAAAAGCTGGAGAATGACCACCTGAGCTTTTTTCAACATGATATGCGCCTGCCTTTTTGGATAAACTACTTCGATGTGGTGTTCAACTTTTTTACCAGTTTCGGTTATTTCGATGCTCAGCGCGATAACGATAATGCTTTGCGCACCCTCTCGAATGCCCTGAAACCAGGTGGTAAACTGGTACTGGATTACCTGAACAGTAATTTTGTGGCTGCACACCTGGTACACAGTGAAGTGAAAGAAAAAGACGAGGTAGTGTTCGACATACACCGGGAGCTGCAAGACAATAAATTCCTGAAGGAGATCAATATCCTGGATAAGGGAAAAATGCGCCGGGCTTCTTTTACAGAAAGTGTGAATGCCTTTACCTTACATGACTTTGAGGTCATGTTTGCTAAACAAGGATTGAAGATCATCGATTTGTTCGGCGATTATCATTTCAATAGTTATGATGAGCAGCGCTCACCGCGGCTGATCCTCATCGGTACAAAATTATAGCCATGCTGGAGTTTATTCTCAAAGAAGATCTTAGATTATTTTTTCATATCAATGGGCAGTGGCATAATGCATTCCTGGATGTGGTGATGCCTTTTTTGCGTGAACCATATGTTTGGGCGCCTTTATATCTTTTTCTGGCTTTATTTGTTACCATTAATTATGGATGGAAGGGGCTTTTCTGGATTATGTTCTTCCTGTTGTGTTTTGGCGTAGCAGATCAAACCAGTTTATACCTGAAGGGGGCCGTAGGGAGGGTAAGACCTTGCCGGGACCCGGTAGTATCGCATTTTACCCGCTTGTTGGTGATGTATTGTCCCGGTAGCGGAAGCTTTACTTCCAACCATGCGGCCAACCATTTTGCGTTGGCTACATTTTGTTTTATCACTTTAAAATCGGCCTTTCGTCGGTATACCTGGTTATTCTTTGCATGGGCCGCTTCTATCGGTTATGCACAGATCTACGTGGGGGTACACTATCCGCTGGATGTTTTTGGCGGAGCGATAATGGGCATTATCATTGGGCTGCTGGCCGGTAGTTTCTTTCAACGCCGGATAAGACTAGAGCCACTTACATCATGAACTGGAACTTTCTGATACTGATATTGGTGGCTACCATCGCAGGTGGGATTATCCCTATGACGGTAAAGCGCATCAATGCTAATTTTTCTATTTACCTGCTGGCCTTCACCGGGGCCTTTCTGTTTGGGGTGATTATTATGCATCTTTTGCCGGAAGTGTACCACGACCTGGGGCATCAGGCAGGCATCTATATTGTACTGGGCTTTTTCCTGCAGGTATTCCTGCAGCAATTGTCGCATGGTATGGAACATGGCCATACCCATATTCCTGGTGAGCATCACCACCATATTGCTGTATTGCCCTTGCTGATAGGGCTTTCCATACATGCTTTCATGGAAGGGTTGCCCCTGGGTTTTAAATATGAAGACAACTCTGTACTGCCTTCCCTGATGATAGGGGTGGCTGTCCATAAAATTCCGGAAGCCTTAACCCTTATCACCGTGATGATGCATGCACATAAAAAGAGGCCGGAGCTCTGGCGTATATTGCTGGCATTTGCTGTGGTAACGCCGGTAGCGGCTATATTGGCATCGTGGTTAGGCAACCGGTTTGAAGTAGTACAACATTATCTGTTATATGTAGTGGCATTGGTGGTAGGCGCATTTTTGCATATTTCTACCACCATTTTCTATGAAAGCGGCACCAAACACCACGAATTGAGCTGGAGGAAAGTGTTGGCCATTGCATTGGGATTGGTTTTGGCATTTATTACCCTGATATTTGAATAATTCGTTATTTTTAGGCTTTATATATGGAAGTCGTCATTATCCTCATCCTTATTTTATTGAATGGCCTGTTCGCGATGTCCGAGATCGCCATGGTCTCGGCCCGGAAGATCCGATTGGAAAACCAGGCCAATAAAGGGGATGAAAAAGCAAAGGCCGCATTGAAGCTGGCCAATAATCCGGACACATTTCTTTCTACCGTCCAAATAGGGATTACCCTGATCGGTATTCTGACAGGTATTTATTCCGGTGAAAACATTAAAACGGAGGTAATAACCTGGCTAAATGCCAATTTTCCTGGTATACAACGTTATAGCAATGGTGCTGCTACTACCATTATTGTAGTAGTGATCACTTATTTTTCCCTGGTATTGGGAGAATTATTGCCCAAAAGAATGGGCCTGGCGAAACCGGAATCCATTGCCAAAATTATGGCTACCCCCATGCGGGCGTTGTCCAGATTGGCCTGGCCTTTTATCTGGCTCTTGTCGGCTTCTACGAATGTGCTGGTAAAGTTATTTAATCTCCAGCCTAACGAATCGCACGTTACGGAAGAAGAGATCAAAGCCATTATTAACGAAGGCACCACTTCCGGCGCTATCGAAGAAACAGAACAGGAAATCATACAACGGGTGTTTAGTTTGGGCGACCGTAACATCACCTCGCTCATGACCTATCGTAATGATATCACCTGGCTGGACATCAACGAAACCACCGGCGATTATCATCAAAAAATAAACAGCAGCCTGCATTCCGTATACCCGGTATGCGACGGGCAGATAGATAGCATCAAAGGGTTAATCACGATCAAAGACCTATATACTGTGTCTGGCAAATCGGTGCCCTTGTCTGATATTATCCGCAAACCGCTGTTTGTGCCGGAAAACAATACCGCTTACCAGGTACTGGAAAAGTTTAAGGAAACCCATCTCCACGCTGCCTTCATTGTAGATGAATATGGCACTTTTCTGGGAATGATCACCCTGAACGATATTCTGGAAGCAATTGTAGGCGATATGCCAGAAACTGCTGAGGAAGAAGATCATGCAATGGTGCTACGGGAAGATGGCTCCTGGCTTGTAGACGCCCAGATACCATTTTATGATTTCCTGGCGGAATTCGACAAGGAAGACTGGATGATAGAATTTGAACAGGATTTTGATACGCTGGCAGGATTTATATTACACCACCTCGAACATATACCGCAAACTGGTGAAAAGTTCACCTGGCGCGATTTTACGTTCGAAATAGTAGATATGGATGCACATAGGATAGATAAAGTGTTGGTCACCCCACCAGCCTCAGCAACTGAAGAGTAACATCTGCCTGAAAGATGAGTATTACCCGCATACGTAATTACCCGTAATTCGTTCGTGTACATGCTTATTTATTTGGATAAATCCAGCTTTATGCTAATTTTGAGCACTTTTTTACATATACAAATAATTTAATTTAAGATAAAATGGTTGCAATAGGAAGTAAGGCACTGTCCCTGGATGAAGTGTACAGGGTGCTTTTGGGAGGAGAAGAGCTGACACTGGAACCGACCGCATTGCAGCAGGTAGAAACCAGCTTTCAATTCCTGAAAACGTTTTCAGCCAAAAAACTCATATACGGTATTAATACCGGTTTTGGTCCAATGGCACAGTACCGTATCTCCGATGCTGATACTTTTCAATTACAGTATAACCTGATCCGCAGCCATAGCTCCGGAACTGGCAAGCCATTGTCGCCATTGCACACCAAAGCCCTCATGATAGCGCGTTTGAGTAGCTTTATGCAGGCGCATTCCGGTATACATCCGGAAGTGGTGCACTTGCTGAAAGCATTGATTAATAAAAACGTATATCCCTGTGTGTTTGAACACGGTGGCGTAGGCGCCAGCGGCGACCTGGTACAGCTAGCCCACCTGGCCCTGGTACTGATCGGCGAAGGGGAAGTATGGTATGAAGATAAATTTCAGCCTACGGCAGATGTGTTTGCCCGTTTACAACTGAAGCCCATAGGTATTCACGTAAGGGAAGGACTGGCCGTTATCAACGGTACTTCCGCTATGACCGGCATTGGGCTCGTTAACCTGATAGAAGCCAAGCAATTGTTAGGTTGGTCGGTAGTATTGTCTGCCATGATCAATGAAATTGTAGAAGCATTCGATGATCACCTGTCTGCAGAACTGAATGCGGTTAAAAAACACGCCGGACAACAACAGGTAGCTGCCAAAATGAGGGAAATCCTCCAAGGCAGTAAAATGGTCCGCCATCGCCCCGATCATCTGTATAAAGAACTGGAAGAAGAGATATTTAAAGATAAAGTACAGGAATATTACTCTCTGCGCTGTGTACCCCAGATCCTGGGTCCCGTATACGATACCTTGGTGCAGGCAGAACAAATTGTTGTACAAGAGCTTAACTCTGTTAGCGATAACCCTGTAGTGGATCATACCCTGGAAAATGTATTCCATGGTGGTAACTTCCATGGCGATTATGTTTCCCTGGAAATGGACAAAATAAAGATCGCGATTACTAAATTATCCATGCTCGCAGAAAGGCAATTGAACTATCTGCTCAACGATAAATTAAACCACAAGTTCCCGCCATTTATGAACCTGGGTAAACTTGGCTTCAATTTTGGAATGCAGGGTGTACAGTTTACTGCAACATCTACGGTAGCCGAAAACCAAACCTTGTCGTTCCCGATGTATTTGCATAGCATCCCGAATAACAATGATAACCAGGATATTGTGAGTATGGGTTGCAATGCTGCTATGATCACCAGTAAAGTGATAGAAAACACTTTCCAGGTGTTGGCTATCCAGGTAATGACGGTGTTGCAGGCGGTAGATTATTTGAATTGTCAGGAACGTTTGTCGGCTTTCTCACATCAGGTGTATCAGGAAGTAAGGGCAATTTTCCCTAAATTTATTGAGGACAGTCCACGTTACAAGGACATTCAGCAAATTAAGGAGTACCTGTTAAAAAATGTGCCAACACAATTCTAATTTGTTATCCGAAATTTATAATTCATGAAATGTGCATTAGTAACAGGAGGGTCTAGGGGAATTGGTAGGGCAGTATGCATCCGGCTGGCAGCAGCAGGTTACCATATCCTGATCAACTATAAAGGGAATGAAGCGGCAGCGGAGGAAACCCTCGCAGCGGTGATCGCCAAAGGCAGCACCGGTGAGTTGCTCCCTTTTAATGTAGGAGATGCGGCAGAAGTACAGCAGGTGCTGGGTGGCTGGGTAGAAAATAATAAAGATAAAGCGGTAGAAGTACTGGTGAACAATGCCGGTATCCGGGAAGATTCCCTGATGTTCTGGATGAATGATACCCAGTGGAATAACGTATTGAACATCAGTTTGAATGGATTTTACTACGTTACTAAGCAGGTATTGAATGGTATGTTGCTAAAGCGTTATGGACGGATCATCAATATGGTATCTTTATCAGGTATTAAAGGTTTGCCAGGGCAAACCAATTATTCTGCTGCCAAGGCAGGGGTAATTGGCGCTACCAAGGCGCTGGCACAGGAAGTGGCCAAACGTGGAGTAACCGTAAATGCCATTGCCCCGGGATTCATTAAAACAGATATGACTGCCGAATTGAATGAAAAGGAACTGGCTGCGCAAGTACCTATGAACCGCTTTGGCACCCCAGAAGAAGTAGCGGAAGCAGTAGCTTTCCTAACATCAAAAGCGGCCGGTTATATCACGGGAGAAGTATTGAATATCAATGGAGGACTACATACTTAAAGAGCGCTTTTAGCCTTTAGCTACAAGCTGCTAAAGGTTAAAAGCCGATAGTAGCCGGGCTAACAGCTATCAGCTAAAGCTAATTTACAATGACAAACAGAGTTGTGATCACTGGGATGGGAATCTATTCCTGCATAGGTAAAGATATGCAGGAGGTAAAAGATTCATTGTATCAGGGTAAATCTGGTATTGTGCTGGACCCTGAAAGGAAGACTTTTGGTTACCGGTCTGGATTAACAGGGTATATAGAAAGACCGGAATTGAAAGGTTTGCTGGATCGCCGTTCCAGGCTGATGATGCCGGAACAAGCCGAGTTTGCCTATATGGCTACCCGTGAGGCGCTCGCCCAGTCAGGTATTACACCCGAATATATTGATAAAACCCCTATAGGCTTACTTTATGGTAACGATAGTTCTGCCAGGCCGGTGGTGGAATCGAACGACATAATGAGGGCTAAGAAGGATACGATGTTAGTAGGTTCAGGATCTGTTTTCCAGACCATGAACTCTACGGTAAATATGAACCTGGCCACCATCTTTAAGCTCAGGGGTGTAAACTTTACGGTGAGCGCTGCTTGTGCCAGTGGCTCGCATGCTATCGGGCTTGGATATACGTTTATCCGTAACGGTATGCAAGACGCGGTAATTTGCGGAGGTGCCCAGGAAGTGAACGTGTATGCAATGGGTAACTTCGATGCCATCGCTGCTTTTTCAGTCCGGGAAAATGAGCCTACCCGCGCTTCCCGTCCTTTTGATCGCGATCGGGATGGACTGGTACCCAGCGGCGGCGCTGCTACCGTGATACTGGAAAGCCTGGAATCTGCAGTGCGCAGGGGAGCTACCATTTTGGGCGAAGTATTAGGCTATGGCTTTTCTTCCAATGGCGCTCATATTTCTAATCCCACTGTAGACGGGCCTGTACGATCGCTACAGATAGCCCTCCAGGATGCCGGACTGCAACCCGGAGATATTGAGTATATCAACGCCCATGCTACTTCCACTGCAGCAGGGGATGCCAGCGAAGCAAAGGCTATTCATGAAGTATTTGGCACTTCCAAACCTTACGTTAGCTCCACAAAGTCCATGACAGGCCACGAATGCTGGATGGCTGGCGCCAGCGAAATCGTTTATTCCATGCTCATGATGCAAAACGGATTCATTGCACCTAATATCAATCTGGACAATCCCGACGACGATGCTGCCAGGTTAAATATTGTGACCAATACAGTTAATAAAAATTTTAATATATTTTTGTCCAACTCTTTTGGCTTTGGTGGAACGAATTCGTCCTTGATCGTAAGAGGGTGGAACGGAAAATAAATATACTTAACTTTGGTCCCAGGTCAGTATTGGTATACCAACTATACGCTATAATCATATTTTTAAGCCTATATCTGATTGCACATATTATGAATACACAAGAGATAATAACTGTCACGAATAAATTTCTGGTAGAGGAATTTGAAGCAAATCCTGGAGCAATTATACCGGAAGCAGATATGAAATCCACGTTGGATCTGGATAGCCTGGACTATATTGATATGGTAGTAGTCATCGAAGATAATTTCGGATTTAAAGTAAATCCGGAAGATTTTCAGGAGATCATTACTTTCCAGGATTTCTACAATTATGTAGCCTCCCGTGTACAACAAAAAGAGCTGGTATAATGCCTTCCTGGGAGGGAAAATCGAAAGGAAGTAAGTTTGGTTACAGTTGTTTTGTTTTCCTGCTTAAACATGGAGGAGTGCTGCCCGCCTATCTGCTATTGAGGTTTGTGGCTTGCTATTATTTTATTTTTTCCTGGAGTTCCTCAAAACCAATCTATCATTATTTCCGCACTAAAGTAGGGTATAGCCGTTGGCGTGCTTTATGGGCCCTGTATCGCAATTATTATGTTTTTGGTCAGACATTGATCGACAAAGTAGTGGTGATGGCGGATATTCCTAATTCTTTTACCTTCGAATTTGAGGGAGAGCATTACCTGCGTGAAATGATTGCCGGCAGTAAAGGCGGCATATTGCTTAGTGCCCACCTGGGTAACTGGGAGGTGGCCGGGCATCTGTTCAAACGCCTGCAAACACGTGTTAATATTGTGATGTTCGACGGCGAGCACCAACGGATAAAGACCTATCTTTCCGGTGTTACAGGCGACCGGAATATGAATATTATTGTCATTAAAGACGACCTCTCGCATATTTATGCCATTAACGAAGCCCTGAGCAATCAGGAACTGGTATGTATGCACGCCGACCGTTTTTTACCCGGCAATAAAACGGAAACGCTTTCTTTTTTGGGTAAGGATGCCCGTTTTCCGATGGGACCTTTTTTGCTGGCTGCCACTTTCCGGGTACCGGTATCAGTGGTATTTGCATTTAAGGAATCTTCCAGGCATTATCATTTTTATGCAACAGCTCCCCGCTTGTACCATGGTCGCCGTAATGAGGGTGTAACCGCCGCATTACAGGACTTTACGCGGGAAGTAGCAGAAAAAGTGCGCCGTTATCCGGTGCAATGGTTCAATTATTACAATTTTTGGGAATAATCCGTGTTTTTACTGTTAATTATTTCGTATAATTCTATTTATTTCGTGTTTCATTATTAATAATAATTTGTGCAGATGTTTATTCATTCAGACGATATTACCGAATATATTCCACAGCGTGCGCCTATTGTAATGATAAGTGGTATCCTGGCCGTTGAGGGGCCAGTTACCCGTACCGGTTTCCACATTGCTCCTGATAATATTTTTGTGGAAAACGGGGTTTTAACGCCGCCAGGGCTGATGGAAAACATCGCACAAACTGCCGCCGCCAGAATAGGCTATATCGCCAAACAGGAGCAAGCCCCTGTGCCATTAGGCTTTATTGGCGCTGTAAAAGACCTGGAGATATGGGAACTGCCACCTGCAGGGCAGATGATTGAAACCATCACCGAAATCGGTGGCGAAGTGTTCAATGCTACAATGGTAACTGGTAAAGTAATATTTGATGGTCGTGTTATGGCGCAATGTGAAATGAAAATATTCACTAACCCCCAAATATGATGTTATGAACTTTCAAAAGTCTGTTGTCGTCCCTGTTATGTTATTTTGTTTGCTGTCTGTACAGGTACAGGCACAAACATTGAAAAATTTCCTGGATAACAAGGATTCCTCTTTTACCTGGCTGGGTGTGGACTTTACACAAGCCCGCCTGATCGGTGATGCTGCTGCCAATGTGTCTGATATCGTAGCGCGGCAGTTTACCGGCATTAACCAGTTAGTAGTGAAGGCACCTAAAAAGTATGATATCTCTGGCGCATGGCGCCGGGATAAATTTACTACAGACCTCAGCTTGGTAAACAAGCGCAATGAAACCGTGAACAAAGACCTGCTGAAATCCGACAATATAGCGGATTACCAACGTTTAAAACCAGAGGATATTACCAACCTGGTAAAATCTTACGATTTTGGCGGCAGACGGGGCATAGGTTTCCTGATTGTAATGGAAGGGATGAACAAGTCCGATAAACGGGCTTCCATGTACGTAACCCTGGTAGATATGGGCAAAAAGCACGTATTGCTCACCGAGCGCTATACCGGTAAAGCCCAGGGATTCAGTTGGCGCAATTATTGGGCTTTCACTGTTTCCAAAGTATTGGACAATGTAAATGATGATTTTAAGAAGCTGAAAGATAAATACGCCGACGCAAAAGATCCTGTGGAAGAAAAACCGGCAACGCCACCTGCACCTGCTGCCAAAAAGGACAGTAAAACCGGCATGGCGCTGAAAGAAACTAAAAAAATAAAGAAGAAAGGATAAAACATGATACTCACTGCATGCACCAACATACTGATAAGATTTAATGAAGCAGATCCGCTGGGAATAGTATGGCACGGGCATTATGTGCGTTATTTTGAAGATGGCCGGGAAGCCTTTGGGGAGCAATACGGCCTGCGTTACCTCGATATTTTTGAACAGGGATATACGGTGCCGGTAGTAAATATACAGTGCGACTACAAACGTTCCCTCCGTTATGGAGATAGGGTAGTGGTAGAAACCAGGTACATAGATGATATGGCAGCAAAGATCAGGTTCGAGTATATATTAACCAATCCGGCCACAGGGGAGGTAGTAGCGAAAGGGTCTTCTGTACAGGTGTTCCTCGACAAGGAAACATCTACGCTGCAACTGATCACGCCTCCCTTTTTCAGGGAATGGAAAAAAACGCATGGACTGGTATAATTAAGGGTAATGATACAACAGGTGTTTGTAGTAGCAGATAATATTGTAGGGCCGTTGGGCAGTACTACCCGGGAGAATTTTGACCGGGTAGTGAAAGGTCATAGCGGTATCAGTAAACAAGACAATACGGCTTATGCCCCTGCACCGTTCTACGGAGCTATAATGGCGCCTGGCTTGTTAGACAGCTATGTGGCGGAGTATAACATAGATGGTTATACGATATTTGAGAAATTGTTGGTAACATCCGTTCATCAGGCTTTGCAGCAAACCAATATATCGTTAACGGATAAGCGTACCGGCTTTATTATTTCCACCACCAAAGGAAATATTGAATTGTTGGAGCGGCAGCCGGCAGGGGAGCATCCTCCGTTGGAAAATATGCCCTTGTTTGCTACCGCTAATAAAGTTGCGCGGTATTTTAAGGCGGTGAATACGCCCATAGTGGTTAGCAGTGCCTGTATTTCCGGGTTGGTAGCTATTTTAACAGGAAAGCGCCTGATTGAATCGGGTCGTTATGATCATGTGGTAGTTGCTGGTGCAGATGTGCTTACCCGCTTTGTTTTGTCTGGTTTTCAGTCGTTTCAGGCTGTGAGTGCCCTTCCCTGTAAGCCGTTCGATGCTCACCGCACCGGGGTTACATTGGGAGAGGGCGCCGCTACTGTAGTGCTTAGCAGGTATCCGCAACAAGCTGATTTTATATTGGGCGCAGGGGCTATCAGCAACGATGCAAATCACATCTCTGGTCCTTCCCGCACAGGGCAGGAGCTGGCCGCCGCAATGCAGCTGGCTGTTGGCGGCAGCGGACTAACGCCTGCTGATATTGGATTTGTGTCTGCGCATGGTACTGCCACCCTGTATAACGATGAAATGGAAGCCAAAGCCCTTCACCATGCAGGATTAAACCATATCCCGGTGAACAGTCTGAAAGGCTATTACGGGCATACCCTAGGCGCTGCTGGTATTATAGAAGCTATTATCAGCATGCAGGCCATGAAAGCCGGTGTAGTGTTACCTACAAAAGGATATGATACGCCTGGTGTGAGCATGCCGGTTAATGTAGTGAATACACTGTTGCAACAACCTGTCAGCTATTTTCTGAAAACAGTGTCAGGATTTGGTGGATGTAATGCAGCCATGGTATTTGGGATGGCCAATAGCCATTAGGGGGGCTTAATATTAAAAGGATAAGAACTTATCATATTTAACCGGGCCGCTAACCTTTGGTTTTGGTTGCAGACTATCCATCGCAGTCAAAGCTAAAATACAGCAGCTAAAAAGAAGCATTCGTGTTTAATAAAGAAACAAAAACAGCACTTGAAGCAAAAGAAGCGGCATTGCGTCTGGCTTTTGCTCCTGTTGCCTTCCAGGCTACCAGGGCATTACGCGATATGGGTATTTTAACAGCCGTGAGCAATAGCCGGTCTGCAGGCATCACTATTGAAGAAATCATGGAGCAAACCAATTTATCGCGTTACGCTGTAAGGGTATTGCTGGAAGCAGGTTTAGGGATGGAGCTCGTGATCGTTAATGATAAGCGCTATACCCTCACCAAAACAGGCTACTTTATTTTACATGATCAGTTAACCCGTATTAATATGGACTTTTCCCAGGATATCTGCTATAAAGGCATGAACCACTTGCAGGAAAGCCTGCGGGAAGGAAAGCCAGCTGGTTTGCGTGAACTGGGGCCCTGGGATACCATCTATCCCGGTCTTTCCCTATTGCCTCCGGAAATAGGAAAAAGCTGGTTCGATTTCGACCATTACTACTCCGATCTCGCTACGCCTGCTGCGCTGGATATCGTCTTTGAAAATAAGCCTAAGCGTTTGCTGGACATCGGAGGCAACACCGGTAAATGGGCGCTGGCCTGTACCGCGAAAGATCCCGATGTGGAAGTCACCATTTTCGATTTACCCGGCCAGGCCGGATTGGCACAGCAAAAAATGAAAGCCGCAGGTGTGGAAAACCGCGTACATTTCCATATAGCTAATATTCTCCAGGAGGAAATACCTTTTCCTACCGGTTTTGATGCCATTTGGATGAGCCAGTTCCTGGACTGCTTTTCTGAAACAGAAATCGTGTCTATCCTGAAACGTTGCCGCGGAGCGCTCAACGAAGAGGGAACCATATATATACTGGAACCTTTCTGGAACCGCCAGCAATTCAAGTCTGCAGCTTTCTGCCTGCAACAGACCTCCCTGTATTTTACCGCTATGGCTAATGGTAACAGCCAGATGTATCATACAGATGATTTCTTTCAGTGTATCCATGATGCCGGATTAGTGGTTACAGAAGAGAATAATCAGATGGGCATTAACTATACATTGCTGAAATGTAAAAAGCAATAAGCGTTTAATACCTAATATTCAATTTCCTGAATCCCAAAAACATCTTTTATGAAAACTGAGCAAGTTGATGTATTGGTAATTGGAGCAGGTCCGGCCGGAACCGTGGCTGCTTCTATCATTCACCAGGCGGGGTACAACGTGAAAGTAGTGGAAAAACAACAGTTTCCCCGCTTTGTTATCGGTGAAAGTCTGTTACCACGTAGCATGGAAGCGCTGGAAGAAGCAGGGTTTATTGATGCCATCAAAACAAAAGGTTTTCAACAGAAATATGGCGCCAAGTTCGTGAAAGGCAATGCTACCTGCGATTTTACTTTCGAAGAGCAACATACGCCCGGTTGGACATGGACCTGGCAGGTAACCCGTGCAGACTTCGACAAAACGCTGGCAGATACTGTAGAAGCTATGGGGGTGCCGGTAGATTACGAAACCACGGTGACCGATATACGTTTTAACGGCTCAGATTCTGTTACTACCGTAGAAAACAAAAATGGGGAACAATCGCAGATTGCTGCCCGTTTTATTGTGGATGGCAGCGGTTATGGCCGGGTGATCCCCCGGTTGTTTAACCTGGAAAAAAACTCCAATCTGCAACCCCGCAAAGCATTGTTTGCGCATACGGTGGATGCACGCCGGTCTATGGCAGACGAACCTAACCGCATTACTGCGGTGGTGCATAAAAAAGGGGTATGGATATGGATTATTCCTTTTGCAACGGGAGTTACCTCTGTGGGTTTTGTAGGAGACCCGGAATTTTTTGAACAATATCCAGGTACCGACGAGGAAAAATATCGTGCTTTGTTGGAAGCAGAACCTTATACCCGGGAGCGTTTCCGTGATGTGGAACTGGTATTTGAACCCCGGGTGTTGCAGTCGTGGTCTGCTACTACTGATAAATTTTACGGGGAAGGATATGTACTCACCGGTAATGTAACAGAATTTTTGGACCCGATCTTCTCATCCGGCGTAACTTTGGCCTGCGTTTCTGCCCAAACGGCTGCAAAGCTGGTGATCCAGAAACTGAAAGGAGAAGAGGTGGATTGGGAAAAGTCTTATATGGAGCCAACTATACAAGGTGTGAATACTTTCCGCTCTTATGTTATGGCCTGGTATGAAGGCACGCTTGATACTATTTTCTTTAAGAAAGACGCCGATCCTCAGATCAAAGGGCAGATCTGTTCTGTACTGGCGGGGTATGTGTGGGATATGAGCAATCCGTTTGTGAAAAATCATGATACCGCATTAAAACGCCTGGCCAGGACCATTGAATTAACTGAAAAAATAAAAAGCAGCTCAAAGATTGAATAGCGAGTCGGCATATATTACGCGCAGTTGCATTATCCGCCATAACCAGGTATATCTAAACGGGGCCTTGTTGTGGGAAACGGCGCCAAAGTTAGCATTACAGGAGTTCCTGCGGGCTGGATATGATCATTTTTCCGGTCAGTATCCGAAATTTCATAAGATGGATGCCCTTAGTAAACTGGGGTGGCTGGCAGCTGAAATGCTGCTGAAAAATACAGACATTGCTTCCCTGCCACCAGAACAGGTGGGGATAGTGTTATCGAACTGTAGCGGCAGCCTGGATACCGACTTACGTTACTTCGCCACCATAAAGGATTTCGCCAGTCCTGCCCTATTTGTATATACCCTGCCCAATATTGTGATGGGGGAAATATCGATCCGGCATGGTTTTAAAGGGGAGAATATATTTTTGGTATCTGATAAATTTGATACTGATCTGATGAGCGCTTATCCGGCGCAATTATTGGCTACCACTCCTTTGCAGGCTTGTATCTGTGGTTGGGTAGAGGTAATGGAACAGGATTATGAGGTGATATTGTTCCTCCTAGAAAATAAAGCAGGACAAGACGCCTGGCCATTAACAGCGGAAGCAATGGAACAGGCAGTAGCCGCTAGCCATAAATAGCCGCTAATTGCTAAAAGCTATAACAACTTATTATTTAATTTAATTTATACTACAGTGGAAAAGTTGATGTCGGATTTGAAAGCGCAGATTATTGAACAACTGAATTTGCAGGAATTAACTCCGGAAAGCATCGGCCACGATCAGCCTTTGTTTTTGAAAGAAGGATTGGGACTGGATTCTATTGATGCACTGGAATTGATAGTATTGATGCAGCAATATTACAGTATTCGCATTACCAATCCAGAGGAAGGACCTAAAATCTTTCATTCCGTACGTACCATGGCGGAATATATTTCTGCCCATCAAACTGTAAAAGCATGAGTGAAAAGGTGTGGATAGCAGGTGGCGGGGTGATCTGCGGAATAGGCTTGAATTTGCAAGAATGTTTGCAATCGTTTAAGGATATGCGCCCCGGTATGGGCGCTATGCAGTATCTGTCTTCTGTTCATCGTAATACCTTTCCGGTGGCAGAAGTAAAGGCCGATAATGATACCCTGGCCGATATAGCGCGTATGCCGGAACATATTAGCAGAACAGCTTTGCTAAGTTTGATTGCCGCCCGTGAAGCATGGCAGTCTAGCGGCCTGGATGATATTTCCAATTACCGGGTGGGATTTGTTTCCGGTAACACCGTTGGGGGTATGGATAAAACGGAGGATTTCTTTGAATCGTTTCTGAAAGATCCACGTGGAGGCCGTTTGCGTGAGGTAGTACACCACGAATGTGGTAGTATTACGGAGTTGGTAGCAGATATGCTGGGCATCCGGCATCATGTATCTACTATCAGCACCGCTTGTTCTTCAGGCGCTAATGCTTTGATGTATGGCGCCCGGCTGATCCGCAACAATATAGTAGATGTGGTGATTGCCGGAGGTACAGATGCCCTGACCCGTTTTACACTGAATGGTTTTAATACCCTGATGATATTGGATCAGCAGCCTTGCCGTCCTTTCGACGATACCCGTACCGGGCTTAACCTGGGTGAAGGCGCTGGTTATGTAATATTGGTATCTGATAGCCTGGCTGCCCGGTTGCAGCCCTGGTGCCGTTTCAGTGGTTTTGCCAATGCTAATGACGCTCATCATCAAACGGCTTCTTCACCAGATGGTACAGGTAATTACCTGGCGATGAAAGGAGCCTTGGATATGAGTGGTTTACAACCACAACAAATTGGTTATATCAATTTACATGGTACAGGCACGCAGAATAACGATCTGTCGGAAGGAATCGCCATTAATCGGCTGTTTGCTCCGTATTTTCCACCCATGAGCTCCACCAAATCATTTACGGGCCATACCCTGGGCGCCAGTGGCGGTATAGAAGCGGTATTTTCTGCTTTCGCGCTGAAAGAGGGCATCCTGTATCCGAATGCCCGTTTTGAGCATCAGATGAAAGAATTGCCTTTTGCACCGGTTACACAGTTTTCTACAGGGCATGAGTTGCAACATGTGATGTCGAATTCATTCGGTTTTGGTGGAAATTGTTCCAGTTTGGTTTTTTCGGTGGCCAGCCATTAAATTAAAAAGTATGTTGACAGTTTACATAAATGGTACCGGATGTATTTCCCCGCAAGAAACTGCACAGGGAGGCGCTTTGTTATCGCCGCTCCGTGAATATGAGCAGGTACGCCTGGCTACCATAGAACCCGATTATAAGCAGTGGATCGATATCAAACAGATCCGCCGGATGAGCCGGGTAGTGAAAATGGGAGTAGGCGCAGCCCGTTTGAGCCTGGAAGCAGCCGGTATTGCACAACCAGATGCAATTATTACTGGCACGGCCTATGGTTGCCTGGAAGACACTGGGATATTTTTAACCAAAATGGTGAATCAGCAGGAAGAAATGTTGACGCCTACCGCGTTTATACAAAGTACGCATAACACCGTAGCCGGCCAAATAGCCTTGCTCCTGGGTTGCCATGGTTATAACAATACTTTTGTACACAGGGGATTTTCTTTTGAAAATGCCCTGCTGGACGCCATCATGATCCTGAAAGAAGGTACTGCTCAGCATATACTCACTGGCGGACTGGATGAAATCACCAATGATAGTCATCAGATCCTGTCGCGTTTTGGTATCTATAAAAAAGCACCCGTAAAAACTATGGAGCTGCTCAAGAGCCCCGACGCTGGCACCATTGCCGGAGAAGGGGCAGCATTTTTTACCCTGGGCGTTAGCAAAACGCCTGGCACCGTGGCAGCACTCAGTGGCGTAAGCACGTTATATAAGCCGCTTTGGGAAGGGGAAGTGATCGGGCATATCATGAAATTTCTGGAAGATAATAACTGTACCCCCGCCGATATAGACCTATTGGTAACCGGCAGGAACGGCGATATAGATCAAGACGAAATATACGAGGAAATAGTTGACGCCTTGTTCCCGGAACATCCGGAAGCCAGCTTTAAACATCTTTGTGGCGAATATCCCACTGCTGCTGCATTTGGTGTATGGTTGGCTAATGCCATCATTGCAGGGCAAAAAGTACCGGAACCGGTGGTGTTTTATGGAAAGGCGCCGGAAAAAATCAATAAAATTTTATTGTATAATCATCATCAAGGAACACATCATTCCCTGATATTATTAACCGCATGCTAAACAGCAGAGTTGTAAATACCATTGCCATTATTTGTTTGCTGGGACTGTTGTTCTCGCATAAGGTGCTGGCATATGATATCCCATTCTGGTGCTATGTACTGCCGGTACTGTTTTACCTGCCGTTCACTATTCATGGGGCCATCCGTATTGAGGCCGGGTATTTCATGAACACCTGGTGTGAGGTGGATACTTCAGAGAAAGTAGTGGCATTAACTTTCGATGATGGCCCCCTACCGGAATATACGCCGTTGGTGCTGGATATCCTGCAGCAGGAAAATGTGCCTGCTGCGTTTTTTTGTATCGGCAAAAATATTGCCGGTAATGAGATTTTATTGAAACGCATATATGAAGAAGGGCATGTAATCGGTAATCATACTTATTCGCATCATTTCTGGTTTGATATGAAGTTATCGGGAAAAATGCTGGCAGATATGGAAGAAATGGATGCGCTTACCGTAAACGCTACGGGATTAACCCCGCGATTATTTCGCCCGCCTTATGGTGTTACCAATCCTAACCTGGCCAGAGCGGTAAAAGCAGGCAATTATCTGCCAATTGGCTGGAATATCCGTTCGCTCGATACCATTGCAAAAGACGAAAAGCAACTACTGCATCGTATTACAAGCCAGCTAAAGCCTGGCGCTATTATTTTGCTGCACGATACCTGTAAGATCACTGCTAATATATTGCCTCAACTGATCGGTACGATCCGCGAAAAAGGATATAGGATCGAAAGAATTGATAAAATGTTAAACGTGCGTGCATATGTGTAAATGGATATTCGTATTAATTTGTAGTATAGTAAGTCTGCAAACAAATGCCCAAACAAATTTTAAGCCAGTAACAGACCTGGCGCCCCTCAGGCAGCAGTTTGCGAAGGCGGCACAGAATACGCAGAGTATACAATGCGATTTTGTACAAGAAAAGAACCTAAGTATGCTGTCTGATAAGATTGTATCTAAAGGTAAGTTCTGGTTTAAGAAAGACAGCAAGGTGAGAATGGAATACCAGCAGCCTTCTTATTACCTGTTGGTCATCAATGGAAAAGATATCCGTATTAAAGATGCCCAGAAGGAAAACAAAGTGTCTGGAAAAAGTAATAAATTATTTGAACAGATCAATAAAATTACGGTCGATTGTGTGCGGGGAACTGTACTGGATAACACCGATTTTACCACCAAGGCCACCGAAAATGCCCAATATTACCGTTTAGAGATGGAGCCGGTGAATAAAGTGATGAAAGAGTATTTCAAAACGATTGTGCTCCTGGTAGATAAGCAAGATTATTCTGTGGCGAAAATCATTATGGCAGAATTATCCGGTGATGATACAACGATCAGCTTTTTACATAAACAACTGAATTCAAATATCCCGGATGAGGTATTTTCTGTTAAGTAGCCTGTTGATGATAGCCGTTAGTTGTTGCTCTGTATATAAAGGCTTAAAACCTGCCAAGGGGAGTGTGGATTGTATCGGGCAATTCAGTCCCCGTTTCAATGCTACGCTGTACAGTACGCAAGTGGATATACTAAAGCACCACCTGAGCGGGCTCCTTTTCTTTAAACAGATGCCGGATAGCAGTACCCGGGTGGTATTTGCCAATGAAATGGGTTTTAAGTTCTTTGATTTTGAATTTGACCGGAACGGAAATTTTACCAAGCATTATCTGCTGGCAAAAATGGATAAAAAAGCAGTGGTGAAAACATTACAGCAAGATTTTGCTTTAGTGTTGCTTCATCCTGACCTGCGGCAGGCGTATGTAGCTGCGGATAACCGTTACCGTTATACAGTTGTGCCAACGGAAAAAGGTAATAACTATTTCATTACGGATACCGCCTGTACGCAGTTGATACGAATAGAAAAATCGTCGCGCCGCAAACCGGCAGTTACCGTATGGATGCAGCATTACAATAATGGTGTGCCAGACAGTATCCTTATCCGTCACGAACATTTCAAATTCAATATTTCATTACAAAGAACCGAAAAGGGGAAGCTGGAGCAATAAAAATATCAATATCAAACAAATTATAAACCACATTCAAAAGATCTTATTAATCACATTATATTATATGTTAGCAGGTAATTTATATACAGTCACCACACAATCACAAGAACCAGGACAGGCGGCAGTCACCATTCAGTTGAATGCCGGACACCCGATTTTTCAGGGGCATTTTCCTGAACAACCAGTAGTGCCGGGGGTATGTATGATGCAAACGATTACCGAAGTGCTGGAAGGTGCTATCGCAAAAAAGGTAGTGCTGAAGAAGGCCAGCCAGATGAAATTCCTGAATATGATAGATCCGGTAAAGCAACCGCTGGTAGATGTAACGGTTACCTATAAACAGGAAGAAGCTGGCTGGAAGGTAAATGCGGTACTAAAGCGTGAGGATAAAACATTTATGAAGTTTCAGGGTATTTTTATTTAAGTGGCTAGTCAACTTACCTATAACGAACAGTTTGAGCGACACCGTGTAGCGGTGTTGATTCCTACGTACAATAATGCCGGCACTTTGGGAACGGTATTGTCGGATGCACTTGCCTACACAGATCATGTGATCGTAGTAAATGATGGCGCTACCGACGAAACGCTTGCCGTGTTGGAGCAATTTCCTGCGCTACAGCTAGTTTCGTATAGTCCTAACCGTGGTAAGGGAATTGCATTGCGCCGCGGCTTTGCTTATGCGCTCGAACAAGGGTACGACTATGTGATCACCATGGATGCCGACGGACAGCATTTTGCTTCCGACCTGCCTGTTATGCTCCAACAGGTGAGTGAGCAGCCAGGCTCGCTTATCATTGGCGCCCGCAACCTGCACCAGGAAAACATGCCTGGTAAAAATACCTTCGCTAATAAATTTTCTAATTTCTGGTTTTATGTGAATACTGGTCTGAAAGGTCCTGATACCCAATCGGGTTACCGCTTGTACCCCTTGTACCTGATGCGCAAAATGCGTTTTCTCTGCTCAAAGTATGAATTTGAGATAGAAGTAATTGTGCGCAGTGCCTGGAAAGGGATCAAGGTAGACTGGACTCCGGTAAAGGTATATTATCCGCCTGCTGCGGAGCGGGTGTCTCACTTCCGCCCCGGCAGGGATTTTACCCGTATCAGTATACTCAATACCGTGTTGGTATTGATTACGTTGTTATATATAAAACCCCGCGACATCCTCCTTTTTCTATTGAAAAGAGAGAACTGGAAAAGGATGTGGAAGGAAGAAGTACTGCGGGCAGATGAATCTAATTTTATGAAGGCCGCTTCCATGGGCATGGGCGTGTTTATGGGAATTGTTCCTATCTGGGGCTTTCAGTTGCTGGTGTCTGTATTGCTCGCCATTAAATTAAAGCTCAACAAAGCTTTGGTGCTGTTGTCGGCGCATATCAGTACGCCGCCACTTACGCCTTTTATTGTTATTGCCAGTTGTCTTACCGGCCGTATCTGGATGGGGCAACATGCCAGGGATTTCTTCTTTTCCGACGGTTTGAACTGGACAACGGTAAAGGATAACCTGTTACAGTACATATTGGGCAGTATAACGTTGGCCGTTTTAGCCGGTACAACGGTATGGTTGGTGAGCTGGGGTATATTGTCAATTTTCAGAAAACAGCAGAAAAATGGGTAATCTTTTTGTTGCCGTATATAACTTTTTTGAGCGGCATAAAGTGGCGCTATGGTGCTGTACTATCGTTAGTTTCCTATTGGCAGGATATTTCGCTGCACAGATAAGACTGGAAGAAGACATTACCCGGATTTTACCGCAGGATAAAAAACTGGATAAGCTGCAACAGGTATTCCAGGATTCCCGGTTTGCAGATAAACTCATTGTTACCATCTCTCAAAAAGATACTACAGCAGTAGCACTACCTGATAGTCTTACTGCATATGCAGCGGCACTTTCCTCCCAGGCAGGTGCCCAGCTGGCGCCCTATATCCGGCAATTGCAATCCCAGGCAGATGATGGCATGATCATGGGGCTGATGCAAGTGATACAACAACATTTGCCTGTTTTCCTGGAGGAAAGGGACTACCGTCAGATAGATAGTTTACTGACTGCTTCGCAACTGCAACAGTCTTTGCAGTACGATTATAATACCCTTATTTCTCCCGCTGGCCTGGTACTGAAAAAAATGATACAAGCCGATCCCGTAGGCATTTCCTGGATAGGGATAAAGAAATTGCAGCACCTGCAATACGATGAGCAGTTTGAGCTTTACGATAATTATGTGATCACCCGTGATCATAAGCATATACTTCTTTTTATAACGCCGGCCAATCCGCCCGGTGCCACTAAACTGAATACACGATTCCTGAAGGGGTTAGACAGAATAAAAGATAGCCTGGACCAGCGCTACCCGGGTATCAACGCATCTTACTTTGGCGGCACTGCTGTTTCGGTTGGAAATGCCACACAATTGCGGCAGGATACTTTTTTAACACAAGGCATTACGGTAGTGCTGTTGATAGTATTGATCGCTTTGTTTTTTCGCAGGAAAAGAGCGCCGGTATTGGTAATGTTGCCGGTGGTATTTGGTGCGCTGTTTTCACTGGCATGGATATACGTAATAAAAGGGCAGATTGCTGTGATGGCTTTGGGAGCCGGGGCAGTTGTATTAGGCATTGCGGTGAACTATTCGTTGCATGTGTTTAACCACTACCGTCACTCGCCCGATATCCGGGAAGTAATCCGGGATCTCGCTATGCCGATGACATTGGGAAGCTTCACTACCATTGGCGGTTTTCTCTGCCTGCAGTGGGTACATTCCCCCATGCTTCATGATGTAGGCCTGTTTGCCGCCTTGAGTCTGGTGGGCGCCGCCTTATTTTCCCTGATCTTTTTACCGCATTGGATCGTAAGCCGTCAACCGGCCCAGGTGGAAGCAACATCCCATGATAACTGGTTAGATAAATTGTCGGCCTATAAGCCTGAACAAAATAAGTATTTGGTAGGCGCTATCTTCCTGTTCACTATCCTATTTCTTTATACCGCCCGCAACGTATCTTTTGAAAGTGACATGATGCGCATGAATTTCATGACGCCCGAGCTTAAAGCGGCAGAAACACAATTGAATGCGGTTAACGCTTATATAGCACAGTCGGTATACGTAGTTTCCGATGGGAAGAACCTGGAAACGGCCTTGCAACAGGAAGAACAGCTGATGCCGGTGATCCGGGAGTTACAGGAAAAAGGTATCGTAAAAAAGTATGCTGGCGTACAGGCGTTACTGTTATCTAATAACGAGCAGCGGGCAAGAATTGCCCGTTGGCAGCAATACTGGACAACAGATAAAAAGCAGCAATTATTACAATACCTGCGTACAGAAGGACCGAAACTAGGTTTCAGCCTTGCTGCTTTTAATCCTTTCGATAGCCTGTTGAATAAACAATTCCAGCCCCTGGGGCCGGAAGACCTGAATATATTACGCAACGGTAATTTGGGAGATTTTATCATACAAAAAACTCATCAAACCTCACTTGTTACCCTGTTAAAAGTAGATCCTGCCCATAAGCAGGTGGTATACGCAGCATTGGAAAATATTCCCAATACCACTGTGTTGGATAAACAGTACGCGGCTAACCGGCTGGTGGAAGTGATCCGGGACGAATTTAACAGTATTGCCTGGATGACCTCCTTGCTGGTGTTTTTTGCCTTGTTACTATCATACGGCCGTATTGAACTGGCGTTAATCACGTTTATTCCAATGGCCCTGAGCTGGGTATGGATATTGGGCATCATGGGCCTGTTCGGCATTAAGTTTAATATAGTGAATATCATTCTCTCTACTTTTATTTTTGGTTTGGGAGATGACTATAGCATTTTTATGATGGATGGACTGCTACAGGAATATAAAACCGGGAAGAAAACCCTTTCTTCTTTTAAGTCATCTATTTTTCTGTCGGCCATTACTACTATTTTAGGATTAGGCGTGCTGATTTTTGCCAAACATCCTTCCCTCCGGTCTATTGCTTTAATCTCAATTATAGGTATTGGCACGGTGGTATTGATTGCTCAGGTAATGATTCCGTTCCTGTTCCGTTGGCTCATTACCAATAGGGCGCGTAAGGGGTTTGCACCCTGGACAATGAAAGGCTGGGTACTGTCTGTATTTTCGTTTGCCTACTTTACATCAGGTTGTTTTATTATGACCGCCCTGGGTGTATTATTCATCCGTCTTAATCCCTTCAATAAAGAAAAAGGCAAATTATTATACCATCGTATCCTTTCCGCATATACGCGGAGTGTGTTGTACATCATGCGCAATGTGAAGAAGCGCATCGTTAACCCAAACAATGAGCAGTTGGAAAAACCAGCGGTGATTATCAGCAATCATCAGTCTTTTCTGGATATCCTGGTATCAACGATGTTGCATCCCAAGGTAATACTGTTAACCAACCAGTGGGTGTGGCGTTCGCCAGTGTTTGGCGCGGTGGTACGTTTGGCAGATTATTACCCGGTAGCAGACGGTGCAGAAGGCGCCATTGAGAAGTTGCACCAACGTGTAAAAGAAGGGTATTCTATTGTAGTATATCCGGAAGGCACCCGTTCTCCCGATCCTGTTATCAAGCGTTTCCATAAAGGTGCTTTTTATATTGCTGAACAGCTGGAGCTGGATATATTACCGCTGGTGATTCACGGTACAGCCTATACGATGAGTAAAGGGGATTTCCTGTTGAAAGATGGTACAGTAACCGTGAAATATTTGCCCCGTATACGTTTGGACGATAACAGCTGGGGTGACAACTATTCGGTAAGAACCAAGTCTATTGGCCGGTACTTCAGGGGAGAGTATGAACTACTCCGTAAATCCACTGAAACTACAGCTTATTTTAGAGAACAGCTGAAATACAACTTTATCTATAAAGGGCCGTTATTGGAATGGTATATGCGCGTTAAAACCAGATTGGAAAACAATTACGGCTTATTTCATGAATTATTGCCCAAAGAAGGCCGGATACTTGATATCGGCTGCGGGTATGGATTTATGGATTATATGTTGGCATGGGCTGCACCGGGAAGAGAGATTACTGGTATTGATTATGACGAAGAGAAAATAGAAGTCGCTGCCAATGGTTATAATAAACCGGATACGCTGCAATTTATTCATGGGGATATAGCAGCTATGCCTTTCGAAGAGTACGATGCTTTTATTTTAAGCGATGTGTTGCATTACTTGTTTCCCGAAGAGCAGGAAACATTGTTACAACAATGTATAGCGCGGCTTTCTCCACAAGGTGTTATCATTGTGCGTGATGGTGATAGCGACCGGGTGACAAGGCATGGGGGAACGAAGTTTACAGAATTTATGTCTACTAAGGTAATTGGATTTAATAAAACGAAGGCTAAACAACTGTCGTTTTTCTCCGCTACGCAGGTGCGTAATCTGGTCAACAAATATGGTGCGGTAGCAGAGGAAATAGATAATACCCGCTACACGTCTAATGTAATATTTGTGATAAAAAAACTACCCCAAAAAAATTATGCTCAACTATGATGTGATTATAATTGGCAGTGGCCTAGGTGGCCTGGTATGCGGCGCTATCCTCAGTCAGAATGGGTACCGTGTATGTATATACGAAAAAAACCGGCAAGTAGGCGGTTGCCTGCAAACTTATTCCCGCGATAAGGTAATTTTTGATTCAGGCGTGCATTACATTGGTGGCCTGGCGCCGGGAGAGAACCTATATAAGGTATTCAAGTATTTAGGTATTTATGATGAGCTCCGTCTGAAACGGATGGACATAGAAGGATTTGATCATGTTAACTTTGCCGGAGATCCCAAAGTATACCGGTTGGCACAAGGAGAAGAAAATTTTGTTCGTACACTGTTGGAAGATTTTCCCGAAGAAGAAGCTGCTTTACGCGCTTATTGCAGCAAGATTACAGAAGTATGCAATAAGTTTCCATTGTACAACTTACGTACAGGCGCCTATGAAGAAAAAAAACAAGTATTGCATCTCAATACGGCCGATTATTTGAGCAGCATTACTAACAATAAAAAACTGCAACAGGTACTGGCGGGTAATAATTTGTTATATGCAGGCGTGGCCGATAAAACACCTTTTTACGTACATGCGTTGGTGGTAAACAGCTATATGAAGAGCGCCTGGAAATGTGTGGATGGCGGCTCCCGTATTGGTAAGCTCTTGTGCCGGCGGATAAGGGAAAATGGCGGTGAGATCATCCGTAATATGGCGGTAACAGCTATACAGGGCCAGGGTGATCAGGTAAACCACCTCGTATTGCAGGATGGCAGTAAGGTACAAGCTACCCATTATATCTCTAACCTTCATCCGGCGCAAACCATTGCCATTACGCATAGCGATATGCTGCGGGGCGCCTACCGCAACAGGGTGCAGGGCCTGCAAAATTCCACCGGCGCTTTTGTGCTGAATGTGGTACTAAAACCAGGTACATTTAAGTACCTTAATCATAACTACTACTATCATGCTTCTTCCAATGCTTGGGCGGGCGTTGAGTACAAGGAAGAGGAATGGCCGCAAACTTATGCCATGTATGTGGCTGCCAGCTCTAGCCATGAAACTTATGCCGACAGCCTGTCGGTGATGACTTACATGCGTTATGAGGAGTTACAGCCCTGGCAGCATACATTTAATACAGAACGGCAGCCAGGCTACCGGGGAGCAGACT
This sequence comes from Chitinophaga sp. 30R24, assembly GCF_049056765.1. Taxonomy (NCBI): domain Bacteria; kingdom Pseudomonadati; phylum Bacteroidota; class Chitinophagia; order Chitinophagales; family Chitinophagaceae; genus Chitinophaga; species Chitinophaga sp. 30R24. Next base: position 355,335 of record NZ_JBJGXX010000002.1, read on the forward strand.
ATGAAGCCTTTAAGACGAAAAAGGCTGAATTGTTGATCAGGCAGGTTGAGCAACAGTTTCCCGGGTTTCGCGATTGTATACAATCTTACTACGTGGCTACGCCCTTATCGTACCGCGATTATATCGGTACCAGCGATGGTAGTATGTATGGCATCCTGAAAGATAGTACAGACCCATTGCGGACCATGGTATCGGCCCGTACCAAATTATCCAATTTGTATCTTACCGGTCAAAACCTGAACTTGCATGGAATTTTGGGCGTTACTATCAGTAGCGTGATCACCTCAGCAGAACTGTTGGGCATGGATTTCCTGGTAGATGCCATTAATCAGTCAATACCAACTTGAAATTGAAAAAGAAAAAACGAAGCGGCTGGCGAAAACTGGGACGCATACTTTTATATATCATCGGCTTTTTTATATTGCTCTTTGCCGGATTAGCCACCTATCTGGTGAGCGTTAGTAAAATGCCGCCGCCGGTAATAGCAGACCAACGTGCGCTACAACTGCAACGTGTGCAGTTAGACAGTACTTGTTATACCCTGGGCAACAATTGGTTCCGAAAAAGCAACACCGGACTGTATGAAATGTATGTGGAAGGAGCGCCCTTTGAAAGGGGGGTTATTAACGGTAAATTATCCGGTGAACTGATACGGCGACAGGAGGATATATTTGTGGCACAGTTTAGTAAAATGGTGCCTTCTACTGCTTACCTGCATTTTCTAAAATATTTCATCGGTTGGTTTAACCGTAACCTGAGTCATCATGTACCGGAAGAATTCAAAGAAGAGATCTACGGAGAATCTTTCTCTGCTTCTCCTAACTACGATTACATTGGTACCAACTATGCCCGCCTGATGAACTACCATGCGGCGCACGACATAGGACATGCCCTGCAAGGCATGATGCTGGTAGGTTGTACTTCTTTTGGCACCTGGAATGATCAGTCGGCCGACAGTAATCTCATTATTGGCCGTAACTTCGATTTTTATATGGGCGATGCCTTTGCGGAAGATAAAATGGTAGTATTTTACCGTCCGGATAAGGGGCATAACTTTATGTTTGTTACCTGGGGCGGGTTTACCGGCGTTGTGTCTGGGATGAACGATAAAGGATTAACCGTTACCATTAATGCTGCTAAAACCAATGTGCCTACAGGAGCTGCCACTCCTGTATCATTGGTAGCCCGTGAAATACTGCAATATGCTGCTAATATTGCTGAAGCCTGGCAGATTGCACAGAAAAGGAAAATGTTTGTATCTGAGTCTTTTCTAATTGGTTCTGCCGCAGATAATAAAGCCGTGGTCATAGAAAAGACACCGGAGGGCATGGACATGTACAGCCCGGACAAAAATTTTATTACCTGTACCAATCATTTCCAGGGCGATTCACTGGGTAGCCTGGTGTCTAATCAACTGCAGATAAAAGAGAGCGCTTCTAGTTACCGTTATCAACGTCTTACAGAGTTGATGCAGCAAAATGGCCCCAATACAGTAGAGAAAACGGTGAACATACTACGGGACCGCAGCGGCTTGCATAATGCCAATATAGGTATGGGCAACGAAAAGGCGATCAATCAGTTGATCGCGCATCATGCTATTATATTTGAACCTAAGAAAGGTTTGGTATGGGTGTCTACCGCGCCCTGGCAGTTGGGACAGTTTGTGGCTTACGACCTCAACAAGGTATTCAGTATGCATGGTCTTACTGCTGATCATGAAATATATGACAGTGCCCGGAATATTCCGGCCGACAGTTTCCTGCTGTCAAAAGATTACCTTGCCTTTAATACTTACCGTCATCTCAAGGATCAACTGAAAGATGGGCAACAAGTGGATATCAGCGCACTAATTGCTGCTAATCCGGCTTATTATCACACCTATGTATTGGCAGGTGATTACGAATGGAAACAAAAAGATTATGCAACCGCCAAACAGTATTACGAAACAGCATTAACTAAAGAGATAGCCACCAAAGGAGAAGAAATACATATCCGCAAGCAATTGCAACGCTGTAACGAAGCATTGAAAAATAAACATTGATTATTAAAGTGAACTGCCATGAGCATCCTGGGAATTGGTACCGATATTGTTGACGTATCCCGCGTGGCGGCCAAACTGGCCAAGGGAGATAGTTTTCGTAACCTGGTATTCACGCCGTTTGAAATCAGTTATTGCGAAAAGCAGGGAGTGCCCGCAGAAAGTTATGCCGCCCGCTTTGCTGCTAAAGAGGCATTCCTGAAAGCAATGGGTACCGGTTGGGGGAATGGTGGCGTAAACTTCGATGAGATAGAGGTGCGTAATGATGTTGCAGGAAAACCAGTCATTTCTTTGATTGGTAAAGGGGCAGATAAGTATACGGCATTGGGCATTAAAAAAATATGGGTTTCTTTGTCCCACGAAAGAACCGCTGCTATTGCAATGGTGGTTATTGAAGGATAAAATTTTTTGAGAATGTATATACCAGATATTGAACTACAGTCTAAGGCTGCCATCAGGGCTTACCAAGAAAAAGAAGTACTGCGCCTGCTAGGTTATCTGCGTGAGTTTTCGCCATTTTATAGAGCATGGTTTAAAAAACATGGCATTGCCGCCGATAAGGTTCAGTCGCTGGAAGCATTTTCATTGATCCCTCCGGTTAGTAAGGAAGATCTGCAAGAACATAACTGGGAATTTCTTTGTGTGGATAAAAGTAAGATAGCAGAATACACAACTACCTCCGGTACTCTCGGCCGACCTGTTATTATTGCACTTACAGAGAAAGACCTGCAACGGTTAGGTTACAACGAATATATTTCTTTCTGTTGTGCTGATGGTACTGATAGTGACGTTTATCAATTGATGCTTACTCTCGATCGTCAGTTTATGGCCGGTATGGCATATTACAACGGTATCCGTAAACTGGGCGCCGGTGTACTCCGCGTAGGGCCAGGCGTACCCAGCATGCAATGGGAAAATATACAACGCATTCAACCCACTACCATTGTAGGTGTTCCTTCTTTTATCGTGAAACTGATCGCTTACGCAAAGGAGCATCATATTGATATCAATAGCACTACCGTTAAAAAAGCTATTTGTATAGGAGAAAATATCCGTAATACCGATTTTTCTTTGAATGTGTTAGGCAAGAAAATCACGGAGCAATGGAACATACAATTGTATTCTACTTATGCTTCAACCGAAATGCAAACGGCTTTTACGGAGTGTAAAGCTGGTAATGGTGGCCACCATCATCCAGAGTTGCTTTATGTAGAACTGCTGGATGATAACAACCAGCCGGTAGCGCCAGGAGAAGAAGGAGAAGTAACCATTACCACGCTCGGCGTGGAAGGTATGCCCCTACTGCGGTATAAAACCGGGGATATATGCCAATACCATTATACTGAATGCAGTTGTGGCAGGCATACGCTGCGTTTATCGCCGGTGATAGGCCGCAAAAAACAAATGATCAAGTATAAAGGTACTACCCTCTATCCACCGGCATTATTTGATCTGCTGAATGAGATGGAAGATGTAAAAGAGTTTGTGGTAGAAGTATATTCCAACGAGTTAGGCACAGATGAAATATTACTGCATCTCTGGCCACGCGAAGAATCAGAGGAATTAGACCGGAAGATTAAATCTTATTTACAGGCAAAGCTACGTGTGATTCCTCAGGTGCGTTATTGCAGTCAGCCAGATATTATGCGTATGCAGTTTCCGGAAAATAGCCGTAAGCCGGTAAAGTTTGTAGACAACAGGGGCTGCTTAAAATACAATTAATGCCGTTGTTTCCGGATTATCCAGTTTGGTACTTTTCCGTACGCCGTTTACCATCACATGTATCATATTGGTTTGTGTTGGATGCCGCTCATATAACAAGTCATTTTTTACCTGTACTTTCCTGGGAGCAGCTACTTTTTCGGCTTCCAGGAAGCTCCACACAGCGTCTTCTTCTATCTTATAGCCGATGAAATGCAGAGGGGTATTTTTGCCATCCAGTGTAATTGTTAAGTGTTTTGACAGGTAATCTGCAAGGAAATCCTCCACCTGCCGGCGATTGGCGGGATGGGTGAGGTCGATGTTGGTTTTATAAGCTGTTTTTAGGGTACTTTCCAGGTCATCCGTAAAAATGCGGCAGCTTACCTGTAGCTCTTTTTGGGTAGCATTATGGGAGATCTCTGTTACGCTGACATAAAAAGGATGCAGGGCTGTCAGCCACAAAGTCATCCACCATTTACATAATAATAAACCCACTGGACTAAATTTTTTTAAAAAATTAACTTTAAGATGTTATAATTACCCAAAATTATAGAAAAGTAGGGCAATGGATGCGTTGTATTTTCAGTTGGGGTGGCAGCATATTATTAATTGGGATGCTTATGACCATATTTTGTTTGTGATAGCGTTGAGCGCAATTTACCTGTTGCGCGACTGGAGGAAGGTACTGATTCTGGTTACTGCTTTTACAATTGGCCATTCTATTACCCTGGCATTAAGCGTATTACATATTATTCGTATACCTGCTGCCCTTGTGGAATTCCTAATACCTGTCACCATCTGTATCACTGCTGTTTCCAACATATTGCAAAGGGGAGAGGAGCCGCAAAACCTGCAATTGAATTATTGCTATGCCCTGTTTTTCGGATTAATACATGGATTGGGGTTTTCCAATTACCTCAAAAGTTTGCTAGGGAACGAAGTGAGTATCGTAAAGCCGCTTTTAGGGTTTAATTTGGGATTGGAATTTGGGCAGATCATCATTGTAATGAGTATATTACTTATATCATCCCTGATCGTGAAAATAGGGCATTTAAAACGCCGCGATTGGACCATGTTCCTGTCGTCGGCCACATTTGGGGTAGCTTTTTTAATGGTTATACAAGGCGTGAGAGCGCTGTTTTGATTTCTGTATGTTTACACAGCCAACAACAACATCCGGAAGTCCCAAAATCTTTTATACAGTTTATGAGAAAACAACTTTACCTCACCGGGGTATTGTTTTGCAGCCTGTTATCGTTGCAGGCGCAAAATAATCCCGGTTCTAACCATGGTAACCGCTTTGAGCAACTAGGTACCATGCTGCAGTCTCCCAATATGTACCGCTCTGCTTCCGGCGCCCCCGGACCTAAATATTGGCAGCAGCGGGCCGACTACGATATTGAAGCGCAGCTAGATGATGCCAAACAACAACTGAACGGTACTGAAACCATTACTTATTTCAACAACTCTCCAGACCCGCTTACTTATCTCTGGTTGCAACTGGATGAGAATGAGCACGATGCCAACAGCGATAATCAGCGCTTTAATGAAAGCAAAATGTCGGATAAAATGACGATGGCTGCGCTGAATAGCATACTGCCTACTCATCAGGACCTGGGTGTAAAAATTGTGAAACTCACCGACGCGGATGGTAAAGCATTGTCTTATACCATCAACCAAACCATGATGCGGATAGACTTGCCTAAACCGTTAATGCCGGGTGAAAAATTCCGTTTTAAAGTAAACTGGTGGTACCATCTCTCTGATCGTATGACAGTGGGAGGCCGTGGTGGTTATGAATATTTCCCGGAAGATAAAAATTACCTGTATACCATTACCCAATGGTACCCAAGACTGGCTGTATACGCTGATTTCCAGGGCTGGCAGAATAAGCAGTTCACCGGCCGTGGAGAATTTGCCCTCGCTTTTGGCAATTACAAAGTGCGCATGACCGTGCCGGCAGACCATGTGGTAGGCGCTACCGGCGAATGCCAGAACTATAAAGAAGTGCTGTCTCCTGCCCAGTTGCAACGATGGCAACAGGCACAGTCCAACAAAGAACCTGTAGAAGTGGTAACCCTGGATGAAGCGAAGAAAGCGATGCAAGGCCATGCCAGCAATACTAAAACCTGGGTGTATGAAGCACAGAACGTTCGGGATTTTGCCTGGGTATCTTCCCGCCGTTTGGTATGGGACGCCCTGGCCACACAGGTAGAGGGCAACAAGGTAATGGCGATGTCTTACTACGGCCCAGAAGCTTACCCGCTTTACCGCCGTTATTCCTCTAAGGTAGTAGCGCATACGCTGCAGTCGTATTCCCATCATACGATACCTTATCCCTACCCGGTGGCTATTTCCGTAGAAGCGGCTAACGGGATGGAATATCCGATGATCTGCTTTAACTATGGCCGCGCAGATAAAGACGGCACTTATTCAGAAGCTACCAAAAATGGCATGATCGGCGTTATTACACATGAGGTTGGCCACAACTTCTTTCCCATGATCGTTAATTCCGACGAAAGACAATGGACATGGATGGATGAAGGGTTGAATACTTTCTGCCAGTTTATGGCAGAGCAGGAATGGGACAGCAACTTCCCTTCTTCCCGGGGTCCTGCCCATAAGATTGTGGATTATATGAAGATGCCGAAAGACCAATTGGAGCCTGTTATGACTAATTCGGAAAATATTGTACAGTTTGGCCCCAATGCATATGCTAAACCGGCTACGGCACTTAATATTCTTCGTGAAACCGTGATGGGCCGCGAGCTGTTCGACTTCGCTTTCCGTGAATATGCGCGCCGTTGGGCTTTTAAACACCCAACACCAGCCGACTTCTTCCGCACGATGGAAGATGCTTCCGCTGTAGACCTGGATTGGTTCTGGCGCGGATGGTTCTTTGGCACAGAGCCGGTAGACATTTCCCTGGACAGTGTAAAATGGTACCGCATGGATGGTAAAGATCCGAATGAAACCGCTAAGGCAGCAAGGGCCGCCTACGAAAAAAATCTCGACCAGGTGGCGCGGCAAAAGAATAAAGCGGCAGGTATCAAATATGCCGTAGACCAGGATACCAGCCTGCAGGACTTCTACAGCAAATGGAACCGCTTTGGTGTGAGCCAGGAAGATAAGGCGGCATATGAGCAATTATATAGCGGCCTTACACCAGCTGAAAAAGCTTTGTACGACAGTAAGAAGAATTTCTACGAAGTTACTTTTTCCAATAAGGGCGGGCTGGTAATGCCACTGATCATTGAATGGACATTTACCGACGGTACTAAGGAAACCGACCGTATTTCCGCTTATATCTGGAGAAAGAATGAAAACCAGGTGACTAAGGTATTTGCTAAAGATAAGCAAGTAGCCTCCATTAAGCTAGACCCATTGCGTGAAACTGCCGATATTGACGAAGCCAATAATAGTTGGCCCCGTGAGGCGGCGCCTTCGCGGTTTGAGCTATTCAAAGCGGCAGCCACAGTACGTGGTGCTTCTACAGGTGATAATCCCATGAAGAAAGCAAATACAAAATAAGTCAGCTATTTTTATATTTTGTGGCGGCTATTACCGGTGGTAGTAGCCGCCTTTTCTTTTTAAAGCTTACTGTTATGAAATTGCTTGCACGTCTTTTATTATTGATTTGCCTGGTACAAACCGCTCAGGCAGCGGAAGTGGATACGGTAAGTATCCCTAGCAGCAAAATGCATCGCAGCTACAAGTGCGTGGTTATTAAGCCCTCTTCTTATAAAAACGGTACCCAGCGCTTCCCGGTGGTATATATGCTACACGGGTACAGCGGCGATTACGCCAACTGGGTAAAGAGCGTGCCGGCAGTGAAGGAGCTGGCAGATAACTACCAGATGATCCTGGTATGCCCGGATGGCGCTTTCTCCAGTTGGTATTTCGATAGCCCGGTAGATAGCGCGATGCGTTTTGAAACGTATGTGGCAACAGAAATCCCCGCCTACATTGATCAGCACTATTCTACTTTGCCAATGCCCAGGTATCGCGCTATTACCGGTTTGAGTATGGGCGGCCATGGTGCCTTGTTCCTCGCAATGCGCCATCCGGATGTATTCAGCGCTGCCGGTAGTATGAGTGGTGGCGTGGATATACGCCCTTTTCCTAAAAACTGGGATATCATAAAACGTCTTGGCGAACCAGGAGAAAACGGTGCTAACTGGACCAGTTATACGGTGATAGGTCAGGTAGGTAAGCTCAAGCCGGGCACCTTAGCGCTTACCATCGATTGCGGGGTAAAAGACTTTTTTATAGATGTAAACCGGGCATTGCACCAGCAATTGCTGCTGGCGGGTATTGATCACGATTATACAGAACGTCCGGGGGAGCATAACTGGAAATATTGGGGAAATTCCATTAAATACCAGCTATTGTTTTTTCATGAGTATTTTAAATAGCGCAATTTGTTGAAGCATTGTAGCGGTCGCAGATGGCATTAAAGGCGGTACAGTCATCATTTTACATGATGAGGCTGCTTTTTAAAATAAATTAATAACTTATTACATGATGATAAAGTTGTTATGCTTCTTTGAGTCTTAATTCGTTTTTATATTCCTTGGGTGTTTTTCCTACAATTTCTTTGAAGAAGCGGTTGAAGTTGGAGAGGTTCTTAAAACCGCAGGAGTATGCAATTTCAGCGATTGACCAATCTTCTTCGGTAAGCCGTTTGCAGGCATGCCCAATACGTACTTCGTTCAGGAATTGTACGAACGATTTTTTAGTGCGATTCTTAAAGAAGCGGCAGAACGATTGGGGGGAGAGATTGGTGATGCTGGCCACATCCTGTAAGGAAATTTCTTTGGAGAAATTATTCATTACATATTTAAATACTTCATCAATCTTGTGGTTGTCCTTTACATTATAGGCGTGGGAGTAGCCGGTGCTGGCCAGGTAATAGCAATCCCTTGTTTCGGATAAGGTTTTCAGGATATGCAGTAAGGAAATGATACGGTCTAGCCCCTCTTTTCTGGGTAAGGCCAATATTTCAGACTTTAATTGTTCGTGGGTGTCGCCGGTAATTTTCATGCCCCGTTGCGCTCTGTGGAAAAGATCGCTCAGGGCTTTGGTTTCCGGCAGGCCGTAAAATTTTTCTCCGAAAATATCTTTTGGAAAATAGATTACCACAGAACGGGCTTTCAGATTTTCATCTCCTTTGTAAAATTCCTTATCATTATACCACACGTGTGGTATATGGGGGCCGAGAAACACCATATCACCCTCTTCAAAGCTTTCAATGCTATCCCCCACAATTCTCTTTCCGTGACTTTCCGTAACATATACCAGTTCGCATTCCGGGTGAAAGTGGAATGGTGTGTTGAAGTATGGGTCACTTCTCTCAATCATGGTGACCTGGTTATCGGCAAAAGCCCCCACTTTAATAAGGATGGGTTTCATTCATGTATTAATTTAAACAACTATATTACTGTGATTGTCCTATACTTTATTACCATTGCCCTTTAACCCCTCTGGGTTACCCCTATGTCGGCAGGTGCGTCGTATTATGTTTGTCCTATGATTGTCGCCAAATTATTAAAAATTGGTTAAAAAAATATCATTCACCTCAAAATAACCAATTAATGTGACAGAAAACTGTAGGAGAAGATTTAGGTAGGTGCTTGGAATAATTGATTCAACAACGTAATTTCCAATTTTAAACTCATCTTCAATGTGAGGCTAAATCGATGTAGCATTTTTCTATGAAAGGGATCTCAATAAAAGATATTGCAAAACAAGCGGGCGTATCTCCCACAACGGTATCGTTCGTTCTGAACGGGAAGGCGAAGGAGAAGAGGATCAGTGAGCAGGTCAGTAAAAAGATACAGAAAATTGCCAGCAAGCTTAAGTATAAGCCGAACCAACTTGCACGTGGTTTACGTACCGGCAAAACTAAAACCATTGGCTTAATTGTGGAAGATATTGCCAACAACTTTTTTGCTATGTTGGCAAAAGTAATAGAGGATGAAGCAGATAAACATGGTTATAAAGTATTGTATGGCAGTACGGAAGATAATACCGAGAAGGCAAAAGGCCTGCTGGAAGTGTTGAAATACCGGCAGGTAGATGGTTATATTATTACGCCCACGAAAAACCTCGACCGGGAAATAGCACTATTACAAACTGCCGCAAAGCCGCTGGTATTGGTAGACCGTTATTTCCCTGATGTAAAAAGTCATTATGTGGTGTTGGATAATTTCAAAGGCGCCTATGATGCTACCAGTCATCTTGTTTCACAAGGATATAAAAAAATTGCCATTGTAACCCTGGCCTCTGAACAAACCCAGATGAAAGACCGGTTGGATGGTTTTATTGCTGCGTTAAAAGACCATAAGATTCCTTTTAATAAATCCCTTATCAAAAAATTGCCTTTCGATCTGGATAGGGAAAGTTTTATCCACGAAATAAAAAAGTTCCTGCTCTCGGTAAAAGATCTGGATGCCGTTTTCTTTGCCACAAACTACCTGGGTATTTCCGGTATTGAAAGCCTTCGTGCCCTGAACCGCCGGATAGGAAAGGAAATAGGCCTGGTAGGGTTTGATGACCATGACCTGTTCCGCTTGCACAGTCCTTCTATTACTTGTGTGTCGCAACCGATTGCTGCTATCGGAAAACAATTGGTAGATATCCTGATGAATGAACTGGGACATACTACAGAAGCGCCACAACAGATTGTACTGGTGCCTGAGTTGATTGTCAGGGAATCTTCCCAGAGAGGTAATACCGGGATGTAAGCGATTCGCGCAATGGGTATTATTGTCTTTTGTTGCTTAAAAAAAGTGTCAGGGACACACTATTTTACGCTATGCCGGGCAGTTTTTGTTATGAGAAAATTAAAAATCGCTGTATTTATGATATTATTTTGATGTCTGGGGGATATTATTTTATCTTCTTAAAGCGGCTGTTAACGATAATTAAAAAAAATGTTAAATCTTCTTTGCACTTCTCATAATTAGTGCTATGTTTGGTCAGCAAAAAATATTCTGACAGTAGAAACTTGTAGTAGTGTTTGAAAAGTGAGAAGGAGTACAAGTTTTTTTTATGCCTGGTTGCTAAAACGTTTTATCAAATTGCAACTGGGGAGTCAATGAACAATGAGTATTGCTAATTAGAGTATTGCCATGTTAGTTTAGAGTATTGCCATGTTAATTTAATGACGGAAGCCAATTGATTACTATCGGAGTTCCTGTGCAATGCAGGTTTTGCCGGTAGCCGTGTAACCATGTTATGTGTTATGCTTATTTATGTTATGTGTCTGATTCACTTGTTATAATTTCACTAAACCAAAAGGAAGCTATGCGAAGATCACTTCTTCTCACCACCTTGCTTTTCTTATGCTGCTGTATTACTGCGTGGGCGCAGGATAAGAAAGCCGTTGCCGGCATCGTAAAAGATGAAAAAGGAACGCTGTTGCCTGGCGTTACCATCAAGGAAAAGAATGCCACTAACGGCACCTTGACCGGGCCCGATGGGAAATTTAAAATACAGGTAGCACCCAACGCTACACTGGTAGTTTCTTATATCGGATTTATCAACCAGGAAGTGCCAGTAACCGGCCAATCTGATGTAACGATCGTCTTGAAAGAAGACAACAAAAACTTGAATGAAGTAGTGGTAACTGCGATGGGTATTAAAAGAGAAGCCAAAGCATTAGGCTACTCTGTAAGTACTGTTAGCTCAAAGGAAATCACTGAAAGCGGAAGTACCAACTTTGCTTCTGCCTTGTACGGTAAAGCAGCGGGTGTAAAAATTGTATCCGCTCCTGGTGGTGCATCCAGCGCCGTTTCTGTACAGGTAAGGGGCGTATCCTCTATTGGTTTGAGCACGCAACCACTTTACGTAGTAGATGGGGTGCCGCTGAGAAACTTTAATGACCTTACCTCCGGTAGCTTTGGTACCACTAATTCCAGGATTGATGGAAACGGTGCTTTGGATATTAATCCGGAAGATATCGAAACACTCACCATCCTGAAAGGCGCCAGCGCTTCTGCCCTGTACGGTTCTGAAGCCACCAATGGCGTGGTAGTTATTACTACTAAAAAAGGCTCAAAAAGCCGCGGTTTGGGTGTAGATGTGAACTATACCTTTAACCAGGAAAAACTGGCGTCAACACCGGATTACCAGAACGAATATGGCCCGGGTTATGATCCGCAAACCAATATTGTAAACGGTATCGCTGATGCAGATGGATGGGTGAGAGAAGCAGATGGCTCCATACACCCTAATTACAGGGCTTATGATCAGTTTGGTCCTAAGTTCGATGGCCGCGATGTAAAATATTGGGATGGTACTACCCGTAAATATGTAGCACAGAAAGATAACTACAAAGATTTCTTCTCTACCGGTTATAACTCTGCTGCCAACGTGGCTATTTCCAACGCTACTGATAAAGGAAGTTTCCGCTTTTCTTATAGCCGTGTAGATTATAAGAGCATTATGCCAGGAAGCAGCCTGTATAAAAACAACTTTAATTTCAATGGTACATTGAAATTGAGTGAAAAAGTAAGTGTAGACCTGGTATCTACTTACAATAATAACTATACGCATAACCGTGCAAATGTGATGAGCAGCGTGTTTGGATCATTCGACGGTTTCTTCAGCCGCTTCGACGATATGAGTACTTTCTTCAATAAGTACCAAACCTCCAACGGCTATAAATACGTAGATGCGAATAACACCACTTACGATCAGTCAGAAAAAATGACCTACAGGTTCCGTGCTACAAACCTGATGGATTATCTCTGGAATAACCTGCGTAATAGCTACAACGAAAATCAGAACCGCTTTATCAACAGCGCTACCCTGAATGTTAGCTTGTTGAACAGCCTGCGTTTCAGAGGTCGTGTAGGTGGCGATTTCACTAACGTTACTACCAGCGATGAACAACACAATACAAAACCTGCTGCACTCGGATACACCGGTCAGTATGCGGTAACTAATAGAAACAACAACGTGTTCTACGGAGATGCGATATTGGTATACAATCCTAAAATCACCAAAGATTTTGATCTCTCCGTTACCGGTGGTGTTACCGGCCGTAAACAACAGTATAAAAATCAGTACACACGTACCTCCGATGGTTTGATCGATGAGAACTGGTTTAGCCTGATGAACTCTGCCAGCGCATTGTATGCTACTTCTGCCCGTGCAGAACAGATCGATGTGGCAGGTTTTGGTATGCTGAACCTGAGCTATAGAGGCTTCTTATACCTGGAGGGAACTGGCCGTTATGAGTCTACTTCTACACTGCCTGTTGCTAACAACAAATATTTCTATCCTTCGGTAAATGCTGGCTTCATCTTATCTGAAGTGGCACATCTGCCTGCTTTTATTAATTATGCAAAGATCAGGGCTTCTTATGGTTTGGTAGGTAACCATCCGAACCTGTACCAGTCCAACGTAGCTTATAATCCTTATACTGTTACGCTGAGCAAAAACAATGTGCCTTACCAGCAAACCAATCCATCTGCCTTTGGTAATGAAAGACTGAAGTCTGAAAAGAAGAGGGAAGCGGAAATCGGTTTCGAAACCAAGTTGTTTAACAACAAGATCGGCGTTGACTTCAGTTATTACAATAACAAAGTAATGGACCAGATCCTGACACTGAGTACGCCTGTTTCTTCCGGCGCTACTTCCCAGTTGATGAATGCAGGAGACCTGACTAACTACGGATATGAGGCCGCTATCAACGCTACGCCTATTGCTACGAAGAACTTCCAGTGGACTACCCGCTTTAACTTAGCGATCAACAGGAATAAGCTGACAGCCCTCGTAGCTGGTCAGACTACTTTAACGATGCCTGCTTACGATGGTGGCTACCTCCTGATCCGCTCCGATGTAGGCGATCCTTTGGGTAACATCTACGTACATCCACGTACGAAAGATGCAAATGGTAACTATCTGGTAAATGATGATGGTATCTATACCGCTAACACTGGCGCTTACGAATATGCCGGTAACATTATGCCTAAAGTAGTAGGTGGTTTCTCCAACTCTTTAAGGTATAAAAACTTTAGCTTCGACTTTACCCTTGATTATCGTTTAGGCGGAAACCTGGTTTCTATTCCTTATTACTATCAGATCGGTGCAGGTATGTTTAACAGCACCTTGAAATATAGGGATGCTGCCCATGGTGGTATTGCTTATGATGTGATCGACTACGCATCCGGTAATTTTGTAGCTAATCCGAATGGTAAATACCACGACGGGGTGATCCTGCCAGGTGTAACGAAAGATGGTAAAAAGAATGAGAAAGTAATTACCGCTGCACAATATTATATGAACCAGTACGACTGGGAAACAAATGGTTTGTACGAGAACGCGGTGTTCAAGAACAGCTATGTCAAGCTTCGTGAAGTAACGCTCAGCTATAACATGCCTAAGAGCATCACAGACAAATTGCACTTCCAGGGCCTCCAGTTGTCACTCATCGGCAGAAACTTGTTCTACATCTGGAAAACCTTGCCTAAAGGCTTAGATCCGGAAGTAGCTGTAGGTTCTTCCTGGTTAAGTCAGGGTGTTGATGGTGGTACCGTTGGACCAACAAGAAGTCTGGGAGCCAGTCTGCGTGCCCGTTTTTAACAGGAAACTGATTTGTAAACGAACTTAACAGATTATAATGAAACGTCTTTTAATAAATACTTCACTGCTTATCTTGCTCCTGGCTTCTTTCAGCGCTTGTAAGAAGCAGATTGCAGATGACTATGCCAACCCGGAATTAACTACTTCCGGTTCTATGAGCAAACTGCTCAGCGGTATGTTTATCAATAAACGTATGCGCCCTTCCTATTGGGATTATGCAACATTTATATTACCTACTACTGCCAGCTTTGCACAAACCACTGCGCTGCAGCCAGGTACTAAAATGTATGTGCCTTCCCTGGCTTATACAGAAAACCGTTGGATAGATTTTTACGCTGGTTCTAAAAACGACGACAACGATTATAACTACGTAGGACCCGGTATTATGGCTAACTTCCGGGAAATGCAGACCACTTACACCAAGCTTACGCCTGCACAGCAGGCAGACCAGGTGGTGTTCCTCAACTGTGCTAAAGTGATCCTGTTCGATCAAACCAGCCAGATGGTGGATCTTTGGGGAGATATTCCTTTCGGCCAGGCAGGTTCACTTAACTTACCTGATCGTATCGTGGTTCCTGCGGAATTCGATAATGCAGCTGCTATCTACGATACCCTGATTGCCGGCTTGGATAACCTGAACAGCTATTTCGCGTCTGCAAAACTGACTGCCGAAACACAGGCCAGCCTCACTAAAGCTGACTTTATGCTGCAAGGTAGTATAGACGCCTGGAGACGTTATGCTAACTCTCTGCGTCTTCGCTTACTGATGCGTACTTCTTTTGTAAAGGAAGCTAATGCTAAAGCAGCGGTTATCAATATGCTGAACAATCCTACACAGTACCCGCTGATCAGCTCCAATAATGAAAATGTATTGGTAGCTATGAGCCCTACTGCGCTGAAAAGCGATATGCTCGATGCGTTGACAGGTAACCCATTTGCACCTGCCTTCCTGCTAGATACTGTGATGCTGGCTAATAACGACCCGCGTACTGAAGTATATTGGGATAAAGGCAAAACATATGGTATGGCTGGCTTTCCGGCCAATGGTACTTCGGCCAGCTATGAATCTGCCGGCTACGCTACCTACGATTCTGCTACTTTCTTTTATAATTACAATGTTCCAGGTGTAATATTCACTGCCGCTGAAGTAAGTTTCCTGAAAGCGGAAGCTGGGGAAAGATGGGGTATCGGTGCACCACAAACAGACTATGAAAACGGTATTACCCAATCTATTGGTTTCTATTATAACCTGAATAAGAATGTAGTACTACGCTCTGGTAGCTGGCCTGTACTGCCTACGCCTACACCGGCTGCTATCAGCGATTTTATCGCTGCTCCGGCTGTTGGTTACACTGGCACTACCCAACAAAAACTGGCGAAGATCTGGACGCAGAAATGGGTGAACTTCTTCATCCTGCAAGCTGGCGAAGCCTGGGCAGAGATCAGGCGTACAGGTTATCCTGTACTGCCGTTCCCACTGGCCTCTACTTCCGGTGCTACTACTCCGCCACAGCGTTTATTGTACCCTTCTACAGAGCAGGTGTACAATCCAGACAACTATGCTAAGGTGGCATCAAAAGATAAAAGCGATGTCAAAATATTCTGGAACGTACGATAGTAGGTGATCCATGTAAATACACTAAGCGGCTGCCCTCTATGAGGGCAGCCGCTTTTTAATGCAAGGATATTCATAGTAAGACTATCGTTTTATCATTTGCTTAAGGATAAAACAACTGGCCGCACTAAATCATTTTCCACCACGCTGTTCCCGCCATTACTGATTAGGATCTCCAGCGTTTCCCCGCTATATTTTATTGGATCAATTTTATATCTCCTGGCATTGAGGTCGTTAAAGGAAAGCTCCTGGATAACAGGGATGAAATTATTGATAAATAACCCCCCGTTTATCTTTTCCAATTGATAAGAAGCGATAGGAACGCTATCAGACAGGATATACAGTTTTTCTATTGCATTGATGTATTTTATAACAATAGTATCTTTCTTTATATAACAGTCCGGTAACAGGAAGTAAATTTTCTTAATATCCTGTTCTAGTCCTTCTGTTTTGCTCACCGTGTAAGTTTCATTTCTACCTAAAAAATTCATCCTGTTTTTGTTTTGAGAACCTGTTAAACAAAATACCAGTAAGCATGCAAGTAATTTATCACCTGTCTTTGCTAATCAACTAACTGCTATGGGCCTGGTTGGAAGGCACAACTACAAGTACAGAGTAGCCACAGATAGGTGTGGCCCGGAGATAAAGGTGATATGGTATTAATTATATGCTATCGACTATATCTAAATATAGTGACTAAAAGTTAATATTTAATATTATGTTTTTATGATGTGGAAGATCATGATATCAAAAAAAAGCGGCATTTTATAGCCGCTTTTTTTTGATATCAGATACCTTATCCGATCATTGTTTTTATTTCGCTGAGCTTCAAAAGCGCTTCTACAGGAGTGAGCCTGTTGATGTCTACATGTTCCAGTTTATCTCTGATCTGCCGGAAAGTATCGCTATGGGTATCAAAAATATTCAGTTGTAATTGTTGGGCAGGTGTATGGATATGCTTTACATTTTGTTGTAATGGCGCATCGATATGTTTAGCTTCGAGGGTAGATAACACTTCATTGGCACGGTTAATCAGTGCAGGTGGCATTCCTGCCATACGGGCCACATGTATACCAAAACTGTGTCTGCTTCCGCCAGGCGCTAGTTTGCGCAGGAAGATAATTTTATTGCCAGACTCCATATTGGTGATATGGAAGTTTTTTACACGGCTATGTTTATTTTCCAGTTCGTTCAGCTCATGATAGTGGGTGGCGAACAGGGTTTTAGGGCGATGCTCCGTTATGTCGTGGAGATATTCCACGATACTCCACGCAATGGAAATACCATCATAAGTGCTGGTGCCACGTCCTATTTCATCCAGTATTACCAGGCTACGGGAAGTAATGCTGTTGATAATGCTGGCTGTTTCGTTCATTTCTACCATGAAGGTAGATTCTCCGCCACTCAGGTTATCGGAAGCGCCTACACGGGTAAATATTTTATCGGTGAGGCCAATATCAGCGCTACTGGCTGGCACAAAGCTACCCATGTGTGCCATCAGTGTAATGAGGGCTGTTTGGCGCAGCAAAGCAGATTTACCGCTCATATTCGGCCCTGTGAGGATAATAATCTGTTGGGTGTCTTTATCAAGATGAAGGTCGTTAGTTACATAGCTTTCTCCTGGAGGAAGTCCTCTTTCAATTACCGGGTGGCGCCCTTCTTTGATGATCAGCTCCTGGCCCTCAGTAATATTGGGACGGCGGTACTTAAACTGTACTGCATTTTGTGCGAAGCAAAGTAAACAGTCGAGGCGGGCAAATACTTGTGCATCTTCCTGTACGGGTAGTATAAAGGATTGTAAGGCTGTTACCAGTTCATCAAACAACCTGCTTTCCAGTGCCAGTATTTTATCTTCCGCGCCAATAATTTTTTCTTCGTATTCTTTCAGTTCCGGAGTAATATACCGTTCGGCATTGGCCAGGGTTTGTTTGCGCATCCAGCGTTCCGGCACCTTGCTTTTATGGGTATTGGTTACTTCCAGGTAGTAGCCGAACACATTGTTGAATGCAATTTTCAGGGAAGGGATGCCAGTGGCCTCCGATTCCTTTTGTTGTATCTGTAACAGGTAATCTTTGCCTTTAGACGCGATATTGCGGAGCTCATCCAGTTCTGCGTTGACGCCTTCCCGGATTACACCGCCTTTGTTTACCTGTACAGGCGGGTTATCCATGATTTCGTTCAGGATACGTTCCAGCAGCGGTACGCAGGGATCTAATTTTTCGTTGAGTTGTAACAAATAGCCGTTGTTACTGCCGGCCAGGAGGGTTTGCACTGCCTGTACCTGCTCCAGGGAGCGGGCAAGTTGCATCATTTCCCTCGGGTTTATTTTCCGGAGGGGAATTTTAGATACCAGCCGTTCCAGGTCGCCGGTTTGTTTCAGATGGTGTACCAGCGACTGGGCCAGCGTTGTTTCTTTTATAAAGAAAGCAACTGTATCCAGGCGTTCATTGATGGTTTTTATATCGCGGAGGGGAAACACCATCCAGCGTTTGAGCAAGCGTGCGCCCATAGGCGTAACCGTATTGTCCAGTACTTTAAGGAGGGTATGGCCATTTTCCACACTGCTGTTCAACAGTTCCAGGTTACGCACAGTGAAGCGGTCCATCCAGAGGAAATCGTCCTGGTTGATGCGCTGCATCCTGGTAATATGCTGAAGATTGGGATGTTCGGTATCTTTCAGGTAGTGAAGCGTGGCGCCAGCTGCAATAATAGCGGAGGGAAGCCCTTCTGCTCCATATCCTTTCAGGGAATGTGTCTGGAAATGTTTCAGCAGTATTTCTTCTGCATAGGTGGTGGTAAATATCCACTCATCCATGGTGTACGTATAGAAGCGGCTGCCAAAGGTGGCTTTAAAGTGTTTCTGTTGTTGCCGGGCAAATAACACTTCGGCGGGGCGGAAACTCTGTAATAGTTTGTCTACATACTCAATGCTTCCTTCCGCAATAAAAAATTCGCCTGTTGAAATATCCAGGAAGGATACACCGGTAGTATCTGTGCCAAAGTGCACAGCACCCAGGAAATTGTTGCTGGCATTCTCCAGCAGTTTATCGTTGATCGCTACGCCGGGAGTCACCATTTCTGTAACGCCACGTTTTACGATGCCTTTTACCATTTTGGGATCTTCCAGCTGATCGCATACAGCTACCCGGTGGCCGGCTTTCACCAGCTTATGCAGGTAGGTATCCAGCGCATGGTGTGGAAACCCTGCCAAGTCTACATAAGAGGCAGAACCATTGGCCCTTTTGGTTAATACAATGCCAAGCACCCTGGCGGCTATTACTGCATCCTCATTAAATGTTTCATAAAAATCGCCTACACGGAACAAAAGGACGGCATCGGGATATTTCTCCTTGATGGCCTTATGTTGTTGCATGAGCGGGGTTTCTTCTGATTTACTTTTTGCCATGGCGCAAATATATAAAACTCATGCCATCCTATTATCTTTGCAGGTGATGAGAAAATTAAGCATGGATGAACTGGGCCGTAAAACGGTGTCAGAATTCAAAACAGCCGATAAAACGCCCATAGTGCTGGTATTGGATAATATCCGCAGCATGCATAATGTAGGGGCTGTATTCCGTACCGCAGACGCTTTCCTGGTAAAAGGGATTATCCTTTGTGGTTATACACCGGTGCCTCCGCATCGTGATATTAATAAAACTGCCCTGGGAGCTACGGAAACGGTAGAATGGCAATATGCGGCAACCACCCTTTCGGCGGTGGAAGACTTGAAGGCGTCGGGCTATCAGGTAATGGCCATAGAGCAGGCAGAGAACAGCGTTATGTTGGATAAGTTTATGCCTCCCACTGGCAGGCCTTTGGCCCTGGTATTCGGGAATGAAGTAAGCGGAGTAGATGCTGCGGTGATGAAAGCTGTAGATGGCTGTATCGAAATTCCCCAGTTAGGTATGAAACATTCCCTGAATATATCGGTGACCACCGGTATTGTAGTTTGGGATACCTTTGTGAAGCTGTCTGGTGCTAACCGTTAGTGGTTAGGAGGTTAAAGGCAGACTGGGAGGAACCTGGCAATCAATTCATTTCAATAAAGAGGAATCGGCCATCCGGGCTATGCTAAAAGGCTGATCAGTCGGAACAGCCAGGCTGCCGGAGGCTAAAAGTTAAAAGCTATGTTTTCAACGATCAACAAGTATCTGTCGCTGGTGAAGTTTGCGCATACCATCTTCGCTATGCCCTTTGCCCTTACCGGCTTTTTTATGGCGATCACCAGAGGCGGTGGTAGTTTCAGCTGGACTACCTTTGGGCTCGTAATACTATGTATGGTGTTTGCACGCAGTGCGGCCATGGCCTTTAATCGCTGGCTGGATGTGGATATCGACAAACTCAATCCCCGTACGGCCAAGCGGGAGATTCCTGCAGGAGTGATCTCCCGTAAAAATGCGATGTTTTTCATCGTCGGCAATGTGGTCTTGTTTGTTGTTACTACCTGGTTTATTAACCGTATTTGCTTTTTGTTATCACCGGTAGCTTTACTGGTAGTGTTGGGATATAGTTATACCAAGCGTTTTACCGCCTTATGCCACCTCGTACTGGGTGTTGGCTTGTCGCTGGCCCCTATAGGCGCTTATTTGGCTGTAACGGGCGAATTTGCCCTGTTGCCGGTGTTGGTGTCTTTCCTGGTGTTATGTTGGGTATCCGGTTTTGATATTATTTATTCCTTGCAGGATGAGGATTTCGATAAATCCCAACAACTGAATTCTATTCCTGCCTGGCTGGGGCTTTCCGGCGCCTTACGTTTTTCTGAGTTCCTGCATGTAATAGCGGCCGCCCTGGTGGTGACTATTGGCCTCACCGGGCATTTTCATTGGGTGTTCTGGATTGGTGCAGCTGCTTTTGTGGTAATGCTAGTATCCCAGCACCTGTTGGTAAAACCGAACGACCTCAGTAAGATCAATATCATGTTTATGACTACTAACGGTATTGCTAGCGTTGTGTTCGCCGTATTTGCCATTGCAGACATGATGATCTTTTTATAATATCAGGATCATATTAATTACATCAATAAATTACATCATATGGGAAGGTTAATGGCAATAGATTACGGAAAAAAGAGAACGGGCCTGGCGGTGACAGATCCTTTGCAGCTAATTGCCAGCGGGCTTACCACTGTGGCTACCCATGAGCTGATCCCTTTCCTGAAAAAGTATTTTGCAGCAGAGCCAGTGGATACAATTGTTATCGGAGAGCCTAAGAATTTGGATGGCCAGGCTACAGATGCTACGGCCCTGGTGAATGAATGCATCCGTATTATCCGGAAAAATTTTCCCGATATGCCAGTAGTAAAGGTAGATGAGCGGTTTACTTCTAAAATGGCTTTTCAAACGATGATTGATAGCGGGTTGAAGAAAAAAGACCGGCAGAACAAGGGCCTGGTAGATGAAATCAGTGCAACGATTATTTTGCAGGAATATTTGCAGCATAAATAATATATTTTCAATTAATTATATATCGGAACGATGAAGATGCAAAAGGCGTGGCTGTTTTTGCATCTTCATTGTTTTAACGGGAAGATTGGCGGCTGGCAAGGGTGTTTGAGCCTGGTGGTGGCCCGTCTTCCCCGGAAATTGACTATCTTCGCAGATCAAACCAAGAATAAGAACATGATATTGCCAATAGTAGCTTACGGACATCCGGTCCTGAGAAAAGTTGCAGAAGACATTACTCCAGATTATCCTGAGCTGAAAGAGTTAATTGCCAATATGTGGCAAACAATGTATGGTTCTAATGGCGTAGGTATTGCCGCCCCGCAGGTAAATAAGTCGATCCGGCTTTTTGTGGTAGATAGTGAACAAATTATACAACACCTGGAAGAAGAGGAAAAAAACGATTATCCTGGTGATAATGGTGTGAAAGAGGTATTTATTAATGCACACATCGTAGAAACCGGCGGTAAGGAATGGGCTTATAATGAAGGTTGCCTGAGTATTCCTAAAGTGAGGGAAGATGTAAACAGGGCAGAAACGGTTACCCTCAGCTATGTGGACGAAAATTTTACTCCGCACGTGAAAACCTTTACTGGCGTAACCGCCCGTGTTATTCTGCATGAATATGACCATATTGATGGTAAACTATTTATTGATCATCTGAAGCCATTAAAACGCAGAATGTTGAAAAGTAAACTTGATGATATCACCAAAGGTAAAATAAGAGTAGATTACAAAATGACCTTCCCTAAATAGGAAATAATTTTGTAATGTAAATAAAACCTGTTATTTTGGTATCATAAAGTATAACATCCATATCCTCAAACTTGGGAGCTACCTTAACATACACTGAAGTTGAACTGGTTCAGGGCCTGCTGGTCAGGGACGAAAAAGTATTTACTTACTTGTATGATCACTATTCACCAGCCTTATATGGTGTAGCATTGAAGGTAGTTGGAGAAGAAGCTGCAGCCGGAGACGTGTTACAGGAAGTATTTGTAAAGATCTGGCGTAACATCGACCGTTATGATGCCTCAAAAGGACGTTTATTTACCTGGATGTTGAATATCACCCGTAACACAGCGATAGATAGCCTTCGTTCTAAAAATCACAAATTAGATCAGCGTGTGCAAGATGTAAACAGCGTAGCACTGTTGTATGAACCGCAACTAGCGGTGCACCTGTCGGTAGACCATCTGGGGCTCAGCAAAGTAATTGAGCGGCTGCAAAAAGATCAACGAATTATTATCGACATGGCCTATTTCAAGGGACATACCCAGGAAGAGATAGCCAGGTCCCTTGAAATACCATTGGGCACCGTGAAAACCCGTATGCGCAATGCAATTATACAATTGAGAACGCTCTTAAAACAATTGTAATCATCAGTAATAGTGGATGTACATCGTTACATATCATCTGGGATACTGGAAAGCTATGTATTCGGTTCACTGCCGGAAGCAGCACAAAGTGAGGTAGAAACAGCTGTATTGCAATACCCCGATATTAAAGCCGCAGTTAACTCCTTGCAGCTCGACAAAGAAAGGTTTGTAAAACTCTATGCTATTGTTCCTCCTCCAGGTATCAAGGAACGCTTGCTGGATATTATCCAGCAGGAAAGCACGCAGGAAGGTAACGATCTGCTGCCGGAAGAACTGCGTATGCCACTTACTGTTAGTCACCGTAGCGAAAGGCCGGTAAAACCATCCCCCAGAAACCCCAAGCCGGTGATGCATCCCCTGGTGGAAACAACACCTCCGTTATTAAAGGATATACCACCTGAAACAGCGGAAGGGAGTGCTAAAAACCTGCTCTGGAAATGTATTACCGCCGCTATTGTATTACTGCTTTTAGGAAGTATTATTCTCAACTTTTTCTTCTTTCAGAAATCGACCGATTACAAAAGCCGGTATAAATCGCTGATCGCTACCAAAGAAAAATTGGATGCAGAAAAGGAACATCAGGCACTCGCCAGCTTTAAGGATATAGCGCCGGAAACTACCATCAGGAATAATCCTGCTTTTAAATGGGTACAGCTGAAAGGCGCCGGAGAATTTGCCGGCCATACTGTAGAAGTAGGTTGGAATCCTAATACTCATCTGGTTTTCCTGCTTGCCCCATCGATGCCGGTGCCTCCGGCTGGTAAACAATTTCAGTTATGGGCTGTAGTAGACCAGCAATTGGTGAATGTGGGCGTGTTTGAAACTGGTGCTGCCGTTTCCCAAAAATTGCAACAAATGAAAGCGGTTGATCATATTCAAGGCGTAGTGGTAACATTGGAAGAGAAAGGTGGCAGCACCACGCCTTCTATGGACCAGTTGTACCTGTCTGTAAAATGGCCACAATAAACCAAGAGGAAGCATACTTGTTGTCGTTTGAAATCAGTATATTGCTGTTGTATCCCCATTTAATTATTATAAGACGCACAACACAATTATTAACATTATATCCGTGAAAACTGACCCCTGTGCGGCATATTGACTAACAAGTCATGCGCTGAATATCCTACGTTAAATACTAAATAAAACATATCCAGTCCATTTGGAATACACTGCTACATATACAGAAGCTGAATTGGTGCAGGGCCTGAGGGCGCGCGACCAGAAAATGTTTAGTTACCTGTATGATCAATATTCACCGGCTTTATACGGCGTAATTGTAAAAGTGCTGAACGACGATCGTGCTGCTGGAGATGTATTACAGGAAGTATTTCTGAAAATATGGAGACACCTGGATCGCTATGATGAGGAAAAAGGCCGGCTTTTTACCTGGATGCTGAATATTGCAAGGAATACAGCGATAGACATCCTCCGCTCTAAATCGTACAAACAGGAACAAAAGATCCAAAATATTACGGAAAATGTACATGCCACCAATAGTGCATTAACCGTATACCCTGTTACTGATTATCTGGGATTTTCCCGCGTGTTGGAAAAGCTGACTAAAGAGCAGCGTACCCTTATAGACTTAGCGTATTATAAGGGATGTACACAGGAAGAAATCGCCAAGGTATTGGATATCCCTTTAGGAACAGTGAAAACAAGGATGCGTAATGCGATCAATCAATTAAGGAACATATTAAACAAGTAAATTTTAATAGTGGATCCACAACATTTCATATCGTCTGGGATTATTGAGCTTTATATGGCTGGCATCGCTACCGAAGAGGAGGTGAAAGAGCTGAAAGCCGCTATGGCCCAATATCCTGCTGTGGCAGCTGAGGTAGAAGCCTGGCGCCGCAATATGGAAGAGTATATTAGGTTGCAGGGAATTAACCCCCAAGCCGACATCAAAGTCAGTTTATTCTCTAAAATCAATAATGAACCAAATTTGCAGGAGGGTGAGCCTGTACCCGACAAAGACCTGCAGCAACCTAAAGTAGTGTTTATGCAAGAAACCAAACGTCTATCCTGGAAATGGATCGCCACCGCCGCCGCCGTGCTGCTGGTAGGCAGCCTGATTTTAAACTATGTTTTCTTTAACCGGTACAAAGAATTCAAAGGGTACAAAGACAAATATGAGTCTTTGTTAGTATCCCAAAACTCTATTTTGTCAAAGAGCAATCTTTACAAAACCCGCTTAGAGCAAATTGAGGAATCCATGGAGATCATCCAGGACCCTAAAGTCCTTAAAGTGCCAATGCCGGGTACCAAATCATTCCCTGAAGCATTAGCCACCGTATTCTGGAACCCGCAAAGCCAACAGGTATACCTGAAGGTGAACAACTTGCCGGAACCAAGTGCCGACAAACAATATCAACTCTGGGCTATCGTAGATGGTAAACCAATTGATATGGGTGTGTTCGAAATGGGTGATACCGCCAAACTGCTCCAGAAAATGAAGGTAACGGGTAAAGCACAAATGTTTGCTGTTACCCTCGAGAACAAAGGTGGTGCCGTGGCCCCAACTATGGAACAGATGTATGTGGCCGGAAAAATCCCCGGGTAACAAGGTGAATGCTCAACGGCTGAAACGTTAAAGTAAAGAACAAAAGCCGTTATAGCGGAAAGCAAGCGACAGATAACCATATCAACGCTGCCTCTTTGCTATAACGGCTTTTTACTTAAATTGCACCTATGTCTATAAATTGGAAAAGCATAGCAGCCGCCTTTGTTTTGATCCTGTTGCACCACCCGGCAGCACTCTTTGCACAGGATACCGCCCAATATAAGGGGATGACTGTTAATTTGGACGAAGTGATTGTAGCGGCAAAGCGTATAGGCTTCGATGTTAATAGCTTTATTAAAAGGGTGGAAGATGATACCACTTTCTACCGCGCATTTAAAAACCTGCATGTTGTTGGCTTCGACGCTATCAATGATATCCGTATCCTGGATAAGGATGCCCAGATAAAAGCTTCCCTCTTTAATCAAACCCACCAGGAAGTAACAGACAGATGCCGCGTTATGCAAGTCAGCAACGAAAAAGTAACAGGTGATTTCTATACCCGCAAAGGAAATTATAACTACTATACGGCCGAATTATATGGCAACCTCTTTTTTACACAGGGTACCGTTTGTGTAGATGAACACGGAGAAACTCCGGAGAATGCCACCGGTAGCCTTGCCAAACATAAAGCCCAGCTGAAACAGCTGATCTTCAATCCGGGTAAACCCGTTCGCGGTGTGCCTATCGTAGGACAAAAAGTGGCGATCTTCGACAAGGATGTAATGCATTATTACGATTTTTCTATCAGTGCAGAGAATTATGTGGATGGTACACCTTGCTATGTTTTTACAGCAAAAGCCAAACCAGACCTGAGTCGTATAGACAGGGCGGAAGTAGTGATAGATGAATTGGTGACCTGGTTTAATAAAGAGAACTTTGAAATTGTAGGCCGTAAATATGCGCTTTCTTATAAAACCATGCTATTTGATTTTAATGTGAAGATGGATGTGCAGATGACGAAGTTCAACGGTTTATTGATTCCTGCCCTGGTTGCTTATAATGGCACCTGGGATATACCTTTCAAAAAAAGAGAAACGGCTGTTTTTGCCGCCAAGTTTGTGAATTTTACTGCAGCTAAATAAGATAAAGCATTTGTAAGGGTAATGTTTAGATGGTATAGCCGTTTTAATATAACAGGGTAACAGCCCCGGTTTTATGTACCGGCAGCCGTGTTTCCACTTCTTTATAATCCACTATCCATACATAGGTAGCCACATCAGCAGTTTTGCCGTTTATCCGCCCGGTCCAGCCTATTTGCGGATCAGTGGTATAAAAAACCCGTTCTCCCCAGCGGTTATAAATGCTTAGCACAAAATCGTATATAGGACATCGGTATATAGGACGGAAATAATCATTTCTGCCATCGCCATTGGGAGTAAAGGCAGTAGGGAAATAAACCTGGCAGGCGCAATCATGGTATTTCACGACTATTGAGTCTGCTGTTTTACCACAGCTGTTATAGGCCACAATCGCATATAAACCTGGTTGGGTAACAGTATACATGGGTGTACTGGTGCTGTCTTGCCATTTGTAGGTGCCGCCTAAGGCGCCGGTAGCGCGTAATTGGTATACCTCATTTTTGCATAATAGGGTGTCGGGCCCAAGATTTACCCGGAGCGTATCTTCAAACCTTACAGCAATACTGTCGGAGGATTCGCACCTGCCTATCTGCGCATGCACATAATAGTAACCGGGTTTGGTGACATAGTAAGTCGCCTGGTCAGACGAATCCTGCCACCGGTACACGCCATTGCCAAAATCGGCAGTAAGCACCAGAAAGTTGCCTTTGCAAATGGTGGTATCATTGCCCAGGTTCAGTTTCTTGAGATGGTTGTAATTAATGAACACGGTATCTACTACGCTGCAGGTATGGTTGATCTCTACCAATGCCCATAGGTTGGTGGTGTAGTTGATCGTAACAGCCGGCGTAGTGGCGCCGTTGCTCCATTCCCATTTAGTGGCTTCCGGAATACTTGGAGCCACCCTGATAGATTCGCCCGGGCATAGCAAGGTATCCGGCCCTAATGAAAAAGGATAGGGCGATCCGGTGAAACTGATATTGATGTCGTCTGATACAGGAGCACAGCCTTTTGGGAACACATCTACATGGTAGGTACCCGAAGTGGTAACATCCTGGGTGGGTTCGGTATTGCCGGTATTCCATTGATAAGTGCAGTTTTGCGCAGTGGCATCTAGCGCAATATGTTCGCCGCTACATAATATCAGGTCTTTGCCAAGATTTATAACGGGTATGGGCGTATAAAAAACATTCACAGAATCTGGGTTGGGACAGCCGTTAATTTTCACCTTATAGGTGGCAGAAGTATCTACAAGAATGCTGCTGCTGGTAGAGCTGTCTTGCCAGAGGTAAGCCGCCCCCGGTATCACTGGCGCACTTAAAATGATGGTGCCGCCTTCACACAGGGTGGTATCTTGTGGGCCCAGGTCAAAAAATACCGGGGTTACAATAGTAATAGCTTGTATGGTAGTATCCTTAATACCCTTTCTCCAGGCAATAAGGGTATCTGTATAGGTGCCAATGCTGGGATAAATATGATAAGCGCGGATATTTACGGAAGAATCTTTTTCACCTGAAGCAGGGTCTCCAAAAAACCATTTCACTGAGTCGATGCCTGCAGGCGTTGTAATCTGGAAGAAAGCAGTATCGTTTAAACAGGTGGAAGAAACAGTAAAAGGCGTTCTTTGTGCGGCCGCTTTACCACTCCATAAGCAACAGAGCAGTAAAACCGGTATAAGGATGCTACGAAAGGAACGGAATAATTGGTTTCTCATGCATTGACATGGGTAGTTAACTGTAAAGATAATTAAAATTATATATATGATGGAATAATGTGGATATTAATTAAGGGGTACAAAAGTAAAAAGTGATGGATGTAAATGAAATTTTGCTCCATGGGGGCCTGAATAAAATGAGGCCGCATCATACTTTTGATACGGCCTCATTATTAATAATCAGCTATTGGAAAAGATCATCTTATCAGCTGTTTCAGGTACATCCAATAAGTTGGTCCCAACTATTATCCGGTTATTTTCCTGTGAGGTTTGTTTAACTAGCCACCTCTATTCATCCTCTCCCTGGTAAGGTCTTGCAGAAATATATCTTCTCCATTTTTCTATTACGGTAGTAAGGTCGCTTGGTAGTGCACTTTCGAAGTATAGTTGTTGCCGGGTGCGCGGGTGTATGAAGCCGAGCTGTTGCGCGTGAAGGGCATGTCTTGGCATGATTTCAAAACAGTTGTCCACAAACTGTTTATATTTTGTATAAACGGTGCCTTTCACAATGCGGTTACCGCCATAGGTATCGTCGTTAAAGAGGGAGTGGCCAATATGTTGCATGTGCACGCGGATCTGGTGGGTGCGCCCTGTTTCGAGCCTACACTCTATCAGGGTAACATAGTTGAAGCGTTCCAGTACGCGGTAGTGGGTGATGGCCTCTTTGCCATATTCTCCGTCGGGATAGGCATCCATGATTTTACGTAGGCGTTGGTGGCGCCCTACGTGAGCTACTACGGTGCCTTCATCTTCTTCAAAGTCGCCCCATACCAACGCAATATAACGGCGGTGTACGGTGTGGTCGAAAAACTGTTTGGCCAGATCATTCATCGCTTTCTCTGATTTGGCGATCACCAGGAGGCCGGTGGTATTTTTATCAATACGGTGCACCAGGCCAAAGCGGGGAATCTCCGGTTCGGTGACCTGGGTTTTATCGCCCAGGTACCACGACAATCCATTTACCAGGGTACCGTCGCGGTTACCGCAGCCGGGGTGTACAACGAGACCGGCCGGTTTGTCGATCACCATTACATCCTCGTCTTCAAATATTATATTCAGCGGTATTTCCTGCGGAATGATATCTGTATTTTCGGGGTTCCTGTTGGAGAACACAACGATCCGGTCTAGCGGTCTGATCTTGTAGTTGGATTTAACGGGTTTATCGTTTACCAATACCATTTCGCCATCCAGGGCCTGTTGTATTTTATTGCGGGTAGCACCTTCTATACGGTTGGTGAGGAATTTATCAATACGTAGTGGCTCCTGGCCTTTGTCGACCACCATATTGATTTTTTCATATAATTCCTCACTGCCATCACCGTTTTCCAGTTCATCTTCCAGTTCCAGCAATTCTTCAGCCATTAAGTTTAATTTTTTGCAAAGGTAGCTATTTCTGGTTAAGCGGCATAAGCGGCAAAGTAGCGCCGCTGCCGCCTTTGGGTGCTTTGTGCCGCTGCGAGGAAAAAACACCTAACTTTGCGCCCTAGTATGGAACAAGTAAAGCAACAGATTGTAGTAAAAGACCTCGGCCTGATAGATTATCAGGCTGCCTGGGACTATCAGGAGCAATTATTGAAGGAAAATGTGCAGTTGAAATCCCGTGTAGCGGGTCAACTGTCTAAACCTACCACCAATTACCTGCTGTTTTGTGAACATCCGCCTGTGTATACCCTGGGTAAAAGCGGTCATCTGGAAAACTTGCTCATCTCCCGGGAAGAACTGGAAGAGCAGGGGATTGGCTTTGTGCCTACTAACAGAGGCGGAGATATTACTTTTCATGGTCCCGGGCAGATTGTAGGTTATCCGATTATAGACCTGGAGAATTTCTTTACAGATATTGGTAAATATCTGCGTTTTTTGGAGGAAGTGATTATCCGTACCCTGGCGGAATATGGTGTTGCCGGCGACCGTTCCAAAGGAGAAACCGGCGTATGGATAGCCCCCCATGATCCTCAGCAGGCACGTAAAATATGTGCTATGGGCGTACGTTGCAGCCGTTGGGTTACCATGCATGGCTTTGCGCTTAATGTAAATACGATGATGGCCTACTTCAATAATATCGTTGCTTGTGGTATCGCCGACAAAAAAGTGGCGTCTCTCGACCAGGAACTGGGCCGCAAGGTAGATATCGAAGAGGTGAAAGCCCATCTTGCCAGGCACTTTGGAGAGGTGTTTGAAGCAGAGATGAGTGATGTGGTTTAAATCTTCTTAAATCACATCTTATAGTTCAACGGAATAAATAAATTCCATTTCTCTTTCAGCTTCCCATCGTCGAAGATCTCAAAATTAAACCAGCCGGCATGCAGAAAAATGGCTTTTTCCAGGATGAGGAAAGGGCCTTTTACGTGTTCTATTTCAAATAAGAAAGTACCATTGGATTCATAGAATTTAACGGCATAATTTTTTGTCAGGGCATCCGGCAGCCGGATGTTAACATTGCCATCTGCGGTAGTATAAACGTAGTTGGAAGGGTGCCACACTACTCTTTCAGGTTCTTTATTTTCTTGTTCTTTGCCCCGCAGTCCTTTGGCGGCATCCTTGATATCGGCGTACTGCAGTTTCTGGTCGGCCCGGATGGTGCTGTCGGATAAGGCCAGTACCGTTTTACTGTACATATACCGGCCGTTGTTGAATAGGATGAAGAGGCGATAATAGTTGGTGCCGGGTAATGGTTTATTGTCCACGTAAGCATTTCTGGTTTGGGTAGGATAGCCGGCATAACCGATGGTATTGAAGTTCAATACGCTATCGAGCGACCGCTGAATGCCAATTTCTTTCACCTGTGGGAAGCCAGAGATCCAGTCCAGCTGAATTTTACCAGTTTTAATGGTGGCTGTAAAATCCGGTAATACAGGCGGAACATATCCTTGGTCTTGGGCTTTTCCTGTATATGCCGTCAATAAAAATAATCCGATGACAAAAATGATACGCGCTACCTGCTTCATACTAATTATTCCGTGAGCTGCTTATAAGTTGGCAAAAATACACTACCCGCCAAATATAAAGAACAGTTTTTAAAAGGAGAGTATGCCGGGAGCCAGGGAAAGGTTTCCTTGTAAGCCGCCGGTATGTATTAATAAAATTTTACTATTGTCTGGAAAGTAGCCCTGCTGCACCAATTCATGGAAGGCCATCACCAGTTTGCCTGTATAAATGATATCTGTAGGAATACCGGTATTGGTATAAAAATTATTGATAAAATCTATAAGGCGGGGAGATATTTTAGCGTAACCACCCCCGTGGTAGTCGTGTAATAGCTGCCAGGAGGCTTTATGCTTGGGAAGTAGCAGGTTTCTTATTTCCTGCTCCAGGTATTGGGCGCCTTTCAGCACTGAAATACCGGTGATTTGCTGATGGGCAGGGGCATTGTTAATCAGTCCTGCCAGGGTGGTGCCGGTGCCTGTGGCGCAAAGAACATGTGTGAAATCGCTGGTCGGGAGGATGGAGAGGATCTCTTCACAACCTTTGGCCCCCAGCGCGTTATGGCCGCCTTCAGGAATTACGTGATAATCCGGGAAAAGACTTTCATATAGCGTAAATGTTGCGCGCTGGCGGTAGTCTTCCCGGGAAACGAATACGAAGCCCATGCCCAGGGCTTCCGCAGCCAGCAGCATGTTATTCCTGTGCTGAAAATGTTCTTCCCCCCGGATAATGCCCAGGGCTTGCAGCCCGGCTTCTTTGCAAGCCACAGCTGTAGCTGCAATATGATTAGACCAGGCTCCTCCCATGGTAAGGATACCGTTGGCTTTCGAGGCTGCTGCCGCTTCCAGATTGCCTTTCAACTTAAACCATTTGTTCCCGCATATTTCCGGATGCAACCGGTCTAACCGTAACATGGCTGCCTGCAGATGTGCAGGCAGCCAATCTGTACGAAAAGATTCAAGAGTAATATTATCGTAGGTGACCATTTATTATTTATCCACAAAATTCAAATATCCACAAAGTTCATCAAAACTATTCATCCCCTTTTTATTACTCATGGTTTGGAAGACTGCAGCGCTGTTGCGTTGGCTTGTTGGGCATAGGCATGCGTAAGCAGTTGCAGTAAAGGCTCCCCTGCATAAAAATCGTTTCATTGTTCCTGTAAATTGATCGTTAATTGTGGTGTACACACAAAAAGAAAGTGTGAAAATGGTTTTAATCATTACATTTATTGCCGATATTTTTAGGTAAATAGTTGAAAAAACATAAAACTAATATCAGAAAAATGCAACCGACTTTATTGATTTTGGCGGCCGGTATGGCCAGTCGTTACGGCAGTTTAAAGCAAATCCAGCAATTTGGCCCCAGCGGTGAAACTATCATCGATTACTCTATTTACGACGCTATTAGCGCCGGTTTTGGAAAAATTGTGTTCATCATCCGCGAAAATTTTGCAGCAGAGTTTAAAGAGATCTTTGATCCCAAGCTCAAAGGCCGCGTGGCTGTTGATTATGTATATCAGGAAATGAATGCATTTGTAGGCGATTATGCAGTTCCTGCCGACAGAACCAAGCCCTGGGGCACTGCGCATGCGATCCTTTGCGCTAAAAATGCGATTAACGAACCATTTGCAGTGATCAATGCAGATGACTTTTATGGAACAGACGCTTTTGTGAAAATGGCGGCTTTCCTGAACACCGATTGTAAACCTGATGTGTACAGCGTAGTAGGCTACGAGTTAGGTAAAACGATCAGCGAACACGGTTCTGTATCCCGTGGCGTGTGCGAAGTGAGCGCCGAAGGTACCCTTACAGCGATCAACGAAAGAACTAAAATATATCAAGACGGCGAACAGATCGTTTATGAAGAGGCTGATGGCAGCAAGCATCCTTTGGCGGCTGGTACTCCTGTATCCATGAACTTCTGGGGCTTTCATCCCAGTGTATTTAACCTGAGTCAGGAACTCTTCCAGGAATTCCTGGAGAAAAATCTTAGTAACCCTAAATCTGAGTTCTTTATCCCGATTGTAGCAGATGAATTTATCCGTCGTGGTAAAGGAGTAGTGAAAGTATTGCCTACCAGCGCCCAATGGTTTGGCGTTACCTACAAAGAAGATGCACCAGGCGTGCAGGCTAGTTTATCGGAGCTGGTTAAGAATGGAGAATATCCAGACAATTTATGGAAATAAAATCCAATACAAATATCCTTCAGGCTTAAGTCCCAAGCCTGAAGGATTAAATGCCCGGAAATTTGGGTCAGGACACATCAACAACACTTTTTGTTGGAGGAAAAGCAGGACGGCAGCAATATATAAATAAGAAGACAACCCGTTTTATCCGGAAATTACCGTCTTTTATACACAAAATTAGTAGACTAATTTATAAGGAAATATTAATTTGTTTAGATTTTTGATAACTAGAAACTTCTTTTTTTAAATATTTTCAAAAACAACTACCGTGATTGATTTTTCACGAAATATTGGGATGGATGTTGTTTTTTATTCTTTTCACCGATACTTTTGTATTAACACTTAAAAATCATCACTACCTCCAATGTGGGTAAATAAAGACAATATAAAACTTAATCACATCGTACCTCAGCTCAATTGGGCTATCACGAAGGTCGTGATTATTGTCGTTGTCATTATTAGCCACCAGTATGGAGGATAGGTAAACGTGCATTATCAACACAGAATATACGCCTTCCTCCGCAAAGAGGAAGGCTTTTTTTATGACTATATATTCCTGGTATAATTTCAATTTTTATGTACAGCTATTACAACGACAACACTATTCTTTACATTAACGGTGAGTACACCAAGGCAAACACAGCTACAACAGATCTGTATAGCCAGTCACTGCATTATGGATATGCCGTATTTGAAGGCATTCGCGCTTATAAAACGGCTAGTGGAGAAGTGAAGATCTTTAAAGCAAAGGAACATTTCGATCGTTTGAAGCGCTCTTGTGAACTGATCCATATCCCCTACAACTTTGATAATGAAGCGTTGATCGCCGCTTGTTACAAAGTGTTGGAGCTGAATAATATGGAAGAAGCCTACATCCGGCCCCTGGTTTTCTGTCCGCCTAATATGACCCTGAAAGCTGCCCAGGAAGCAAATATCTTGATCTGTGCATGGGAATGGGGTGCTTACCTCGGAGAAAAACTGTTAAAAGTAATGACGTCTTCATATGAAAGACCCAACCCTAAAGCTTTTAAAATTGAATCAAAATCAGCCGGACTTTATGTAAACTCCATACTTGCTTCACAGGAAGCCAAAGTAAAAGGGTTTGATGAAGCGCTTTTGCTGGATATGAATGGTTATGTAGCAGAAGGCCCTGGCGCAAATATTTTCTTTGAAAAAGAGGGCAAACTCTATACCCCTCCCGCAGGCAACATCCTTCCTGGCATCACCCGTGCTACCGTTATTGAACTTTGTCAAGAACTGAATATTCCACTTGAAGAAAAATTATTTACCATCGCTGAACTGAAAGAAGCTGATTCCGCTTTCTTCTGCGGTACTGCTGCTGAGATCATCGGTATCGATTCTCTCGATGGCCAATCTTTTAATAAACCATGGGCTGGATCTCTTGGTAAAGTGCTCCAACAGGCTTATAAAGCCAAGGTATTGGAGAAAGCGTTCCAGCGCGAAACGCAGCTGGCATAATTTCTTTAGCCACTAGTGTTTGGCTGTTAGCCTTTAGTTTTTGAACTAGAGACTAACAGCTGGCCGAAAGGCTAAAAAAAGTGCGCAACGGACTAAACGCCAACGGCTATACGTAAAAATCAACCGCTAAAGCTAGCAGCTAAAGACTAGCCGTCAAAAAATATCCGCCTCATGCCTCCGGCCCCTTGGAGGTTGTAAATCGAAAAACTCTAATCTCTTGCCAGTAAAGGATTTGAAAGCTCAATAGGCAGATTTGAATACCGGTAAACTGAAAAATGTTGGTTTGAATTTGACGACGCTCCCGGGTAATTTGTGTTGAAGTTTTAAAATAGGGGTATTATAAAAACAGTTATCTCTCCTAATATCAAAAGCAATGGAATTAAACAAATACAGCAAAACGATCACACAAGATCCTACACAGCCAGCTGCTCAGGCTCAGTTGTATGGCATTGGTTTAACAGAGGAAGATCTGAAAAAAGCACAGGTGGGGATCGTTAGCATGGGTTATGATGGCAACACTTGCAATATGCACCTGAATGATCTTGCAAAAGACGTTAAAAAAGGCGTTTGGGCAAATGATCTGGTCGGACTCATTTTCAATACCATTGGCGTGAGCGATGGTATAAGCAATGGTACCGAAGGTATGCGCTATTCTCTCGTTAGCCGCGATCTGATTGCTGATTCCATTGAAACTGTAGCAGGAGCGCAATATTATGATGCCCTGATCACTGTACCGGGCTGCGATAAAAATATGCCTGGTTCCCTGATGGCAATGGGTCGGCTCAACCGCCCTTCTATCATGGTATACGGCGGTTCAATCGCACCAGGAAAATACAAAGGCCAAGACCTTAATATCATCTCTGCATTCGAAGCATTAGGCCAGAAAATGGCTGGTAAGCTCGATGAAGGCGATTTCAAAGGCATTGTGCAGCATTCCTGCCCAGGTGCAGGTGCCTGCGGTGGTATGTATACTGCTAATACGATGTCTTCCGCTATAGAAGCACTCGGTATGAGCTTGCCTTATAGCTCTTCTAATCCGGCGTTGAGCCAGGATAAAAAAGATGAATGCCTCGTTGCCGGCAAATATATCCGTCTGCTCCTCGAAAGGGATATTAAACCCAGGGATATCATGACGAAAGACGCATTTGAAAATGCGCTCACCATCATCATGGCTATGGGTGGCAGCACTAATGCCGTACTGCATTTTATTGCTATCGCAAAATCAGTAGGCATCTCCGTTACCCTCGCCGATTTTCAGCGTATCAGCGACAAAACGCCGCTCATCGCTGATCTTAAGCCTAGTGGTAAATATCTGATGGAAGACCTGCATAATATTGGCGGTGTTCCCCTGGTGATGAAATACCTCATGAAGAAGGGGTATATTCATGGACATTGTTTAACCGTTACCGGTAAAACAGTGGCTGAAAACCTGGAAAATGTACCGGATATCGATTTCAGTACACAAAATATTATTGTGCCGCTGGAACAGCCACTAAAACCTACTGCACATATACAGATCCTGTACGGTAATCTGGCTACCCAAGGCGCAGTGGCCAAAATCACCGGAAAGGAAGGCGAACGCTTCAGAGGCCCTGCCCGTGTTTTTGATGGTGAATTCGAATTGATTGCCGGTATTACCTCCGGTAAAGTAAAAGAAGGCGATGTAGTAGTAATCCGTCAGGTAGGACCTAAAGGCGCACCTGGTATGCCGGAAATGCTGAAACCTACCAGCGCTATTATGGGTGTAGGATTGGGTAAAAGCGTAGCGCTCATCACCGATGGCCGCTTCTCTGGCGGTACCCATGGATTTGTAGTGGGACATATTACCCCGGAAGCTTTTGAAGGTGGTAATATCGCTCTCGTAAAAGACAACGATATCATCGAAATAGATGCAGTAAAAAACTTTATCAATGTGGAAGTGAGCGATGAAGAACTGGCTGCTCGCAGAGCGCAGTGGATACAGCCCGCATTGAAAGCATCCAATGGAATCTTATTTAAGTACGCAAAACTTGTTAAAAATGCAACAGAAGGATGTGTTACCGATGAAGCCTGAGATAGCAGATACGCAATTAGCTGTTAAACCTGTGATTACAGGGTCTGAAGCCGTAATCCGCTCTCTTATTGAGGAAGGAGTAGATACCATCTTCGGTTATCCCGGCGGAGCGATCATGCCTATTTATGATGCGCTCTATGATTTTCAGGATCGGGTGCGTCATATTCTTGTCCGGCATGAACAAGGCGCTACGCATGCTGCACAAGGCTACGCCCGTAGCTCCGGTAAAGTAGGTGTTGCTTTTGCTACTTCTGGTCCGGGTGCTACCAATCTGGTAACAGGTTTGGCAGACGCCTTCATGGACAGCACTCCCATGGTTTGCA
This sequence comes from Chitinophaga sp. 30R24, assembly GCF_049056765.1. Lineage (NCBI taxonomy): Bacteria > Pseudomonadati > Bacteroidota > Chitinophagia > Chitinophagales > Chitinophagaceae > Chitinophaga > Chitinophaga sp. 30R24. The sequence continues at coordinate 392,429 of NZ_JBJGXX010000002.1, forward strand.
TTACCGGACAGGTAGCTGCGGCCCTCCTGGGTACAGACGCTTTCCAGGAAACAGACGTGATCGGCATTACCATGCCAATCACCAAATGGAACATACAGGTAACCCGTCCGGAAGATATTCCCGGCGCTATTGCCAAGGCTTTTTATATTGCCCGTAGCGGCCGTCCCGGACCTGTACTGGTAGACATTACCAAGAATGCACAGTTTGGCGAGTTTGAATACGAATACAAAAAATGTGAATATATCCGCAGCTACCGCCCGGTACCTCCTTTAAGTGAGGAAGCAGTAGCGGAAGCCGCTGCACTGATCAACAGCGCTAAAAAACCGTTTATCCTGTGCGGTCACGGCGTATTGTTGTCTGGTGCAGAGAAAGACCTGATAGCACTCGCTGAAAAAGCGCAGATACCTGTAGGATCTACATTGCTGGGCCTTTCTGCCGTACCGGTAGACCATCCGCTGTATGTAGGTTTGCTAGGTATGCACGGTAACTATGGGCCTAATATGCTTACCGGTGAAGCCGACGTAATCATTGCCGTAGGCATGCGCTTCGATGATCGTGTAACCGGCGACGTAGCCAGCTATGTACCCAACGCTAAAGTCATACACATCGAAATAGATGCAGCCGAGATCAATAAGATCATAAAGGCAGATGTAGCGGTACACGCAGATGCTAAAGCAGCGCTGGAAGCCCTGGTGAAACAAGTGCAGCCAGTTGAGCACAGCGCGTGGCTCAACGAATTCCGTGAAGCCGATAAAAAAGAATACGAGAAAGTACAACATAAAGAACTGTATCCGGATCAGGGTGAGCTGAAAATGGCAGAAGTGATCCGCCTCATCTCAGAAAAAACCAAAGGAGAAGCTGTTCTGGTAACAGACGTAGGTCAGCACCAGATGGTTGCTTCCCGCTACTACCGCTTTAAAGAACCTAATACCAATATCACCTCCGGTGGTATGGGTACTATGGGATTTTCTCTGCCAGCGGCAATGGGTGCAAAAACAGGCACGCCCCAGAAAGAAGTGGTAGCTATCATCGGCGACGGTTGCTTTCAGATGACCTTGCAGGAATTGGGCACTATCTACCAGTCGCAGATTGGTGTGAAAATAGTGATCCTGAACAATAACTTCCTGGGTATGGTAAGGCAGTGGCAACAACTGTTCTTCGACAAACGTTATTCATCTACAGAAATGGTTAATCCTGATTTTGTACAGATTGCAAAAGGATTTTTCATTCCGGGCAAAAAAGTGACCGCACGTGAAGATATCTCTGCCGCCATCGACGAAATGCTGGCTCACCAGGGTGCTTATCTGCTCGAAGTAGTGGTGGAAAAAGAAGACAACGTATTCCCCATGGTGCCTGCTGGCGCCCCAGTTTCCTCTATCCGGCTTGAGTAGAACAGTGCGTGCAGAAGATTTATATTGATCATTTGTAATTTACAACAGGTATATGCAAAAAGAATATACAGTAACGGTATATACGGAAGACCGTATAGGTATCACCAACCGTATCACCATTATATTTACCCGCAGGGGCATCAATATCACCAGTTTAACCACAGCTGAAACAGAAATTCCCGGCGTGTTCAAGTTTATTATAACGGTGATGTCTACACGCGAACTGCTGGATAAGGTAGTTGGCCAGATAGAAAGACTGATAGAAATACACCGTGCCTTTGTACATGAAGAAGAAGAAGTGGTATATCAGGAGCTGGCGCTGTATAAAATATCTACCCGTTCTTTACATACTGGTGATATAGAAAGGCTGATACGCGAAAACAATGCGCGTATTCTCACGATCACAGCAGATTATTTTGTTATTGAGAAAACAGGCCATCAGCAAGAGCTGATAAGTTTTATCAAGAAACTGGAACCATATGGGCTGATCGAATACTCTAAAAGTGGTCGTGTAGCCATTGTAAAATGGAGCCGTCGTTTCCATGAACATTTAAAAGAACTGCAAACGCAGGAAGTAGTAGCTAACTGATGATGATAGCAGTAAGGATGGCTAACTTTTGGCAATCCGCTACCATGTGCCCGCAGCTTTAGCACTGCAGTAGGAAATATTAATCATTATTCATTCAAATCACACCTCAGCTAATAGCTAACAGCTAGTAGCTAACAGCTAAAAAAAGAACACATGGCAACCATCAATTTTGGAGGGGTACTCGAACAAGTAGTAACCAGAGAAGAATTCCCTATGGAACAAGCAAGGGAAGTGCTGAAGAACGAAGTGATTGCAGTAATCGGTTACGGCGTACAAGGCCCGGGCCAGGCACTGAACCTGAAAGACAACGGTTTTAACGTTATTGTAGGTCAACGTAAAAATTCTAAAACCTGGGATAAAGCAGTAGCTGATGGCTGGGTTCCTGGTGAAACATTGTTCGATATTGAAGAAGCCGCCCAGAAAGGTACTATTATCCAATTCCTGCTGTCTGATGCCGGACAGATCACCCTGTGGCCTACTGTCAAACAATACCTGACTCCTGGTAAAGCACTGTACTTCTCTCACGGATTTGGTATTACTTATAAAGAGCAAACCGGTATTATTCCTCCTGCTGATGTAGACGTTATCCTGGTAGCTCCTAAAGGTTCCGGTACTTCCCTGCGTCGCCTGTTCCTGGCCGGTCAAGGCTTGAACTCCAGCTTCGCTATCTTCCAGGATGCTACTGGCCGCGCTAAAGAACGCGTAGTAGCGCTGGGTATCGGTGTTGGTTCCGGCTACCTCTTCGAAACAGATTTTAAGAAAGAAGTATACTCCGATCTCACCGGCGAACGCGGTTCCCTGATGGGTTGTATCCAGGGTATCTTCGCAGCGCAATACGAAACCCTGCGTAAAAATGGTCACTCTCCTTCCGAAGCTTTCAACGAAACCGTAGAAGAACTCACCCAGTCCCTGATGCCGCTGGTAGCAGAAAACGGTATGGACTGGATGTATGCTAACTGCTCTACTACCGCTCAGCGTGGCGCTTTAGACTGGTGGAAGAAATTTAAAGAGGCTACCCAGCCTGTTTTTGATGAACTGTATGCCAGTGTAGCAGAAGGTAAAGAAGCTGCCCGTTCTATTTCTTCCAACAGTACTGCAGACTACCGTGAAAAGCTGAACGAAGAACTGAGAGAACTGCGCGAAAGCGAAATGTGGCAGGCAGGTGCGGCTGTACGTAAGCTGCGTCCTAACAATGCATAATAGCTTATTATTATAAATTACAAATGGCAAAGCATCTTAGAATGATTGAAATTATTGGTTCCGGTATTTAGCAGAAAGCATCCCCATTAGCTTTCACTAAATACCAGGTTCCTTCATTTCGGTCATTTGAAGATGTTTTGCCATTTTGTATTACAACATACATTTTATGTCTGAACTGATGAGTAGCGTCAACTCCCTGAACATCCTCGATGCAGCGGTAAAACTGAAACCAGTGGTAACACGTACCCCGCTGATGTATAGCGTTAATCTCTCCCGGCGCTATCAGTGTGATGTATATCTGAAAAGGGAAGATATGCAGATTGTACGCTCTTACAAATTGCGCGGCGCCTATAACCTGATCAGCAGCCTGCCTGCAGAACTGTTGGCAAAAGGCGTTACCTGCGCCAGTGCAGGAAATCATGCCCAGGGCTTCGCTTACGCCTGCAAAGCAATGGATATCAAAGGCGTGGTATTTATGCCTGTTATTACACCGAAACAAAAAGTTAACCAAGTAAATATGTTCGGTGGCGATAACATTGAAATCCGTCTCGTAGGCGATACTTTCGACGATTGTTCTGCCGAAGCCCAGGCTTTTACAAAAGCAAGCAGCATGACCTTCATCCCTCCATTTGATAATGCTAAAATTATTGAAGGACAGGGAACGGTAGCTGTAGAAATATTGGAAGACCAATCCGGCATCGACTTTCTCTTTGTTCCTGTTGGCGGCGGCGGTTTAGCGGCCGGCGTGGGCACTTACTTCAAAACCTATAGCCCCAAAACCCACATCATTGGTGTAGAACCGGAAGGCGCACCTTCTATGCTCCGTGCCCTCGAAAATGGGGGGCCAGTTACACTCCAGGAAATAGAGCGCTTCGTAGATGGTGCCGCGGTAAAAAGAGTAGGCGCTCTCAATTATGAGATCTGCAAAGAAGTATTGGAAAAAATGCACCTGGTGCCGGAAGGAAGGGTTTGCTCTACGATCCTTCGTTTGTATAATGAAGATGCGATTGTGGTAGAACCCGCAGGTGCTTTGTCTATCGCAGTATTAGACGACTTCGCTGAAGAGATCAAAGGAAAGAAAGTGGTGTGCGTAATCAGCGGTAGCAATAACGATATAGACCGCATGCAGGAAATTAAAGAACGTTCTCTCCTGTATGAAGGACTAAAACATTATTTTATTGTACGCTTTGCACAACGCCCCGGCGCGCTTAAAGAATTTGTAAACCACATCCTTGGTCCCAACGACGATATCACCCGCTTTGAATATATTCAGAAACATAATAAGGAGATAGGACCAGCACTGGTAGGAATAGAACTGAAATACAAGGAAGATTACGATAAACTGATCGCTAATTTCAGGAAATATAATTTTCAGTTTACAGAATTGAATAAGGATGATAACCTCTTTGGTTATTTGGTATAAAATATAAAAATAACGTATATGCGTTCAGGCGGTAACCTGAACGCATATATGCTAATTATTGTTTCAGACTGGCAATATCAATCACAAATCTGTATTTCACATCGCCTTTCAGCATTCTTTCGTAAGCAGTATTGATGTCTTTAATATCAATCACTTCTACATCGCTGGTAATATTATGCTCGGCACAATAATCCAGCATTTCCTGTGTTTCGCGGATGCCGCCAATCAGTGATCCGGCAATGCTGCGTCTGCCGGCGATCAGGTTGAAAGCTGGTACAGGAGAAGCTTCCGGTGGAACGCCCAGGCAGATCATTACCCCATCCAGATTCAACAGGTTCAGGTAAGTGCTGTAATCGTGCGGCGCTGAAATAGTGTTTACGATAAAGTCGAAGTGGCTGGTCAGCTGCTTCATCTGTTCCTGATCGGTGATCAAGGCAAAATGATGCGCTCCCAGTCTTTTAGCATCTGCTTCTTTGGAAGGGGAAGTGCTCAGCATGGTTACTTCAGCTCCCATAGATGCTGCCAGTTTTACGGCCATATGGCCCAGTCCACCCAGTCCTAGTACGGCTACTTTATGGCCCTTACCTACTTTCCAGTGCCGTAGCGGAGAGTAAGTGGTAATACCGGCGCATAAGAGTGGTGCTACACCTTCCAGCGGTAATTTATCGGAAACGTGCAGGGTGTAATTTTCATTAGTGATAATATGGGTGGAGTAGCCGCCATAAGTAGGCGTTTTACGGTCCATCTCATAGCTATTGTACGTTAAGGCTCCGCCAGGTACGCAATATTGCTCTTCTCCTGCTTTGCATGGGGCGCATTCCCCGCATGAGTCCACAAAACATCCGATACCAGCCAGATCACCTACTTTAAAACGGGTTACATGATCGCCAACCTTGGTAACTCTCCCTACAATCTCATGTCCGGGTACCATCGGATAGATAGAATTGCCCCATTCGTTCCTGACCTGGTGTATATCTGAGTGGCATACACCGCAATATAATATCTCAATTTGTACGTCGTGCGGTCCTGGTTCCCTGCGTTCAAAGTTCCATGGTCCCAGTGCGGTGGTAGCACCTTGGGCCGCATAAGCTTTTGTTGCAATCATGATCTGAAATTTTTAGAACCTCGAAGCTACGTAATTTGTAGTATTCAGGGGCGACCGGTGTGTTTGCTGGATATACTCCTTTTTCCCTGATTTATACAAGTTCCCGTTCAGGGTATATGTTTACATTTGGTATTAAATAATTATTACGCACTATGGAACTTAATTTAAAAGGAAAGGTGGCCATTGTAACGGGTGGAAGTAAGGGCATTGGCAAGGGCATTGCGGCAGCATTGCTTGGAGAAGGCACTACGGTAGTGATTACCGCCCGTAAGGCAGATGAACTGGAAGATACCGCTGCTATGTTCCGTTTACAGGGATACAGCGTATTGCCTGTAGTAGCGGATATGACAAAAGAAGCTGACCTGCAGCGTCTCGTAGATACCACAATAGCACAATTTGGACATATAGACATTCTGGTGAACAATGCCGGTGGCATAGATGCGTTTGGCCCGCTGGAAACAATTACCCTTGCACAATGGCGCTACGTATTTGAAGTAAATTTATTTGGCCTGGTAGCGCTTACCCAGTTGGTGATCCCCCACCTTAAAAAACAGGGTGGTGGGCGTATTATCAATATCTCTTCAGAAAATGCGGAACAGCCAGATCCTAATATGGGGCATTATAATGCTACCAAGGCAGCGCTGAACAACTATTCCAAAACGCTTTCTGAGAACTACGGGAAAGATAATATCCTGGTGAATACAGTATCCCCCGCTTTTATTAAAACTCCGTTGGTAGATGAAATGCTGGAAGGTATTGCGAAAGAACAGCATATTTCGGTAGAAGCGGCGGCGCAGGAATTTCTGAAAGCCAACCGTCCTTACCAGGTGCTGGGCCGCCCTGGACTGCCGGAAGAAACCGGCGGCATTGTGGCTTTCCTCGCTTCTGATCAGGCATCTTTTATTACCGGTGCTGTGTTCCGGGTAGATGGCGGATCTGTAGGTACCGTGTAATAAATACAAGCATATGCTCAGTTATTGGGAAAAACAAAGCCTCCTGCAATACGACTATATCATTGTTGGCAGTGGTATAGTTGGGTTGTCGGCGGCGATCAGCATAAAAGACAGAGCGCCGCAAAGCAGGGTGATGGTGCTGGAACGGGAAGTGCTCCCTACCGGAGCCAGTACTAAAAATGCCGGTTTTGCCTGTGTGGGCAGCCTCACAGAAATATTGGCAGATATGCAAACTATGCCGGTAGAGGCGGTATTAAACCTGGTATCCCTGCGTATGAGCGGCTTACAATTGCTCCGGAAGCGCCTGGGAGACAATGCTATCGGTTACCGGGAGAACGGCAGTTTTGAACTGATCAGCAGCAGGGAGGAGTGGGCGTTGGCCCAGTTGAAGGAAGTGAATGATATACTGGGCGCGCTCATAGGAGGCAGCCAACCGGCGTTTGTAAGGGCCGATGAATACCTGGTTCCTTTTGGTTTTGAACGCCGGTTTGTGAAAGCCCTGGTCCGCAATAATTTTGAAGGGGAGCTGCATACCGGTAAAATGATGCGCACCCTGATAGACGCCGCTATCGGAAAAGGTGTGGAAATCAAGACCGGCTGCCCTGTTAGCCATATCGAAGATTTTCATACAACCGTTAACGTCATCGTTCCCCATCATACTTTAAAAGAAGATATTGCTTTCTCGGCCCGTAAGGTACTGGTTTGTACCAATGCTTTTGCCCGTCAACTATTGCCAGGAGAGGAAGTAACCCCTGGCCGTGGCCAGGTGCTCATCACCGAGCCGGTTAATGACCTGCCTTTTAAAGGGGTTTTTCATATGGAAGAAGGCTATTATTACTTTCGGGAGCTGGATGGCCGGGTGTTGCTGGGCGGCGGGCGGCAGCTAGATTTCGCTGGTGAAACATCTACCGACTTCCTGTTCAACGACCGTATACAACACGAGCTGGAAGTGCTCCTGGGAACCGTTATATTGCCAGGCCGCCATATCAACATTGCCGACCGCTGGACAGGCATCATGGCTTTTGGTGCTAACAAGCAGCCTATCGTGAAAGCACATACTAAAAATGTGCTCATGGGCGTGCGGATGGGCGGTATGGGTGTGGCTATAGGCTCGGCAATAGGTGATAAATTAGCGGTAATGGCCCTGGAGAATTAAAATTTCCCTGAAAATTTGCTTCCCGGTTATCTCTTTTCTATATTTAATTTTTATTTCCACGCTAATTGGCATTCAGTTGATCGCTCCCGCCCTTAATAGATCGGACATCATCCTGAAACAGCTGCCTATTGCCGTAAATAAAGGGTACCTTTTGTGAAAGAATGGGGTATTAATTCTTTATCATGATACATGAGCTATGACAACTGATTTTTCGTCGTCGTTTTAACTCATTGCCGCAGTTGTTGCCGCGGTTTATTTTTCACGTTAAAAAATATCTGAGCAAGTGTATTTTATACATTTATTCTGTATATTCATCCGCCAAAATTTTTATAACCACGTTGGAACGTTATGCAAACAAAATCCTTACACATCTTTGATTACCTCGTATTCCTGGTATATTTTGTAATAGTGGCTGGCTATGGCTACTATATCTATCACCGGAAGAAAAAGAAGACTACTGATTCGAAAGACTTTTTCCTGGCAGAAGGTTCCCTCACCTGGTGGGCTATCGGAGCCTCGTTGATTGCCTCTAATATTTCTGCGGAACAATTTATCGGGATGTCCGGAAATGGGTTCAATATCGGGTTGGCCATTTCTACCTATGAATGGATGGCTGCTGCTACATTGATTGTGGTGGCTGTTTTTTTTCTGCCCATTTATCTGAAGAATAAGATCTATACTATGCCTCAGTTCCTGGAGCGGCGGTACAACCAAACGGTAAGTACTATTATGGCTGTATTCTGGCTGTTGCTCTACGTAGTGGTGAACCTTACTTCTATTCTTTACCTTGGTGCGTTGGCGGTTTCCACGATCTCCGGTATTAATTTTTATGCTTGTATGGTGATGCTGGCCTTTTTTGCCATCCTGATCACTCTGGGAGGTATGAAGGTGATTGGTTATACCGACGTAATACAGGTGTTTTTCCTGATCCTGGGCGGTTTGGCCACTACTTACCTGGCTTTGCAGCTGGTATCGGCGCATTTCGGCACCACTGGCGTATTGAAGGGCTTCTCTTTAATGACCCAGTATGCCGGCGACCACTTCCACATGATCCTGCATAAAAATAACCCCAAATACCTTGATCTGCCTGGCCTCAGCGTATTGATCGGCGGTATGTGGATTGTGAACCTGAACTATTGGGGATGTAACCAATATATTACCCAACGTGCGCTGGGCGCGGATCTGAAAACGGCCCGCAGCGGCTTGCTGTTTGCCGGCTTCCTCAAATTGCTGATGCCAGTGATCGTAGTATTGCCGGGTATTGCAGCTTATGTACTGTATTCCCAGAATCATGGCGACTTTGTACAGGCGATGATGAAAGATGGTTCCCTGAACGCGGATAATGCCTATCCGGTATTATTGAACTTGCTCCCGGTGGGACTGAAAGGGTTGGCATTTGCCGCTTTAACAGCAGCGGTGGTAGCATCCCTTGCAGGTAAAGCCAATAGTATCTCTACCATTTTTTCCCTGGATATTTATAAAAAGATATATAACAAAAACGCCGATGAAAAGGAGATAGTAGGCGTAGGACGTATTGTGGTGATTGTTACTATGGTAATTGCGATTGTGATCTCCAACTTCCTGGGCATCGACAAAAAAGGAGGCTTCCAGTTTATCCAAGAGTATACGGGTTTCGTATCTCCCGGGGTATTCGCCATGTTTGCACTCGGTTTTTTCTGGAAACGCACCACTTCCGATGCTGCGCTGTTTGCCATGATTGGCGGTTTGCTGCTTTCCTTTGTGCTGAAATTTATGCCTAACTGGATCAACCTGGAACCTTTGCATGCTATTGGCTTCTCGGCCCTGAACCCAGACAGCGGATTATACGAAATGGCCTTCATAGACCGAATGGGATTGGTGTTTGTTGTGTGCGTAATGGGTATGGTGCTGATTACCCTGGCAGATAGGAGTAGTGTAAATAATCCTAAAGGGCTTACTATCGATGGTAGCATGTTCAAACCTGCTATGGGTTTTACAGTAGGCGCCTTGCTGATTATAGGCATATTGATCGCTTTGTATACCGTATTCTGGTAATAGAAACATTTTCTTAATTTGGTACCCGGATATTTTATTGCAGTGCTACCGTATAGCGCAGTAAAATATCCGGTGTTATTTTCGATCGCTAATTCTTCACGTTATGTACTTTATAGGCTATGATATTGGGTCGTCTTCCATTAAGGCAGCTTTGCTGAACGCCGAAACCGGCGCTTGTGTAGCAACAGCTACCTGCCCCGAAAAGGAGATGACCATAGATGTTCCTTACCAGGATTGGGCAGAGCAAAACCCAGAGAGCTGGTGGCAGGAAATCATTAATGCTACGGAGATTTTACTAAATCGATTTACTATTGATCCAGCCTTGATAAAAGGCATTGGTATCGCTTATCAGATGCACGGGTTGGTGTGTGTAGACAAAGACCAACAGGTATTAAGACCGGCGATCATTTGGTGTGATAGCCGCGCAGTAGACATAGGTAATGCAGCCTTCGACGCATTGGGAGAAGCATATTGCCTGTCCCATCTTCTCAATTCACCTGGCAACTTTACCGCATCCAAACTGCGCTGGGTACAACAAAACGAACCGCATATCTATGAGCGTATCCACAAAGTGATGTTGCCCGGCGACTATATCGCCATGAAATTAACCGGCGAAGCGCGGACTACCGTATCCGGCCTTTCAGAAGGTACTTTCTGGGATTTCACAACAAACAGTGTATCACAGGTATTGCTGCAACACTACCAGATTGATGGAAGCCTCTTGTCTGAGGTAGTGCCCACCTTCGGCGAACAAGGCCGTTTGAGCGCCGCCGCTGCCGCTATCCTTAAATTGGCCCCTGGTACACCGGTTACCTACCGTGCCGGCGACCAACCTAACAACGCATTTTCCCTCAACGTGTTGCAACCCGGAGAAGCCGCTACCACTGCAGGTACTTCCGGTGTGGTATACGCTGTACACGATAAGAATGGATATGATGCCCGTAGCCGTGTAAATACTTTTGTACACGTTAATAATAGTGGAGAAGCACTCCGTAATGGTGTACTGATGTGTCTTAATGGCACCGGCATCACCAATAGCTGGCTTAAAAACCTGGTAGGCGACATCACTTATCCGGAAATGAACAACCTTGCCGCACAAGCGCCTATAGGCGCAAAAGGGCTGCAGGTATTTCCTTTTGGCAACGGAGCGGAAAGGATACTCGAAAACAAAAGTGTTGGAGCCTCTATTGCTAACCTCGATTTTAATCGCCACAGCCGGGCTTATATGATGCGCGCTGTACAGGAAGGGATTGTATTCGGTTTGAACTATGGTATAGACATCATGAGGCATATGGACTTGGGCATACACCGGGTAAGGGCCGGGAATGCCAATATGTTCCTTAGTCCACTCTTCCGGGAAGCATTTGCCAATACCGCCAATGTAGTGATAGAACTGTATAATACAGACGGTGCACAAGGCGCTGCCCGTGGCGCTGCCGTGGGCGCAGGATATGTATCCATAGCGGATGCTTTCCGCGGTATGGAATGCCTCTCGGTAATAACGCCCGATACCTCCCTGCAAACCCAATACCAGGAGGCCTATGGCAACTGGCTACATGCTTTGCAACTGAGGATGCATTAACGGAAACATATACAAGTAATAGCATTTTAAACCACATTAGTTATGAGTATTACATTAGGAAACACCGAGTATTTTAAAGGAATTGGTAAAATACAGTACGAAGGACCCCAGTCAGACAATCCACTGGCTTACAAATGGTACGACGAAAATCGCATCATTGCCGGCAAATCTATGAAAGAATTGTTCCGTTTTGCCGTATCCTACTGGCATACCTTCTGCGGTACCGGTGGCGATCCGTTTGGTCCGGGCACTAAACACTTTCCATGGCTCACTTCCACCGATGCCAATCAAAGTGCCAAAGACAAAATGGACGCAGCTTTTGAATTTATTACCAAAATGAACCTGCCTTATTACTGCTTCCACGATGTGGACCTGGTAGATGAAGGGGCTACTGTAGCGGAATATGAAGCCCGCATGCAGCAGATCGTGGATTACGCTAAGCAAAAACAACAGGCCAGCGGCGTAAAACTGTTGTGGGGAACAGCTAATGTGTTCAGCAATCCGCGTTACATGAACGGTGCCGCTACCAACCCTGATTTCGCAGTACTGGCATATGCCGGCACGCAAGTAAAAAATTCCCTCGACGCTACCATCGCATTGGGCGGTGAAAATTACGTGTTCTGGGGTGGTCGTGAAGGTTATATGACCCTGCTTAACACCAACATGAAACGCGAACAGGAGCACCTGGCCCGCTTCCTTTCCATGGCCCGCGACTACGCTCGTGCCCAGGGCTTTAAGGGTACTTTTTTCATTGAACCTAAGCCTTGTGAGCCTACCAAACATCAGTACGACTACGATGCCGCTACCGTGATTGGCTTCCTGCGTCATTTTGGCCTGGATAAAGATTTTAAACTTAACCTGGAAGTAAACCATGCTACCCTTGCTGGCCATACTTTCCAGCACGAATTACAGGTAGCTGCCGATGCAGGCATGTTGGGCAGCATTGATGCTAACCGCGGTGATGCACAGAACGGTTGGGATACTGACCAGTTCCCCACTAACCTGAACGATCTAATTGAAAGCATGCTCGTGATCCTCGAAGTAGGTGGATTTGCTGGTGGTGGCGTTAACTTCGACGCTAAAACCCGTCGTAATTCTACCGACCTGGAAGATATTTTCCACGCACATATCGGCGGTATCGATACTTTCGCCAGAGCTGCAATCGTAGCGGAAAAAGTACTCACTGCTTCCCCTTACAAAAAATTCCGTCACGATCGCTATGCTTCTTTCGATAGTGGTAAAGGACAGGAATTTGAAGCCGGCAAACTAACCCTGGAAGATCTCCGCAACTTTGCTGCGGCAAATGGAGAACCTGCGCAAATCAGCGGTAAACAAGAGTGGCTGGAAAACCTGATCAACGCTAACATCTAAAGAGAGATAAAATAAAGGGATCTTGTTAAAAAAACAAGGTCCCTTATTATTTTAGCGCTCCAAAATAAGGAACAATGAAATTTGGTATCCATTCTTTAGAAGAGGCAGGATTCGACATCGTTGCGCTCCGGGACCAGGAAACTGGTACGCAGGTAGAGATCATTCCCGCGTTTGGCGCCCTGCTCCACGCATTCAAAGTAAAACGCCAGCAGGAAACCCTGAACCTGATAGATAGTTACAAAGATCTCCAGGATTTGCAAGATAACCTCCGCAAAAGCTTTAAAAGCGTAAAATTAAGCCCCTATGTTTGCCGCATGAAGAATGCAGCATATACCTGGGAAGGCCGTGATTACAGCATCCGCAAAACCATTGCCCCCGGAAATGCTATCCATGGGTTGTTATATGACGCGCCTTTTACAGTAACTTCCCGGCAGGCCAACAACCAGCAGGCCGCTGTTACCCTTGCTTATCATTTTTCTGATACTACAGATGCGGGTTATCCTTTTGCATACGATTGTATTGTTACTTATACCCTGCTTCCCAATAACATATTGCAATTGGTTACCACTATTGTGAATAAGAGCGGTTGCACAATCCCTATTGTAGACGGCTGGCATCCTTATTTCACAACCGGTACGCCGGTGGATGAACTGGAGCTTACCTTCGCATCTACCGAAAAAGTGGAATTCAACGAACAATTACTTCCAACGGGTAAATTATTACCATGTACAGATTTCGCAGGTGGAAAACTGCTGAAAGACATAGCGTTGGACAATTCTTTTATCCTGGACTTTGCCAGGCCACAACCACTGGCGACCATCCACGATCCGAAGAAAAATATTAACATCGCTTTTTATCCCGGAAAATGTTATCCGGTGATCCAAATCTATACTCCTCCACACCGGACCAGTATCGCCGTAGAAAACCTGAGTGGCGCTCCGGATGCCTTTAATAATGGTATCGGACTGGCTCAGCTGGCTCCCGGCGCCAGCCAGGAATTCGATGTGCGCATAGCCATTACCGTATCATAAGGGATCATGTTTGGCCTGCCACTGCAGGTGGAAGGATTTTGTTTTTTTAACCTGTGGGCATTTCTTTATTTTGTACTTTATACAGACAGATGAACTAATGTCTGTACAGATATGTTTGATAAGAGAGGAAAGGGATTCAGCAGTTTAAATTTTTATTCAATATATGAAGGTTCTTTTGCGCACTATAGCATTAGGTTGTATGCTCAGCATGGTGTTTACTTCCCTGGTAAAAGCACAGGTTACCGTTACGGGTATGATCTCCGATAGTAACAGGCTGGTATTGCCTTATGCCACTATTACCAACTTAAATAGCGGCAAGCATTCCCTCTCCGACCAAGGTGGTTTTTATAAAATATCTGCTGCTAAAAACGACCGGATCGTCTTTACCTTTGTAGGTTATAAACCTGATACCCTGATCGTATCGCTGTCTTCCGGTACTCAAACCGCCAACCGGGTGATGGAACCGGCAGGCAGGTTCCTCAAAGGAATAGAAGTAACTTCCCAATATACTCCTTACCAGATGGACTCCATCGAAAGGCGTAACCTGTACGGCTATATCCTGGATAAGCCTAACCAGCAACTCGCTGGCGGTAGTACACCTGTGGGCGCCGGTATTGTGATCAGCCCAATTACCCGCTTTTCGAAAAATGAAAGGCAGAAACGGCAATTCAAAAAGAATTATGAGGAAATGGAAAGGGAAAAGTTCATCGATTCCCGCTTTACCCCTATATTGGTTAGCAGGGTGACCGGGCTTACCGGCGACTCCCTCCATTTATTTATGAGAGATAATTATCCTGATTATAATACCATGCGCACCATTGGTAACAATGATCTGCTTTACTGGATCACAGATAAGTATAAAGCATGGATGAAAAAGGGGAACCAGCAATAATCAATAATACGGGCTATTAGCCATAAAAAAACGCAATGAGACAGCCTCATTGCGTTTTTTTATGGCTAATAGCCTAACTATCAATTATATACCTTTACCATATATACAAAATCTTCCAGTTTTTTGATCTGGTCAATCCTGCTCATACCTTCCAGATGGCTTTTATGTGTCCATTCTTTTCTGAGTTGTTTGTCTTTGGGCATTTCGTCCAGCAAATGTTTCAGATGGGCAGATTTAACGGCGAAAGCAATGCCATCGGAAGTAGTTTGTTTGCCGGTAACGATACCGATTACATCCCCATTGCTATCTAACAGCGGGGCACCACTGTTGCCCGGATTTACAGGAATGGATACCTGGTAAGCGATGGTATCTCCGTTGAAACCTGTTTTAGCACTGATATAACCTTTGCCATAAACGATTTCATCACGGGGGAAGCCCATGGTAAACACTTCTTCGCCTAGTTTGGCATTTTGCGGTTTCAAGGCATAGGGAAGTGGTTGACCTTTGAAGGTGGAATCTGCAATTTTCAATACAGCCAGGTCACTGGAAATATCTTCGAATATGCTGATGGCTTTAAAGGCCTCTCCTTTATTATTTTGTACGTACACAGAATCGGCGCCAGCCACTACATGGTAGTTAGTAACGATATATCCGTTGCCGGATACGGCAAACCCGGTACCACCGTAGGTGCCCGGATTTAACGGCGCTTTATTCTTGCTGTTGATATCATTAATGAGTGCGTTCTGGGAGCGCTGTATGTTATTCAGCACCCTTCTTACATCTTCATATTGTGCGGTGGAGTTTTTCCTGGCTACATTTTGCAGTACAGCAATAGTAGACAGGGAGGTGACCAGGGCAATGCAGGCGGCAGCTGCCAGGTTGGTAATGGTTCTGCGGCGTATGGCCAGCCTTTTTACCCGGCTGTTTTCTTCCACAGCCTGTTTACGAAGTACCGGCATGTTGAGCTGTTGATGGAGCTGATCCAATTTTGCCTGTAAATTTTTCCTTTGGCCGAAGTTGTCCAGGTGTTGCAGGAAACGTTGGTGTTCTTCCACCTGGAGATTAATTAAGGGGTTGGTACGGCGTAATTCATCGAAAGCAGTTTTTTCCTGTTCGCTCATTTCCCCTTCCAGGTAACGCTCAATATCACGTAATAAGATCATATCTTCTTTCATGCTGCTTTCTCCTTATTATGTTGTTCTGTATTGATCAAAAAATAACTTTTTCAAACGCATCAGGCATTTGTACTTCTGGTTTTTGGCGTTTTCAGCATTGGTATACCCGAATTTCTCCGCTATTTCCTGCATAGATTTTTTATGCAGATAATAATCTTCCAGGATGGTTTGGCAAGGCTGGCCGATGCTGCTCATGGCGCCTTCCATAATCCTGAATTCCTGATCACGGATTTCGTGTATTTCCAGTTCTTCCGTAGCAGGGATCACTTCTTCCAATTCCGGAGACAAAGCATAAAGCCCATAAGTGCGTTGCACTTTTTTCAGCCATAAATGCCGGCAAACTGAATAAAGGAAGGTTTTGAGCCTGCTGCTTAATTCAAAATCATTCTTTTGTACTTTTTCGTATAAAACAATGATCGCTTCCTGGAAAACATCCTTGGCATCGGCTTCGGAGCCATTATGCTGAAGAATCATCCTCAATACTACCGGAAAGTTCTCGGAATATATGATTTCCAAAGACTTATCCTCGCCTTTTGCCAGTCCCAGCAATAATTCCCTATCTCTTGTTATATCTTGATGTTTCACTTATTAATACAGTTATAAGGCATTTGGTAACCCAAAGTACCAAAAAAAAATATTTTAAAAGTTTGGGTTACCTTTTAGGTAATCCCGGTATAAAGGTTAAATCATTCAAAAAACAACTAAAATAATTGTAACATGAAGAACGTAATTAAAATTGGTTTCTTTGCTCTGTCTTTCGGTTTGTTCGCAGTTGCTTGCGGTGGTGGTAAAACTGAAACTGCTACTGACTCTACTGCTACTGCTGCTAGCTCTGCTATTGATTCAGCTGCTAAAGCTGCAACTACTACTGTAGATTCAGCTGCTGCTGCTGCAAAAGCTAATGTTGATTCAGCTGCAAATGCTACTGTTGATTCCGTTGCTGCTCACCACTAATTTAACGCTTAGTGCTATAAATAACCGTCTGGCTTAGTTCAGACGGTTTTTTTGTTCTATTGAGAGCGCTGCCTCATTGTTTTTTGAATCTTATTTAAGAAGTAAGGGCACTTATTGAAAAAAATGTATTTTTTGTGCATAGCCCTTGGATAATTAAAATCGTGCCGTATTTTTGTTCTACGATCACAACAATATAATTTAAGAACATGATCTCACAAACGACTTTTGGCTTTTTTGGCTTTTATTATTTCTGGTATCAGGAATAGGAAGGTCGTTTGTAAAAAATAAAAGAAACTACAAAAAGGCCTTCCGGGAAATCGGAAGGCCTTTTTTAATCGCATAAAACAAGCATTATATTATTATGTTACCAATTTCAGGCAATTACTTTTTTTATTTCTCTTACTTCTTTTATGCGAAGAAGCAGGGGACTCGTTTGCAATAACATACTTTAACATATAGTACAGCGCAAAGGGTCCCGTAAACGGGGCCCTTTCTGTTTTTCATAGCTAGTTGCTACAGCAACTATAAATTAAATAAAACCAACACATACACATGAAAATTGCCATACAAGGGTTTGAAGGATGTTTTCACCAGGTAGCAGCCCAGGGGTATTTCGGTAAACAGATCGAAATTGAAACCTGTGCTTCCTTTGCGGAACTGGTTAAGAAAGTAAAACAGCAACCCGATGTGGATGCAGGTATCATGGCCATCGAAAACTCTATTGCTGGCAGCATTTTACCGAACTACAGCCTTATTAAAAATTCCGGTTTGCATATTACCGGTGAAATTTACCTGCAGATTAATCAACATCTGATGGTATTGCCAGGTCAGACAATTAACGATATCCGGGAAGTGCATTCTCATCCAATGGCATTGTTGCAATGCATGGATTTCCTGGAGCAATATCCCCATATTAAATTGGTGGAAACAGAAGATACTGCCCTTAGCGCCAAACACGTGCGGCAGAAAAAACTAAAAAGCACCGCTGCTATTGCAGGTAAGCTGGCCGCAGAGATCTTTGAACTGGATATTGTGGCGCCCAATATCCACACCAACAAAAATAACTATACCCGTTTTCTGGCAGTATCCCGTACCCCTGTGGCAACACCGGCAGACGCCAATAAAGCGTCGGTTTATTTCCAGACCAGTAATGAAAGAGGGTGCCTGGCTAAAGTGCTGACTAAAATCGCCGATGCCGGCATTAACCTTTCCAAACTGCAGTCTTTCCCTATCCCGGCTAAAGAATGGAACTATTACTTCCATGCCGATATGGAATTTGATAACGCAGCACATTTCGAAAAAGCGCTGGCTAAAATAGCACCGCTTACCGAACACCTGAAAGTGTTGGGCATTTATAAAAAAGGAAAAACACATTAATCAGTTTTATGCAGATACAGGTCGCTAAAAGATTGCAAGGCACGGAAGAATACTATTTCTCCAAAAAACTGAGGGAAATTGAGGAGATGAATAAAACTGGCATCCGGGTGATTAACCTGGGTATCGGTAGCCCCGATTTGCCCCCTCATCCGGAGGTAATGGCTGTATTAAACGAAAATGCCATACTGCCTACTACACACGGATACCAGGGCTACAAAGGCATACCTGCCCTGAGAAAAGCAATGGCAGATTGGTATCAACGCTATTACAACGTATTTCTTCAGCCCGATACGGAAGTATTACCCCTGATAGGTTCTAAAGAAGGGATCATGCATATCTGCATGACTTATCTGCAGGAAGGCGATGAAGCGCTGATCCCTAATCCTGGTTATCCTACTTACCGTTCTGCCGTAAACCTGAGTGGTGCTACTGCAATAGATTACGACCTCACGGAAGAAAATAACTGGCTGCCCGATTTGGATGCTTTGTCGCGGAAAGACCTGAGCCGCGTAAAACTGATGTGGGTGAATTATCCACATATGCCTACCGGCGCCAAAGTGAACAAAGAGTTTGCCGCCAGGCTGGTGGCTTTCGCCCAACAACACCAGATCCTCATCTGCCATGATAACCCCTACAGCTTTATTCTCAACGAACAACCGGAAAGCCTGTTGCAGTTTGAAGGAGCAAAAGAGGTAGTGCTGGAATTAAACTCCCTCAGTAAATCGGCTAATATGGCTGGTTGGCGTATAGGTATGCTCGTAGGCAAGGCAACATGGATTGCTGATGTGTTGCGTTTTAAAAGCAATATGGACTCCGGCATGTTTCAACCCATGCAAATGGCGGCCGTAAAAGCATTGGAGATGGGTAAAGACTGGTACGATAACCTGAACAGCATTTATCGTGCACGCAGGGAGAAAGTATTCCAGCTGTTAGACCTGCTGCAATGCACTTACGATAAAAACCAGGTAGGCATGTTCGTATGGGCAAAGATTCCGCATACTATCGATAACGGATATACGCTAACTGATGAGATCTTGCAAAAAGCCCGTGTATTCATTACCCCTGGCGGTATATTTGGAAGTAACGGTAATGGATATATCAGAGTAAGCCTTTGCCAGGATGAAAAAGTTTTCCAGGAGTCGATAGACCGTATCAAAACAAACTTACAATGATCGTAACAATAATAGGAACCGGTTTAATAGGTGGTTCGCTTGCCATTACGCTAAAAGAAAAGGGTGTGGCAGAGCGGATCATCGGGGTAGATCAGAGCGAGGCGCACTTACAGCGCGCCAAGGAGCTTCATATCATTGATGAAGGGGCTACGCTGGCTGAGGCTATGCAGCATTCGCACCTGATCATACTGGCCATTCCCGTAGACGCTGTATTACAGGCGTTGCCGGCGATTATGGATAAAGTAAGCCCCGGCCAGGTGATTATGGATGTGGGATCTACCAAAGAAAAAATCCTGGAACTTGTTGCTGGTCATCCCAACAGGGGACGCTTTGTAGCGGCCCACCCGATGGCAGGTACAGAGTATTCTGGGCCCGATGCGGCAGTAAGGAACCTATTTGTCAATAAAACCATGGTGCTCTGTGATGTAAAAAACAGTGATGAAGATGCCCTGGAACTGGTAGAAGACATGGTGGATAAATTGCAGATGCGCACAGTATATATGAATGGGGAAGAACACGACCTGCATACCGCCTATGTATCACATATTTCCCATATCACCTCTTTTGCCCTGGCTTTAACGGTGCTGAAAAAGGAAAAAGAATCTGGCCGCATCTTCGAACTGGCCAGCGGTGGTTTTGAATCTACCGTGCGCCTGGCGAAAAGCTCCCCGGATATGTGGGTGCCGATTTTCAAGCATAACCGCCACAATGTGCTGGATGTGCTGGATGAACATATCAGCCAGTTACAGCAGATGAAGGCGCTTCTGGAAGCAGAAGACTATGATACTTTTTACAAATTGATTCAAAAATCCAATAAGATCAGGAAAATCCTGAAGTAATTAAATTCTGATAATCTCCTTAACTTCAATACTATGGTACAAACAATGGAACAGATATTATCCAAAACCAAATTCTCCGATCCGTCTTCCGATAAAAAGCCGTTGATCATTTCCGGTCCCTGCAGTGCAGAAACCGAAGAGCAGGTATTGGCCACTGCACTGGCCTTGCAGAAAACAGGTAAAGTAGACGTATTGCGTGCTGGTATCTGGAAACCACGTACCCGTCCTGGTTCTTTTGAAGGTATTGGTACTAAGGGCCTCGCCTGGTTGCAAAAAGCCCGTGAACTTACCGGTTTACCCCTGGCTGTGGAAGTAGCTACTGCTAAACAGGTAGAAGACGCGTTGCATTTTGGTGTGGATATTCTGTGGGTAGGCGCCCGCACTACAGTAAACCCTTTTTCTGTACAGGAAGTAGCTGATGCGTTAAGAGGAGTGGATACTACCGTATTAATTAAGAATCCTATCAATCCGGATCTGGAACTGTGGATTGGCGCGGTGGAAAGAATACAGAAAGCCGGTATCAATAAACTCGGACTGATTCACCGTGGCTTCTCCAGCTATGGCAATACCCAATACCGTAATGCACCTATGTGGCACCTGGCTATTGAGCTGAAACGCCGTATGCCTGAACTGCCTATGATCTGCGATCCCAGCCATATCTCCGGCCGCCGTGATATCCTGCAAGAAGTATCCCAGGAAGCGATCGACCTCGACTACGATGGCCTGATGCTGGAAACACACGTAGATCCGGACAATGCCTGGAGCGACGCGAAACAACAGGTAACACCGGAAAAACTGGCAGAACTGTTGGAAGGCATTGTTTGGAGAAGAGAGCATTCCGATAAAAAGGAATTCAATTCTGCCTTGGAAAAACTGCGTGCGCAGATCAACCAGGTAGATGATGAAATTATGCTGTTGCTCGGCAACCGGATGAAAATCGCTGAAAAGATCGGTTTGTATAAAAAAGAAAACAATATCACTATCCTGCAAACCAACCGCTGGAACGAGATTCTCGACCGTAATATCGCTAAAGGTGAAAAACTGGGCCTTACCAAAGAATTCATCCTTAAATACTTTGATGCAGTTCATCTGGAATCTATCAACCGTCAGAATAGAGTGATGAACGACGAAAAATAATTATTTAGCCGGTAATCAGCAGTCCTGATCAATGAATGGCGGCTGGTTACCGGTAATTATTCATTGCGCAGAACCTGCGGTTAAAAGCTAACAGCCAAATGCTAAAAGAAACTTACCAATTTCAGCAACAGGAAACCACTTATTATCTGGGTGAAAGCCTGCTGCAACTAGGTAACCATGTAGACCGCAACAGGGCAGTGCTGGTAATTGATGAGAACGTGGAGAAATACCATGGCCATCACCTGCACAACTGGAGAAAGATAGTGGTGCCTGCTGGGGAAGAGGTGAAGAATATGGCTACGGTAGAAACCATCATCGATGGGTTGGTGGCTTATGAAGCCGACCGCAAAACCACGTTGGTGGGCATCGGTGGCGGTATGATCACAGATGTGGCCGGTTTTGCAGCCAGCATTTATATGAGGGGGATTCCTTTTGGCTTTGTACCTACTACTTTGTTGGCGCAGGTGGATGCCTCCCTGGGTGGTAAAAACGGCGTGAGCCACGGTAAACAGAAAAACCTGTTGGGCATTATCCGGCAGCCTTCTTTTATATTATTCGATTATACCTTACCGTTAACCATGCCTGCAGAAGAATGGCATAACGGTTTTGCAGAGATCATCAAATATGCCTGCATCATGGATGCAGAGTTGTTCGATTACCTGGAAGCCAACAAAGAGAAAGCTTTATCATACGATGTGGCTGTATTGGAATACCTGGTGAGAAAATCGGTAGCCGCTAAAACCAAAGTGGTACTGGAAGATGAGTTGGAGAACGGCCCGCGCCGCTGGCTCAATTTCGGACATACCCTGGGACATGCCGTAGAAAAGCTCGAGCATATCGCCCATGGAAAAGCTGTGGCTATTGGCATGGTAGCAGCTGCCCGCCTTTCGGAGAAGTTGATAGACTTTCCACAGGAACAAACCATACGGTTAATTAAACTGATCAACGATTATCAGTTGCCAGTGGCGTTTACCTCCGATAAAGAAGCCGTGTTCGACATCTTTAAGCTTGATAAAAAAAGGGAAAAAGATGTGATCCACTTTGTATTGCTGGAACAGATCGGCAAGGCTACCACTATGCCTATACCCATTGTAGAACTGAAGCTGTTGCTGCAGGAATTGTAAAAATATTTACTAATTAATTTTAAAGGCGGACGAAATATACATATGCAAGTTACTGTATCACCAGCCATCGTTAAGGGCACCGTTACGGCCAATCCTTCTAAGAGTGCTATGCAACGTGCTGTAGCAGCAGCTTTGCTGGCAAAAGGAACTACCATTATCCGTAACCCCGGCCTCAGCAATGATTGCCTGGCAGCATTGGAAGTAGCTGAAAACCTGGGAGCTAAGATCAAACGGGAATACGATTTTTTTGAGATCACCAGCAACGGCGTTAATCCCTGCTACGATGAGATTAACTGTGGTGAATCTGGTTTAGGTATCCGTATGTTTACACCAATTGCGGCTTTGTCGGCAATGCCAATTACTATCCAGGGACATGGCAGCTTAACTACCCGTCCTATGAACTTCTTTGAAGAAGTGCTTCCTCAGCTGGAAGTGAAATGTACTACGCAAAACGGTAAACTGCCGTTGCATATACAAGGCCCATTGCAACCTAAAGATATTACGATTGACGGTTCCCTGAGCTCACAGTTTCTCACCGGCCTGCTAATGGCTTACGGCGCGGTGGCAGAAAATGCCACCATTACGGTAAACGATCTGAAAAGCAAACCATATATTGCATTAACCCTTCAGCTGATGGCACACTTTGGTGTGGAGGTCACTGAAAAGAATTTTGAAACTTTCCATTTCGGTAAACAACAGGCATATAAACCCTGCGACTATACGGTAGAAGGCGACTGGAGCGGCGCTGCCTTCCTGCTGGTAGCTGCAGCCGTAGCTGGTAAAGCGGAAGTGCAGCACCTGAACACCGCTTCTGCCCAGTCAGATAAAGCGATACTGGAAGCACTGGAAAAAGCCGGCGCTTATTTAATGCCCGGCGTTTTTACCGTCAACATAGAAAAAGGCGGCTTGAATGCTTTTGAAATAGATGCGACCGATTGCCCGGATCTTTTCCCTCCGCTGGTGGCGCTGGCTGCTAACTGCAACGGCACTACGAAAATTAAAGGTGTTAGCCGTCTTGCGCATAAAGAAAGCGACCGCGGATTAACACTGCAGGAGGAGTTCGGAAAAATGGGCATTAAAATAGACCTGGACGGAGATATAATGCTGGTACATGGTGGCACTGGTATCAAAGCGGCTCGCGTACACTCCCACAACGATCACCGCATAGCCATGGCTTGCGCTGTAGCTGCGCTAACGGCAGATGGTCCGGTCATCATAGATAATGCTGAAGCAATCAATAAATCCTATCCGGAATTTTATGACCACCTCACATTGCTTGGTGTTGAGGTAGTTAGTACGGCTACTACTTCCGCCAGCCACTAGTGGCAGCGAAGCGGGAATGCCGGTTTCTTTTTTCATTTTAAATCATTCGTGTGTGAACAGTTTTGGCAGATTATTCAGGGTAAATGTTTTCGGTGAATCACATGGCGCCAGCGTAGGCGTGAATGTAGATGGGGTGCCGGCAGGTATTCCCCTTAAGCAGGAAGACTTTTTAGCCGATCTGGAACGTCGTAAGGGAGGTGCAAGAGGCACTACTCCCCGTAAGGAAGAAGACCTTCCCCATATTAAATCAGGCGTGTTTAATGACCATACTACTGGCGCACCCCTCACTATACTTTTTGAAAATAACAATACCCGCAGCACGGATTATGAAAAGTTGCGTGAGTTTCCGCGTCCGGGACATGCAGATTTTGTAGCTACCGAAAAATTTGGCGGATTTGAAGACTACCGGGGGGGCGGCCATTTCAGTGGCAGGCTTACCCTTAACTTGGTCGCTGCCGGTGTGATCGCCAAAAAAATCCTGGGCGATGACATTAAGATCAATGCTGCCATCACAGAAGTGGGCGGCTACAGCAACCCTGAAGAAGGGCTAGAGGCGGCAATCGCAGCCAAAGATTCTGTAGGTGGTGTGGTGGAATGTGTGGTAGAAGGATTGCCCATTGGTCTCGGCGAACCCTTTTTTGATTCTCTGGAATCTTCCTTAGCCCATGCGGTATTTGCTATTCCCGCTATTAAAGGCATTGAGTTTGGCGCTGGCTTTGCTGCCGCAAAAATGAAGGGGCTCGAACACAACGACCCTATTATTGATAAAACCGGCAAAACAGCTACGAATAACGCAGGGGGCATCGTGGGCGGCATTACCAATGGCAATCCACTGGTATTCCGTATAGCCGTGAAACCTACTTCCAGCACGCCTAAAGAGCAACATACCCTGAACATCAAAAGCGGAGAAATGGAAACTTTCAGCGTAAAAGGGCGTCACGACCTTTGTATTGCCCTTCGTGTGCCGGTAGTACTGGAAGCCGTAACGGCCATGGTACTGGCAGATTTTATGTTGCTGGAGCAACGCCGGCCCCGTATATGCGATTAAAATAATCGGAGGGATTGCGAGTATATCCAGGCACCCGGATAAAACGAGGGCGTATCAGATTTTGATACACCCTCGTTTATTATCGCCTCGTTAGTTTTTGCTCATCAGCACCATCTTATTGCTCAATAGCCAGGAGCTCCACATCAAAGATCAGGGTGCTGCCAGGGCCGATTTTCGGACCAGCGCCACGATCGCCATAGGCCAGTTCAGACGGAATAAAAAGACGCCATTTAGAACCTACCGGCATCAGTTGCAGGGCTTCGGTCCAGCCTTTAATAACGCCGCTCACCGGGAAGGAGATGGGTTGGCCTCTTTCTACAGAGCTATCGAACACGGTACCATCAATTAAAGTACCATGGTAATGTGTTTTTACTTTATCATTAATGGTGGGCTTCGGACCGTCTCCAGCTTTCAGGATCTGGTACTGTAAACCATCTGGCAGGGCTACTACGCCTGGTTTTGTTTTGTTCTCCGCCAGAAATTTCAACCCGTCTTCGCGGTTCTTTGCAGACTTTTCTGCTTTCAGTTGTTGCAGATAATTACTTATACTCATATCACTTTGATCTTTTGACAATGCTAATGATTGGTCTTTTAAGACATCCTGTATGGCTTTAGCTAACACGGTAGTATTAACGTTGTCGAGCCCCTGTGCCTTCAGATTTTCCGCTATGTTTACCCCTATACCGTAGCTTACTGAATCCACGCGTGTTTTTAATACGGGGAGTGGCGCTTTCACCACATTTTTTGCAGCAGGCTTCTTAGGTGTAGGTTTGGATTGACTGAAACCTTGTACAGACAAGCATCCCAGTGCAGCTAAGAACAGGTATTTTTTGTACATAAATAAATGTTAGTTAAAATAAGGGTTTTTTAATGATGGCTGCAAGTTAATCAATTAAGTATTTCACCGGCCAAGCCTTTTGTTAATATAAACATTCGTACCCGCTACTTGTTTAGCCATTGAGGTTGACGCTTTTCCAATGGGCGTATCCATATGCTTCATCTGGGACTAAATAGGGTGGGGTTCAATATAGGTATACGTTATCACTATAATACCATCACGTATATTGTAAAACAGCAAATCGACTCTACTTACGATATTTTCCGGGAGATGCTTATTAAACATCTCCCGGAAAATCAATATTATGGTACAACCGGCAGTATTACGCTGGATGCATGCGTAGCATCGTGGTAAATACGGATAGTGGCTTTTTTGAAGTCTTTGTCGGTAGCTTTATATATATCCATGAACTGTTGCGGATTGCGGTCTGCCAGTGGGAACCAGCTGCTTTGCACCTGTATCATGATACGGTGGCCTTTCTGGAAGGTATGCGCTACATCTGGCATCGTAAATTTCACATTAGCGGGCTGATTCGGCACAAACGGTTCCGGCTTTTCGAAACTATTACGGAATTTGCCCCGCATAATTTCTCCACGCACCAGCATCTGGTAGCCTCCCATTGGGTAAGTAGCAGAAGGCACACGACGGTGTTCGCTGGGTGCATCTTCCTCATATTTAAAATCATCCGGAAATACATCAATCACTTTTACTACAAAATCGGCATCCGTAGTGCTGGTGCTGGCAACGATGTCTGCTACCACCGGGCCGGCCAGGGTAATGTCGTGATCCAGTACATCACTTTCAAATACCGCTACATCAGGTCTGCGGGCAGCGAAGCGCTGATCATCTGTCATGTAGTTGATGGTGCGGTTAAAGTGTACACCTTCGGTATATGGAACCGGTTTGGCAGGATCGCTTACATACTCGCTGAAGCTGTCGTTGTCGCTGGGTTTGGAGAAAGATAACCGGTCGTTGTTTTGCAGGTAAACCGGCGTTGGCGCCATATTGGCCGGGGGCCATTTAGGTAGCTGTTTCCATTTGTTTTCGCCAGTAAAGAAAATGGTTGCTTCCGCAATATCCGGAGCCTGGCCTTTACCTTTCAGGTAATAGTTGAAGAAAGGGATCTCTATATGCTGGGCATACCAGGCAGCAGTATTACTGCCAAAGCGTATATTGCCCAGGTGGGTACCATCGTTAGATGCCCATTGCCCGTGGTACCAGGGACCCATTACAATACGGTTGTTGGTAGCAGGGCTTTTTTCTTCTATGGCTTTGTAGGTGTTCCAGGCGCCAAAACAGTCTTCTGCGTCAAATATGCCGCCAACCAGCAGCATGGCAGGTTTTACGTTTTGTACGAAGTTGCGCACGTTGCGGGCTTTCCACCAGTCGTCGTAAGTTGGGTGTGCATACATTTCGCGCCAGAAGGTAACACTGTCGCCAATGATCCTGGAAAAATTAGGCAAGGCGCCGGTTTCCAGGTAATATTTGTAATTGTCGTGCGTATAGTATTCAATTCCCTTAGGGCCTACGGTAGTAGGTTGGGGATGAGGATGGTCAAATGCTGTATAAAAAGAGAACGCATCGGAAATAAAGAATGCGCCATTGTGATGGAAGTCATCTCCCAGGAACCAATCGGTAACGGGCGCCTGCGGGCTCGCCGCTTTCAGCGCCGGGTGGCCGCTCAATGCGCCCATAGTAGAGTAAAAGCCAGGATAAGAGATTCCAAAGATGCCTACATTACCATTGTTGCCGGCAAGGTTCTTTACCAGCCAGTCGATCGTATCGTAGGTATCGCTGGCTTCATCAATGTCCTGTTTCCCTTTTTTATTAGGATTAAAAGGCCGTACGTTCACAAATTTGCCTTCACTCATCCAGGTGCCTCTTACATCCTGGGTTACCATGATATAGCCTTCTTTCAGGTAGTTTATATAATGGTTCCGGTACCAGGGACGGAAGTTTTTTTCGCCATAAGGAGCGCAGGAATAAGGGGTGCGTGTCATCAGGATAGGATGCTTCTCGGTACCATCTTTAGGCAGATAGATAGAGGTGAATAACCTTACACCGTCCCGCATAGGGATGTATACTTCTTTTTTGGTATAATGCTCATACATCCAGAGGGAGTCCTGGTTCACCGCTTTACTCACCGCAGGTAATACAAGCAGTGCAGCAAAGGCTAACAACAGCCATTTTCTCATAAACAGTTTGTTTTTAGGATTTAGATGGCGGCTAATGTAATAAAAATAATGTGGACAGACGAGCTGTAAATGTGGAGCGGTTAATGGCCTAATTTTTCTCTTTCTTTCTTAGGTAAACTGGCTACTACCAGTTCATACGATTTTTTGATCCACTCTAGCAGCATTTTATTGGGAATGCCGGAATGCACAGCTATGGTATTCCAATGTTTTTTATTCATGTGGTAACCCGGAGTAACGCCTTCGTATCTTTCCCGTAGTTCTATGGCTTCTTCCGGGTCGCATTTTAAATTAATGCTTTCAAAATTATCGAGGCTGCTCAGGGCAAACATCTTTCCGCTTACTTTGTATACCAGCGTTTCTTCTCCAAAAGGAAATTCTTCTGTAACACCAGGAAAGGAGAGGCAGTATTCTTGAAATTGTGCAAGGTGCATAAAGGATTTTTAGCTAGTTCTCTACCTGTAAAAATCGTTAAATTTTGTGTACAATGCGTTGCTTGTACCGAAGAAAAAAAGGGAAGGTGTTAAAAATAAATTAAGGGAGCTACAAATATACAGAGGATAAGGTACGTTGGATGATGATAAAAAATAACCGGTATGTTGTTTTGTCAACGTACCGGTTAACCGGATGATCTATCTAAAATATTATTGTTTGTTGATGCTGATGATTACGCGGGAATAGCGGGCATAAGTGATTTCTACTTCCTGTCCGGCACGATAGCCTTCCAGCGCTCCTTTCATCCAGTAGAATAAGCGTCTCTTTTTATTCTCCAGTAAAATCATGATATTGGTTTGTGAATCGTTATTTTCCAGGTAAACCGCTTCCATAGGCGCTTTCAGTGTTCCTTTTTGCAAAGCCGTCAGGTCTTTTTTGATGGCCCAGTAACGTATATCTGTTACTTTGATCAGGGCAAATATCAACGCTATCACAAAGCATAGCAACCAAACCCAAAACCAGAAGTTCTTAAACGACAGGAGCGATTCATCTGCATCTCCCATACTATTATGCGTATAAAGGTATATTTGGGGGATAATGGCGGCTGTTATCAACAGGCCTAAACCGATCAAGCCAAATTTGGTTAACTGCTGTTTGTTCTTTTGCAGGGCTTCCTGCAATAAAAAGTGTTCTTCTGTTGTAATAAAGGTGTAATCAGACATAGTTATTCGATGGTTTTTCAGTAAGCTAATATATAGATAAACAATTAATTAATTAAATTTATATATATAAAAATTGATGAAGTGATTTTGGTTTGGCTGATTTGTAGCACTTTTTATATTTGGGCGTTAAAATATTATTACATATTTATGAACAGGTGGTGATATGCTTAAGTAGAGAGCGGCCTTATTTATCCCTGCTTATGGAAATTCTTTTCTAATTTGCAGCTATGCATCTATCCATTGCGGCTCTCTATTATAAATGATCATAAAACAACAATAGTGAAGAGGATTCTTTTATTTGTTACCACCCTGCTATTGGTTCATACCATTAGTTTTGCGCAGGACACTACACAACAGGTGGTAGAAGGGCGTAGAAACAGTGCCACACAGCAAACAAAGCCATATGTTATCATGATTTCTATCGATGGTTTTAGGTATGATTATGCCGAGAAGTACCATGCGGCAAATCTCCTGCAACTATCAGGTGCTGGTGTAAGGGCGCTGGCTATGCAACCATCTTTTCCCACGCTCACTTTCCCCAACCATTATTCGCTGGTTACAGGTTTGTACCCTGCTCATCATGGTTTAGTAGACAATTATTTTTATGATCGCAAGCGTGATGCTGTTTATAAAGTAGGTAACCCGGATGTGGTAACAGATGGCACCTGGTATAATGGAGTTCCCCTATGGGTATTGGCAGAAAAACAGCAATTGCTTAGCGCCAGTTATTTCTGGGTAGGCTCTGAGAGTGCCATACAAAATGTTAGGCCTACTTACTATTTTAAGTATCAGGAAAAAACAGGTATCGATCAACGTATTCAACAAGTAGTGAACTGGCTGAAGCTGCCGGAAGAAGAGCGCCCACACCTGATCACCTTCTATTTCCCGGAAGTAGATCATATGGGGCACCGATATGGCCCGGATTCTGATAGCGTGCGCAACGCTGTACAGTTTGTAGACGCTAGTATTGGAAAAATGGTGGCTGCTGTGAATCAATTGCACCTGCCGGTAAACTTTATCGTAGTATCAGACCATGGTATGCTCAAGGCAGATACGGAACATCCTGTAGAAGTGCAGGAAGTGCCGGTATTGCAACCGTTGAAAATATTATGGGGCAGTGAAAAGATCATGTTATATGGTAAAAATGAACAAGATATCAGGGCTGCATACGATTATCTGAAACAACACGAAAATCACTATACCGCTTATCTGAAAAAGGAAACACCGGAAAGATGGCATTATGGCCAGGAAGATATTTATCACCGCATTGGCGATATCATTCTGTTGGCAGAGCCGAATTATATTTTTGGCCTCCCAGGCAAAAAATATAGTACCCTTGGATATCATGGCTATGATAACAACCTCACCAATATGAATGCGATATTCATGGCCTGGGGACCTGCATTTAAACCAGCCACCCGTATTGCTACCTTCGAAAATGTGCATGTATATCCTTTGGTGGCCAATATTCTTGGGTTGAATATTACCCAGCCTATCGATGGTAAGCTAGACGTATTGGAGGCTATATTAAACCATTAAGGAAGTGCTTTGAAAATTAAAAGAGGTTGTCTCCTATGTTTGCAAACGGAGACAACCTCTTCTTTTAATTCAGGTAGTGATAACGAGGACGTTTATTCAACAACTCTGCCATTATTTTCTTCGAAATTCACCCAAACAATATAGGCCTTCTTATCGTTACCTTTACGTTCAAGCATTAAGGTAGCCAATGATTTACCATCTTCACTATGGGTGTTCATTTCCAGCACGCTGAAACGGGATTCATCTTTCTTTTTAGGTTCGCCGAACAGGTATGCTTTCTTTACAGTGTTGTCAGCGTACCAGGCTAAAATAGTATTGTCGATACTAACAGACAGATGTCCTTTTTTCTTTCTGTAATTTTCATTTTCTTCCTTTGTGTTGTCGGGCGATTCATTAAAAATGGTATATCCTGTATTATTGGCAAATACATAATCATAGGAAAAGAAACCGGCATTATAATTACCGCTTCGAAGAATCCCCCTACGGAAAGTCCAGCTGGTTTGCGGTCTGCGGTAAATATACAGGTCGTTGAGCCAGGTGGCGGTAACCTGCTTTTTAGCGATGGCATAGCTGCCTGGTATTTCCTGACCCTCTTCATTAATGCGGACTATACCAATATCGCCCAGTGTGGTACTTATTGATGTACTAGTACTGGTGGAGGAAGAACGTGTTGATGTTGTACCGCCTGGTATATTGTTGTAATTGGTAGTTACGCGAGTATCTTTTTGGGCATTCAATTCTTCAAACATCAGGGTAATTGTACTGTCTGTATTAATGCGGAAGTCCTGTATTACGCCATAGTAAGGTTTTTTATATTTCAAGTGATTTTTTGCATAGTCAGATAATTCAGGATGATCAATAAAATACTTCTTCCTGACCTCAAGAGAATTAGGATTAATGACATTCATCTGTAGCACCATGTTCTCGGAGCTAGTATACATAGTGTAAGGACGGCCTGCACTTTTGGCATTAACAGCGGCCAACATATAAAGTGTTTTATTGGAGGCGTTATATTTTACAGCGATGTCGGGTTCTCTATAGTCATCCGTATAATTTAGCAGATTATATTCAAATTGTTTTGTTCCTTTCATTAACCGGGAGATGATGACCCGGGAGTCTTTTCCTCCGGAAGCCCTGGTATTGTAGCCATAAGAGGCCACAAAAACAAACTCATCGCGGTGAACGAACATCTCCATAAATTCCAGGTATTTATAGGTACCCTTAGGTGATTCGTAAAAAGCTTCGTTGATTTTTTTATGATCAGGTCCAAAATGAGTTACTTTAATACGTTCGTTACGGTCATGGGCAAACGAATTAAATGCGGCAACGGCATAATATTCCGATTCCGGATCTTTCCGGACAAAAAAATCAGGCATGCTCACGCCACCATATACCAGGCTGTAACCAGCGGCTAGTCCTAATCTGGGCAGGTCGGCAACCAGTTCTTCGTTTACGAGCTTTCCTGTTGTTCCATCAAAAATAAACCGGTACAGGCAAGGTTTTTTGTGGAGATATTGTACCAGGAAAGCAACTGCCTGGCCATTCAATTCAAATAATCCTGCCAGGCTTGCCCTCACCATTTGTTTCTGTTTCCAGGAATTTACATGGTTGTTTACCAACGTGCCGGCATGATGATTTTTATCGTATACTACTACATCAATACCGCTTTTACGGGTAAAATGAAGGAACATGGTATTACCATTCTTCATCAATAATAATCGGCTCGCGCCGTCTGACGGCTCATCAAAGGAGGTACTGCGGGTAATCTGCGGTTGCTGGGCTTGTATTAAAACGGGTAGCATCAGGCTGTACAGGCAGACAAACAAAATTCTTCTTAACATAAATATATAGGGATTAAAACAGGGCACAAGATATGGCTACTTTGCGATGGGGAAAATAACATTAACAGGTGATTGGAGATGCCTTAGAGAAGAGCCATTTGTATATCGTAAAAGAAATAACTCGATAACAGGCAAAAAAATAAGCCGCCCCAGGTAATTACGGGACGGCTTATTTTTTATGATTTGAGTCAATGGCATGTGGCCATTGGTCAATAACATCATTTAAAGGCTAGCTGCTTCTTCATATGCACTAACGGGCTCGCAGGTGCAGATCAGATTCCTGTCGCCGAAGGTATTATTGATACGGCTTACGGAAGGCCAGAATTTATTGTGCTTTACATATTCCAGCGGGAAGGCAGCCTGCTGACGGGTATATGGAGCGGTCCATTCGTCGGCGGTGATCACGTGTTGGGTATGTGGTGCATTTTTTAATACGTTGTTTTGTTTATCGCTAGTACCATTTTCCACTGCACGGATCTCTTCACGGATGGCCAGGAGCGCATCGCAGAAGCGATCCAGTTCACCTTTATCCTCGCTTTCGGTAGGCTCAATCATAATAGTGCCTGGAACAGGGAAGCTCATGGTAGGTGCGTGGAAACCATAGTCCATTAAACGTTTGGCTACGTCTTCCGCCTCAATACCAGCAGATGCTTTAAATGGACGGAGATCTACGATAAATTCATGTGCACAGGTACCATTTACGCCAGTGTACAGGATATCGTATGCGTTTTCCAGTCTGCTCTTCATGTAGTTGGCATTGAGAATAGCGTATTCAGAAGCCTGTTTAACGCCATTGAATCCGAGCATACGGATATAAGCATAAGAGATCAGTAAGATGCTGGCAGAACCAAATGGCGCTGCGGATACTGCGTTGGCTAATTGTCCGTCGTTTAGGGAAACATGACCTGGCAGGAACGGAGTCAGGTGTTTTGCCACACAAATGGGCCCCATGCCAGGACCGCCGCCGCCGTGAGGGATCGCGAAGGTTTTGTGCAGGTTCAGGTGGCATACGTCTGCGCCGATCAGGCCGGGAGCTGTTAATCCTACCTGTGCGTTCATGTTGGCGCCATCCATGTATACTTGTCCGCCGTGTTGGTGGATCACTTCACAGATCTCTTTCACGCTTTCTTCATACACACCGTAAGTAGATGGGTAAGTGATCATGATACCGGCCAGGTCTTTACTATTGGCTGCTGCTTTGGCTTTCAGGTCTTCTACATCGATATAACCGTTTTCCAGTGCTTTTACCACTACTACCTTGAAGCCGGCCATTACTGCAGACGCAGGGTTGGTACCGTGTGCGCTGATCGGGATCAGCATCACATTACGATGGCCTTCGCCTCTGCTCTTATGGAATTCGCGGATCACCAGCAAGCCAGCGTATTCGCCTTGGGCGCCGCTGTTAGGTTGAAGGCTGCAGGCGTCGAAACCGGTAATTTTGCTCAGGTATTCACCCAGTTCGGAGGTCATCTGTAAGTAACCACCTACCTGGTTTTTAGGAGCGAAAGGATGCATTTTGCTCCAATGCGCCCAGCTTAAAGGGATCATCTCAGTAGCTGCATTCAGTTTCATGGTGCATGAACCGAGGGAGATCATGGAAGTATTCAGGGAAAGATCTTTGTTTTCCAGCATTTTCAGGTAGCGCATCATCAGCGATTCGCTATGGTAGCTGTTAAATACCGGGTGCTGGAGGTAAGCGGAAGTACGTTCCAGTGTTACCGGAATACCGGTGGTACCATTAGATACTTCTGTTGCATCAGTTTTACCTGCAGCAAATACATGCAGGATATCATTTACATCTGCAATGGTGGTTGTTTCGTCCAGGGAGATGCCTACATGGCCGTTAGCGAAGTAGCGGAAGTTGAGGCCTGTTGCTTCTGCGGCAGATTTCAGGTTGGCATCCGCATTTTCGATAACGATGGTATCAAAGAAATTGTCTGCTGTAAGTTTAAAGCCTTTGGCTTGTAGTTTATCAGCCAGGGTGTTGGTAAGCAAGGCAATACGGGTAGCAATGTTTTTCACTCCCTGCGGGCCATGATACACAGCGTACATAGCCGCCATATTAGCCAATAATGCCTGGGCTGTACAGATATTAGAAGTTGCTTTCTCACGTTTGATGTGCTGCTCGCGGGTTTGCAACGCCATACGGAGTGCGCGGTTGCCTTGGGCATCGATGCTTACGCCAATGATGCGGCCGGGGATAGCACGTTTGAAATCATCCTTTACGGCAAAGAAAGCAGCATGTGGACCACCAAAGCCCAAAGGAACGCCGAAACGCTGGGCAGAACCGAAAGCGGCATCAGCACCCATTTCTCCGGGAGCGGTGAGGAGGGCGAGCGCCATCAGGTCGGTAGCTACGCCTACAAAAGCGCCTACTGCATGTACCTTGTCGATAAAGGTGGTATAATCCGTTGTGGCACCTACATTGTCAGGATATTGTACCAACGCACCAAAGTAAGATTCGTCGAACTCAGCGGTTTTGTAATCGCCTATCACTACTTCTATATGCAGCGGAGTGGCGCGGGTGTAGATAACGTCAATGGTTTGTGGATACACGTGACGGTCTACAAAGAACCGAGGTCTGCTTACATGGTCATGGTCCTTATTTAAGGCATTGAAGAACATGGTCATCGCTTCTGCTGCCGCGGTAGCTTCGTCTAGCAGGGAGGCGTTGGCAATAGGCAAGCCTGTCAGATCAGATACCATAGTCTGATAGTTCAGCAGACTTTCCAGTCGACCTTGGGAGATCTCTGCTTGGTAAGGCGTGTACTGGGTATACCATCCTGGGTTCTCAAAAACATTACGCAGGATAACACTGGGCGTAATGGTATCAAAATAACCTTGTCCGATATAGTTACGGTATACTTTGTTGTTCAGTGAAATTTCCTTTAGGTGACGGAGATAATCACTTTCGCTCATTGCTGCAGGAATAGACAGCGGCTGTTGCATACGGATCGCGCCCGGAACGGTTTTGCTGATCAGTTGGTCCAGATCGGAAACGCCAATGGTTTTAAGCATCTGGTTGGTTTCACCTTCATTCGGCCCTATGTGACGGTGCACGAATTCATTTTGTTGAATATCAAAAAGATTCATGATGTAAGCAGGTAATTTGAAATAGAATGCGCAAAGCTATGCAGATTTTAAGCAACGGCCAAACAATCAACACTGGCGAGGGAAAACAGTGATAAATGATATATTATTTATCTGCGTCTATGTCATAATTTTGTCCACGTACTATTTACTTATCTTTGCGGCAATGAGCAACATATTAGAAGATTGGGAACAAAAGGCCCGCGACAAGCAAAAACAGAACAAACAGTTTCTGACTAAACTGCAAACCCGCCGTGGTAAAGGGGTAGAGAAATTGCTGCCAGACCTGCATGAAGAAGCGTTCAGCAAAATTGATTGCCTGGAATGCGGTAATTGCTGTAAAACCATCAGCCCCCGCTTCAAAGGACCAGACATCCGCCGCATTTCCAAACACCTGGGCATGAAGGAAGGCGAATTTATCGATACTTATCTGCGTATCGACAGTGATGAGGATTATGTGGTGAAATTTACTCCCTGCCCTTTCCTGGGGTCAGATAATTATTGTAGTATCTACGAGGTACGCCCCGGCGATTGCGCCAACTATCCCTACACTGATAGCTACGATTTTTTCAAACGTCCGAAGATCACCTATGAAAACAGTACTGTTTGTCCAGCCGTTTATTATGTGCTGGAAAAGCTGAAAGAGAAGATGGATTTGTGAGGCGGCGGCTAGCTATGCTTTTAAATCCAGCTTACGCATAGCCGGAGAAATAACGTAGGTAGTTACCACTACGCCCAGCGTTACACAACCGCCCAATACAACGGAAGGCACCAGGCCTATGGCCCGGGCCATGAACCCGCTTTCAAAGGCGCCCAATTCATTGGAAGATCCTATAAACATAGAGCTCACCGCAGCTACACGGCCCCGCATTTCATCGGGTGTTTTTAACTGCAGGATCGTTTGACGGATAATAACGCTAATACCATCCAGTGATCCGCTGATCAATAAAGCGAGAATAGAGAGGTAAAAGCTGGTAGAAAGGCCGAAAATAATAATGGTTAGCCCAAATCCAAAAACCGCTGCCAGCAGCTTAACGCCCGGCTTATTCGCCAGTGGGCGGTGCGCCAGGATGAACATGGTGATTAAGGCGCCTACAGCAGGTGCAGAACGTAGCAGTCCATAACCCAGAGAGCCCGCATGCAACACATCTTTGGCAAATGCCGGCAACATAGCTACCGCACCTCCAAACAGTACAGCAAACATATCCAACGCCATAGCATTTAATACCACCTTGGTTTTCCATACAAACCGCATCCCTTTAGTAAGGCCATCCATAAAGCTTTCACCTTTGGACTGGTAATAGATCGGTTTGGGTTTGATATGTAATAAACTGTATAACGGCGGGAGGAACATCAATACTACCAACAACATTGCCCAATGCACGCCTATCCAGTGGATAAACAGCCCGCCCAATGCAGGCCCCAGCACGCCACCGATCTGCCAGGCAGAGCTGCTCCAGGTAGAAGCATTGGCATAGAGGTCGCGGGGCACCAGCAACGACAACAAAGTGAAGGTAGCCGGGCTGGTAAACGCCCTTACAATACCTCCTAAAAATACCAGCAAGTAAATGAGGTTCAGTACCCAATGCTTGGAAATACCAGCTACAGCCTGGTCCCAGGTAAGTATAAAAAGTCCGGTGCTGATAAAGAGATAAGCGATCACACATTGGAGCAGGATACCCCGTTTCTCCCGTTTGTCTACCATATGCCCTGCAAAAGGAGCCAACAGCACGGCAGGAATCACTTCCGATAAACCAATCAGCCCCAGAGAGAAAGGATCTTTGGAAATTTCATATACTTTCCACTCTATGATGGCAAATTGCATCGCCAATGCAAATACGAAGGCAAAACGTATAACCAGATAGTAATTGAATTCCGGGAAGCGTAATGAAGCGTACGGGTCGTTCTTTTTCGATACGGTATTGTCCAACCTGTTGAATTTTTGGCGAAGGTACAAAAAAGCATAAAAGTGGAACTGTGAGCATAGGCTTTGACCTTTGTTTTTTAAAATATATTTTTAACCTGAATAAATCAACCATAACTATGAAAATTCATTATCCCCGCATTTTTTTTCAGGCGTTATTATTATGGCCGGCTATTACTATGGCCGCTGTGTGCGCAGGCAACCCACCCGGTAATGACACGGAGCCGCCTGTACGAAAAGCCCGGTTGCAATTGGTGACCGACCAGTTTATTTCCCCGGTAAACATGGCTGTTGCCGGTGATGGTTCCGGCAGGCTGTTTTTCTGTCAGAAGGAAGGGAAGATTTGGATAGTGAAAAAAGGTGTCTGCCTGCCTACTCCCTTCCTGGATGTGAGTAATGATATGGTAAGTATTAACCCAGGCTACGACGAAAGAGGGTTGCTGGGGCTGGCCTTTCATCCCGACTTTAAAAAGAACCATAAATTTTACGTGTATTATAGCGCTCCAATGCAAAAGAAGGGATTTAACCATACCAGCCGTTTGGTAGAATTCACTGTTGCGGTTAATCGTCCAGACGAAGCCGATCCGGCTTCCCAAAGGGTATTGATGGAGATCGACGAACCGGAATCCAATCATAATGGTGGTCAGTTACAATTTGGCCCGGATGGGTATTTGTACATTGGCCTGGGCGACGGTGGTGGCGGTGGCGATAAGCATGGAGATGCTGGCAATGGACAAGATCTGCGTACCCTGTTAGGTAAAATATTAAGGATAGATGTGAACAGTACGCCTTATAAAGTGCCAGCAGACAATCCATTTGTTAACCAGGCCGGCGCAAGACCAGAAATATGGGCTTATGGGCTGCGTAATCCCTGGCGTTTTTCTTTTGATAAGGGTAGCAAAAAGTTGTTTGCAGGAGATGTAGGACAAGATAAGTATGAAGAAGTGGATATTATCACCAAAGGAGGTAATTATGGCTGGCGGATTATGGAAGGGGACCACGATTTTAAAGTACCCGCAGGTGCTAATAAAGCAGGATTGATTGCACCTGTCCACGAATATTCCCACGATCTGGGGATAAGTATCACCGGTGGTTATGTATACCGCGGCAACGCCATCCCCGCGCTGAAAGGGCTGTATGTGTTTGGTGATTATAACGGGAAATCTTTTGTACTGGTGCCTGATGGCAATAAATGGGAACGGGCTAATCTCGAACTCTCTGGTCGCCCTGCTGGTAACCTGCAAATCCTTAGCTGGGGCCAGGATGAGCAAGGGGAGCTCTATATGCTGACCAGTATTTCCGGAAAAGATGGGTTTAAAGGAGCGGTATATAAATTGGTGAAAGATTGATTCTTCTCAACATTCGCGGATACTTAACCGTTATCTTTATGAAGATTGTTTAAAGCGGTGTGCAAGAGACAATTACATGGCTGATTTCAGCCACATATCTCGACCGGTGTCCGTTTGGCCCAATTTTTTGTTAAAAGGAAATAATTTGCGTACCCATCGGGTGATTTTATTTTATATTTGATTTGACAACATTTAAGTTCAATTGAGATACATATGAGACTGAAAGTGATAATACCGGTTGTGCTATTAAGTATTTCCGCAGGTGTGTTGGCTTTTAATAGACTTGGACATACCGATGACCCCCCAGGCCGTTACGAGGTGATTATGAACTTGGTAGGGCAAATGCTAAAGGAAGGACATTATCAACCTAAACCAATAGACGATAAATTTTCCGCTGAGGTTTTCTATAAATATTTGCGTAGCCTGGATACAGAGAAGAAATTCTTCCTGAAAACAGATGTGGATAAACTCCTTCCTTTATCTACCCATATA
Source organism: Chitinophaga sp. 30R24 (assembly GCF_049056765.1). Classification (NCBI taxonomy): domain Bacteria; kingdom Pseudomonadati; phylum Bacteroidota; class Chitinophagia; order Chitinophagales; family Chitinophagaceae; genus Chitinophaga; species Chitinophaga sp. 30R24. Next base: position 431,727 of record NZ_JBJGXX010000002.1, read on the forward strand.
GATGATGAGCTGAAAGGCGCTCCGATTGATTGTTTCCGCAGCATCAATGCGCTGGTGAAACAACGTGTAGCCGAGGCAGCTAGTATCTATCCGGAAATCCTTTCCAAACCATTCGATTTTACGGTGGATGAAAAGGTAGTGCTGGACCCGGATAAAATTGATTATCCGGCAGATGAAAACGCCCGCAAGGAAGCCTGGCGCAAGGTGCTGAAATACCGTACCCTGGAAAAGCTCACAGACTTGCAGGATATGCGTGATAAAGCCGATGCAAAAGACAGTATCAAAACAAAAACAGATACGCAGTTGGAAGCAGATGCCCGCTTGAAAGTAAAACAGCTCTATGACCGCTATTTTGAGCGTTTGAAAAACCGGCAGAACGATAATGACCGCTTTAATCTGTATGTAAATGCCATCACTACTACCATGGACCCGCATACCGACTATTTCCCACCAGATGAAAAACGTGCATTTGAAGAGCAAATGGCTGGTAAGTTTTTTGGTATCGGCGCACAGCTGAAGGAAGAAGGCGATAAAATCAAAGTGGTGAGCATCGTTACCGGAAGTCCCAGCTGGAAACAAGGACAGCTGAAAGTAAATGATGTGATCCAGAAAGTATCCCAGGGAACTGGTGAACCAGTAGATATTACGGGTTATCCTGTAGAAGATGCCGTAAAGCTGATCCGTGGTAAAAAAGGTACCCCGGTGAAATTAACGGTAAGAAGTGTGGATGGTACTACAAAAGATATCACTATCATACGCGATGAAATAGTAACAGAAGAAACTTTTGCTAAATCAGCTATCATTAACGGCCAGCATAAAATTGGTTATATCTATCTCCCCGAGTTCTACGCCGATTTTAACGACCGTAACGGTGCACGCAGCGCTGAAGATGTGCAGAAAGAAGTGGCTAAACTGAAAGCGGAGAAAGTAGAAGGTATTATCCTGGATCTTCGCTTTAATGGCGGCGGCTCCCTGCAAGACGTAGTACAAATGGCCGGCCTGTTTATTCCGGAAGGCCCGGTAGTACAGGTGCGCTCCAGAGGCGGCGATGCAGTGGTATTGCGCGACCGTGATAAAAATGTAGAATATGATGGTCCGCTGGCAATTATGGTCAATGAATACAGTGCATCCGCTTCCGAAATTATGGCCGCTGCGATGCAAGACTATAAACGTGCAGTGATTATCGGCAGTACGCAAACCTTTGGTAAAGGTACTGTTCAACGCCTTTTTAACCTGGATGATTTCTATCCGGTAAAAGATGGCAGCAGCCTCGGCGCCCTGAAACTGACCCAACAGAAGTTTTACCGTGCCAATGGCGGTTCTACCCAGCTGAGAGGGGTAGCTTCAGATATCGTATTACCAGATCCTTACTATGAAGTGGCAGAGCGTAAAGATTCCGATGCTCTCGCATGGGACGAAATACCACGCGCCAGCTTCACCCCCTGGTACAATCCGGTAAATCCCGAACCCCTGAAAAGGAATAGCGAAAAAAGAATGGCAGCCAGCCCAGCTTTCAAACTGTTGAACGAAAATCTCAACACACTGAAAAACCTGGAAAAACAGGAAACCTATTCACTGAACCTTCAAACGTATAAATCAGAGCAGAAAACAAACACTGCTGCCCTGAAAAAATATGATGCTGTAAACGATAAAGTGAAGGAACTGAGCATCATTAATATCAAATCCGATATGGATAAATTAGGAAACGACTCTTCCAAAATTGCCCGTAACAAGGATTGGATCAAGGCAAGAACTAAAGACATTTACCTGGACGAAGCAGTGAATGTAATGAACGACCTGATCGTACAGGCTTTGCCTAAGATGCAGCGGAAGAATCAGTAATAATACTATTATAAAAAAGGCTGACTAAAAAGTGATTTTTAGTCAGCTTTTTTTTGCTGTTATCGGCCCTGCCTTTGCACTGATGATAAATGACTTTCACATCTTCTTTATTGAAGCGTATTTGTATAGCTAAAATGAGATAGTGATATATGGTTCTTCTAATCATGTGCTGTGGAGTATTTGTTTTTGAAAAATAACTTTTTAAATTGCAGTAGATTTAACGCCTAAGAGATTTAAATCTGTATACTGTTTTAACCCGAAATATTTTTCAATCGTTTTACAATAACAAAATATGCCGCCCCTATATCTGTTGTTATTCAAGCCAATCAGTTATTGTACGCGAAATTAAAGTTAGCAGTCCGCCTTCATTAAAAGTAAATCAATCAAAGCGATACCTCATGAGAGTCGTAAAAGTTAGGATTTTAGCTCAGTTCAAAGAGAGCAGTACGATTATTATTTTTCTTTTTTGTTGTTTGGTATTTATTTCTTTAACAAAGAATGTTTTTGCACAAACAAGTGATAATTATATTAATTCACTGAATTCGCTTTTGCCGCTTTCCCCCTCTGCGCAGGCAATAAAAAAATATGAAGAATTACCAGTCAGCTACGCAACTGGAATCCCGTCTATTTCTATTCCCATATTTAATCTGGAGGAAAAAGAGATAAATGTTCCAATAAACTTATCTTATCATGCCGGTGGGATAAGGGTGGATGAATTAGCCAGTTGGGTAGGAGCAGGATGGAGCTTATCCGCTGGTGGAGCTATTACCCGTGAGGTGAGAGGAAAACCTGATGAAGGCAGTGGAGATGGAATAGGTCTCTTATATAACCAACATACTCCCTATTATTATTATAATGATGCACAGCCGGTTGAAAGGGACATTATGTATAATAATGTATTGCAGGGTCGTGCAGATTTGGAGCCAGACCTGTTTTTCTTTAGTATGGGTAATTACAGTGGGAAATTTGCCTATAATCCTGAAACAGGTAAGTATGTTAATATATCAGATCAGGGATTAGCCATAGAGAAAAACAGTGAGTCGTCGTGGACAATATATACACCGGATGGAACAACTTATATATTTGCAACAGTAGAATATACCTCCACTGTTGCCGTATGCAGAACCACGAGTAATAACTACAACAGAACTATCTCAGCCTGGAATCTGACAAGTATTATCAATCCAGACAAGACTGATACAATCAGGTTTACCTATAATCCAGTATCTTATTATTATTATTCGGCCGGATCAAGTACAGCATATTCTCCTTTAAATAGCAGTGGCTCATTTCGTTACCGTCAGGATGAGAATTGCTTTTCATATAATCATATAGAAGGGAATTCAGGTATTTTCACTATTACTTCCAGGAAGTATAAAATAACATTTGATACAGACACTCCTGAAAGAAAAGATCTCCCGGGGGGCAATGCATTAAAGAAAGTATCTATTCAGACTTCAGGTGGAGAGCTCATTAATAGTTATACTTTCAATTATGACTACTTTGATAGTGGTGAGTGTGGTAATATTTATCTGAAAGATCCTGCTACCAGCCGTTACCGCTTGAGGCTGCTTGATCTTCGTGTAGATGGTAATGGTATTGCTGATACTGCACAACGTTACAGGTTTGAGTATAATGGTACCCCATTGCCATGCCATTTGTCTTACGCACAGGATTTCTGGGGGTATGCCAATGGTGCTTATCAGAATGGTAATTCCACCGATGCTACCACTCTTGCCCCTGAAGAATTGGTTACATTCTATGAAGGGCTTCCGGCAGAAAGGGTGATGCTTCTTCCTGGATCTAACCGTAATCCCAAATTTGATTATATGAAGGCAGGGATTCTTACTAAAATCACTTATCCAACGGGAGGTTTTGATGCTTTTGAATATGAGGCCAATACTATAGGATATAACTATACGAAGTATATCAGACCTTCTACTATATATAAAACTATCTCTCTTTCAGATATCAGAGAGAATGGGTTACCGTTAAAAACCTCCTTATATGATACTGTATTTGTTATCAACGAGCCCCCGAGTGAATTGAATAATTTTAAGGGTGGTGCATTTATGACTGGTATATCAGAACCTATGTGTGATGAGGGATTTCCTTATTGTGGCACCTATTCTATCAGCGGACCTGTATCATTCAATTTTAATAATACTTTTCCTTTAACCTACTTTCCTAATGGAACTTATCATTTATATGCCGATGTAAGAAATATCAATAATTGGGAAGGTGTGGATGGCATAAGATATTTCAGTGTCAGTTTAAATTATGATGGTAAAGATCTGTCAAGAAAAAACTATATAGTAGGTGGGCTAAGGATTAAGCGGATAACAACAACGGACAATGTACGGCCAGACATGGCTAGGATTAGGGAATTTGTGTACCACAATGAGCAAAATGATTCTTCTTATGGTTTTCTGGGAAACATGCCGGTTTACAGTGATAAAGAAGAAATCAAGACTTATTATCTTTCGCGTCAGAATAATTTTATAGAATTTGAGGATAAGGAGTTTCTTGTAAGGCATGGAAATTCGGTGATCCCAGCCTCTTTTACAGAAGGAGCATTGATATTTTATCCTAAAGTGGTTGAATACATTACAGATGGTAATATCAAACAAAAAAAGGAGCATTATTTTATTTCTTCGTCACCTGAAAATAATTATGTATTACCCTATGTGCCTGCTTATGATGAAGACTGGGTAAGGGGTAAGCCGTCCAGGGAGATTATCTATCAAACAAATTCAACCGACAATTATTCACCTTTACAAATTAATGGCACTGAATATGATTTTTATCCCTCCAATAGGTCCGGGCAGCCATTTAAACAGGATATTACAGCTGTAAAAGTGGGTTGTAATGATTTCAGAATGGAGGTTAGTGAATCTGGAGATCCAGTAGGACCTATGCAGGCGAATACTCCCATACCAGGAATATATATGATTGCTACCGGCAGGTGGTATAAAACCGCAGATACAGTTATAATGTATGATAATAACGCTGCATCTCTCAGCAACATTACCACTTATCAGTATGGAGATTCTTCACTGCTGCCTGTTATGATAACTACAAAAAATAGTAAAGAGGAAAGCGTTGTGCAGGAGATGGTATATGCAGGCGACAGCACATATAGTCCTGGGCATTTGAATGCTGCCGAGTTCAGCCAGTTGCGTCAACAGCACCGTTATACTACGCTGCTTGCATCCAGGAAGAGCGTGAACGGAGAGAACATAAACCAGGAACGTTATTATTACCGTCTTTCCGGGAAACAACTATTACTGGACAGTATTAATACTGCTATAGGCCAATATCCATTTGAAAGAGCAATCGCAGTACCCGCTTACGATAATAATGTTAATCCTTTAACTATTTTGAAAAGGAATGGTCTGACCCGTAAATATAGCTGGAATAAGGCCTTAAATATTCCAATGGCTATGATAGAAAGCTCAGGGGACAATAACTGGTTTTATACCTCATTTGAAACTATGGAAATGCCTTCCTATGTATCCATTCCATCAACAGGCATAGTGACTGCCACTACTTTATCAGGTAGTAAAGCTTATCAGTTGTCTGCTGGTAATATTATAATCAATGGCTTGAATACTAGAATACCTTATGACGTACTTGTATGGGTAGCAGATGGTGGTAGTTGTAGTGTAAATGGAGCAACTATGGAGCTGATTGATAACGTGCAGGGGCAATGGAAATTATACAAGAAATCCAATATTACAGCTAATCAGATTACAATGTCAGGAATAGGTCTTGTCGACCAGTTGATAGTCGCTCCTGCTCAATCCATACTTGAAGGAAATACTTACAATAAAGTAAATCAATTAATTAATCAGGTGGACCAAAGAGGTACAAATGCTTTCTTTGAGTATGATGATTACGGAAGGCTTAAAATAGTCAGGGACATGTATGGGAACATTATTAAACAGTATGAATATAAATATCAGCAGGGAATATAGCGTAATCCAATACACGTAGTAATCAAATGACATTATTCCTAACCTAATTGAAACTGTTAAATAAATGCGGTCTATTACCCTTATATTTTTTATGTTAATGTTGTTTGTGGCAATAAATATGTTTGCCCAGACACCAATTATTTCACCAACTTTTCCCCTGCCGACAAGGCCTTCTCAGGAATTGCCGGCTGCCCCTGCTGCTTATCCGGCAAGTATTAGGCTGAACTATGTCAGAACGTGGGAGCCTGCCAAACCATATACGGATTCATCTTTGGTAGTAGCTCTGAATCGTACACCCCGTGAAATGAAACAAACTACAGTCTATGTGGATGGATTCGGCAGACCTTTACAAACTGTTGCCAAAGCTATCAGTCCGGATAGAAAAGACCTGGTATCTCCGGTGTTATATGATGCTTATGGTCGTGAGCAGTACAAATATCTACCCTATGTTGCTACTACAGGTAATGGCTCGTTTAAGGCCAATCCTTTTGTGGAACAGGCAGCCTTTATAGAAACGCAATTTCCCGGAGAACAGGTATATTATGGGGAAACTGTATTTGAGGCGTCTCCGCTGAGCCGGGTATTGAAAACAATGTCTCCTGGTAACAGTTGGACGGGTAGTGGCAAGGGAGTAAGCCAGCAGTATCTGGTAAACACCATCGCAGAAGATGTGCGTATCTGGAACATTGCCTTTGCTGCAGGGAGCCATCCTTTTTGTTCGGGAGGATATGCTGCTGGTACACTATATAAAACTGTAGTGATAGATGAAGCTGGCAATCAGGTAGTGGAGTACAAAGACAAATTGGATCGTATAATCCTTAAGAAAGTACAGTTAGGTATTGCGCCAGGCGCCAGTTATACGGGTTGGTTAAGCACTTATTATGTGTATGATGACCTGGGTAACCTTCGTTACGTGATTCCTCCTAAAATGGTGGAAATATTGGCTGGAAATGGCTGGAATATGACTGATACTATGCTGAGGAAAGAGTTGTGCTTCCGGTATGAATATGATCACCGTAACCGGATGGTAGTCAAAGAAATTCCGGGAGCTGCAGCGGTTCGCATGGTATACGATATGCGCGACAGGTTGGTACTTAGCCAGGATGGTAATTTACGTAAGGATAATAGGTGGCTGGCTACTTTGTATGATGATCTGAACAGGCCTGTTATGACAGGTCTGTATACCACAACACAAACCCATGCACAGTTGCAGGTAGCATTCAATACAGCAACAGCGCAGCAACCAATAGTAAAAGATATACCCTTACAGGATATACTCATCACGGGGTACTATGATGGCAGGGCTGTTTATAAAGCGAGAACACAAATAGAATTTACGGATGCATTTGATACGGGCAATAACACTATGGATGCTTTTTTAGATCCTCATGGTATTCTAAGTACAGATACCATCTATGCTAATAATACTATTGCTTCGTTAAGCCCTGCAGACCTTGACCCACTTACTTATACCTATTATGATCATTATAATTATCCGGGAAGGAAAGATGCCTCCGCTGCTTACTTCAGCAAGCCTCAGACAGGAGACAGTGCATATCCGGAACCCATTGCGATCAGTAACCAGACTAATGGAATGGTTACTGGCACCAAGGTGCGCATATTAGGTACAGATCAATGGTTGATTACTTCTACGTATTATGATACCAAAGGGCGGGTGCAACAGGTGGTGTCAGACAATGCCAATGGAGGCCAGGACATTGTTACCAACCTGTATGATTTTAATGGTAAGTTGCTGAGCGTATACAATTACCATAGTAATCCTCATAGCGGCGTTACACCTATAACCAGACAATTAGTAGTAAATACCTATGATCACGGAGGCCGATTGGTAAAGGTAACCGAGCAACTGAACGATGATGCTACGCTGAAACGGGAGGTAGCAGTCAATGAATATGATGCGCTTGGCGAGCTGAAAACAAAAACTATACGAAAGGCGGATAACGCAGACCTGGAAAGTTTGGAATATGAGTATAATATCCGCGGTTGGCTAAAAAGCATTAACAAGAATTATGTAAATACCACCAATGGGGGACACTATTTTGGTCAGGAGTTGAGCTACGATTATGGCTTTGACAGCCAGGAGTATACTGGTAATATAGCCGGTATCAAATGGAAAGGATTTGCAGATGCCAATGCCCGCGCTTATGGTTACAGTTATGATGTAGCCAATCGATTAATGAAGGCTGACTTTACACAGTTGTCTGGTGATAGTTGGAATCAATCTGCTGGTATTAACTTTAATGTAAAGATGGGGGATGGTATAAATCCTGCTCTTGCTTATGATGCCAACGGGAATATCCTGAGGATGCAGCAATGGGGTTTAAAAGGTGCCGGAAGTAGCCAGATAGATGATCTGGTTTACAGCTACAACGCTAACAGCAATAAGTTGAAAGCCGTTACAGATGGTTTTAATGATGCCTCTTCCTCATTGGGTGATTTTAAAGAAGCTGTCAAGGGAGAAGCTATTGATTATGATTATGACAGTAACGGCAATTTGATCATAGACTCCAATAAAAAGATCAGTAACATTACTTATAACCATCTGAATCTACCACAGCAGATTACCATTACAGATAAGGGAATGATCCAGTATGTATATGATGCTACCGGTAGTAAATTACGCAAAATAGTAACAGATCAAACGGGTAATATTGTTAAAATAAATACTACAGATTATATTAATGGCATTGTGTACGAACAGGACTCGTTAAGGTTTGTAGGGTTGGCTGATGGCCGGATACGTGCAGTATACAAAACGGGCCAGCCTGTTGCCTACGTTTATGATTACTTTATCAAGGATCATTTGGGCAACATTCGTACGGTGTTGACAGAGGAAAGTCAGACCTCTATCTATATGGCCTCCATGGAAACGGAGAGCGCTGCTACCGAAACCGCTTTATTCAGCAACGTGGATGCCAGTCGTAGTGCTATTCCATCTGGTTACCCTAAAGACCAGCATGTTGCAGCAAAGAATGAATTTGTGGCCAAGCTCAATGGCAGTGATCCCGATAAAAAGATAGGTCCGTCTATTGTTTTGAGGGTAATGGCTGGAGATACTATCAGTGTTGGCGCCCGGGCTTTTTATAAATCCAATGGACCGGATCAACAAAAAAGTAAATTGGCTCCTGTAGCGGACATGGTTGCAGCCTTAATGAAAGCCTTCTCAGGAAGTCAGGCAGATGCAGGCAGTAAACTAAATGAAGCAGGGGGCAATACTTCTCCCTTAAACGAACAATTTTATAACACTGATTATCAACATCTGAAAGACCAGGACCCTGGCAAAAATCCTGCAGCAGACCGGCCGAAAGCTTATCTCAATTTTGTATTGTTCGACGATCAGTTGAAAATGGTGGACAACAATAGCGGTGCGCGCCAAGTGCAGGCCATGCCGGATGCAGTGCAGGTATTGGCACAAGATAAAATGGTTGCTGATAAGAGTGGATTTTTGTATGTTTATACTAGTAACGAAACTGCGCAGGATGTGTTTTTTGATGAGGTGACGGTAGTGACCAGCCCTGGGGCTCTGTTAGAAGAGACACATTATTATCCGTTTGGACTCACAATGAGTGGGATAAGTTCAAGCACACTCAAAGGTTCTTCTTATCCTGAGAATCGGATTAAGTATAATGGTGCAGAACTAAATAGTGATTTTGATCTGAATTCGTATGAGTTCTTTTATAGAACTTATGACCCACAAATTGGGAGATGGCATGGACTAGATACCAAACCAAATGAAATGATTAGTCCATATGCCGCCATGCTTAATAATCCGATTAAATTTAATGATCCATTAGGAGATACTACTTATAGGTTTGATACCAAAGGGACCTACTTAGGAATGTTTGATATTGATCAGGCAGGAATGACGGGAGCATTTGGTTCGAATACAACATATAAAGATCAAGACGGGAATGATCAGACAAGGTATGATGCTCTGGCATATTTTGGTTTTAATGACCCTGAATTAGATGCAGCTCAATTAAGCACAATGGAAGTTGGGCAAAAAGGGTTGACAATAGTATCAGATGAGAATATTAATTATGTAATGGATAAATCCGATATTAAAGGAAAAGGACTGATAGGAAGATGGGTTTTTGCTGCAGAGGAAAGTCAGAATAGGATGGATTTTAATTGGTTATATACTCTGCCAAGTCAAGGAATAATCCCTAATTCTAGCAAAATGTCAGATTATGATGGACGAGGGGGCTTTATGCTGTTCTCCGGTGCTCCAGCTAATGCCTATAACTTAAATGATGCGGGGCAATTTTTGTGGGGCAATGCAATGCAACGGTTAGGTTTTAGTTATTCAAGTGCTAAGGTTGGTTCTGAGGGTAATGAAGGATTTAGGGATGCTAAAGCAGATCAGCAAGCTATAAGGAAAGGCTTTCATCATACCGTCGGCACATCAAAAATAAATGGTGGTCTTTTCAATGGGCTACCTCTGAAAGGTGAAATTAGGCGTCGAAGATTTTAATATTAATTATCATTATGAGTAGGTATATGAATAAGGATATAAAGAGATGGTGGGAATCACATAGATTACCATTTAATATTTACACTATCACAACAGGTGTACTTTGTATGGCACTTATGAAGTTTTTTAATAGTGCTTCTGTGAATTTTTTTATGCTACCGTTTGGGGTGTTTTACTTATTGTGCCTTAATGTAATTTATACTTTGTTCTATATTATATTCTACCGGCATGCCACGGTCAACAGTGATAGCTTAAATGCTAAAATCTTTATTAAGATAGTTAAATTTGCGGTATTAGCGAATGTATTACTAGGTATATATTGTGTTGTTTCTATACCACATCATTAAAGATTAATGCATAAGAAAACCGCTAAGGGAATCAGCGGTTTTCTTATGCATTATGTGCCTTCTTGACTTTAAAATCCCTTAGCGCCATATCAATGAGGTTGAGGATGAATTTTTTATTTTCTTCCGGTAGCATGGAAATATCTTCCAGACGTTTAAGTGCTTGCTTATCCAGTTCCATTTTTGGTTTACCAATGAGGTAATCAATAGACACTTCCAGGGCATCAGAAATTTTAGACACCACTTCGATAGAGGGAGTTATATCACCACGTTCATATCTGCCAATCACATCACCAGACGTACCGATCATACGCCCCACCAGGCTGATAGCTGACCGGCTGGAAATCGGTAGCAGTCCTGTAGTACAGGCGCTGGGGGAAATCACCGATCAGTTGGAGGGTTATCGTTTACAACAGATCGAAGCCCGGAAGCAGGAACGGGTAAAGCAGCTGAAAGTGCTAACAGAAGCAGAACAGGCCCAGGCTATGGCGTTTTTACAACAGCCGGATTTACTGGAACGCACAAACGAAATTATCAGTAAAAGCGGTATGGTAGGTGAAGAACTGAGCCGGTTAATTATGTACCTGATCTTTACCAGTCGTAAAACTAGCCGTCCGCTGCATGTGATCAGCTTTGGTAGTAGTGGTACCGGTAAAAGTCATCTGCAGGAAAAGATCGGCGACCTGATGCCCGATGAAGACAAGATCGAAATCACTGCTTTAACAGAGAATGCTTTTTATTATTTTGATAAAGGGGAGCTGGATCATAAGCTGATACTGATAGAAGACCTGGACGGTATATGGTCTGCCCTGTATCCCTTACGGGAACTGCAAAGTAAGCAGCGTATCAGTAAAACTGTTACCATTAAAGACCGTAACGGCAATACTAAAACCATCCATCTGAAGGTACATGGCCCTGTTAGTATTGCTGGTTGTACCACACATGAAAGCCTGTACGAAGATAATGCCAATCGCTGCTTCCTTTTATATCTTGATGAAAGCATTGAACAGGATGAAAGGATCATGGACTATCAGCGGAAACTAAGCGCGGGTAAGGTAAACAGCGCAGCCGAACAACAGGCCCGCTACCTGTTACAGAACGTACAGCGTATATTAAAACCTGTTACCGTCCGCAATCCTTATGCAGAGTTGCTAAAGATACCGAAGGAGGTTTTTAAACAGCGTCGTACCAATGCTCATTATCTGGCCTTTATAGAAGTGATTACCTTTTATAAGCAGTACCAGCGCGATATACAGGCAGATGAAACTACATGTGAATACTATATTACAACTACCATAGACGATATAAGAGATGCCAATGAGCTGATGAAAGGTATATTGCTACGTAAGAGTGATGAGCTGAGTGGTGCTACCCGTCATTATTTTGAACAGCTCAAGGCATGCCTGGAATCCAGTGGTGAAAAGGCTTTTACCAATAGTGGCATCCGTACTATGATGCGTATCCCACTAAGTACTGTCAAGCGTCACCATGCAGCACTGCTGCAAGTTGGGTATATCCGTCAGGTGGAAAGCCGCTACACAAAGGCTTATTATTATGAAGTGTTGAGTTATGAAGAATACCAGCAATTACAGCAACGTATCATTACCGTATTAGATGAAGTAACGGAAGGGCTCAAAAGTTCAACAGTGGTCCATCAGATAAGTGAGCCGGATAAACGAAAGAAAAGAAGCAGTTAGTGTAACGGCTTAGGTTATACGGAGAATACACACCGCACACAAAAACTTATTGTATCGTGAAACAGCTTGACTTAAAAAGTGAGGCCTACCGTTATATTGTCCAAAGTTACGGGGAGTGGCTAAGTGCGTTGGGTTATAATGAACAAACAGTTTATCAGCTACCTAACCACATACAGGAACTGCTTTACTATGCAGAAGGTAAAGGCTATGCAGGCTTACATCAGTTAGATATACATCTGTTCAAAGATCATTATTATAAGTTAAAAGGCAGGTCTAATCAGCGCCGTGGTGGCGGGTTAAGCAATAGCTATCTAAATAAGCATTTACAGGCATTACAGAAGTTCAGCGATTACCTGCGTCAGAGCGGCAGACTATTGCTTCCCAGGCTGGACATCCGTACAGAAAGTGATGAAGGTATTATCACCGATGTGTCTCGTTCTAAAATAAGTTTACAGATTTTAAGGGACTATTTCACTAAGTGTGTAAACTTAAAAATCGGGAGTCAAATTGATAATTATATTCTCACTCTATTATCAAAAATAGTTAAAAAAATGATTAAGGATCATGCCCCAGTTTCTAATGGGCATGGTCCATTTTTTTTGATACTTCGCGTAAAGCCAGGTACACAGATTTCAGCACAGCATCATCTGTTGGGAAGGATAGCTTGTTTTTGGTATACTTTCTAATTTTGCCGTTCAGGTTTTCGATGAGGTTTGTTGTGTAGATGATCTGCCTGATCTCCAGCGGGAAGCCCAAAAAGACAGTGAGTTCCTCCCAGTTTTCGCGCCAGCTTTTGATGGCATTATGCGTACTTGGCACTCCACTTAGTGTCCAGAGCGTCCAGAGCGGCCATGGCAGCTTGTCTGGTTGGAGCAGCATAAACATCCCCGCTTCATGCCCACAGCGATATAGACAGTTTTGTTAATTACTTTACTGTTCTCACGTACTTTGAATACAATGCCATCCATCCAAACTATAAGATAAACTGGTTCCAATGGCCGGTTTTGCCAGGCGACAATATCTTCTGCCACCCGGCTGGTTATCCGGCTAATCGTGGCAGAGGAAACGTCAAACTTATACATTTCTCTTATTTGCTCTTCGATATCTGCTACACTCATTCCTTTGGCATAAAAGGACACGATTACCTCTTCCTGGCCTTGAGCCATCCCTTCGCGTTTGGGTACGATCATGGGGGTTAAAACTGGCATCACGATCTTTGGGAACCTTAATCTCAGACTCGCCGTAACTGGTCTTGAGCTTCTTCTTTCTATAACCATTACGGCTATTAGCACTTTCATTGTGTTCATGCTTATCATACCCCAATGGCTATCCAGCTCTCCTTCTAACATCTTTTCAATGTCCCGCTTCTGAATCTGGGCAAGGAAATCGTCTGATAAAAAATCTTCTGTCTTCATAAAACTGTATATGCTTTAAAATTAAAAAATCGGAGCGAAACCCCGATTTTTATGATTTACACAGTTTATGAGATAGTGTCATGCTTTTTGAGTTTTACAAGTAGCAGCGATATCGATGAAGAATAAAATTTTTTTCTCCTCTTCAGGCAGGGCTTCAATCTCTCCCATTCTTTTAAGAAGTTTTTATTCAGCGCCATGCCGATAGAACCGCCAATCAGATAATCTATGGTCACGCCTATAGTTCATTCGATTTTTTAACCATCTCAATAGAGGTGGCAACAGTTATTTTAATATGATACAAAAAGTTGTTGTTGATTTTAATAATTGCGACCGCCAAGGGAGGGTTCGATTGAACTGCATAGGAACTTTAAATGATTTAGCACGTTTAAATATTGCCCTTAAAACAGGACTTGAGCTATTATTAAATGATGAAGAAGAATTATCTGCGATTGGAACAGTTCAATTTTCAGAAGATGAAAATATTTGGGTGGCGAGTTTTAGCCGGTTTGAATAGTTAAATAAGCAGGAGATATATGTAAAACGCAGCAGGATTACCTGCTGCGTTTTACATATAATGTATCTCTCACAACAATATATCATCATTTCAATACTTCCAATGCTTTCTTAATCATTGGATCGTCTGCGTTCAGTGTTTCATAGAAACCTTCTGTTCTGTACAGCTGACGGGCCAGCATAGCTTTGAGGCGTATCCGGATTTCTTTTTCTTCGCGGGGGCTCAGGTGATCCAGGCCTGTGATGCTGTCTGTTTTGGCATAGGCCTTAAAATCGTTGACTATCGCGTTATTGAGCTGGAAGTCTCTAACGAATACGGCTGCATCTTCATAAGGAGCAAATACTGCTTTATGGCTGGTATAATACTGGTAGGCAAAGTTGCTGAAAGTATTACGGTTGTAAAGTGCCCCGAGAATAGGTGAAAAGCGGGTCGTGTCGAAGGGGATAAAGGCATCAGGGGTGATACCGCCACCACCGTATACCCGGCGTCCCTTGGCTGTTTTATAAGGAACAGTGTCGTAGATCTTGATGCTGTCTTTGTTGACCATTTCTCCACGCTGGTAACGTTCTATGATATCGGCATCGTAGTCTTCGTGGTCTTTGCCATAAGGCTTTTGGATGCTGCGTCCGGAAGGGATATAGTAGCGTGCTACGGTGAGCCGCAGTGCGCCGCCGTTATTCAGGTCGTATTGTTCCTGTACCAGTCCTTTACCGAAGGTACGGCGGCCAATGATAGTACCGCGGTCCCAGTCTTGTATGGCGCCGGAAAGGATTTCACTGGCGGAGGCAGAGCCTTCGTCGGTGAGTACGGCCAATGGTCCCTGCTCGAACAGGCCGGGGCGTTTTGTTTTATATTCTGTGCGGGGGAAGTTTTTACCCTGCGTATATACGATCAGTTTATTTTCTCCCAGTAGTTCATCGGCAATGCGTACGGCTGCGTCGAGGTAGCCGCCGGGGTTTTGCCGTAGATCGATGATCAGTTTGGTCATGCCTTGTTTTTCCAGTTCCCGCATGGCCTGCATAAATTCATCGTAGGTAGTGGCGGAGAACTTGCTGATTTTAAGATATCCTACCTCTGGCGCCACCATATAGCTGGCATCTATGCTATATAAAGGGATAACGCCTCTTTTAATGGGCACTTGCAGTTCTTCCTGCTGACGTAGTATAACTGTATTTACGATAGAGCCGGCCGGACCGCGCAGGATGCGGCGTATTCCTTCCGGGGTAATGCTGTTGCCTGCTACCAGGCTATCGTTTACCTTCAGGATCTTATCTCCGGTTTGAAGGCCAGCCGCTTCGGAAGGGCCGCCACTCAGCACGCTTACCACATTCACAGTATCGGCGGTAATGTTAAATTCTATGCCAATGCCTTCAAAGTTACCTTCCATGTCTTCATTGATCCCTTCTAGCTGGGCAGGGGCAATGTAAATGGAGTGTGGGTCAAGATGGGCCAGCAGGCCTTCTATAGCCTCTTGCTGTAAAGAGTCAGTATCAAGGGTATCTACATATTTCGTTTTAATAAGGTCCATTACTTCCTGTACCGGTCCTCTGTTGGGTTTGGCAAAAAAAATGGTGGTGCCATTGTTAGACCCCGGCATTTTATGCCCGAGGAACATGCCCAGCGCCAGCACAACTGCAAAGAGGAGAGGTAAAAAAACATTCAGCTTTCTGTTAGACATAATCTGATTATTATCCCGCTAATTTTATATGACCAATCTTTTTAATTCATGTAATAGAAGCGCCTGGCGAAAGCTGGGCTGTATATACATGTATCATCATCATTTAAACGTAAAGGACGCTACTTGCTTATATGACTCCCTTTTGTTTAAATTGTGACAAAAATAGCATAAATCAGGTGCAAACTTGTAGGATTCTTTAATTTCATAATATTAGCGGATATGTGCGCAGGAATAAAGCTGATCGCGGATAGTGGATCTACTAAAACAGAATGGGGCTTGCTGGGAGCAGGCGGGCCGGTAGTACTGAAAACGCAGGGGATAAGCCCGTATTTTCAATCGCTCGAGCAAATAAAAGCCATTTTTTCCGGTGAACTGTTGCCGCAGTTACCCGCTGATGCCCCAGTTACCGATATCTATTTTTATGGTACCGGCTTGTCTCAGCCTAAAAATATCCAGTTGGTATCCGACGCTGTCCGGGCGGTATGGCCAACCACTCATCTCGAAGTGCAGCACGATCTGATGGGTGCTGCCCGTTCACTCTGTGGTCGCACTGCCGGCGTGGTAAGTATCCTGGGTACTGGCTCTAATTCAGGTTATTATAATGGAGAAGATATTGTAAAGAATAATCCCGGCCTGGGGTATATACTGGGCGATGAAGGCAGCGGCGCTTACCTGGGCAAGAAGGTGTTGCAGTACTATCTATATAATAGTTTCGATGCCGACCTCCACGCCCGTTTTGAATATAAGTATCAGACGAGTAAAGATGAAATACTCGAGAATGTGTACCGGAAACCTTTAGCCAACCGCTATCTGGCCAGCTTTACGGAGTTCCTGTCGGAAAACAGAAAACATTTCCTGATCGAAAATATTCTGGAAGACGGACTAAATGATTTCTTCTTTAACCATATTTATAAATACCGCGAAAGCTGGACAACCGCCCTGCATTTTACCGGCGGCATCGCCTGGCATTTCCGAGATGTGCTCCAGGAGCTGTGTGAGTTGTACGAGTTGCCTTTAGGCAAAATATTGCGTACGCCCATGGAAGGATTGTTGGAATACCATTGTTAATTAATATATTATATTCATTAAATATGTCATTTGTAAAAGTAACGGAACAGGCTTCTCCTTACCATCATCTCGAAAAGATGAGTGTACATGAGTTGTTGGAAAACATGAACCAGGAAGATAAAACTGTTCCGTTGGCCGTAGAAAAGGCAATCCCTCAGATAGAAAAGCTGGTGACAGCTATTACGGATAAAATGTTGGCCGGCGGCCGTTTGTTTTATATGGGTGCGGGTACCAGCGGCCGTTTAGGAGTGGTAGACGCCTCCGAATGCCCACCTACTTTTGGGGTGCCACAAGGATGGGTAGTAGGACTGATCGCTGGTGGAGACAACGCTATCCGTAAAGCGGTAGAATTTGCAGAAGATGACCGCCAACAGGGATGGAAAGACCTGCAGGCGTATAATATTACCGATAAAGACGTAGTAGTAGGTATCGCTGCCAGCGGTACCACCCCTTATGTAATAGGCGCGTTAAACGCCTGCCGTGAGCATGGCATTATTACCGGCAGCATCAGCTGTAATCCTGATACGCCCGTTTCCGCCGCTGCTGATTTTCCGGTGGAGGTAGTGGTAGGACCAGAATTTGTGACTGGTAGCACGCGACTGAAAAGCGGTACTGCACAAAAACTGGTGCTGAATATGATTTCCACTTCCGTAATGATCCAGCTGGGTAGGGTAGAAGATAACAAAATGGTAAACATGCAGCTCAGCAATGAAAAATTAGTGGATAGAGGCGTGAAAATGCTGATGGAACAACTGTCGCTCACCGATTATGATCAGGCACAGCGCCTGCTGTTGCAGGCGGGCAGTGTTAAAAAAGCAGTGGATGATTTTGTGAAAAAATGATTTAACCAGACCTTTGCACTTTAACCCGGGTTATGCATAACATAGAGCCATATTACAACTGGCGGCACCTGTATACCGCCGAAGAAGATGAATACTCTCCTTTCTATGGAAGAGAGTATAGTGAGTTCGAATATTCCAATGCAGTATATAACTACTACATACATCCACAATGGGACGAATTTGGCTCGCGCAACCTGTATATGAAAATACTCTATACAGATTACCAGTTCAATTTTACCATCATAGAATTATTAGGCGAATGGAACGACGCGATCGATAATGATATTATGACCATGAAACGTAACGTTATTGATACTTTGATCGCACAAGGCATCACAAAGTTTATCCTTATCACCGAAAATGTGATGAACTTCCATTCCTCTGATGATTGTTATTATGAAGAATGGTGGGATGATATCCGCGATGAAGGCGGCTGGATCGTGAGTTTGAATATGCCGGTGCAAACAAAAGATGAGTTTGAAAAAATGCGTTTACACTATTACGTACACTTGCTGGAAGACGATAAATGGCGAACATATCAACCTATGCATTTGTATAATATGGTGGATAATATCATGCTAAAACGCCTGGAATAATATTAATTTTCATTGCAAAATGAAAGATATTATGCGTGATTTATTGATTATCAACTGTTAATGAGTTTGCTTTTCTGTTTATGTATATAGAAACCTGATAAATATCATTTGGTTTTTACTTTTCCTGCTTTAAATTTGCCCGACATTTCAAACATCTTTTTATACTAGGAAGCTTAGATTTTTACTTATGAAGTGGTCACAGTTCTTTAATACCTCTATCGGTAAGAAGTTATTGGTAGGTGCTACCGGCTTTTTTCTTTGCAGCTTTGTGCTGGTACACCTGGCGGGTAACTTACAGCTGCTGAAAGATGATGATGGCAAGGCCTTCAACACTTACGCAGCATTCATGGGGCACAACAGCCTGATTCAGTTTATTGCCTGGGGGCTGAAAATTGTGATTCTGCTGCACGCATACGTTGCGATACAGCTCACATTTAGCAACAGGGCGGCCCGGCCGGTGAAATATGCCGTTAATCCGGGTAACCAAACCTCTTCCTGGTTCAGCCGCCAGATGGCCATTATGGGAAGTATTCTTTTCATCTTTATCGTTATCCACCTCGTTCAATTCTGGGGACAATTCCACTACGGTCAGATTAGCACTAAAACCTATGAAGGTGTTGCAGAGCCTTTGAAAGACCTCTACTGGTTATCTTATGATGTATTTAAACATGGGCTTTTCGTGGTGATATACGTGATTGCAATGATCGCATTATCTTTTCACCTGATTCACGGTTTTAAGAGCGCCTGTCAGACCTTCGGTTTAAATCATAAAAAGTACAACGGTTTACTGAGCTTCATCGGTATCTGGGTTTTTGGAGTAGCCATTCCTATCGGATTTGCTATCATTCCTGTTGTAATTTATTTCAAATAATTCTGTAAAGTAAGGATATATGTTGGATGCAAAAATTCCTAAGGGCCCATTGAATACGAAGTGGGAAGACTATAAAGGACATTGTAAACTGGTAAACCCAGCCAATAAACGCAACCTGGAAGTAATCATCATTGGAACTGGTTTGGCTGGTGCCTCTGCTGCAGCTTCGTTAGGTGAATTGGGATATAAAGTAAAAGCATTCTGCTTTCAGGATAGTCCGCGCCGTGCGCATAGTATTGCTGCACAAGGCGGTATCAACGCGGCAAAAAATTATCAGAACGATGGTGACTCCGTTTACCGTTTGTTCTACGATACTGTAAAAGGTGGCGATTACCGCGCACGTGAAGCCAATGTACACCGTTTGGCAGAAGTAAGCGGTAACATTATAGATCAATGCGTAGCACAAGGTGTTCCTTTTGCACGTGAATATGGTGGACTGTTAAGTAACCGTTCTTTCGGTGGTACACAAGTACAGCGTACTTTCTACGCCGCTGGTCAAACCGGCCAACAATTGCTGCTAGGTGCTTACTCTGCCCTGGAACGCCAGGTGGCATTGGGTAACGTTACCATGTACAGCCGCCATGAAATGTTAGACATTGTGAAAATTGATGGTAAGGCCCGTGGTATCATTGCCCGTAACCTCATTACCGGTGAACTGGAACGTCATTTCGGCCATGCAGTATTGATCTGCAGCGGTGGATACGGTAACGTTTTCTATCTGTCTACCAACGCAATGGGTTCTAACGTAACTGCCGCCTGGAAAGCTACCAAAAACGGCGCTTACTTTGCTAACCCTTGTTTCACACAGATTCACCCTACCTGTATCCCTGTTTCCGGCGATCACCAGTCGAAACTGACCCTCATGTCGGAGTCGCTCCGTAATGATGGCCGTATCTGGGTGCCTAAACAGAAAAATGATACCCGTAAAGCCAGCGATATCCCTGAAGAAGAAAGGGATTATTACCTGGAAAGAAGATATCCTGCCTTCGGTAACCTCGTTCCCCGTGATGTGGCTTCCCGTGCGGCAAAAGAAAGATGTGATGCCGGTTATGGCGTAGGTACTTCCAAACAGGCGGTATACCTCGATTTCGCAGCTGCTATCGAACGTTATGGAAAGATTGAAGCTGGTAAACGCCAGATGCATAATGCTTCTAAAGAACAAATCATTAAGCTGGGTAAAGAAGTGGTAGCCGAAAAATATGGTAACCTCTTCGATATGTACGCTAAAATCACTGGTGAAAATCCTTACGAAACACCGATGCGTATCTATCCGGCAGTACACTATACCATGGGTGGCCTCTGGGTTGACTATGAACTGCAAACCACTGTTCCAGGTTTGTACTCCCTTGGTGAAGCGAACTTCTCCGACCACGGCGCTAACCGCCTCGGTGCCTCCGCACTGATGCAGGGCCTTGCAGATGGTTACTTTGTTATTCCTTACACCATCGGTAACTACCTGGCAGATGAAATCCGCGTAAAAGCCATTCCTACTGACCATGACGCTTTTGTGGAAGCAGAGAATAAGGTAAGAGATCGTATCAATCAATTCCTCAATATCAAAGGTTCCAAATCTGTAGACCATTTCCACAAGAAACTGGGTAAGATCATGTGGGATAAATGTGGTATGGCCCGTAACGAACAAGGATTGAAAGAGGCTATCGAGGAGATCAAAGCACTGCGTGCAGAGTTTTGGAGAGATGTGCGTGTTCCTGGTATCGCTAACGAATTTAACCCCGAACTGGAAAAAGCTGGCCGCGTGGCCGATTTCCTGGAACTGGGTGAATTGATGTGTATGGATGCGCTCAACCGCCGCGAATCCTGTGGTGGCCACTTCCGTGAAGAATCACAAACACCGGATGGAGAAGCACAACGCGATGATGAGCATTTCAGCTATGTGGCTGCCTGGGAGTACAAAGGCAACGACCAGTACGAACTGCACAAAGAGCCGCTGCACTTTGAAGAAGTAATACCATCACAACGTAGCTATAAATAATGGTGATTGGTTAACCTGCAACGGTTGGCCAGAATTATAAATTAAATAATTGTCCAAGGTATATGGAACATTATAACATGAACCTCACATTAAAAGTGTGGAGGCAAAAAGACAAAAACGATCAGGGTAGGTTTGAAACTTTACAGGCTAAAAATATTTCTTCAGAAATGTCTTTCCTGGAAATGTTCGACGTGGTGAATGAAGAACTGATCAATGAAGGAAAAGAACCGGTTGCATTTGACCACGACTGCCGCGAAGGTATCTGTGGTATGTGCTCTATGCATATTAATGGCCGCGCTCACGGTCCATGGGATGGTACTACTACCTGCCAGCTGCACATGCGCGCTTTTAAAGACGGCGATACCGTTACGGTAGAACCATGGAGAGCAGGCGCTTTCCCTGTGGTAAAAGACCTGACTGTAGACAGATCTGCTTTTGACCGTATTATAGAAGCTGGTGGTTTTATTTCTGTAGACACTGGTAATGCCCAGGATGCCAATAATATCCCGGTAGATAAACATAAAGCAGACCTGGCGTTTGCAGCAGCTGCCTGTATCGGTTGCGGCGCCTGTGTAGCGGCTTGTAAGAATTCATCTGCCATGCTGTTTGTATCTGCTAAAGTATCCCAACTGTCGTTGTTGCCACAAGGCCATCCGGAAAGAACTACCCGTGCGCTTAACATGGTAGCGCAAATGGATAAGGAAGGTTTTGGTAGCTGTACCAACACCGGCGCTTGTGAAGCAGAATGCCCGAAAGAAATCTCGCTCACCAATATCGCCCGTCTTAACAGGGAATTTATTGCAGCAGGTTTCGGTTCCGACAGATAAGCAATTTTTTTCAGGGAATAAACCCTGCGTATAATATGTATCAACGTATAGCGAAGATCATCGTGGCTCCCCGCCACTTTGGTCTTCGCTTTTTTATGTCCTGCTAATGGCATTGGTGAATGTGGGCTTTTATGCTTTAGTCATTAATAATTTACAAGTTTAATGTATAATTTTTTTTATTATTATGTGTTTTTTCCACGTCACTGATTAAATTAAAAACAATGTCAGATCAATCTCGCAGGAAGTTTATCAAGCATATAGGCAGTACGGCGGCATTGTTGGGAGTGGGGCAGTTGGCTGCCATAGGAAGGGAAAGAACGCCGGTACAGTTATTGGAACCCGGAAAAAGTATAGCCGCCAATGATAAGATCCGCATTGCCTGCATAGGCATGGGGATTATGGGCTTTGGCGACGTGCAAACCGCTTTGAAAGTGCCAGGCGTTGACCTGGTAGGGGCGGCAGACCTGTATACCGGCCATCTTACCCGCGTGAAGGAAGTATTTGGTCCACAGGTGTTTACTACGCGTGATTACCGGGAGTTATTGACCCGTAAAGATATAGATGCTGTTATCATCGCTACCCCAGACCATTGGCACGACACCATTGCTATTGCCGCTATGGAAGCGGGTAAGGCGGTATACTGTGAAAAACCGATGGTACAGCAGATAGAAGAAGGGCATCAGGTAATTGCAGCGCAGCAGCGTACCAAAGCTGTTTTTCAGGTGGGCAGCCAGCGGGTGAGCAGTATCGCGTTAATAGAAGCGCGTAAACGTTACCAGGCTGGAGATATTGGCCAGTTGAATGCGGTGGAGGCCAGGATGGACCGCCATAGCGCCCTTGGCGCCTGGCAATATTCCATACCGCCGGATGCTTCCCCTGTTACAGTGGATTTTGATACCTTTTTGAAAGATACTGCCAGGCTGCCTTTCGACCCCGTGCGCTTTTTCCGTTGGCGCAATTACCGCGCTTATGGTACTGGCATCCCCGGCGATCTGTTTGTACATCTTATCTCTGGTTTGCACTTTATTACGGGGTCTTTAGGGCCGGAATCCATTTATGCCAGCGGTAACCTAGTGCAATGGAAAGATGGCCGGGATGTGCCAGATACAGTGGTGGCTATCTTCAATTATCCGGCCACCAAAGAACATCCTGCCTTTCAAACGACTTTGCGGGTAAATTTTGCAGACGGCAGCGGAGGAGGGCAGTATACCCGCCTGATAGGTACAGAGGGCGTTTTGGAACTGGGCTGGAACGATTTTAAAATAAAAAAGCATAAACTGCCGGAAGCACCGGGCTATGGTGGCTGGGATACCTTCCATACTTTCCCCAAAGCACAGCAAGACCTGTTTGTGAAAAATTACAATGCAGCCTGGCCGGCCGCCAGTAGAAAGCCAGTGGAAACTGCTACCGCTTATGCTGCCCCCAATGGTTACGATGATCGCCTGGATCATTTCACCAATTTTTTTACCTCAATGCGTACAGGCAAGCCCGTAGTAGAAGATGCCGTGTTCGGATTACGTGCTGCAGGTCCGGCGCTGCTTACCAATGAAAGCTATTTCACTAAGAAGTTGGTGAGCTGGGACCCTGTAAAAATGAAAATAATGTAAGGTTATATTTGTTGGCCATCTATTTAAAACTATCTCCTATGTTTAAGAACTTCCCCGGTAATTATTTGTTGCTTTTGGGAGTAGTGTTTTTGTCTTGTAATCAAAAGAAGAATACCATGAAGGATCAGCATGAAATTAAACCCCTTGTAGCGGAAAAAATACCTAAACAACTGCGTATCCACGGAGATACCCGTATTGATAATTATTATTGGATGAACGACCGGGAAAACCCGAAAGTACTGGACTGGCTTCATGCAGAGAATGCTTATCTCGATACCATGATGGCTCCCGAGAAGAAACTACGGGAAAGCTTATACGAAGAAATGCGGTCGCGTATCAAAGAAACGGATATGAGCGTCCCTTATCTGAAGAATGGCTACTACTATTACGTTCGTTACGAAGAAGGAAAAGAATACCCTGTTTATTGCCGTAAGAAGGGCAGTCTGGAGAGTGAAGAACAGGTGATTTTGAATGTAAACGAATTGGCAAAAGGACATGCCTATTGCCACGTAGCCGGCCTTAGCGTAAGCCCAGACACCCGGTTGCTGGCTTATGGTATAGATACGGTTAGCCGTAGGCGTTATACTATTCACATCAAAAATCTGGAAACCAACGAAACGTTGAAAGATGCGATCCCGGAAACCACGGCACATGGTGTTTGGGCTAATGATAACAAAACGCTTTTTTATACCCGTAAAGATACAGTTACCTTGCGGGCCGACCGTGTGATGCGGCATGTGCTGGGCGAAGCCACCGACCGGGAGATATACCACGAAGGAGATGAAACCTTTGATGTAAGTGTGGATAAAACCAAGTCGGGAAAATACATCGTTATCAACAGTGAAAGTACCTTATCATCTGAAAGCCGTATCCTTGATGCCAATAAACCCAATGAGACTTTCCGCGTTTTTCAACCACGTGAAAAAGAGATGCTGTATACTATTGATCACCGGGAAGATAAATTCTATATCGTGACCAACTGGGATGCACTCAATTTCCGCCTGATGGAATCTGCATTGGATAAAACTTCCAGGCAAAATTGGAAAGAACTTGTTCCCAACCGCCCGGATGTTTTATTAGAAGGATTGGAGCTGTTCAAGGATTACACGGTGCTGGAAGAACGTAAAAACGGGCTCACTACTATCCGCGTGATCAATGATAAAACCCATTCGGAGAAATACCTCCATTTTTCAGAACCGGCTTATACCGCTTCGGTAGGTAATAATCCGGAAATGGATAGCAAAGTGTTAAGGTATAACTATACTTCCCTGGTAACGCCGAATACGGTGTACGATTACAATATGGAAACAGAAAAGAGTGAATTGAAGCGCCAGCAGGAAGTATTGGGCGGCTATGATCCGCAACACTATGCTGCTGAGCGGTTGATGGTTACTGCTGCAGACGGCGCTCAAGTACCCGTTTCTATTGTTTATAAGAAAGGTTTTGAGAAAAATGGGAAAAGCCCGTTGTTGTTGTACGGTTATGGTGCTTATGGTAACAGCATGGATACAGAATTCGATTCCGACTTGATCAGTTTACTGGACCGCGGTTTTGCTTATGCAGTTGCCCATGTGCGTGGTGGCCAGGAAATGGGGCGCCAGTGGTATGAAGATGGTAAGATGTTCAAGAAGAAGAATACTTTCACCGACTTTATTACTTGTGCGCAGTATTTGATACAGCAGCGTTATACAGATACGGCTCATTTATACGCTATGGGAGGCAGCGCTGGCGGCTTGCTGATGGGTGCTGTGGTGAATATGCAACCGGAGCTGTTTAATGGCATAGTGGCCCAGGTGCCTTTTGTAGATGTGGTCACTACAATGTTGGATGAAAGCATTCCATTAACTACCGGGGAGTTCGACGAATGGGGCAATCCCACAGATAAAGGCGCTTACGAATACATGAAATCTTATTCCCCCTACGATAATGTAGTGAATAAGGCTTATCCAAATATCCTGGTTACTACCGGCCTGCACGATTCCCAGGTACAATACTGGGAGCCGGCAAAATGGGTGGCCAAGTTGAGGGAAATGAAAACAGATCATCGTCTCCTCTTATTGCATACCGATATGGATGCGGGCCATGGCGGTGCTTCCGGCAGGTTTAAGGTATTGGAGGAAGTGGCGTTGGAGTATGCTTTCCTGTTGAAATTAGAAGGAAAATAGAGCGATCGGCAGTTCCTGATGAGCAGTATTCATCAGGAACTGTGGTTATTGCGTGATCAGCTTTTCGGAAGTAACTGTTTTTCCATAAAATATCTCGGCCATCCTGTCAAAGATTGCAGGATCGTCGGTCGTATAAAAATGGTGTTGTTGTTGCCTGGTTAGCCTGTTTTCCATTTCCGGATGGCGTTTGAGGTAATCTTTCAGGCTGTGCGCTACAATTTTGCCCTGGGAAAGTACGGTGATACCGCCTGGCAGGAATTGTTTGATCTTTTTCATTAATAGAGGATAATGGGTACAACCCAATACCAAGGTGTCAATATCCGGTGAAATAGAAAGGATATGATCAATGTATTCTTTCACAAAATAGTCTGCCCCTTCGCTTTCATGCTCATCATTTTCTATCAGCGGCACCCACATAGGGCAGGCTAGCTGATAGGTTTTTACATGTGGAAAAAATTTGTAGATCTCCAGAGGGTAAGACTCAGAGGATACAGTACCGTTAGTGGCCAATATGCCTACTTCGCCTGTTTGGGTAATGGTACCTACCATTTCAGCAGTAGGCCGTATTACGCCCAGTACGCGGTTATCAGGCGCAATATTGGGTAAGTCTTTCTGCTGTATGGTGCGCAGCGCTTTAGCAGAAGCGGTATTGCAGGCGAGTATTACCAGGGGGCAACCCATATTGAACAGTTGCTGCACGCATTCCAGCGTATAGGCATGGATGGTATCAAAGCCACGGTTGCCATAAGGAGAACGCGCATTGTCTCCCAGGTAGATATAATCGTATTGCGGGAGCTCTGCCACAAATTCTTTTAATACGGTTAAGCCGCCGTAGCCGGAGTCGAACACGCCGATGGGACCCATATTATCCTTCTTTTTGCATCAGGCCGGAGCCTGTGAGGTCATAAATTTTTTGAATTTCGTGCAGTACGCCTTCAAAATCAATTTCCAGGTCTTTCAGCATGCCGTTTTTCAAATCGTATACCCAGCCATGTACAGTAGGGTAGCCTTTTGCCAGATAAGATTTCTGTACGGCAGCTGTTTTAATCACATTGATGCATTGTTCCTGGGTATTGAGCTCTACAAGGCGGTTGTAGCGCTCGTGCTCATCTGTAATAGCGTTGAGCTCGTCCATGTGCAGGCGGTATACGTCGCGGATATTACGTAGCCAGGGATTGAGGATACCCAGGTCTTTAGCTTGCATAGCCGATTTAACGCCGCCACAGTTATAGTGACCGCAGATAATAATATGTTTTACTTCCAGGTGCACAACGGCGTAGTTAATCACTCCCATTACGTTGAGGTCGGTATTGGGTACCAGATTAGCAATGTTGCGGTGCACGAACACTTCCCCAGCTTCCAGTCCCATGATCTCATTGGTAGGAACACGACTATCACTGCAACCAATGTACAGATAATCTGGTTTTTGGGAGTCTGCCATTTTTTCGAAGAACGCGCTATCAGTGGCTAATTTCGAAGCGACCCACTGCTTATTGTTCTCAAATATCTGGTTATATGATGTCATGTTATGTATACTTTAATAAGATAAAGATACAGATAGAAAGCATATACACCGCAGTCTTGATCGCTTATCCGCCGGAAAGCAGTGCTGGCTTCGTTTTTATTCTTACGGTAAGATAAAAAACAGTATATATTTTTTTAATAATGTAATGAAGCTGGCCGGCTTGGAAAGCCAGCATAAAATCAGTACCTTCGCAGCTTCAAAATTTACATAGCCAGCATGATCAGTGTTAAAAACGTAACGCTCTCTTTTGGTAAGAGAGTATTGTTTGACGAAGTAAACCTCAATTTCACAAAAGGGAACTGTTATGGTGTGATTGGGGCTAATGGAGCGGGGAAGTCTACTTTCCTGAAGATATTGTCCGGTGAAATAGAACCGAATAAAGGTACTGTGGAAATCACCCCAGGTGAGCGTATGAGCGTTCTGAAACAGAACCACTTTGAGTTTGATGAGGTGACAGTGCTGAATGCCGTATTAATGGGTAACAAGAAACTTTGGGAGATAGCAAACGAAAGGGATGCTATTTATGCCAAGGAAGATTTTACCGAAGAAGATGGCATGCGTGCCGGTGAACTGGAAGCAGAATACGGCGAAATGGGCGGTTATACCGCAGAAAGTGATGCCGGCGTATTGTTGGGAGATCTGGGTGTGAAGGAAGACATGCTTGGCATGCTGATGAAAGATATTTCCGGTAGCTTGAAAGTGCGGGTACTGTTGGCCCAGGCCCTGTTTGGCAACCCCGATATCCTCCTCCTGGATGAGCCTACGAACGACCTTGATGTGGAAACAATTGGTTGGCTGGAAAACTTCCTGGCCGACTACGAAAATATTGTGATCGTGGTATCCCACGACCGTCACTTCCTCGATGCGGTATGTACGCATGTGGCAGACGTAGACCGCGCCAAGATCCAGATCTTCAGTGGTAACTATACCTTCTGGTATGAGTCGTCTCAGCTCATGGCCCGTCAGATTGCCGATAAGAACAAGAAGATGGAAGACAAGCGTAAAGACCTCATGGACTTTATTGCCCGATTCAGTGCCAACGCTTCCAAAAGTAAGCAGGCTACTTCCCGTAAAAAGGCCCTGGAAAAACTGGTTATCGAAGATATCCAGCCTTCTAACCGTAAATACCCTGGCATCATCTTTAAGCAACAGCGTGAAGTGGGTAACCAGATCCTGAATGTGGAAAAACTGGAGAAAGGAATAGATGGCCGTAAGATTTTCACAGACGTTACCTTCTCTATTAATAAAGGAGATAAGGTTGCTTTCCTGTCTAAAGACCACCTGGCGTTGACTACCTTCTTTGAAGTGATCAATAATGAAGCACAGGCCGATAGCGGTAAACTGGAATGGGGTACCACTGTTACCAGCGCTTACCTGCCAAACGATAATGCTACATTCTTTATAGATAAGAACCTGAACCTGATGGATTGGTTACGCCAATATGTACCAGCCCATGTAACTGATGTGGATGAACCTTTTCTGCGCGGCTTCCTCGGTAAGATGCTGTTTGGTGGCGATGAGATCATGAAGAAAACTTCGGTATTGAGTGGAGGGGAAAAAGTACGTTGTATGATCAGCCGTATGATGTTGCAAGATCCGAACGTCTTGATCCTCGACGAGCCTACCAACCACCTGGACCTGGAGTCTATCCAGTCTTTCAATGAAAGCATGATCAACTATAAAGGCATTGTGTTGTTCACCACACATGACCATACCTTTATGCAGTCTGTGGCCAACCGTATCATTGAACTTACGCCTAAGGGCATCATCGACCGGATGATGACTTTCGACGAGTACCTGGCAGATGAGCGGGTAAAAGTACTGCGTGAAGAAATGTACGGTACTGCTGTTCCGGCTTAATTTTTAACCTAACGCTATAATGATAAGGCCCGAAGTAAACGATCCAGGATCGTTCGCTTCGGGCCTTATCTCTTTTAAGCTTAAAGCTAACAGCTAAAGATATTCTTCAATCACTTTTAGCTTATTCTTATCAAGGGGCTTGGTGATATAAGCCATTAATTCAGGCGTATGTTGTACTTTTTGTAGGTCTCGTACATCCACAGAAGAGGAACACATTATAATTGGAATAGTATTTTTTAAAGATGTTTTTAGCCCCCGGTAGGCCTCTATGAAATCCCATCCATTCATCCGCTGCATATTCATATCAAGTATAATGAGAGAAGGTAATGTAGGTTGCGGATCGCTGGAAAGCTGCTCCAGCGCTTCCTCTGCACAAAGGAAAGAGGTAACTACCAGGTGATTGCTTTGCTGCCCTAACATTTTTTTGATGATGAAATGAAATATTTCATCATCATCAACAACGTACACTATTTTATTCATGTCTTCCATGCTTCATTTTTAATTGGGCTTCTTATCTTATCCGTTTATAGCAAGAGTGGTATCAACCGACAACGACCGGTAAGAATGGCATTCATTGATGTACCGTTTTGCTACAATAAAATGATAACAGATGCCAGGGTATAACAAGCCGCTGAAATCATTCATTTTTATTGTAAACATGGGCTAAACAGGTATTACGACAACAACGTCACATTCTTCTTGTCTCAAGCATTGGTCAGGGAACACAGTGGCCTCCGGCTATTCTTTAATTGTGAAGCAAAGAACGTTAATTTTATTTTATTTTTATATATATCTTTTTACCAATAACTAATCATTAACAAATTAGATGAGTGAAAAAAATATCACTGAAATCCTTTATAGGCGGCTATTTGTTATCTGTTTAAAATAATAAACCGGCCGCCGGTTTATAGACCTGGGCACATAATAATAAAAGCTCCACGCTCAAAGGCGTGGAGCTTTTATGAATAAATGTCTTATATGTTTTTACCGTAAGCGATTAAAACAAGCCGCCTTTTTTCAGCGTTACTTTTCCCTGGCCGATCTTATAACCGTTGTGGTAGATCTCTACGGAATAGTCGCCTGGCTTGAAATCTGAATTCTGTTTCCAATCCATGCTCACGGTTTGTTTTTGACCGGTAACATAGGAAACAGTTTTCTTGGCAGTATATAATTTTTCGGTGCCATCTTCCAGGGTGAAGCGGCCAGACCCCAGCGCTTCTACTGCAAGTGGGGAACCATCCGGAGCAGTGATGGCCACAAAGATCTCTTTATCTCCACTAGGAGCAATGCGGTTATCATCCAGGTCGAAGGTAACGCGCATCATATCTGCACGTTTAGCTTTGCTGGTTTCTACTTCTTTGCCATTATGTTTTACTTTAATCGGCAACAGGTGAATGTTGGAAGCATGCAATACAGAACCCAGGTCTACTTTCTTGTTCAGGCTATCTTTTACAGTAGATACAGAATCACGTTCGTGGCGGGCTACATCGCGTTCGCCAGCTAATACGATCTTTTCACCTTCCAGTCGCTCAATGGTTTGCTGGTATCCTTCAATGTTGGATTTCAGTTGCTCAATCAAACGGCGGGCTTCTGCCAGCTGTGCTTGTGTTGCGTTTTTGTTGGTCAGGATGCTGGAAATCCTGGCTTTCATATCCTGGATTTCTTTATCTTTTGTTTTAACAAGGCTGTCCATACGGGAGTTCTGGGAAATTAGTTCATCCAAACGGGCATTGGCAGCATTGTATTCCTGTTGTAAATCATCGCGGGAAGCAGAAATCGAATCTATCTGAACTTTCTGTTGCTGCGTTAATTCAGTGGATTTGTTTTTGTCATATAACATATATATCCATGTGCCAGCTAATGCTACGATTAAAATGCCGTAAATTAGCCCATTACGGCTACGTGGCTTCTCTGGTCCGGGCGACCCCGGTGCAGGTGCGTTAAAAGTGTTCTCAGTCATAGTTGTGAGTTTTATATGTAATCGTTATATGGTTAAAAATTGTCATTCAAAAATACTTATAATATTCTTATTTTATAATAGCAATAAAACTGTTTTTGAAACGTGCTTCCAAATATTGTGTTAGATCAATTACTCTTATTGGACATAGCAACAACGCCTGTTACGTTTGCGCTGGAACACTTATCGGACAATATGCAACAGCTCTGGCGTGACAAAATCTCAAAAACTGCGCCAATTTCCGGAGATGAAGATGCAGCCCATGCTGACAAGGCCGGATCTATAAAAGAGTTCGATATCCCTTTTATTTGCAGGCGGTCTGTTATTCATCATTTATCTTTGCCGCAGCCATTACAATTGCATGGTTTTAAGCCATGGGAAGTACCTGTGGGATTTCTGGGATTTTAAACATTACACTTCTCTGAAACTGCTAACAGCGGTAATGGGGGTAGAACACATGCCCAAAGACGATGTAGATGGCAGTATGGTGGCTAAAAACAGCGAATATCGTTATTGTAAAATAAAGGCAATCGCCAACCAACCGGTTGCCAGAAGTTAAAGTTACAAGCTAATGGATTATCAGGATATTATTAGGGACTGGAAGCAACAAAAGTTTAAGCCGTTATACTGGCTGGAAGGAGAAGAAGATTTTTTTATAGACCAGGTAACCAACTATGCAGAACACGAACTGTTAACGGAAGCCGAAAAAGGATTTAACCTCACCGTACTATACGGAAAGGATACAGACTGGAGTACGGTGGTGAATGCCTGCCGCCGTTATCCTATGTTTGCAGAGCGCCAGGTAGTATTGTTGAAAGAAGCCCAGGCTATGCGCGACTTGCTGAAGCTGGAAGCCTACATTGATCATCCGCTTGCCTCTACGGTTTTTGTAGTAGCGCATAAACAGGGTAAAATAGATGGGCGCAGTAAAATGGCGAAGCTCATCAAAGAAAAAGGCGTGTTGTTATCTGCCAAAAAACTATATGATAACCAGCTGCCGGCATGGGCAGAAGGCTATGTGAGCAGCCGGGACCTGACCATCACCCAAAAAGCGGCCATCCTGTTGGCAGATCATATTGGCAACGATCTTTCCCGCATTGCCAACGAAATTGATAAACTGCTGGTGAACCTGCCCGCCCGTAAAAAGATCGATGAAGAGGACATTGAAAAATATGTGGGCATCAGCAAAGAATATAATGTGTTTGAGTTGCAAAATGCTTTGGGGCAAAAGAATGCGGCTAAAGTATTCCGTATCATTTCCTACTTTGCTGCTAACCCTAAAGCAGCGCCAATCCAGATGACCCTGCCTGCTCTCTATAACTTTTTTGCCAAAGTAAACCTTATTTTCAGCGTAAAAGGAGGCGAAAAGGAAATGGCCGCCGCCTTAGGCGTGCATCCGTTCTTTGTAAAGGATTATACTGCCGCTGTCCGTCAGTATGGCCCTGAGGGCATTGAAAAAGCTATTTTGCTCCTGCATCAATATAACCTGCGGAGTATAGGCATTAACGATAGTGGTGTAGAAGATGGTGAGCTGATGAAAGAGCTGATGTATAAAGTGATGAACTAAATATAAATATTTAACAAATATTACCTATGAAAAAATGGCCCCGGCCTGAAAGTAGGAATGCTCATAGGAATGTTTCTGACTGCCTCCGGTGCATTTTTCCTGATCCGGGCGGGCCGCAGGTTATTGAAGTCTGCTCCTCCCCAAAAAATTAACTTTCTGGGAGAGGAGTTTTGATCCTGCAAACGTTTATCAGGAAATAGCATCTGTTTGCAGCAAGATAGCTTTTGCCTGTGCAGCATCCTTGTCCATCTGTGCAATTAGATCGTTTATATGGTCAAATTTCTGGTTGGCACGGATATATTCCACAAAATGCACGGTGAGTTCCCGGCCGTAGATATCTTCATTAAAATCAAAAATATGTACTTCTAGCCGGAGGTCCGTACCATTAAAGGTAGGGCGGAAACCTATACTCATCACGGCTGGTAGTTTGGTAGTGCTTCCGTTAAGCTGTACCTGTATGGCATAAATGCCTTCGGCGGGTATCAGTTTGCGCTGATCTGCGAGTTGGAGGTTGGCGGTAGGGTAGCCCAGCTGGCGGCCCATTTTATCGCCATGTACTACGGCGCCGCTGAGAAAATACTGATAACCCAACAACTCATTGGCCAGCCGGATATTTCCTTCCTGCAGGCTTTTGCGGATTTTCGTAGAGCTTACTGTGAGGTCCTGTACGATTTGTTGGGGGATCTCTATCAGCTTAAAACCATATAAATGTTGTTCTGCCTCCAGTAGTTCCAATCCGCCTTCCCGGTTATGGCCAAACCGGTGATCATAGCCAATGATGATGGTATGTGGCTGGAAACGCGCTATCAGAAAATCTTCGAGGTAGCTGCGGGCAGACATTTCAGAAAATGCCTTGGTAAAAGGTACTACTACCAGGTGATGGACGCCGGCTTTTTCCAACAACGCTATTTTTTCCGGTAAAGTGGTGAGCAGCCGGATATTATTCGGAGTGGGCAGTAATACTTCCCGCGGATGTGGATCGAAAGTAATAATAACGGTTTCCCCGTTGCCATCCTGGGCAGCCTGTTCCAGCTGCCGGATAATAATGCGATGGCCTGCATGTACTCCGTCGAAAGTGCCAATGGTAATAACCGCATTTCGAAATTCCGGTAAGTGATCTAAGTCCCTGTGAACCTGCATATAATTCAATAACTAACAAAAACGCTTGCAAATCTAACACAATCGCCGGGCATTCTGCGTGGAATCTGTTACTTTTGCAGCCTGAATAACATCTTTGTTCAGTTTATTTTTTATTTACATATTTTATTTATTACCCGGTGGATAATAATATTTACGCCAAGCGCGGTGTTTCAGCAGGCAAGGAAGATGTGCATAATGCCATTAAGAACATTGATAAGGGGCTTTTCCCGAAAGCGTTCTGTAAAATAGTACCTGATATCCTGGGTGGTGATGAAGCTTATTGCAACATTATGCACGCAGATGGCGCCGGTACCAAATCGTCACTGGCCTATGTTTATTGGAAGGAAACCGGTGATCTGGGTGTTTGGAAAGGTATTGCCCAGGATGCTATTATTATGAACATGGACGACCTGCTTTGTGTGGGCGCTACCGATAATATCCTGCTTTCTTCTACAATTGGCCGCAACAAACAATTGCTGCCAGGGGAAGTGATAGCCGCGATCATCAATGGTACGGAAGATATCCTGGCAGAGCTCCGCAGCCATGGTATCAGCATTTATTCTACCGGTGGGGAAACAGCCGATGTAGGCGACCTGGTACGTACTATTATTGTGGACTCTACCGTTACTTGCCGCATGAAACGGGAAGACGTTATTTCCAATGACCGCATCCAGGCCGGCGACGTAGTAGTGGGATTGGCTTCTTACGGACAGGCTACCTATGAAAGTGAGTATAACGGCGGTATGGGCAGCAACGGTCTTACCAGCGCCCGCCACGATGTATTCAGCAAGGCCGTGGCAGAAAAATACCCCGAAAGCTTCGACCCTAATATTCCTTATGAACTGGTATTCAGCGGTAAGAAATCGCTGACCGATAAAATAGAGATCCCTGGTTTTGGCGCAATAGACGCAGGTAAGCTGGTGTTATCACCCACACGTACCTACGCTCCGGTGATCAAAAAGGTATTGGAGCAGTTTCGCCCGCAGATCCACGGAATGGTGCATTGCAGTGGCGGTGCACAAACTAAAGTGTTGCACTTTATTGAGAAACTGCATGTGGTTAAAGATAATCTTTTTCCGATTCCTCCCTTGTTCCGCCTGATCCAGGAACAATCCGGTACCTCCTGGAAAGAAATGTACCAGGTGTTTAATATGGGGCATCGCATGGAATTATATGTGCCCGAAACCATCGCGGCAAGTATCATCCAGATCTCCCAAAGCTTTAATATAGATGCCCAGATCATTGGCCGGGTGGAAGCTGCAGAAGAGAAAAAAGTAACGGTAATATCTCCGGCAGGCACTTTTGAATATTAATATAGAATATTGTTGTTATATAAAAAATGGCTGTATCGCTTTGATACAGCCATTTTTTATAGATCGGGGTAGCATCCTCCCTAGCGGGATAGGCGGGTAGCTTTAGTCATTGGCGTCTTTGATTTTTTGGGGGAGGGGCAGATATATTTGATATATTATCACAACGAGTTATTTTTTAATTGGCTATTTTTGTTCGTAACTGATCGTAAAACAAGAAAGGACATGACGCCTGAACAACCAATCATCCAATTAACAAACGCCAGTATATATCAGGGGAATTCGCTGATCTTATCGGATGTGAATATCGCCGTTAATAAGGGAGAATTTGTGTATCTCATTGGGAAAACCGGTACTGGGAAATCCAGTCTGTTAAAGACATTGTATGGCGATTTGCCTTTAAATGACGGCACTGGCCAGGTGGTGGGATTTGACCTGAAGAAGATGGATTGGAAAAAAGTGCCTTATCTTCGCCGCAATTTGGGGGTAGTATTCCAGGATTTCCAGTTATTAACAGACCGGAATGTACACAACAACCTGAAATTTGCTTTACGGGCTACCGGTTGGCAAAATCCCAAAGAGATAGAAGATAAGATTGCGGATGTACTGGATAAGGTAGGATTAGGGACTAAGGGTTTTAAGATGCCTTATGAATTATCTGGCGGAGAGCAGCAGCGGGTAGATATTGCGCGTGCGATGCTGAATTCTCCCCGGTTGATCCTGGCGGATGAGCCTACAGGCAACCTGGACCCGGAAACTTCCGATGGCATTATGCAGTTGTTGTTCCGGATTTGCCGGGAAGGTACGGCGATTGTGATGGCCACCCATGATTATATTGTGTTACAGAAATTTCCATCCAGGGTATTGCGTACAGAGAATGGGCACGTAACGGATAATGCGGCAGTAAATTTTTCTTCTTAATAGTTGCTTAAGATCAGAAATTTACGGATGCTGATTATCCTTCATTTATTATAAATTCCGGGTAAATTGGTATTTCCTATTTTTTAAATTACCTTTGCCCCGGAAAAATAGCGACAAAAAACATTATTATTACTTATTATTTTTAAAGATGTCTTACTTAACTGTTGAAAAGAAAGCCAATATTTTTAAGGAATTTGGTGGAAGCGAAAAAAATACAGGCTCTGTGGAAGCACAAATCGCGCTGCTGACTGAGCGTATCAACAGCATTTCCGGTCACCTGAAAGCAAACAAAAAAGATTTTTCTACCCATCGTGGTTTGATGAAAATGGTTGGCCAGAGAAAGCGCTTGCTTTCCTATTTATCTAAAACCAACCTCTCAGGCTATCGCGCCCTCATCGAGAAATTAGGTATCAGGAAATAACCATGACTTAATTATAGCGCTATTCCCAACTTATTATGGTTGGGAATAGTTTTTTTGTATGTATACCTTTTGTTATTCTTTCGTATACAAAAAGAGTAACTTTATCTTAATCCTCACTTTATTATGAATCTGACACCTATTTCCGTAAAATTCGATATAGGAGATGGTCGGATGGTGACCATCGAAACCGGCAAGTTGGCCCGTCAGGCCGATGGAGCGGTTACGGTGCGTTTAGGGAATGCAATTTTGCTGGCCACAGTGGTAGCAAATAAAGAACCCAAACCAGGCCAGTCTTTCTTCCCCCTTACTGTTGATTATCAGGAAAAATTTGCATCTGCCGGTCGTATTCCCGGTTCCTTTTTCAAACGTGAGGGCCGGTTGTCTGATTATGAGGTACTTATCTCCCGTTTAATTGACCGCGCCCTGCGCCCCCTGTTCCCCGATAACTATTTTTGCGAAGTACAGGTACTTGTTACCCTGATCTCTTCCGATCCCGAAGTAATGCCTGATGCACTGGCCTGTTTGGCTGCATCTGCTGCGCTGGCTGTATCTGACGTGCCTATTCAGGAAATTATCTCCGAAGTACGTGTAGCCCGCATTGATGGCAATTATGTTATCAACCCTAACCGTACTGAACTGGCTAAAGCTGATATGGACTTCCTCATTGGTGCTACTGAAAAGAACATCATGATGGTGGAAGGTGAAAGTAAAGAATGCCAGGAAGAAGACCTGATTATGGCTATTGAGGCAGCACACGCTGCTATCAGAATTCAGGTAAAAGCACAGGAAGAACTGCGCGACCTCAAAGGTGCAACAGGAAAACGTGCGTATGCTTTACCTCATCAGAACGAAGAACTGAAAGCGAAAGTAGCAGCTTTTGCTACTGAAAAAATATATAAGGTGGCTAAATCAGCTTCCGCTAAGCACGAACGCAGCGATGCTTTTGCAGCTATTGGCGAAGAGCTGGGCGAACACCTGGGTGAATTGCCGGAAGAAGACCAGCCACTGGTAAAAGAATACCTGCACGACCTGGAAAAAGAAGTGATCCGTAACATGATCCTGGATGAATCTGTTCGCCTGGATGGCCGCAGCCTGGAACAGGTGCGTCCGCTGGCTATGGAAACAGACATCCTGCCTTCTCCTCATGGCTCTGCCCTCTTTACCCGTGGTGAAACGCAGTCTCTGACCACCGTTACCCTGGGTACGCCAGAAGATGAACTGCTGATCGAAAGTGCAGCCGTCTCTACATATTCAAAATTTATCCTCCACTACAATTTCCCTCCCTTCTCTACTGGCGAAGTGAAAATGATGCGCGGCCCCGGCCGTCGTGAAGTAGGACACGGTAACCTGGCAATGCGCTCCCTGAAGCAAATGATGCCCGGTAGCGACTACGCCTATACCGTAAGGGTGGTATCCGATATCCTCGAATCCAACGGTTCTTCCTCTATGGCCACCGTATGCGCTGGTTCACTGGCGCTCATGGATGCAGGCGTACCTATTCCAAAACACGTTTCCGGTGTGGCTATGGGATTGATTTCCCGTGCTTCAGACGGTAAATGGGCGGTATTAACCGACATTTTGGGTGATGAAGACCACCTGGGCGATATGGACTTTAAGGTAACCGGTACCCGTGATGGTATTGTGGGTATCCAGATGGATATTAAAGTAGATGGCTTAAGCATGGATGTAATGCGCTCTGCACTGGCCCAGGCCAAGAAAGGACGCCTGCATATTGTTGAAGCCATGTACGAAGCTGTACCTGCTGCCCGTCCTGAACCAAAACCACATGCACCACGCATGGAGAAAATCATTATCGACCGCGAATTTATCGGCGCAGTGATCGGACCCGGTGGTAAGATTATACAGGAAATCCAACGTGAAACCGGTACAACTATCAATATCGAAGAAGTTGGCGAAACCGGTGAAGTAAGTATCTTCTCTGCTCAGAAAGACAGTTTGGATAGAGCTGTTGCCTGGGTGAAAGGTATCATTGCTGTACCTGAAGTAGGGGAAGTATATGAATCTGTTGTAAAATCTATTATGCCTTACGGCGCCTTTGTTGAATTTATGCCTGGCAAACAAGGCTTATTGCATATTTCTGAAGTTTCCTGGAAACGCCTCGAAACAATGGAAGGAGTGCTGAGCGAAGGTGAAAAAGTGAAAGTAAAACTCACGGGTACAGATCCTAAAACCGGTAAGTTTAAACTGAGCCGTAAAGTGTTAATGCCTAAGCCGGAAGGTTACGTAGAAAGACCAGAACGTGAAGAGCGTGGCGACCGTGGCGATTTCCGTGATCGTGGCGACCGTGGTGGAGATCGCGGCGACAGACGTGGTCCCCGTGACGACAGACGCGGTGGTGATGACAGACGCGGTGGCGGCGACAGACGTGATTTTAATCGTGGTAACCGCGATAGTGGCGGTGATTACAACTCCCGTAACGAGAAACCACAGGAACCTACTTTCGATGCTGAATAAGCACCGTAATAGCTAGCAGATAACTGGAATTAAAATACAAGAAAAAAAGCAGTCACTTTTGTGGCTGCTTTTTTAGCTTTTAGTAATGAACAGCTGGTAGGTAGCTGGCTGTTATACGGTTTACCTTCTTGTTAATTGTTCCACCCGGAAAGTGCTTTCCCGGAATACTTCTTTCCCACTATTGAGCCGGAATACCCGGTAATTAGTGCCGTCGATAGGTTCGGCAATCATTTTATAAGCAGGTTGCAAGGCCTTGGTGCTTCTTTCTATTACTCTTACAGTACCGAAGGCTAGCAGGTCTGGCAATAATTCTTCTACATACGGCAGCATAATGCCGCCATCTTCTGCCCACAGCATATTCATTCTGCTGGTACTATAACTGAAATCTTTATTGGTGGTATCTTCCAGGTAGCAATATGCTTTGCGGAAATGGTTGGCCATATCATTGGCATTAAACCGGGAAAGCTGTACGCTGTTGAAAACTTTATTGCTGTATTTGTTATTGCGCAGGGTAGTGTCTCTGCTTACCATGTAATCGTATAAGTCTTTGCGGTCAAAGATCATGATCACATTGTCGGTTTGGTAAATAATAGAATCGGTATCGGCGATTGGTGCTACAGGTTGTTTTACTTTAATTACCTGCGCCATGCCAGAGAGCGACAATGCCACACCTGCCAGCAGGAGGAATAGTGTTTTCATAGAATAGTTACATTAATTATAATTCAAATGTAATATAATTACAATTAATGGAGGAAGTGGTAGAACTGGGATGTGCATAAAAAGTGAGAAGAAAGTAAAACATAAAGTGTGTATTTATTAAATATGTTAATTCCTGTAGAATAACTCACTCTTTGCCCCTCTTAACGTCCCAAATTCCTATATTTGCGGCTTATGTCTTACATTGCTATTACGATACAGGCAGGAGCGGAGCTAACCGACTTGCTGATCGCTCAATTATCCGGGGTGGGTTATGAAGGTTTTGAAGAACAGGCAGCTGCACTCATTGGCTATATTCCGGCTACCGATTTTGATGAGGCGGCATTAGTGGAAGTGCTGGAAGCCTACGGTGTTACCTATACGAAAGAAACCATTTTGCCGGTGAACTGGAACGCAGTGTGGGAGAGTAATTTTCAGCCAGTGTTAGTAGAGGATTTTTGCGGTATCCGCGCTGCTTTTCATCCGCCATTTACGCCGCCGCCTGCCTATGAAATCGTGATCACGCCAAAAATGGCCTTTGGTACAGGACATCATGCTACCACCTCATCCATGATAAAGTTGATGCAGGCGTTGAATATCTCTGGGGAAAAAGTATTTGATTTTGGTACCGGCACCGGTATACTGGCTATCTTAGCCGAAATGATGGGCGCTGCTGAAATAGACGCCATCGACTACGATGAATGGGCGGTAAATAATACAATAGAAAACATTGCCGCTAACCAAATGCAAAAGGTAAAGGTGTGGCAGGCAGACCGCTTAGAGAAAATTAACGGAAAATATGATATCTTGCTGGCAAATATCAACTGCAATATTCTTTTGCAATTTATGGCAGATATGCGCAAGCTACTGCAACCGGATGGCATTTTACTACTAAGCGGCATTTTACCTACAGACGAACTTACCATTACCACTGCTGCCACAGCACAGGGGTTTGTACACACAAAAAAGATAGAAA
Source organism: Chitinophaga sp. 30R24 (assembly GCF_049056765.1). Lineage (NCBI taxonomy): Bacteria > Pseudomonadati > Bacteroidota > Chitinophagia > Chitinophagales > Chitinophagaceae > Chitinophaga > Chitinophaga sp. 30R24. The sequence goes on from NZ_JBJGXX010000002.1 coordinate 472,506, forward strand.
AAGACAACTGGCTGGCGATGCAATTTGAAATAGCTATAGTGTAGTATATTTTATTTTTATATGAAATATGCTGATTGTCCAACCTTTGTGTTATAAACTTTTCTAATATTCTATATACTTTAACGTAGAATTTGTTATTTTAGCATTCCTAACTTGTAGTGATGATAGAAATTATATTGCTTATTTGCGCTTATCTGATTGGTTCTGTGCCTACGGCTGTTTGGGTAAGTAAAGGCGTTTTTGGTATGGATATCAGAGAGTATGGTAGCGGCAATGCCGGTGCTACCAACACTTTCCGGATATTGGGCCCTAAAGCCGGTACTTTTGTGATGGTGGTAGACATGCTAAAGGGTGTGTTAGCAGTACGATTGGCTTATCTGGCTCCTTATTATACTGATCACGAACATCTTACACAATTGGTTAATTTGCAGATCGGCCTGGGGCTGGCTGCCGTGGTAGGGCATATTTTCCCTATATGGGCCAATTTTAAAGGAGGTAAAGGCATCGCTACCTTGTTTGGACTGGTGCTGGCTATTCAACCATTGGTTGCTTTGTGCTGTGTAGGCGTTTTTTTAATGATACTTTTTTTAACCAGGTATGTATCATTGAGCTCTATCATTGCTAGCATTGCTTTTCCGATATTGATTTTGTATATCTTCAACGAACCGGAACTTTTTTATCGCATCTTTGCCATTGCGGTAGCTTTAATGGTGGTATTAACCCATCAGAAAAATATCACCCGGTTGCTGAAAGGTATGGAAAATAAAGTGCCTTTATTTAAAAATAGAAAAGACAAAAATTAGTTATAGTGCTATAAAGAATAGCATGAAGCAAAAAGCAAAGCTCATAAAATGTGCATGCTCTTTGCTTCATGCTATTTTTGCGTTTAACGCTATTTAAATTGATGCTCCCATGAAAAAGTACGTTTTATTCTTTACTGTTGGCCTGGCCTGGGCCGCGTGTACGCGTGTTCCTATTACAGGACGTAGCCAGTTGAATCTTGTTCCCGAAAGTACCATGCAGTCTATGGCTTTGCAGCAATACCAATCCTTTTTATCTGAAAATAAAGTAGTGCCCCAGACTTCCAGTAAGGATGCGGAAATGGTGAAAAGGGTAGGGCAACGTATTGCCGCCGCTGTTACAAAATATATGAACGAACATGGCATGTCTAAGGAAGCAGCCAGCTATAAATGGGAATTCAATCTGGTAGACAGTAAAGAAGTGAACGCCTGGTGTATGCCTGGCGGAAAGGTAGTGGTGTATACCGGCTTGCTACCGGTTACTCAAAATGAAACCGCATTGGCTTGCGTGATGGGACACGAAATAGCGCACGCAATTGCCCGTCATGGTAACGAGCGTATGAGCCAGGGGCTGATAGCTCAGGGTATCCAGATGGCCGGTGCAGTGGCACTTAACCAAAACCCTACTGCTGTTAACCTCTTTAACCAGGCCTTTGGCGCAGGTAGTAATGTAGCTTTGCTGGCTTATTCCCGTAAAGATGAGCTGGAGGCAGATCACCTGGGTATTATCTTCATGGCAATGGCTGGTTACAGCCCACAGGAAGCCATTCCTTTCTGGCAACGGATGTCGAAGATGGGCAGTTCCGGCCAGAAACCGCCGGAATTATTGAGTACTCACCCTAGCGATGCTACCCGTATCGCGCAGTTGGAGAAATTGATGCCGGAAGCGATGAAATATTATACGCCCGCTACTACTAAATGATAGCGATGGTAAAGCATAAAATGGAAAGCCCGGAACAAGTGTCCCGGGCTTTCCATTTATCTATATAAAACTATTCTGCTATAATCTCTATTACTTTCTTGTTTTTCTGCGCCCTCATTTTCTCAGGTATATTGGCCAGAATCTCTTTTTTGAAGGCTTCTATAAGCGCCTGTTTAATAAAGTGGCGATGAGTAACCATGCTAATCTCCCGCACCGGTTCCGGTGCTTTAAAATAGCGGACCATATTCAGTTGCCGGGCGGAAAGGTCTTGCAATGAAAGCTCTGGCAATATGGTATAGCCTTCGTTGAGATCTACCATCCTTTTGAGCGTTTCCACGCTGCCGGTATTATATTCCAGGTTCTTATTGTCGCCCATGGTAAATTTATCTTTACAGATATTCAAAACCTGGTTACGCATACAATGCCCCTCGTTAAGCAACCATACCTCTTTGATATCGAGTTCTTCGGCTTTCACAATCTTTTTATCGTATAAGGGATTGCTTTTGGCAGTATATACTACAAAAGATTCGTAAAACAGCGGATGTTCTTCCAGGTGCGGATTATGCAGTGGGGTAGCCAGCAAGCCGCAGTCAAGCAGTTCCTGTTTTAATTGTTGTACAATCTGTTCTGTCGGAAATTCCCAGATCTCCAGTTTTACCTTGGGATATTTTTTCATGAAGCCCGTCAGGATGCGAGGAAGCAGATAAGGGGCGAGGGTAGGAATAATCCCTACTTTAAGGTTACCCTGGATCTCTTTTTTCTGATCGGCAATGATTTCCCGGATGCGGGCATTTTCTTTAATAATAATGCGGGCTTGAGCGATCACCGATACCCCTATTTCTGTAGGCACCACCGGCAGTTTGCTACGATCAAACAGTTTAACGCCTAACTCGTCTTCTAGCTTCTGTATTTGCATACTTAGTGTTGGCTGGGTTACAAAACACTTTTCTGCTGCTACTACAAAACTCCGGTAGGTATCTACCGCAACAATATACTCTAATTGAACTGTTGTCATTTCTGCTGAATTGATTCAACAAAGGTATCAATAAAATCTATAGCATGGCGCAATAAGTTCAAGGTAAAAAAACAGCGAACGATTCATGTAAATCGTTCGCTGTTTTTATTTTCAGTGGATATTAGAATATCCGGTATCTGTATTTGATCTTTTCAGTATTGCTGTACAGCTCACGGATATTAATGGATGCCTGTATTTCTGTTACGGCTTCCGTTTTCAGGTTCCTGAATTCGGCTTGCTTGGTATCGATAATGCTTTTGTCGGCTAGGCCGTTATCCTGCGCAATTTTCAGGGAGTTATTCACTTTAGAATAGTAAGAATCCAGCAAAGTGAAATATTCATTGTACAGGTTTTCGAACCGTTTGGTTTGCAGTACAAGGTCTTCCAATTGGTTATTAACTTCTTTCAGGGAAGAATTTTCACGCAACAGGGATTCGTAGTCAATACGTTTTCCTTTGGTATATTTTGCTTCCAATTGGTTAAAGAAATCGATCACTTTTTCTTTCCTGAAATCAATAAAATAATCATTCATTGTTTGGCTCAGGCTTTGGTTGCCTTTTTGCGGTGCGGGAAATCTCAGTGATGTGGCGGTAAAAGATAAATGATCGAACAGGTTGTCTTGCAGTAAGCTTAATTGGTCTTTATTAAAATTGAGGCCATACTCAAATTTCTGGTTCGCATCGTTTAAAGCCGTATAGTATACTACATATTTATTGAGCTCTTTTTCAAAATCTTGTAACGATTTCTGGTTGATCTGTTTATTATTTACGCTCACGCTGTGGAGGAAGTTCATTACGGAGTTGGCGATGGCCAGCGGAGGCGTTAAAGAAGTAAAACTCTGGAAGATCGGGCTATTGATGATGGATTTGGTAGATTCCACGATCTTAGAATTTTTCTCTCCTTTGTCGTTTTTGTTTTGCAGGATGATCTTTTGCACCAGGTCTACAATACGGTCGCTCAGTGAAAAACCGAGGGCTTTGCTTTCCGGGTTGTTGAGGGAGGTGATGAATACATCCAGGTTATTGGTGGTAGTACGCGACTTCAAGTCAATAATCTTCTTATTGAGCAGGTAATAAGTTTCGCTTGCGTTGATAATATTGTTTTTGATCAACTCATATTTGGTGAGGTTGTCGAAATCCTTACCCTGCATGAGCGCCTGTATGTATGAAGAATTCTGTTTATCGTTATCGGTAATGCGTTGTACTTCTTCAATGAGTTTACGTATAGTGGTGTCCTGGGTTTTGATAACAGGTAACACTGTGCTTTTCAGTTCAGGTTCCTGGGCCTGAGCGGTCTGGAAAGTAAAAAGTAAAAACAGTGGGGCTGATACAACTTTAATCCATCCTGAGGACAGGAACTTTTTAGCCAGCTTTACTAACGGTAATGATACATCGGGATGTGCTATCAGGCGTTTTGCATGCTCCATTTCCGTTGGTAGGTTCTTTAACATGTTGTTTTTGCTTTTTGTTAACAAAAAAATTAGAAAATATGATGCCAAAACATCAAGACACAAAGATAAATAATTAATAATAGTTAAAATTAAATCATGATGGGTGGCGAATGCCGCTTTTATTAATGTTGCTTTTATGTGATATATATGTGCCATATTTTGAATTGTCATCTGGAAACTTACCTTTGCTGCCAAAATTTATATCCACTTTCATGCTGAACAACAAAAAGATAGTGGTTGTATTACCAGCCTACAACGCAGCACTTACACTGGAAAAAACATTCCGGGAGATCCCTTTTGACATTGTTGACGATGTGGTGCTGGTAGACGATGCCAGTAAAGACGATACCCTTGCCGTTGGAAAACAACTGGGTATCAAGCACCTGATCTGCCATGACAAAAATAAAGGTTATGGCGGCAACCAGAAATCCTGTTATAACAAGGCCCTGGAGCTGGGAGCAGATATTGTGGTGATGCTTCATCCCGATTATCAGTATACCCCCAAATTAATTACTGCCATGTGCAGTATCATTGCCAATGAGGTTTATCCTGTGGTATTTGGGTCGAGAATTCTCGGTAAAGGCGCCCTGAAGGGGGGAATGCCTTTATATAAGTATATTTTCAACCGTTTTTTGACGCTGACGCAGAATATCCTGATTGGCCAGAAACTGAGTGAATACCACACCGGTTACCGGACTTTTTCAGCCGAAGTATTGCGGAATATTAATTTTATGGCTGATAATGACGATTTTGTGTTTGATAATGAAATGGTTTCACAGATCTTTATGAAAGGATACGACATCGCAGAGGTGACCTGTCCGACAAAATACTTTGATGAAGCTTCGAGCATTAATTTCAAACGCAGCGCTATTTATGGCCTGGGCGTGTTGCGGGTATCCCTGCAGCACCGTTTGCATATGTGGGGCCTTATCAAAGGGAAAATCTATTAAAAAACTTGAATAACTAGTGAGTTTAGCGCAACAATACCAATTAGCAGGTAAATACCTGAAATACTATTTTACGTCGGGTAATCGTCATGATGTACATTCTCCTTTTGTATATGCACTCATAGAAGAGGTATTACTCGATAAAAAACAGCATCCGGCCTTTACTGCCATTGAACAATTGCGCAAACAATTACTGCAAAGCGAGGAAACCCTGCAAGTGACCGACCTGGGTGCCGGCTCCCTGATTTCGTCGGGCAATGAACGACGAGTACGGGATATTACCCGCTATGCGGCCAAACAGCCTAAATTCGGGCAGTTGTTCTACCGGTTGATACAATACCTCCAACCACGGCGTATTCTGGAATTGGGTACTTCTATGGGGCTTTCCACAGCCTATATGGCCCTGGCAGCCCCCCAGGCACAGGTATACACGATAGAAGGCTGCCCTAATATAGCCGCCCGCGCTGCCAGGAACTTCAACGCGCTGCAGATCCGCAATATTACCCAGGTAACGGGCAATTTCGATACTGTTTTGCCAGATGTATTGAAACAGATGCAGTTGCCCGATTGGGTGTATATAGACGGTAATCACCGCAAAGAGCCCACTTTGGCCTATTTTGAACAATGCCTGCAATTTGTGGATGAGTACTCTGTTTTAGTTTTTGATGATATTCACTGGACGCCCGATATGGAAGCGGCCTGGAATACCATACAAGCGCATCCGCAGGTTACCATGACCATTGACTTGTTTTTTATCGGCCTGGTTTTTTTCCGCAAAGATTTTAAGATCAAGCAACACTTTGTGCTTAAATACTGATTTTCCGGTAGTATATTGGGAGTATAAATTCCTCCCGTTATGCGTTATCTGAAACTTTTTTTGCTGGGCTGCCTGCTGCTAGCAGGCCAGATCGCTGTTGCCCAGGATTATTCACAGTATAGTTATGAGTCGTTTAGCCGTAAGGGCGACTTGCTGCGTTACCGCCTGTTAATGCCGGCGAATTACGACGTTCATAAAAAATATCCGCTGATCGTTTTCCTGCATGGCTCTGGTGAAAGGGGTACAGACAACAACGCCCAATTGTTGCATGGCGGCAGTTTGTTCCTGGAAGGCAGCATCCGCCGGCAATATCCTGCGTTTGTGCTGTTCCCGCAGCTGCCACCCAACCAAACCTGGGCGCCTATGGTATTTGAGCGTGATAGCTCAGGGAAAGTAACCCGTGCGGAATTTCCGTTGGATGGTGCGCCCACTCCTCCCACCGCTTTGCTTACTTCGTTGCTGGATAGCCTGTTGGCCACCGGAAAGATTGATACCAAACGGGTATATATTGGTGGTTTATCCCTCGGTGGTATGGGCACTTTTTATATGATTTCAGTACATCCCGACCTCTTTGCAGCGGCCTTTCCTATTTGTGGCGCCGGCAATGTAAAAGAGGCTTACCGCTTTGCGAAGAAAGTGCCGGTATGGATCTTTCACGGCGGCGACGATAAAATAGTGCCGGTTGAAGCATCCAGGGCCTATAATGCACAATTGAAATCATTGGGGGCAGAAGTGAAGTATACGGAGTATCCCGGCGTGGGGCACAACAGTTGGGATCATGTGTTCCAGGAACCCGACCTGCTGCCTTGGTTGTTTGGGCATAGTAAGTAATGCTGCTCATCAGCAAATCAACCGGATTAAAACAAAGAGGTTGACCTTCTATAAAGGCCAACCTCACCACTCAGCACAGGATTGAATTGTTAACTATTTGATCGCCTGCATGGCGGATTTAGCAGCAGCAATGGTAGCGTCGAAGTCTTCGGTAGTGAGTGCATTGCTTATGAACCAGCTTTCGAAGGCAGATGGTGGAAGATATACGCCGCGTTCCAACATGGCGTGGAAGAAGCGTTTAAACAGTTCGTTGTTGGCACCGGAAGCGGATGCGAAATCCACGATCGGATATTCCGCGAAGTGAGCGCTCAGCATAGAGCCTATTTGGTTGATGCTGTGTACTATACCGGCAGCCCCGAATGCTTCTTTTAATCCATTTACCAGATAAGTGGCTTTTTCCTGCAATTGCTGATAGATAACAGGGTTGTCGTTCAGTGTTTGCAGCAGTGTATAGCCGGAGATCATAGCGATGGGATTACCGCTGAGGGTGCCCGCCTGGTATACTTTTCCGGCAGGGGCCAGGTGCTCCATAATATCTTTGGGCCCTGCCACCGCGCCAACTGGCATACCGGCGCCAATGATCTTACCAAAGGTAACCAGGTCGGCTTTGATACCCAGTAATTCCTGGGCGCCACCACGGGAAAGACGGAAGCCTGTCATTACTTCATCAAAAATCAGCAGTATATTATTTTCATCGCAGAGCCGACGTAATCCTTCCAGGAAGCCTGGCTGTGGCAGGATACAGCCCATATTGCCAGCCACTGGTTCTATGATGATCGCGGCGATTGCTTCTTTATGCTCCGCTATCAGTTGTTCTACAGCGGGTAAATTATTGTAAGGGGCAGTGAGCGTATCTTCAGCTACGGTGGCGGTTACACCGGGAACAGATTGTATACCCAGGGTGGCTACGCCGCTGCCGGCGCTTACCAGAAATGCATCTGCATGGCCATGGTAGCAACCTTCAAATTTAATAAACTTATTACGGCCGGTGTAGCCCCTGGCCAGCCGGATGGCGGTCATACAGGCTTCTGTACCGGAATTTACCATGCGTATCATGTCGATATTGGGAACCATGCTTACGATGAGTTCCGCCATCTTTATTTCCAGCTCAGTAGGCGTGCCAAATGAAGTAGAGTAGGTGGCATATTCCTGAATGGCTTTTACCACGGGCTCATATGCGTGCCCAAGTATCATAGGGCCCCAGGAATTGATGTAGTCAATATATTGATTGCCGTCTACATCGTACATATAGGCGCCTTTAGCGCGTTGCATAAATACGGGGGTACCACCAACGCTCTTAAATGCACGTACGGGAGAGTTCACACCACCTGGAATGACCTCCTTTGCTTTCCCGAATAACATTTCACTTTTGCTGTACATCCTGGATGATTTAGAAATTTGAAGATTAAATATTCAGCAATTTTACGGCATCTTTTGCAAAGTAGGTAGCAATCAGATCCGCGCCTGCCCGTTTAATGCTGGTCATGCTTTCCAGTATGGCCTTGTTTTCATCGAGCCATCCTTTTTCTGCTGCCGCTTTAATCATGGCATATTCGCCGCTTACATGGTAGGCGCTAACGGGAACGGTAGTACGATCTTTAATGAGGCGTATAATATCCAGGTAGGCCATGGTTGGTTTCACCATTACGATATCGGCGCCTTCTTCAATGTCCATCAGTGTTTCTTTGATGGCTTCGCGGGAATTGGCATAGTCCATCTGATAAGTTTTTTTATCGCCGAATCCCGGAGCGGAGTCGAGTGCATCGCGGAAGGGGCCATAAAAACAGGAAGCATATTTGGCACTATAGGCCATGATGCCGGTATTGCTAAAGCCATTTTCTTCCAGGATATTGCGGATAGCGAGGATGCGGCCATCCATCATGTCGCTGGGCGCTACGAAATCTGCGCCTGCCTGTGCATGGCTCAGGCTCATGCGTGCCAGTACTTCTACGGTAGGATCATTCACGATTTCGGTACCCGCTACAATGCCATCGTGGCCATAGGAAGAGTAAGGGTCCAGGGCTACATCGGTCATTACTACTATACCGGGAATAGCCTCTTTAATAGCGCGGATGCTGCGTTGCATTAATCCATTAGGATTAACAGCTTCCGTGCCTTTATTATCTTTTACGCTGTCGGGCGCTTTTACAAACAGTAAAACACTTTTAATACCCAGGCTCCAGAGCTCTTTGGCTTCTTTGATAGTAAGGTCGAGGGAGTACCTAAAATAACCTGGCATAGAGCTGATCTCTTCCTTCACATTTTCTCCTTCGGTTACAAATAACGGCGCTATGAAATCGCTCGGTGTTAATATTGTTTCCGCTACCATTGCACGGATGGCGGGAGATACCCTTAATATTCTGTTTCTTCTGATCATCGGTGTAAAAATTTTATGGTTATCCTGTTTATTTCGCCCATTCACGTGGTTGCAGGAACGTTTCCAGTTGTGCTTCGGGGCTGCCCGGAGTAGTATGGAAGTCATATTCCCAGCGGGCTACCGGTGGTAGGCTCATCAAAATAGACTCTGTACGTCCATTTGTTTTTAGGCCAAACAGGGTGCCCCTGTCGTGGATCAGGTTAAATTCTACATAACGTCCACGCCTATACATTTGCCATTCTTTATGGGCTTCGGTATAGGGTAGCGCTTTGTTTTTTTCCACAAGGGGAAGATAAGCTTGCAGGAAAGCATTGCCATTGGCCTGGGAGAAGCGGAGTAGGTCTGTTGCAGTCCAGTTTTCATTTGGGCGCAGGTAATCGTAGAAGATACCGCCTATGCCGCGTGCTTCGTTATTACGATGTTTATTCACAAAATATTCATCGCATTGTTTTTTATACTTTGGATATAGTGTTGTTCCAAAGGGATCGCAGGCATCTTTAAAGGTCTGGTGAAAATGGATGCCATCTTCTTCTTCAAGATAATAGGGAGTAAGGTCTGCACCGCCACCAAACCAGCTGTCTTTCAGCGTTCCGTCTTGTTCATACAATTCGAAATAGCGGAAATTGGCGTGTACGGTAGGCACAAAAGGGTTTAGCGGGTGCATTACAAGTGAGATGCCACAGGCCATAAAGCGGCTGTTAGTAACGCCGAACTGTTGCGCCATTACTTCTGGTAAGTCGCCATGTACAACAGACGTATTAACGCCGCCTTTTTCAAATACATTGCCATTGGCGATAACGCGTGATTTGCCACCGCCGCCGCCGGGGCGTTCCCAACGGTCTTCCCGGAACAAGGCTTTGCCGTCAGCTTTTTCAAATGCTGCACAGATGGTGTCTTGTAATCCGTGTATATATGTTATAAAGTCGTCTTTAATCATAGTTATCCATTTGTTAGCTGCCAGCAGCATTATCTGCTTTACTTATCCGTGTGCCTTTACTGTTTCCACAAATGCTTTGGCATGGTCTACCGGTACATTGGGTAATATGCCATGGCCCAGGTTAGCGATGTAACGCTGCCTGCCAAAGCCTTTCAGCATTTCTTTCACTGATTTTTCTATTTCAGGGATGGGCGCCAGTAATTTAGCCGGATCAAAATTGCCTTGCAGAGCGGTGTTGGGGCCGGCGAACTGGCGGGCCAGTTCTGGTTTAATGCACCAGTCTATACCCAGGCCATGTGCGCCGGTAGCGGCCATTTCTTCCAGGGCAAACCAGGCGCCTTTGGCAAATACGATTACCGGACAGATATCTTTCATCGCTGCTACGATCTGGCGGATATATTGTAAAGAGAATATTTCGAAATCTTGTGGACTGAGCAATCCGCCCCAGGAATCGAACACCTGTACGGTATCTGCGCCGGCGGCTACCTGTGCTTTCAGGTAGGCGATGGTGGTATCGGTGATCATTTGAAGTAGTTGATGGGCAACGGCCGGCTGCTGGTAACAGAAGGCTTTGGCCTCATCAAAGGTTTTAGAGCCTTTGCCTTGTACCATGTAACAAAGTAAGGTCCAGGGCGCTCCGCCGAAACCGATCAACGGTACGCGACCATCCAGTGTTTTTTTGGTGAGCGTTAATGCATCAAATACATAATGTAGCCGTTCGTGTACATCGGGAACGCATATACGTTGCAGGTCCTGGGCAGATTTAATAGGCTGTGGAAGCAGCGGGCCTACTTTTTCTACCAGTTGTACTTCGAGGCCCATCGCCTGAGGCACTACCAGTATATCAGAAAAAATAATAGCGGCATCTACTCCTACCTGGTCTACCGGCATCACAGTAATTTCTGTGGCCAGCTCCGGATTTTCGCAGCGCTCAAAAAAAGAATATTTATCACGCAATTTGATATAGTCCGGGAGATAGCGACCGGCCTGCCGCATCATCCATACGGGGGTACGGGATACAGTTTCTCCTTTAAGGGCCTTCAGCAATAAGTCGTTCTTCAATGCGCTCATTCGTAGCAATTAATGTTGTTAAAATAAAGTATAGCTGTTTTCACCGTGCTTGCTTTATCAGTGCCGGTGCTGATAATAATTTTATTGTTGGTATGTTCCCGGAGCGTAGCCGCTGTAGTTTCGCCTATGGCAAAGCAAATAGTTTTTGGGTCCAGTTGGTTGGCAGAAAGGTAACTTTTTACGCCACTGGGACTAAAAAACAGGATGCCATCGTAACTGGTAGCGGTTACCAGGGGAGCGGGAACGGTTTCGTAGATCACATGTTCATGGACGGTAACGCCTGCAGCCTGCAGCGTATCAGGTAATTCATCCCGCCTGATATTGCTGCAAAAAAATTCCACTTCACGTATGCCCAGGGCAATAATGGCCAGGGCGAGGTTTTGTCCGTAAGGCGCTTCGGCGAGGATACTGCATCCAGGAAATGCTTTTTCCGCTTCCTGCCTGGTTTTACCGGAAATGCAACAGATACGTTGGCCGCCTGGCTCAAACCTGTGTATGTACTGGTTGGTATAATGTTGTTGTAATACTTTAATGGCCTGGGCGCTGGTAAATACGAGCACTTTATCTTCGTGAAAAACCCGGTGCATATTTTCTATGCCCATGAGGCTTTCATCCGGAAGGTGTTTGATCTGTATAAGTTCCTTTACATCTATGCGTATGGCACTTTCGCCGGCCAATGCCATGAGGCTGTCGGGTATAGTGCTGGTACATAATATGCGGAATTTATCATTTGACATTTCTGATCTGTGCTACAATTTCGGCGCCGCCCTGCGCCATGATATCTTGTGCGGCTTCCTGACCAAGGTGTGTTGCCTGATCCAGCGGTACTTCGCGGGAAACGGAGAAGAGCTGCGTGCCATCGAGGCTGCATAGCTCACCTTTAAAGAGCACGGTGTTGTGTTCAATATAAGCGTATGCACTGATGGGGGTGGTGCAGCCTCCCATCAGGGTGCGCAGGAATTCGCGTTCTATATGTGTGGCCAGTGCTGTTGCTGCATGGTTGAAGGAAGCGCAGGCTTCCAGGCAGAAGGTGTCATTGTCTCTGCAAACCGCTACTACAGCGCCTTGTGCAGGGGCAGGCAGCATCCAGTCGAGCTCAATGGAAGTTGCCGGGCGAACGTGTATGCGCTCTAATCCGGCAGCGGCAAAGATAGCGCCATCCCAGTTTTCGGCAGCGAGTTTTTGCAGGCGGGTATTTACGTTACCCCGGAGATTATGGAGTTGATGCTCCGGATATTTGCGCAGCCACTGGGCTTTACGACGCACACTGCTGGTGGCAATGTTGGCAATGTATCCGGGTTGTTCCAGAAAATCCGTATTGTTTTTATATACCAGCAGATCTGTTACCGGTCCGCGTTGCAGGATAGCGGCATGTGTGATCTGTTGTGGCAGTTGCGTAGGAACGTCTTTGAAAGAATGAACGGCAACGTCTATACGGTTATTGAGCAGCGCCAGATCCAGGCTTTTGGTGAAGATGCCTTGTACACCTATTTCGTACAGTGGCGTAACCAGGTCTATATCGCCTTCGCTTTTAATGGGTACCAGCTCGGTGCGGTAACCTTGTGCGGTGAGTAGATCATTTACCTGGTGCGCCTGCCACAAGGCCAGCTGACTATCTCTTGTGCCTATCCTGATAACTTTATCCATTGTTTTATTCCTGGTTAACACCTGTCTCAAAAATATCGTTGATCATAGCAATGTACTGGTCACTTTTGTCTGTTTCCTTGCGTACTTTACCTGCCATGAGATTAATCATTTTTTGTATGATGCGGGAGGATACCAACTCTATATCTTCCAGTTTGTAATGATCTCCGTTTTTTTGTTGTTGTATTTCGCGGGTATGAATTTCCTGTAGTTTATCTTTCACTGCTTTGAGCACTACTGCATGCTTACGCATCTTATACCAGTAGAGGAATTCTTCCATATGCTCTTCAATAATAGCGAGTGCTTTAGGTACTTCTCCCAGTCTGTTCTGCAGGGTTTCATCCTGTACTTTGGAGAGTTCATCTACATTCACCAATTGTATATGTGACAGTTCGCCTACAGCGGTTTCCACATTAAACGGTATGGAGAGGTCGACGATCAGTTTGGGAGAGGAGTGATGCAGATGTTCGGCCAGTACAGTAGGTTGTGGCGCATTAGACGCTACCAATACCACATCGGCTTGTTGTATTTCACTGACCATATTTTCATAGGGTGCATATCTTAACCCATGCTGATCGGCGAAATCGGCGGCTACTTGTGTGGTCCGGTTAATAAGGGTGATCTCTTTGGCGCCTAAGTATTCGATCATATTTTTACAGGTGTTGCGGCCTATTTTGCCTACACCCAGTAATACGATCTTTTTATTTTTAATATCAGGACAAAGGCGTTCCAGCATGCGCACAGTGGCAAATGCTACAGACACGGTGCCTTTACTCAGCCCCGTTTCTGTTTTAATTAATTTGGAAACCTGGAATACGCTGTTTACAAGTCTCTCCAGGAAACTGCCCAAGTTTTGGTGTTCCTTGGCAAACCTGGTGGCATTGCGTATTTGGCCAATGATCTCATAATCGCCTAGTATCTGTGAATCAAGACCTGTACCTACTTGGTAAAGGTGCCTGATCGCTTCTTCTCCGGATTTAACGTATGCCAATTCTTCCAGCTGACTGATGTCGCCATGGGATTCCCTGTACAGCAATTCAATGAGCTGCTTGGGAGTAGCTGCAAATCCATATACTTCCGTTCTGTTACACGTAGAGAGTACAAAGAGATCGTTTAATTGTACTCTTCTGGCATGCTCCAGGAGTTGTTCATATTGAGCCTGGTTAATGGCGTATAACCCCCTGATAGCAGCGTCTGTTTTCTTATAGTTGATGCCAACGATATGAAAATTTGCTATTTCTTTTGAATGACTGACCTGCATGTTTTTGTATAAGCTTCCGGTTGCAAAAGTACTTTCATACGTCCCAAACAAAAGGCTTTAAGCTGTCATTAGTGTGTCATTTCTACTACTGGTAACCATTGCGATGAAAAAATGATTTTTATCAGGTTTTTCCTTTACAATCGGATGACATTGTAAGGGCTTTCAGCTTTATTTGCTTTTACTTACTTTTGCTGCAATTTAGAGAAAATGGTTTCAAAATCTGATGTTGGAATAGTATTGATGAACCTTGGATCGCCGGATTCAACGGATGTAGCGGATGTAAAGCGTTATCTGATAGAGTTTCTGATGGATAAACGTGTGATCGATTACCCCTGGTTGTTCCGTAAAATATTGATCGAAGGTATCATTGTACCTAAGCGTGCGGCAAAATCAGCTGAGGCCTATGCATCTATTTGGTGGGAAGAAGGTTCCCCGTTGATCGCACTTACGAAACAATTACAGAAGGCGGTACAAAACGATATGGAGATACCGGTGGAGATAGCCATGAGGTACGGTAATCCAAGTCCTGAAGAGGCTTACAACAATCTGTTGAAACAACATCCCCAATTGAAGGAAGTAGTGGTATTGCCTTTGTATCCGCATTATGCCATGTCGTCTTATGAAACAGCGGTAGAATATGCAAAGGAAGTTTACCGCAAGAAGAAATATAAATTTAAACTCTCTATCATACCGCCGTTTTACGACGAGCCGGAATATATCAACGCGTTGGCGGAAAGTATGCGCCCATATGTGCAACAGGATCATGACTATGTGTTATTCAGCTATCATGGCCTGCCAGAACGGCACATCTATAAAGGAGATCCTACCGGTGCGCATTGTATGAAAGTGAATGATTGTTGTCATGTAACATCTCCTGCACACCAGTATTGTTACCGGCACCAGGTATTTATTACTGCAGAACTGGTAGCAGAGAAGCTGGGACTGCCAAGGGAAAAATGGGGCGTTTCTTTTCAATCGAGGTTAGGCCGTGAAGAATGGATGAAGCCCTATACTGCCAATGTGTTGGAAACCCTGCCTTCAACCGGGAAAAAGAAACTGTTAGTGGTTTGTCCTGCTTTTGTTGCGGATTGTCTGGAAACATTGGAAGAAATAGGCATGGAAGGAAAGCATTCTTTTTTGAACAGCGGTGGAGAATCATTTACGATGATTCCTTGTCTGAATATACATCCCCTGTGGGTAAAGGCTGTTGTAAGTTATTGTACGCAGGTAATCGAAAAAACATCAACAATAGTTTAGTTTTTATATGTCCGAACAACCCGTATTGATTGTTGGCGCCGGCATAGCCGGGCTGAGTATTGCGTATGAACTGCAAAATCGTAAGGTACCCTACCTATTGCTGGAGGAATCGGATCATACGGGCGGCGTAATGAAATCTATACAGGAAGCAGGGTATACCCTCGATGCAGGCGCTAATACTATTGCTGCCTCCCCGGAAGTGCTGGCATTATTTCATGAACTGGGCCTGGACAATGCAATTATGCCCGCTGCTGCTGCCAGCAAAAACAGGTTTCTGGTAAGGAACAACCAGTTGCACGGCGTATCGCCGCATCCCTTTAAAATTATGGCTTCTCCCTATATCAGCAGTGGCAGTAAATGGCGTTTGTTCACCGAACGTTTCAGAAAGCCGGCGTCAGTATCTGGGGAAGAAACGGTGAGTGATTTTGTAACGAGACGGTTTAACCGGGAAATAGCAGATTACGTATTTGATCCAGTGTTATCCGGTATCTATGCAGGTAACCTGGATAAAATGAGCGTAGCGGAAGTATTGCCTGTTTTGCCACGTTGGGAAAAGGAATACGGCAGTGTTACAAAAGGGCTTATGAAAGACAAAGGCGCTATGGGAGGCCGTAAAATCATTAGTTTCAAAGGCGGTAACCAAGTGCTTACCAACCGCTTGCAACAACTTCTCACCACTCCTGTACGGTTTAACTGTAAGGTAACGGGCATTAGTACCGTTGCCGGTGGCTATATGGTGAACGCGGTGGAAAATGGCAGCTCCTCCAATTTCCTGGCCAGCAAGGTTGTGCTGGCTACCCCAGCATATAGCACTGCAGCAACTATTGCTGCTTTGGATGCAGGTACTGCTGCTTTATTGCAAGCAATACACTATCCCCGGATGGGTGTATTGCATTTGGGCTTTGATGCCGCTGCGCTGCCCAAACCGCTGGATGGTTTCGGATTCCTTGTGCCGCATGCGGAAAACATGCATTTTCTGGGAGCTATTTGTAATTCAGCTATTTTCCCCGATAAAGCTCCGGCAGGAAAAGTATTGTTCACCGTTTTCCTGGGAGGCGCCCGCCAAGAACAACTGTTCAACAAGATGAGCCCTGAAGCCTTGCAACAGCAAGTGGTATCAGAGATCCGCTCGCTGCTGCAATTGTCTGCTCCGCCAGAACTGCAGCGGTTTAGCAGTTGGGAACGGGCGATCCCGCAGTTTAATATTGGTCATGCTAAACTGCGTTCCGCCGTATCTGTCTTCGAAAAGAATTATCCAGGTATATTCATTGCCGGTAATTATCTGCAAGGCGTAGCTATTCCGGCTTTGTTACAGCATGCGGGTACCATGGCGGAAAAACTGCTGGCTGCCGGCTGATCAAAAAATATTCAATAAAATACTTTCCAGTTGCTCTTTTTTCGTTAAATTCCATTATAAATTTCCACCAGATGATTGCAGGAATTTTAAAGGAAAAGAACGGCGAAACTAGGGTATCGCTGACCCCCGAAGTAGTAAAACAACTGCAGCAACTGTCGGTAACCGTGTGGGTGGAGCAAGGGGCCGGAGACAGTGCCTTCTATAACGATGATGCTTATATGGAAGCGGGGGCGTTGGTAAAAGCGGCTGATACTATCCTTGCTGGCGCCGATATTATCTTTTCTCTGCAGCCTCCTTCCCGTACACTCATTGACCAGTTATCTCCCGGAAAAATTATTATCGGCATTTTGCAGCCTTTGTACCGGATGCCGGAAGTAGCCCATTGGGCTTCCCGTCAAATAACTGCTTTTAGCCTGGATACCATTCCCCGTACCACGCGCGCCCAAGGGATAGATGTATTAAGCTCCCAGGCCAATATTGCCGGCTACAAGGCTGTATTATTGGCAGCCTACCACTACAGCCGTTACCTGCCTATGTTAATGACGGCGGCAGGCAGCATTGCTCCTGCTAAAGTGTTGATCCTGGGTGCCGGGGTAGCTGGGTTACAGGCTATTGCCACGGCCCGCCGCTTGGGTGCTGTGGTGGAAGTATTTGATACCCGCCCGGCAGTAAAAGAAGAGGTGATGAGCCTGGGCGCCAAATTCGTAGAGGTGACTGGCGCAGCGGATGCTACTGCTGCCGGAGGCTATGCAGTAGAGCAGAGCGATAGTTATAAACAGCAGCAGCAACAACGTATTGCAGAAAGTATTGCCAAAGCGGATATCGTGATCACTACTGCGCAAATTCCCGGTAAAGCCGCTCCCATATTAGTTACCACCGATATGCTGGATCGTATGCGACCGGGCGCCGTGGTCGTAGACTTGGCCGCTGCCACCGGCGGCAATACCAGCGTTAGCAAGGATAACGCCACCACGCATTATAAAGGGGTGACCATCATCGGTAACTCTAATCTGCCCGCTGCCATGCCGGCGGATGCCAGCAAGTTGTATGCAAAAAATGTTTTTAATTTCCTGAAACTGATACTGACGAATAAAGGCGCCTTACACCTGGATTTTGAAGACGATATTGTAAAAGGCGCTTGTATCACCCATAATGGCGCTATCATGAACGACCGCGTGAAAAGCATGATGCAGCCTGCTTAGGAAGTTAGGATCGTAACATAACCCATTAACATGGAACATATTTTTTCTTTTCTTCATCAGCATATCGATCTGATCTATATTGTTATCCTGTCTGTTTTTTTAGGTGTAGAGGTGATTTCCAGGGTGCCTTCTGTGTTGCATACTCCGCTCATGAGCGGCGCTAATGCTATTCATGGAGTGGTGATCATCGGCGCTATTATCGTAATGGGCAAAGCAGAAGCAAACAATTACCTGGCCCTGATTATTGGTTTTCTGGCAGTGATCCTGGGAACGATTAATGTGGTAGGCGGTTTTGTAGTAACCGACCGGATGTTGGAGATGTTCAGGAAAAAGCGATAGCGCAGTTGTTTGCAGACCAATATTCATCAGCTTTTAACTACCATAGTTGAAAGCTAAAAGTTTCTACCATGGGTTCCAGTATTTTATCTATTATTTACCTGATCGGCTCTGTTACATTTGTACTTGGATTAAAGCTGCTGAGCAAGCCGGATACGGCTCGTAAAGGCAATCTGATAGCCGCTGGCGGCATGTTGCTAGCTATATTGGGCACTATTTTTTTATACCGTGTGGCAGATCAACCCCTGCACAACTATGGCTGGATATTTACCGGCTTATTGATAGGAACTGTGGTAGGTGTGTTATCTGCTAAAAAGGTAAAGATGACTGCTATGCCGGAAATGGTGAGCATGTTCAATGGAATGGGAGGCGCCTGTGCCGCCTTGATTGCGGTAGTAGAATTTAATCACCTCATTAACGCAATAACAGCGGATACAACGGCGGTTGCTATTGCTGCGGCCTATGTTGGCGGTAAGCTCCTGATTATTTTATTAAGCCTGGTAATTGGCGCAGTTTCGTTTGCCGGCAGTGTTATTGCCTGGGGGAAGTTGCGGGGGAAGATCAGCGACTTTTCTTTTAACGGGCAGCATTTGCTGAACCTGGGTGTATTAATGCTGATCGCTGGATTATCGGTTTGGCTGATAACAGGCAATATAGCAGCTACCACTGCTACAGTGGTTTTCAACAGTATTTTTTTACTGGCTTTGTTTTATGGGGTGCTTTTTGTACTGCCTATAGGCGGAGCCGATATGCCGGTAGTGATTTCCCTGCTGAATTCATTTACAGGTGTGGCGGCGGCCTGTGGTGGTTTTTTATATAATAACCCGGTGATGCTAACAGGTGGTATTCTGGTGGGATCTGCCGGTACGATTCTGACTATGCTGATGTGTAAGGCCATGAACCGTTCATTGAAGAACGTACTGATTGGTTCTTTTGGTAGTAGCAATAGGGTGGCTACTGCCGGTGGAAAGGAACAAGGCCACTATAAGGAGATCAGCCTGAATGATGCGGCAGTAGTGATGGCTTATGCCGGTAAAGTGATCATTGTACCCGGATATGGATTGGCCGTAGCGCAGGCACAACACGTATGTAGCGAGCTGGAAAGTTTTTTGGAAGAGCGGGGGGTAGAAGTGAAATATGCCATCCATCCGGTAGCCGGACGGATGCCAGGCCATATGAATGTATTATTGGCAGAAGCAGATGTAGCTTATGAAAAACTGCTGGAGATGGAAGCGGCTAATAATGAATTTGCCTCTACAGATGTAGTGTTGGTATTGGGCGCCAACGACGTGGTAAATCCATCCGCGAAAACAGATCCTGCCAGCCCTATTTATGGCATGCCTATACTGGAAGTAGAACAGGCAAAGGCCGTAATAGTGAACAAACGTAGCATGAAACCCGGATATGCCGGTATCGAAAATGATCTTTTCTTCCAGCCTAAAACATCGATGTTGTTCGGCGATGCCAAGAAGGTACTGCAAGACTTGCTGGTGGCTATTAAGGAGGCATAGATTCAATGGGTTAACAGTTTGTTGTTGAATCTACATTTTCATTTATTTTTGCGGAAAAATTTCTTTTGTCGTATCAATTACCAGCAGCGCTGCTTAACTCTTTAGCGGGATTGCCCGGATATAACCGGGAAACATTTGAACAAGTGCATATGGCCGCAGAAAAGATTACATCCTTGCGGTTAAATCCTGCCAAAACCGGTACGCCGGAAATTGCGCAAGAGGTGTTGCAATCTTTGTCTTCAAGCGGTGTAAGCAAAGTTCCCTGGAGTAGTGAAGGGTATTATTTACCTGCCAGGCCTTCTTTTACTTTTGATCCTTATTTCCACGCGGGCGCTTATTATGTGCAGGAAGCATCTTCGATGTTTCTGGAGCAGGCTGTGCGTGCTACCGTAGATCTTACAACACCTTTAAAGGTATTGGATCTTTGTGCTGCGCCTGGGGGAAAGTCTACTTTATTGCAATCATTGATCAGCCCGGATAGCCTGTTGGTAGCCAATGAGGTTATCAAGGCTAGGGCGGCTTTGTTGTCGGATAACATTACAAAGTGGGGCGCGGCCAACGTAGTGGTTACTAATAATGATCCGCGTGATTTTTCGAGGTTACCGGGATATTTCGATCTGGTGGTGGTAGATGCACCGTGCTCAGGATCGGGGTTATTCCGCCGCAATCCTGAGTTGATCGCCGAATGGTCGCCGGAAAATGTAACGCTCTGTAGCCAGCGCCAACAAAGGATTATGGCAGATGTATTGCCAGCGGTGAAGGAGAATGGTATCGTTATTTATTCTACCTGTTCTTTTTCTGCAGCAGAAGATGAAGAAATACTTGATTGGCTGGCAAGTCATTTCGAGTTAGAAAATATTATTGTTCCACTGGAAGAAAAATGGCATATCGTTACAACGGTAACGAATAAACGAAATTGTACAGGTTACCGTTTTTATCCCGACCAATTGAAGGGAGAAGGCTTTTTTATTGCTTGTTTCCGCAAGCGTAGTGGAGAATCTGTCCGCAATGGCAAAGCGCCTAAACCTACCCTGGCGAATGCAAAGCAGCGTGATGTAATGGCTCCCTGGACCAATGTACCTGCTGATTATCAGTATTGGCAGCACCAGGAAGAAATATTGCTTCTGCCGCCATTATTAGCTGCAGCTATGCCTTTCCTGCAGCAACAACTGTATATTCGCAAGGCTGGCGTAAAAGCTGGGCAGCCAGGGGCTAAAGAACTAATCCCGGATCATCAGCTGGCATTGAGCGGGTTGGTATCGGAACAACTGCCTGCTGTTTCGCTGGAGCTACCACAGGCGTTGCAATACCTGCGCAAGGAAGATCCGGGTATTGATACCCATGTGCGGGGTTGGGCGTTAGTAAAGTATAAAGGTATGAGCCTGGGTTGGGCGAAATTTTTGCCTAACCGTATGAATAATTATTATCCGAAAGAGTTGCGCATTCTCAAAGAAATTACTGGTTTATAAAGGATGATTGCAGCGGTTATCCCCTAACCTGTTAATTGATGAAATAACCTGCCAACGCGTATTTGCATATATAAGGCAGAAGGGTATTTTACACCTGCTGCCACAACAAAAAGGACATTTGTTCGTTTGGGGTATTAAATAAATTTGTCAATTTTAACACATATATTCGTTGCCGAAATAGCATAGGAAAAATTTCAGATTTTTGATATTGTAAGGGTGTAATACGGTTGTAATTACCCGAACAACTATCAGAACATCCATCATAAACAGAGTTAGTATGATAAAATCGATTCTATCAATCGTCATGTTTGGTTTTTCAGCGGGAGCAGTGCAAGCACAGGATACGCTGGAAGTACAAGGTACTTCACCCGCTCTCTTCATATCCCACATTGTTAAAAAAGGAGAGAATTTTTATAGTGTCAGCCGTGCATACGGCTTGCCGCCAAAAGAAATTGCCGCCGCTAACAAAGTGACTATGGATCAGGGATTACAACTAGGTTACCAGTTACATATTCCGCTTACTGCTGCCAACTTTTCACAGCATGCAGATGCCTCGGGTAAACCAGTGTATCATAAGGTAACTGAAAAAGAAACTTTATACCGGGTAAGTGTAAACTATAATAAAGTGCCGTTGGAGAATATCCGGCAATGGAATAGTTTGTCTGGTGATGGATTGAAAAAAGACAGCTACGTGATTATTGGCTTTATAAAAGCTGGTGGTACCGGTGAAGGAATATCCCACCCGGAAAGAGTAAAGGAAAAGCCTGCTCAACCCAGCGAGCCAGATGAAAATAACAACGTAGCCGCTGTGCCACCTCCGGCTCCGGTAAAGGAAACTGCTAAAAGGGAAACAGATCCGCGGCCCGTTGCAGAAGTAACAGAGCCATCTGCGCCTGCACCAGCTAAACCAGTCGCAGTAAATAATAATACCGACTTCGAACAATTGTATGCAGAGCAAACTAATAATGGTAAAAAAGCCGCTACTGAAAAAGGCCCTGGTACTTGGTTTAAAAGCAATGCTGCCGGGAAGTATTATGCCCTGCATAACACTGCTCCCCGCGGCACCATTATCAAAGTAACCAACCCGCTTAATGGTAAAGCTATATATGCAAAAGTGCTGGACGTTATTCCACAAATGAAAGCGAATGCTGGCTTGATCATTAAACTGAGCGATGGCGCTATGGAAGCGTTGGGCAGTAACGAAACCAGGTTTTATTGTGAGTTGAACTACGAGAATTAATTAAGTAGGTATATTTTTATCAGAACCCGTGTAAAACCTAAGTTTTACACGGGTTTTTTGTTAAAAGAGAAGTGTAGTAAGAAGAGATGCTGCCTGTTTGCGTTATGGTTAAACAAACCTATATCCTCTTAAAAAAGCGGTAATATCCATCTTTTTCTTTCCTTCCAATTGTATTTCGTCCAGGTAAAGGTATCCATCAGGAGCGGCTATTTTGATATAAGTCTTTTGATCGGTATCGAAATCGCCGGGAGCTTTGCCTGGGGTAGTATGTTCTTTATGTGCCTTATAGATCTTGAGGGTTTTGCCCTGAAAAACAGTCCAGGCAGCCGGGTAAGGGCTAAGGCCCCGTACCAGGTTGTAGATATTGTCTAAGGGGGTATGCCAGTTGATTTGGCAGGTTTCCTTGAATATTTTAGGCGCGTGTTTAATGGCTTCGGTGGGTATGTCTGCTTGTGGTGTTCCTTTTAGGTCACCGTTAGCAATGGCTTGTACAGTTTTGAGTAGTAAGGTTGCGCCCGTTTGCATTAAGGCATCATGTAATTCGCCGGCTGTTTCATCTTCCCGGATAGGTACCTCATCGCTGAAGAGGATATCGCCGGTATCTATTTCATGTTGCAGTTTGAAGGTAGTTACGCCAGATGCTTTTTCTCCATTGATAATAGCCCAGTTGATAGGCGCTGCACCCCTGTAGTGAGGCAGTAGGGATGCATGTACATTGATGGTGCCTTCAGGAGGCATATTCCATACTATTTCCGGCAACATGCGGAAGGCTACCACTACCTGGAGGTCTGCACGAAGCGCTTGTAATGCGGCGAGAAATTCCGGATTCTTTAATTTTTCCGGTTGTAATATCGGTAATCCTTTGTTAACGGCATAGCGCTTTACTGCGCTTTCCTGCAGCTGCAATCCACGGCCGGCGGGCTTATCCGGAGCGGTAATAACACCCACTACGTTAAAGCCATGTTGTACCAGTATATCCAGGGAGGCCACGGCGAAGTCGGGCGTGCCCATAAAAACAATACGGAGATCTTTCTTCATAACTGCAAAAGTAAATGTGATTTTTGTGATTTTGATGATTGTCCTGATGAGGAAAAATGCGTTTTTATAAGAAACAGCAATTGGCGCTCAGGATGATTTCACGTTAGTACAACAAATACTTTGCACGGATCACTTTAAATTTTGCGAGGCCTGGTTCCCAGCTTTTGCGGATATCCGCTTCTGACATGCCTTTAATGATTTGTTGTTGCAGCTGTGTATTACCGGCTAATTTGGTGAAGAAGGGTGTAAAGAATTTTTCTTTATCAGTATATAGATGATAGGCGTTGATCAGCCATTTCAGTTCAATTTTGCGGTTTTTATGTGGTATAGTTTCCGGTGCATTACTGAGATCAAATCCGTAGCATAATTGATCTTTCAGTACAGGTGTTGGGTTAGAGGCACTGGCACGGGGGGTAAAGGTAAAGTTCTGTTTAGGAAAGTAGGGTGTGCCATATAGCTGAAAAGGTTTGTCTGTACCCCGTCCCAGGCTGAGCGTAGTGCCTTCAAAGAGGCAAAGGGAGGGATAGAGGTTTACCGCTGCCATGTTGGGCAGGTTGGGGGAAGGCTTTATGGGCAGGCGGTAGTAGGTTTGATGGCTATAGTTTTCGCAGGGGATGATTTTGATGTTGCAATGTAAGCCTTTACTGAGCCAGCGCTCGCCGTTTAGCATGCTGGCATATTCACCTACAGTCATACCATGTACTACCGGGATGGGTTGCATGCCTATAAAGGAGTGGTAGGCGGTATCAAGTACAGGTCCGTCTACATAGTCGCCATTAGGATTGGGGCGATCCAGGATAACGAGTGTTTTTTTATTTTCTGCAGCAGATTCCATGAGTTCCTGCAGGGAGGAAATATAAGTAAAGAAGCGGGCGCCTACATCCTGTACATCGAAGAGGAGGATATCCACATCTTTAAGGTCATCGGCAGTGGCTTTACGATGTTGCCCATATAAGGAGATGATAGGAATGCCGGTAGCGGAATCAATGCTGTTGGCTACTTTTTCTCCATGTCCGGCAGTACCCCGGAAGCCGTGTTCCGGGCTGAATATCTTCTGTATTTTGACATGTAGTTTCAGTAGCGTATCTACCAGGTGGGTTTTGTCGATGGTGGCAGTTTGATTAACCATTAAAGCCACTCGCTTGTTTTTCAACAGGGGCAGATATCGCATTGTTTGTGTAGCACCAGGTAAAACATGGTCCGCATATTGTGCGGAAGTTTCAAAAAAGCATCCTGCCAACAGGATACAAAAAAGGATTATACGGTTCATTGCGTTAAGATACGCAAAGCTGTAATGACTGTATCAAAAAGTGGTGATTATAGCTGCTTTTTGTATCTTGCGTTAATTATTAACACTAAACAACTAATTATTATGCAAACTGTTAAAAACGGGGATACAGTGAAGGTGCATTACCATGGCCGTTTAACGAACGGGACTACTTTTGACTCTTCCGAAGGTAGAGCTCCGCTCGAATTCAAGGTAGGTGCCGGTATGGTTATCAAAGGTTTTGAGAATGGTGTGTTGGATATGCAGGTGGGCGATAAGAAAACCATTCAGATCCCTGTTGATCAGGCATATGGTCCCAAAAGTGAGGAAATGATCATCGATTTTCCAAAGGAAAACATGCCCGCTGATCTGAATCCAGAAATTGGTATGGAGCTGCAAATGAGCAATCCTCAGGGACAAGTGTTCCAAGTAAAAGTGGTAGCTATCACCGACGAATTCATCACCCTGGATGCTAACCACGCTTTAGCAGGTGAGGATCTCGTATTTGATCTTGAACTGGTTGAAATCGTTTAATATTTTTGACTGATTATTTTTATCCCGGTGATATCACTGGGATAAAAATAATCAGCTTTCCTATGCTATATTGATCTGCATAGGCTTTTTATGCTCATCTATCGCCACAAAGGTAAATGTACCGCTGATAGCCTTCTCCCGATGATTTTCGTACATCTGCTCCACGTATACGTTCACTTCTACCTTTAAACTGGTTTTTCCTACTTGTATCACTTCTCCCACTAATTCTATGATAGTGCCATGGGGAATAGGTTTAGTAAAATCGATCCTGTCCGACGATACCGTTACCGTACGCATTCTGGTGAATCGCGTAGCAGTTATGAATGCCACTTCGTCCATTAGTTTCATGGCTGTGCCACCAAATAAAGTATCGTAATGGTTCACCGTGTTTGGAAACACGGCTTTAAAAATCCTGGTCGTAGATTCTGCAACCCTTTGTTCGTAAGTCATAATTTTTTATTTAGAGGTATCCGGCAGTTGTTGGTAAGCTATTTTTAGCTGGCGTAAGCAATTGGCACATAAACATTCATTGTATTGTTGCCGGATGAAAGTGCGTTCTTCGTCTGTTAAAACAACGTTCTGGCATTGGCAGCGGAGAATAGTGCCCACGCGGCATTCGAAGGTTTGTTTACAACGCGGACAGGTTATTGTTTCATGACTCGCCATTTGTAAATTTACGGAACTATTGGCAAATAGCTGCTAACCGTTAGTGACTGGCAGTTAACCTCATGTGCCTCGCAGCTGTTACCATATTCCGTAGTGCCATTTCTGTTTCTGGCCATTGCCTGGTTTTAAGGCCACAGTCGGGGTTTACCCAAATACTGCGGGCGGGAAGCAGTTGTACCGCTTTTTGGAGCAGGGCTTCCATTTCAGCTACAGTGGGCACTCTCGGAGAATGGATGTCGTACACTCCGGGTCCGATTTCATTAGGATAGCGGAATTGCGCAAAAGCTTCCAGCAGTTCCATCTGCGACCGGGAAGTTTCGATGGTGATCACGTCTGCATCCATGGCGGCAATATGTTCGATAATATCATTGAATGCTGCGTAGCACATATGGGTGTGGATTTGTGTGGTGTCGCTTACTGTACTTACGGCCAGGCGGAAGGCTTTTACAGCTTGTTCCAGCCAGGTTGCGTGTGCTGCTTTGCGGAGCGGCAATCCCTCCCGTAGGGCAGGTTCATCTACCTGGATAACGGAAATGCCTGCATCTTCCAGGTCCTGTACTTCATCGCGTATAGCCAGTGCCAGTTGGAAGGCGGTATTCATACGGGGTTGGTCGTTGCGTACAAACGACCATTGCAGAATAGTAATAGGGCCAGTGAGCATGCCTTTTACGGGTTTGCTGGTAAGCGATTGTGCATAGCGGCTCCAGGTTACTGTCATAGGGCCGGGGCGTTGTACATCGCCAAAAATCACTGGCGGTTTCACGCAGCGGGTGCCATAGCTTTGCACCCATCCATTTTGGGTGAAGGCAAAGCCGTCTAGCTGTTCTCCAAAATATTCCACCATATCGTTCCGCTCAAACTCTCCATGTACCAGTACATCCAGTCCCAGGCTCTCTTGTTTATGGATGGTGGTGGTGATGGCGTTGCGGAGGTCTGCTTCATATGTTTCGGTAGTGATCAGGCCTTTTTTCAGATCTGCACGGAGCCGTCTGATCTCTGTAGTTTGCGGGAAAGAGCCGATTGTAGTGGTAGGAAATAAAGGTAGCTGCAATGCGGCATGCTGTAGTGGCTGCCGGAGTGCAAAGATGTTGTGGCGCTGCATATCTGCAGGCGTGATCTTTTCCAGGCGCGCTTTCACAGCCGGCCGGTGTATGATGCTGGCGATTTTACGGTTATCCATACTGTTTTCATTAGCTATTAACAGTTGATCGTTACCGGCTATAATTTCCTGTAATTCGCGGAGCTCTGCTACTTTTTGTTTAGCAAAAGCCATCCATTGGCGGATTTCTGGCTGCAGCCCGGTTTCCACTTCCAGGTCGTAGGGTACATGCAGCAAAGAACAGGAGGTGCCTAACATTAACCGGTGCCCGCCAGTTTGCTGCAGGGCTTTATTAATCAGGGCAAGGGAGGTAGCATGGTTGTTTTTCCAGATATTGCGGCCGTCTATTACGCCGAGTGATAATAATTTGTCTTCCGGAAGGGCTGCCAATACGGAGTCCAGTTGTTCGGGCGCACGTACCAGATCTATATGCAGCGCTTGTACCGGGAGTTGTACGGCCAGGGCAGTATTCTCTTCCAGGCCGCCGAAATAAGTGGTCAGTAATATCTTCAGGGCAGGTACTGCCTGGCTGATGGCATGATAGGTGGTGTGAAAGAGTTCCCTGGCTGTGGGGTCCAAGTCGGTAACAAGTATGGGCTCGTCGATTTGTACCCATTCAGCGCCGGCTTCCTGCAGGGAAGTCAGCAGTTGCAGGTACACCGGAAGCAATTGCTGTAGTACCTGTGAGGTAGTCAGGTGATTGTCTTTAATTTTCCCGCTCAGAATAAAAGTTACCAGGCCAGTTAATACCGGTTTAGTGGTAATACCCAGGCGACGGGCTTCCAGGAATTCTTCCACGCATTTAGGACGGTGGAGATGGTATTGTTGGACTATTTCAAATTCCGGTACGATGTAATGATAGTTGGTATCAAACCACTTAGTCATTTCCATGGCGGTAATATCGAAGTTGTTTTTCTGGTAGCCTCTGGCCATCGCGAAGTACAGCTCCAGGCATGTAGGATTGGCCAGAGTATCCTGCAGGGCTTTGAAGCGGGAAGGCACCACGCCAAGGGCGATGCTCATATCCAGTATCTGGTCGTAGAAAGAGAAATCGTTGGAGGGGATCAGGTCTATGCCGGCGGCCTGGAGAAAGGTCCAGTTTTCTTTCCGTAGTTCCCTGGCCGTAAGTTCCAGTCTTTCTAAGGAAATTTTTCCTGCCCAATATTGTTCGCAGGCTTTCTTCAGCTCTCTTTGGCTCCCTATCCTTGGGTAACCTGGAATGTTGGTAAGCATATATAGGATGTGTTTTATTCTTCACAAACCTATGATTATTGGTAATTTATAATACATATTGACTAAAATTTGGTTTTTTGTATTAGATAAAATGATTTTTATAGAATAAAATTCTTTTTTAGATATGGTGAAGAGAGGTGAAACAGAAAAATCTACGGCAGGGCTGTATAATTGATTTTCCTTACGTTTGCAATATGTTTACAAATTACTCATACACAGTCGACAAGCGCTTTATGCGCTACGTACAGATAGATACACAATCTGATCCCACCAGCACTACTTTTCCTACCACAGAAAAGCAGAAAGACCTTTCCCGTTTGCTGGTAAAGGAATTACATGAAATAGGCATTACTGATGCAGAAATGGACGAATATGGTTATGTATATGCCACCATTCCGGCTAATACAGATAAAGCAGTACCGGTTATTTGCTTTTGCTCTCATGTGGATACATCGTCTGACAGTAGCGGTACAGGTGTAAAGCCTATTGTGCACCACCAGTACGATGGCGGTGATATTGTATTGCCAGATAACGAAACGGTGGTGATCCGTGCGAAGGAGCATCCTTACCTGGCCAGTAAAAAAGGAGACGATATTATTACTGCCAGCGGCACCACGCTGCTGGGAGCAGACGATAAGGCAGGCGTAGCAGAAATCATGGATGCAGCCAACTATCTGATGACGCATCCGGAAGTAAAGCATGGCAAAATCCGGATTTTATTCACCCCAGATGAAGAAGTGGGTCGCGGTGTGGAGAAAGTGGATATGCAGCGCCTGGGCGCCGATTTTGGCTATACCATGGATGGCGGGGAATTAGGATCACTGGAAGATGAGAATTTTTCTGCCGATGGCGCCCGTATTACCGTATATGGTATCAGCGCGCATCCCGGCGCCGCCAAGGATAAGCTGGTAAGCGCTATTAAGATAGCAGGAGAAATCGTAGCGGCGTTACCGAAAGACAGTTTGTCGCCCGAAACAACAGAAGACCGTGAAGGCTTCATCCATCCGGTGCGTACACAGGGTACAGTAGAAAAAACAGAGATCGATTTTATTATTCGCGACTTTGAAACGTCTAACCTGGAAGCTCATGAAACCTATCTGCGCCGGCTGATGGAAAAAGTAGTGGCCGGATATCCCGGTGCAAAGGCTACCCTGAAAGTAACAGAGCAGTACCGCAATATGAAAGAAGTGTTGGTGAACCATCCGGAGGTAACGGCTAATGCGGCGGAGGCAATACGCCGTGCGGGAGTGCAGCCACTGAGGATGAGTATCCGTGGTGGTACAGATGGTTCCCGTTTGTCGTTTATGGGATTACCTTGCCCTAATATTTTTACCGGGGAAATGGCGCTGCATAGCAAGTATGAATATGTGAGTATACAGGATATGCAAAAAGCCGTACAAACTATCGTATATCTGGCACAAGTTTGGGAAGAGAAGGCGTAAAGTTAAGTAAAAGTAGGGCCGCTTTAGGGAAACTTGTAGCAGGTTTTGGGATAGGCGTTTACTTTAGGGAACATCGGTGTATACAGGTGTGCTTTGCCGCTTTGCATGCAACATTCGCAAATATTTTATTATTTTAACCGTTTATAGTAGTGTTCTACTTACGCACCCGTTAAACTATAGTTCATGTTGTTAGGTTTTATTACATTATTACAGGATTCTTTATTACTTCCCAAAGCAGATACGGTGGCACAGGGCATATCTGCCGCCCCGGCCGCGCCACCGCAGATCCATCTTATCGATATGCTCATGAAGGGAGGCGTGCTGATGATCCCATTGGGCATTTTGTCGTTGATAGCAGTGTATGTATTTGTGGAAAGGGCTATTACTATTGCTAAAGCAGGTAAGATACCTGATAACTTTATGCCAATGATCCGTGATCAGATCACTACCGGAAATATGCAGGGCGCCCGCTCGCTGGCAAAGAACACGCTCGGACCTATTGCCCGTATGATAGAGAAAGGAATCCAGCGTATAGGTAAGCCAATCGACACGATTGAAAAGTCTATGGAAAATGTGGGTAAACTGGAAATCTACCGGATGGAAAAAAACCTGGTGATCTTGTCTATCATCGCAGGTATTGCCCCTATGTTCGGGTTTCTTGGTACGATTGCCGGTATGATCCAAACCTTCTTTAACATCTCTGTTACTTCTGACATTACATTGGGCACTATTGCCGGAGGTATCTATGTAAAAATGGTTACTTCTGCCACCGGTCTGATTATCGGTATTGTGGCTTTTATTGGTTACAGCTACCTGAATGCGCAGATCGATAAGGTTGTTAACAAGATGGAAGGTGCTTCCGCAGAGTTTATTGATATTTTGCAGGAACCTACCCGCTAAATCCACCCATTATGAATTTAAGCAGACGAAATAAGCGGCAGGTGGAAATGCACAACTCCGCATTGAACGACATCCTATTTATATTGTTGTTATTCTTTTTGATTGTTTCCACATTGGCCAACCCCAATGTGATCAAGCTGATGTTGCCCAAAGCAAAGAGTAACACCAAGGCTAAGCAAACGGTAGTAGTGAGCATCAATGATAAACGCGAATTTTTTGTAGGTACTAGCAAGGTACCTTTCGATCATTTAAAACAGGCGTTGGCGCCTGCTATCGGCAATGAAAAAATAGATCCTACTATTGTTATTAATGCCGAGAAATCTGTTCCTGTGGAAGATGTGGTGAACGTGATGGAAGTAGCCAGGGAAATGGGTGCTAAAGTGGTGTTGGCTACCGCCCACAAGCAGTAAGCTATTGGCAGCCGATTACTGGCTGCCAATAGCCATAGTTATGGTCTTTTCCCCTTTACCATCCTGTCTTTCCCGAACATATCCTGTTTTAAAGTCACTTCCTGGAATCCTAGCTGTTCCATGAGGACCACTACTTCTTTTCCTAAAGCTTCGTTGATTTCAAAATAAAGGGCGCCACCTGGCAGGAGTTTTTCCCTGGCCATCAGGGAAATGTGGCGGTAAAAGAGCAAGGAGTCGTTGTCTGGTACAAAAAGGGCTAACGAAGGCTCTGCACCCCATACCAACCGGGATATGATTTGTTGCTCGCTTTGTGTAATATAAGGCGGGTTGCTGACAATCAGGTCGAAGGAGGGAAGGGTGGCCATCTCTTGCGGATTAAGGGCATCCAATTGCAAAAAGTTTACCTCCAGTCGTTGACGGATGGCATTGCGGCGGGCCACTTCCAACGCGCCTTCACTCACATCCAAAGCGGATACCTGGGCATCTGGCAATGATTTCTTCAGGGCCAGCGGAATGCATCCGCTGCCGGTGCCTACATCGAGTATGTGTAGGCGGTGCCGGTGGGCGGCGTCTTGCACCATCCATTCCACCAGTTCCTCTGTTTCGGGCCGGGGAATCAACACCTGGTTATTAACGAAAAGCTCCATGCCATAAAACCAACTGGTGCCGGTGATATATTGTACCGGCTCATGGTGTTGTAAGGCTTCAATGGCTTCTTTAAGCCGTTGATTTTGTTCGGGAGAGAGGATCTTGGTTTTATGTACAATGCGATCCAGTTTGCTCATGCCCGTGAGGTACTCCATGATAATGTGTGCTATATTGGCGGCTTCCCGCTCATCGTACAATTCACTGATGGCGCCTGTAATATAGGTAAAGGCCGTTTGTATTGTCAATTTATATAGTTTAAAGAATATAATCCGGAAAATGCAGCCATGGGGTTTCCATGGGCAAAAACGGTAAATTTGCAAAATTATTACTTAGCTGGCGATTATGGATAGCACACTCAATGATTTTTTTATGCAGCGCTGCCTGGAGCTGGCAGCCATGGGGGCTGGCCATGTAGCGCCTAATCCTATGGTAGGCGCGGTACTGGTACATCAGGAACGTATCATTGGAGAAGGCTATCATCAACAATACGGCCAGGCCCATGCAGAAGTGAACTGTGTGAACAGCGTACGGGAAGAAGACCGTTCATTGATACCGCTGTCTACTATGTATGTAAGCCTGGAACCTTGTGCCCATCACGGTAAAACGCCACCTTGTGCGGATCTGATTGTGGCACAGGGAATCAAGGAAGTGGTGATAGGCTGTGTGGATACTTTTTCTGCCGTTGCCGGCAAAGGCATAGAGAAACTTAAACAAGCAGGCGTACATGTACACATTGGTATGCTGGAAGCAGCTTGCAGAAAGATCAACCGGCGCTTTTTCACCTTTCATGAAAAAAAACGCCCTTATATTGTATTGAAGTGGGCACAAACCAGTAATGGCCTCATTGCAGGTACAGATGGCGCTCCGGTGAAGATATCCAACGAATACAGCAACCGCCTGGTGCATAAATGGCGCAGTGAGGAAATGGGCATATTGGTAGGCACGCGTACGGCTATATTAGACAATCCCCAACTGAATAACCGGCTGTGGACCGGTAAACACCCCATACGGTTGGTGATAGACCGGGAGCTGAAAGTGCCCCGTTCCCATCACCTTTGGGATGGTAGCATTCCTACCATTTTTATTACTGCGGCAGCAGCGGAAATGCATGGTCTCACGGATGCCATCCGGGTAGATTTTCAGCAGGCATTATTACCGCAATTGCTGCACCAGTTGCATCAACGGCAGGTGCAAAGCATATTGGTGGAGGGCGGCAGTTATTTGTTGCAGCAGTTCATTGAAACCGGTTTATGGGATGAAGCCAGGGTGATAACAGGAGCTACTGTGCTGCCGGAAGGACTGGCTGCGCCAGTGCTAACCAAGGCTGTTAAAATACACCGTCTCGAACTCGCAGGCGATTATATTGATTTTTACAAGCAGGCGCATTAAATGATATTGATGGAGGTATATTTTACAATTGATAAAACCGCTGTAGCAGAGTTTAAAGATAGAGGGAGTAAGTTCCTGGCCTACGCTTTTCCTGTTAAAACACCGGAAGCAGTGAAAGAATGTTTGGCAGAAGTAAAGAAAGAACATCCCAAGGCCACGCATCATTGCTACGCTTACCGCCTGGGTACCGGTGGAATGCAATTCAGGGCCAGTGATGATGGCGAACCATCGGGTACTGCAGGTAAGCCCATCCTGGGACAAATAGACAGTAAACAGTTGACGGATGTACTGATCATAGTGGTGCGTTATTTTGGGGGAAGCCTGTTAGGCGTGCCCGGCCTGATCAATGCGTATAAAATGAGTGCTGCTATGGTATTGCAACTGATTCCTGTAATACAGAAAAACATAGAAGTGCAATACCAGTTGAGTTTTGATTATACTATTATGAACGATGTAATGATGGTCGTAAAACAAAACAATTGCACCGTGGTGTCGCAGGAATTACAACTGTTCTGTGAAATGGTAATCGGTATTCCCAAGTCTGGAGAAGAGCTTTGCTTACTCCGTCTTAAAGATATTTACGGGTTGGAGATCAGAAAAGTGAAAGCATAATTTTCATCTGTATCCTGAAAATTAGCTGTTAGCAGGGAAGCTACCAGCAACTGGCAGCTTCCCTGCTAATTAGAACCGGTTGCTTACTACCAGCTCTTTACTGCCGGGTGTGTATTTATAAAATCCTTCTCCGCTTTTTACTCCCAGGTAACCGGCGGTTACCATGTTTACCAGGAGCGGGCAGGGGGCGTATTTAGGGTTGCCAAAGCCATTGTGTAATACCTGCAGGATCGAGAGGCATACATCAAGTCCTATAAAATCGGCCAATTGCAAGGGCCCCATAGGATGAGCCATACCAAGTTTCATGACGGTATCAATTTCAGCCACACCGGCTACGCCCTCAAATAGGGAGTAGATGGCTTCGTTGATCATGGGCATCAGGATGCGGTTGGCAATGAAGCCTGGATAATCGTTAACCACACAAGGTACTTTCCCCAATTTTTCAGCCAGGGTGATGATGCTGTTAGTAACGTTTTTATCAGTAGCATAGCCGTTGATGATTTCCACCAGTTTCATGACTGGTACAGGGTTCATAAAATGCATGCCGATTACCTTACCGGGGCGTTTGGTGGCCGCTGCAATTTTTGTAATGGAAATAGAAGACGTATTGGTAGCCAGGATGGCATCTGCTGGTGCATGCTGGTCGAGATCCTGGAATATTTTGAGTTTCAGCGATATGTTTTCCGTTGCGGCTTCTACCACCAGCGACACCTCTTTTACGCCTGCAGGCAGGTCTGTTTGCAGGGAGATATTACCGATGGTAGCTGTTTTTACCGCTTCTGTAATTGTTCCCTTGATCACCTGGCGATCGAGGTTAGCGGTGATGGTTTGCAAGGCTTTCTCCAGGGCTGGCGCTGATACGTCGATCAGGTTTACGGCATAACCGTGTTGGGCAAATACATGGGCAATACCATTTCCCATGGTACCTGCGCCAATTACCGCAATTTTTTGCATGGTGTAGTGATTTGTGAATCGCTAATTTAAACAAAAGAATTACGTCTCACGAATTGTTATTCGTAAGTGAAGTAGTTTTTCGGCGGTAATGAAATTGTCTGGAAAAATTATGTTAGTATTCCCCGTAGCTATCGTCTTTCCGTTTAAAGTCGCCACGTTTCCAGGCCTGGATAAATTGAGCCCATGCCAGCGGGTTAAAAATGTTCTGTGGAGGCGGTTGGCCTGCGTAATAAAGGCTCTGGGCCTGTTTGTTGAGGTATTGGTTAACGCCTTCCCGTCCGTCGATGGGAATATACCTGGCCATGGCACGTAGCCGGGCGTTATTGGTATTTTTCCGCGCTACTTCGTAGGCATCGTCCGGGATGTCCATGGTGGCAAAGGCGCGTTCAAATTCTTCTTTGGAAAGATAGGGTTTGATGATGGTTACCGGCAGGTAAGTGGTATCTTCCACCATCAGTTGTATCAGGGAAAAGCTATTTCCTTTGACGTCGGGCGGTACCCGGTAGTTTTTATGTTTAAAGCCCACTGCGCTGAAAGAGAGGGTATCTCCCTTAAATACTACAATGGAAAATATACCAGATTTGTTGGAGATGGTTCCTCTGCCCTGGCCCCTTACCATGATGCTTACCGCAGGAATGGCCCGCAGGCTGTCTGCCGTCATGGTAATACCTGAAATCTGAATAACGCTGTCTCTGAATTCCGCAATCTGAGCTTTCAACAGGAAAGGAGATAGGAGGAGGATCAGTATAAGTAACAGTATGTGGGATCTTTTATGATGCATGCCGGCCCTAAGATATAAAAATTTAATTACGTGTTTCTCCTTGCAGTTGATCTTCTGCTAAGATGAAATTGTAAATTAAATCCCAATTGGGTTAACTTTGCTTCCTGGATTCAAAATTAACAACAATTTATGATCACGAAAGAGCAGGTTTTAAAGGCCCTGAGCAACGTAGAGGAGCCGGATCTGGGGAAGGATTTGGTTACGCTGAACATGGTGAAAGATATAGAGATCGATGGTAATAAAATAAAATTTACAGTCGTTCTTACCACGCCGGCTTGTCCGTTGAAGGACTTGATCCGGAACGCTTGCATGAATGCCATTCATATGCTGGTAAGCAAAGAGGCGGAAGTGGATATTGTGATGACCGCCAATGTAAACACTAAACGTACTGGTGGCCAGGGTGTATTGTCGAAGGTAAAGAATATCATCGTGGTGGCCTCAGGTAAAGGCGGGGTAGGTAAGTCTACGGTGGCTGCCAATCTGGCCCTTGCGCTGGGCCGCGATGGCGCCAAGGTAGGATTGATGGACGCAGATATTTACGGACCTTCCGTGCCA
Source organism: Chitinophaga sp. 30R24 (assembly GCF_049056765.1). Lineage (NCBI taxonomy): Bacteria > Pseudomonadati > Bacteroidota > Chitinophagia > Chitinophagales > Chitinophagaceae > Chitinophaga > Chitinophaga sp. 30R24. Next base: position 508,478 of record NZ_JBJGXX010000002.1, read on the forward strand.
ATTATGTTTGGGCTGCGTGGAGAAAGGCCACTGATGGTAAATGTAGATGGTAAGGGCATGATCCAGCCGATTGAGAAATATGGGATCAAGGTAATGTCTATCGGCTTGCTGATTGACGAAAGGCAAGCAGTAGTTTGGCGTGGCCCTATGGCTAGTAGCGCATTGCGGCAGTTTATCACGGATGTGTACTGGGATGAACTGGACTACCTGATCATTGATATGCCGCCTGGTACCGGCGATATTCACCTCACCCTGGTACAAACGGTACCTGTTACGGGTGCGGTGATTGTTACCACTCCGCAGGATGTGGCACTGGCAGATGCCAAAAAAGGGATCGCTATGTTCCAGGGATCACAGATCAATGTGCCTATCATTGGCCTGGTAGAAAATATGGCTTATTTCACGCCTGCAGAATTGCCGGATAACAAGTACTATATTTTTGGTAAAGAAGGGGGCAGGAAACTGGCCGAAGAGCTGGAAATTCCTTTCCTGGGCCAATTGCCGCTGGTACAAGGTATCCGTGAAGGTGGCGATACCGGTGTTCCTGCTATGGCCGGAGATGATAAGATAACCCGTAAGGCTTTCCTGGATATTGCCGGAGCCGCCGCCCGCAGCATTGCGATGCGTAACGCCAATATAGCGCCTACCAAGATTGTAGATATCATCGTATAGTTTTTTACCAGGGATAAAGCCGGCCGGGAGATACCGCCGGCTTTATCCCTGTTTTTTTGCAACTAGCATCCTTGTATATGTATACTCCATCACTCACCAGAGAAACCAACTGGGATACTATCGCCGCTTTTATCCGGGAACATGGTTTTGGTTTATTGATCAATGTAGATGATGCAGGCACTCCCCATGCCACGCATTTGCCCCTCGCTTTAGTGGAAAAAACTCCCGGAAATTTTGTGTTGCACGGACATGTCGCCAAGGTAAACCCCCAATGGCAGTGGTTTGGCAATGGTGAAACACTGGCTGTTTTTTCAGGAGAACATGCCTATATTTCATCTTCCTGGTATGAAAAAGGAAAGATACCTACCTGGAATTATATGGCCGTTCATATTCATGGTTCGGTGAGGATACAGGAGGAGGCAGAAGTGGCCGCCGCCCTGGAAGCGTTAATGGATCATTATGAGGCCGCTTCCGCCTGCCCGGTGCATATCAGCGAAATAGATGAAAAAACGTTCCGGAATAATGTAAATGCCATTGTAGGATTTGAACTTACTGTAAAGGAAGTAAATGCCAATTATAAATTAAGTCAGCATAAAGAGGATAAAGACTATTTCAGTGTGATCGACCATTTGAAGGCCCTGGGTGATGAGCATTCGCTGGTAGTAGCAGCTGCCATGGCAGCGCGGCGGTCATCTGCAAAATGACCCGCATTTTTTGTCGCAGGTTTTGATGCGGATAATCACAAAAAGGAATATCTTTAATTATTCCTCGTATGCATGAGTATGTTTGGTATTGTAGGTAAACCACAGCTACTACAGTGAATTTTATATAAAAACGTTGTTTTCAATTACAGGTAATCATAATATATTTAAAGCCGCGCCGATGTTTAAGTTTTGCTTAACTTTGCGCCCCAAATTAACCGACTATGAATCGACAGGAATTGGTGAATCTGATTAAGGAGAAGCAATCCTACTTATGTGTAGGGTTAGATACAGACATACAAAAGATTCCAAAACACCTGCTTTCTCATGCAGATCCGGTGTTTGCCTTTAATAAGGCGATTATTGATGCTACCAAAGATCTGTGTGTAGCTTATAAAATTAATACGGCCTTCTACGAATGCATGGGTATCCGTGGTTGGGAAACGTTACAACGTACTGTAGAATATATTCCTTCCGGTATCTTCACCATTGCAGATGCAAAGCGTGGTGATATTGGCAATACGTCTACCCAATACGCCAAAACATTTTTCGAGACTTATCAGTTCGATGCTGTTACCGTGGCGCCATATATGGGGAAAGACAGTGTAGAACCGTTCTTGCAGTTTTCTGAGAAATGGGCGATCCTGTTAGGGCTTACTTCCAACGAGGGCAGCCAGGATTTTCAGATGTTGCAGGTCAAAGACGAGTTTCTTTTCGAAAAAGTGTTGAAAGCAGGTATAGAATGGGGTACTCCCGATAACCTGATGTTTGTGGTAGGCGCTACGCAGTCTTCCCAGCTAAGGCATATCCGTAAGTTGGCGCCAGATCATTTTTTCCTGGTACCGGGCGTAGGTGCGCAAGGCGGTAGCCTGGAAGAAATTTCTACCCAGGCAATGAACCGCGATTGTGGCTTGCTGGTAAATGCCAGTCGCGCTATTATTTATGCCGGCAACGGAGAAGATTTTGCCGTTGATGCCAGAAGGGTGGCCCTGGAATACCAACAGGAGATGGCTGGTTACCTCAACAAAGCTATTGCTGCCGTATAAATTTTTTTCCGGAGAAGATGAACCATCTTCTCTGGAAAAATTTACCTGAATACGCAATTCCTTACCGTGTACCACGGTTTTACCTCAAATCTCAGCCTGCCCGATGTTATTGCGGGGTCCTGATTAATCAGGGAAATCACTTCCAGGCTATCTCCACAATTCATAATAAGTATACCACGCAGGTCATCATCTTTACTAAAAGGACCAGCTACGAGCAATTGCCCGGCAGCGGCTAGCTTGCTGAGGTGATTGAGGTGCGCGTGCTGGATCTTTTCTGTGTTGGTAGTGTCCTGGTTGCGTTGCCGTCCTTTTCGCAGGAAAACCATCCAATACCGTTTTAGCTCCGCAGACTCGCCAGGGTTAACTTGGGCGGATAACGTTCCGGGGGTAACGGAGTGAAAGGAAGTAGGGTGAAAGGATAATATCACAATGACTATAAATCCCAATAGCAAAAGCGCAGGTATAACTTTGCTTGCCATATGCCTAATATTTAAATGGAAGTTACAAACTTGTCTTGAAATAACGTGTTTTTCCACTGCTCTTTTTTGCAGTGAAAATGCGCCGAAAAGCCGGCTAAAAAAGGTTTTCTGGTAACCCTGTAATTCCTTATATTGAGAAGTAAACCTGTAATGAATGCAACAAGATCTGTTTCAATCCCCTGATTATTTTTCGGTAGATGATTTACTGAAAGAAGAGCATTTAATGATCCGTCAGGCAGTACGGCAATGGGTAAAGCAAGAAGTGTCTCCTATCATAGAGGATTATTGTCAGCAAGCGGTGTTTCCCAAACAGTTATTAAAAGGCCTGGGCACACTGGGCTGTTTTGGGCCTACTATCCCGGAAGCATATGGTGGTGGGGGATTGGATCATATTGCTTATGGTTTGATGATGCAAGAGCTGGAGCGGGGCGATAGCGGTATCCGGTCTACCGCTTCAGTACAGGGGTCTTTAGTCATGTACCCGATTTATATTTTCGGCAGCGAGGTGCAGAAACGGCATTATCTGCCCAAATTAGCCACGGGAGAGATGATGGGTTGTTTCGGGTTAACGGAGCCGGATCATGGCTCTAATCCGGCTGGAATGCGTACCAGCTTCAAAGATGCAGGTGATCACGTGCTATTAAACGGAGCGAAGATGTGGATTTCCAATGCGCCTTTTGCGGATATTGCCGTGGTATGGGCAAAAGACGAAGGCGGTATCATACATGGGCTAATTGTGGAACGGGGCATGGAAGGTTTCTCCACTCCGGAAACCAAAGGGAAATGGAGTTTAAGGGCCAGCGCTACGGGAGAGCTGGTATTTGATCAGGTGAAGGTGCCGAAAGAAAATATTTTGCCAGGCGTTAAGGGATTAAAAGGGCCTTTAACCTGTTTGTCGTCTGCCCGTTATGGCATCGCCTGGGGAGCTATTGGCGCTGCCATGGATTGCTATGATGCTGCCTTGCGTTATGCACAGGAGCGGGTGCAATTTGGAAGACCGATTGCTGGTTTCCAACTTACCCAGAAAAAACTGGCGGAAATGATCACCGAAATCACTAAAGCACAGTTGCTCAATTGGCGTTTGGGCGTACTCAAAAATGAGGGGAAGGCTACATCTGCCCAGATTTCCATGGCTAAACGGAATTCCTGTGAAGTAGCTGCCAATATTGCCCGCAATGCCCGAAGCATCCTGGGAGGAATGGGTATTACAGGAGAATTCCCTATCATGAGGCATATGATGAACCTGGAAAGCGTAATGACCTATGAAGGCACACATGAAATACATCTGCTGATTACCGGGCATGATATTACCGGGCTGGACGCTTTTAAATAGCGGCTATTAGCTTTATGGGTATTTTTTCCTATTTTTCTGCATGAACAGATTTTTAATAGCCATCGTTCTGATGGTTACTACAATTGCCCATATTACCATTACCAACGGGCAATCGTTGCCGGCCCTGAAACTGATGGCCTGTGAGGGAAAGGCCCAGGGCACTTATTACATCGTAAAATATTTGTCTGCGGATACTACGTCTTTGCAAGGCAGTATCGATTCTATTTTTGCAGTGATAGATCAATCCCTTTCTTTATATAAGCCGGGTTCTGCCATCAACCGTTTTAATGAAACCGGTCAGGTGCAAATGGATGAGCATATGAAAGCCGTTGTGCAGCAGGCTCTGTTTACTTATAAGGCTACTGGCGGTTTGTTTGATATTACGGTGAAGCGCCTGGTATATTTGTGGGGCTTTGGCGTTACCAGGCCTTCTTTTAAAGGCGTACCGCCGGCAGATAGCATCCGGCAGGCTTTGTCGTATACAGGTAGCCGTTACTTGCGGGTAAAAGAAAACCAGTTGTATACGTTAAAAAAGGGAGTGCAGATAGATTGTAATGGCATCGCCCAGGGATATACGGTAGATGTGCTGGGCGCGTTTTTAGCTAGCCGGGGAATTGATAATTATTTGGTAGACGTAGGCGGGGAGCTTTGCGCGAAAGGGCATAATCATCAACATAAAGTATGGAGCGTAGGGATAGAAAGACCTTCTCCGGGCGATACGGCTTACGAGCCGGTACAGGGATTGGTAAGGCTGCCAGGCAAGGGAATTGCCACCAGTGGTAACTACCGGCGTTTCTTCGACCAGGGGCGTACCCGTTTTGCACATACTATTCATCCGCTTACCGGTGTGGCATTACATAACAATATTATCAGCGTAACGGTAATTGCCAAAGATTGTTTCACTGCAGATGCTTTTGACAACCCACTGATTCTTATGGGCGTGGATAAAGGAATTGCTTTTGTGGAGCAGCATCCCGAATATGGATTGCAAGCTATGTATATCTATAGGGATGTGGAAGGAACAATCCGGGAGAACTTCAGTAAAGGGTTTAAACAATACATGGAGTTCTAAAAAAATGTCCCGTCCGCATAAACGAACGGGACCCATCCTCACACTTGCTCTGAATATGGATAAAAAACGAATACTAATAAATATGCAATTTTAGTCCCACATTCCACTGGAAGCTACTAAAGTTGCTGATATCGCCATAGCTGTAAGGGGCGTAGTTATAGCGTGCATTTGCATTAAACATCAGCGGGGAACCTTTGCCGAAAGGCACGTTAATGCCTATTTCAGGACTTACAAGGAATTGCCAGCTACCGTCTTTATCTACAAACTGTCCCCAGTACTTTTCATAATTCATATGTGCAGTACCAACGCCTACCATTAGGTAGGGTAATACCGGCATGTCTTGTTTTAAGAAAGAATAGCTGACGGTAGCCTGGATGGGAATAACTTCCAGGGTACGTGTTTGTACGGCAGAAACATCACCTTGAGCATCATGATATACAGCGCGTGGTAGCCGCTGGTAGAAGTCCTGGTAACCAGAGCGTAGTCCAACAGCCCATTGATCGTTAAACATGTATTGTATGCCTGCGCCCCAGCCACGGAAGCTGGTTTTATTCGAATAGTCCTTTAGTGAGCCCAGAGGTGTTCCAATAGCGTAATTACCATCTATCGACAAAGGGGGGCGAATCTGCGCATTGGCTGCCTGAACGGTTAAGCAACCTGCAAGGATCAATATCCAGTTTCTAATCTTTTTCATCTTCCTGTCAGTTTAAAAGTTCAAGAACAATATTATCGGGTTTTACTCAGGTAGGGCGACTGACTAAATGAGGCTTGTACCATTTGATCTATGTTGTTGGTATCCCATACGCCAGTGCCTCTCCAGAGGGAGTTCCAAACAGCGGTCAGTTGATTGTTTTTGGGGTTTTTTAGATCAAACAGATCGATGGCTACTTGTTTATCATTTACACGGTACACTACGTAATAAGAAGGCCAATACCATCCAACGCCAGGGTAGCCCCAGTAGCCGGGGGTCCAGTAGCCTCCGCCTCCCCACCATCCAGGGGTCCAGGTGACGGAGTTATAAGAATTGTTGATACGGGTTAAGTTTACCGCCAGATCTGGTTTGGCAGCCCTACTAACGAGTGTGTACCCACGTTGTTGCATAGCAGCAGTTACTGATGCAATCAGTTTTTTGTCATAATCAGTCAGCTGCTTGGTGGCAGAGTCTCTCGTGCTTGTTAATACCGCCACCGAATCTACTATGCTAAAGGTAGAGTAAGCCGTAAAGTTTGCTGTGCTGTCGTGATTGGTAATGTAGATCCTCGACTCTTCATTGGTCATGTGGTCTAATGGATCTTTTCGGCAGCTGTTGAATGAAACCATCGCTACCACTGCAGCAGCGGCAAATAAAGACAATGTTCTTTTCATATCCTCGCGTATTAATTAGAAAAAAGATGTTTAAGGTTTAATAATCCTTAAAGGTTTAATCATCATGAAATAAAAACAGGTTGGTAGTCCTGACTTTGCTGTTTCGATGTTGCTTTTTAGTTTCCGTGTTACTTTACCTTTTAACGGTTTAGATGGATGATTGTTACAAGAAGTTTATGAGATGATTGTTAATGAAATCTTAAAGTAATGTTGGTTAACAAATACAGATATTAACGAATGAATTTTAGAATTATGGATCTTTTTTTTAATTCAATTTAGTTGGGTGGATCCCTCAAATAGGGATACTATCTATACCCAACTCACAGGTAGCTTTTACATTGCGCAGGTTGTTATTTGTATATACTGTTAGTGCATACCAGTAAAGCAATAGCTCATAAAGCGCTATTGCTGTTTTGGGCAATTTTTCTTTGCCGGGTCTACAATGCTATCAGATAATTGCAGTGATGGGTAAAGAGCCCCCTGCGTGGGGGATCTTTCACGTAATCAATTGGTGGGTATACAAATAAAATTGTTTGCTTTGTTTTAACTGCTGAAGGATGTTAATAGTTATATTCTATAATTTGGTGCGGATGTTTTCGGCATAGGAATGATTTCCCAGGTTGAAGCGGATTGTCTTAACCGGTTGAAGTAGGAGTGCCTGTATATAAAAAATAATTATTCCAACACTTCATCAGGTGTGGCATCTTCCAATAGTTGCAGATCTACTGAGTCGTTGCCTGCAATGCCTTCAATGGAACCTTTGATGTGTGCTGCGTTGAGCAATACTTTTTCCAGTTGTTTTTCCCTTGATTTCCATAATTTCTCCATGGCATCCCGTTCTTTTTGGATAGATAACCGCATCGACATAAATCCTTCCCGGATGGCTTTCCATTGCTCTGCGAACTCACCGCCGGTAAGGTATTCATAGAGCATATGCATTTTATCGCCTTTATTTTCCTGCGAGCGCAGTTTTGTGGAAACTTTTATGATGCCGTCTCGCAGCACATAAGCCAATGCTTTTACTTCTGCAAAAGTACAGATCCAGATGCCTTCTTTTTCACCGAAGCGCTCCATGTCTCTCGGCATGGTTTGGGTAACGAGTATAGCTACTTCCACACCCTGGCTACGCATGTCTGCTTTTAGTTTTTCTATCCATTCCCTGGTGAATTCTTTGGTACGTTTGCTTTCATAAATGATACGGCCACATTCCTGTCCGTATTGGTTGCGGACCATCTGTATACAATCTGCGCCACGTACGCCTTTGCCTACCGGCATTACTTCATCGAAGGGGAAATGATGGCGCAGCATTTCTTCCAGCACCAGTTCCTGCACTTCACCCTGGAGTTGCATAGAACCTTGTTCTGCCTTGCGTTTCATTTCGTCTGCCAGTTTGCGTTGGTCTTCCAGTTGTTTTTCGAGTTCGCGCAGGCGGAGTTGATATTCCGTATCTTTAAGTACGTTGCGGTCGGCTTCTTCTTTACGGATTTTATCTGCCAGCTCTGTACGTGCTTCCAGTAATTTTTTCTGCAGATTAATTTCCAGTTCTTCTTCTTTGCTTTTCAGCGCTTGTTCTTTGCGGAGAAATTCCAGTTCCTGGCGGCGGGCCTCTTTCAGTTTTTCTTCCTGTTCCTGATTGGTGGTTTTCAGCATAGATAACTGGTTATCCATGTCGGCAGTAATGGATTTACGGAGTTCTTCCTCCATAGTTTCCCGGAGCTGTTTTTTTTCTGCCAGTACGCGTTTGGTTACTTCTTCTTCCTGTTGTTGTTTCAGCGTTTCTATCTGGCGGCGTTCCTGCGCCATTTTGTTTTTTTCGGAAAGGAGGGAATCTTTTTCGTCTTGAAGAGATTTGAGGCGCCGGCGCCATTCATCTTCCAGTTTTCCCCGCATTTCTTTTTCTATATCTGCTGCGAAAGCATCCTCCATGACAAACTGGTGTTTGCAATTAGGACAGGTGATCGATGTGCCCATAGTATGTATCTCAATAAAAATTACGTAAAGATAGGGGATTGCCTGTCTTATAATAAAAAAAGGAAGGAGTTTGAAGGTCCTTCCTCATTCATCAACATGCAGAACAAACAATAGCAATGGTTTTCCGGGGTTATAATACGATCGGAGTATGTATGTAAATTGATGAATAATTGTTATTGAGATGTTAAGGAGGGGTTAGGAAATTGTTAAGTGTGGAAACACGTTGGTAAAGAATTTTGGTTCCTTTTAGGTATATAACAAAAGAAGACCCGCTCTCAGAGCAGGTCTTCTTTTTGTTGGTGCGAAGGAGGAGATTCGAACTCCCAAGCCCTTTCAGGCACTACCACCTCAAAGTAGCGCGTCTACCAATTTCGCCACCTTCGCATCTGGTAGAATGGGGTGCAAAAATAATGGCTTTTTTAAAATTAGCAAATTTATTTATTCAATATTTTAAAAAATGTTTTGCAGGGTGTTGTTTTACCTATTTTCTAAGCACTATCCGGAAAACGCTTCCTTTGTTCAGTTCCGACGACTTTACATATAGCCTTCCCCGGTGGTATTCTTCTACGATACGCTTGGCCAGGGAAAGGCCCAAGCCCCATCCTCTTTTTTTTGTGCTGAATCCGGGTTTGAACACTTTTTCGAAGTTCATTTTAGAGATACCTTTACCGGTATCGGCTACATCTATGGTGATAAAAGTAGGATAGTTTTCTATGGTGATATCAATTTTTCCCTTCCCTTCCATAGCGTCCAGGGCATTTTTCAGGAGGTTTTCCACTACCCAGTCGAACAGTGGTGGGGAAATCATGGCGGGTAGTTCTTCTTCGGAGCTGTGTACGGTGAGCTGTACTTTCTGGGGCGCTCTTTTGCGGATATAGTTAGTCATGTTCTGTATCTGTTCTACAACGTCTTTTTCTTCCAGTTTGGGTACGCTGCCTATTTTGGAAAAGCGGTCGGTGATCAGTTTAAGGCGGTCTACATCTTTAGAAAGCTCGTTAACGATGGTAGCATTGGATTCGTTTTCCCGTAACAGTTCCAGCCAGGCTTCTATGGAAGACAGCGGGGTGCCCAATTGGTGGGCGGTTTCTTTGGCCAGGCCTACCCATACCTGGTTTTGGGTAGCGCGGTTGGTGCTGGACAGGGCAAAGAGTACAATACCAATAAACAGTGTTACTACAATAAGCTGTACGTAGGGGTAATAGCGTATTTGCCGGAGGATGAGGGAGTCGCCGTAGTAGATGTAATTATATAATTTTTGGGTGGCGTCTACCTCCATAATGAAAGGTGGATGCTGTTGCTTAAAGGCTTGTAACTCATTTTTCAGGTACCGTGGGTCGTTTTTGATGCGCAGGGAATCCAGGTTGCGGGAATCCAGGATATTGCCTGTTTCATCTGTTAATATGAGCGGAATGGTGGTGTTATTGGTAACAATATCCACTGCCAGGTTAAGGTTGGCGTCTGTTCCGGCTTGTAACAGTTCCCGGTTGGCTTCTACCCAGGTGGCTACTTTTTTTCTTTCTTCCTCTTGAATATTTCTGGACAGATTGCTAACAAACCAGATAGTAGTGCCTATGATAAGCACTGCTAGTGAGGCCAGTACAAATTTCCATCCGATATATTGTTTAAACATACTTCTAATATAGGCCATATTTGGCTTTCCTTATTCGGGAATGATTCGTAAATATTAAAATCCTTTGTTGCATATTTGCATCTCAAAAATAATTGTTCACGCATAAACGTAATATCAGTTGCCCTTATTGCCATCAGTAGCAGTTGTTATTTTAAATTGGAATGGAAGGTCTTTCCTGGAGAAGTTTCTGCCATCAGTTTGCCGTTCTACCTACGGCAATCTGCAGCTGGTATTGGCTGATAATGCATCTACAGACGACAGTGTGGCATTCGTAGAGCAGTATTATCCCCAGATACGCATTATCCGGAACCCTGGCAATGATGGATTTGCTGGCGGTTACAATGATGCTTTACCCCATGTGCAAGCAGATATTTTTGTATTACTTAACCAGGACGTAGAAGTGGAACCTGGCTGGATAGAGCCGGTGGTGGCCCTGATGCAGCAAGATCCCCGGATAGCTGCCTGCCAACCTAAAATGCGGGCCTATCTGCAGCCGGATGAATTTGAATATGCCGGCGCCGCAGGTGGCTGGATGGACATCCTGGGATATACATTCTGTCGCGGACGTATCTTGTATACCACAGAAAAAGACAGGGGGCAATACAATGATGTGCAGGACATTTTTTGGGCAACTGGTGCCGCGTTGTTCATCCGGTCTTCCTGTTTTTTTGAAGTAGGTGGTTTTGATCGCGACTTTTTTGCGCATATGGAAGAGGTAGACCTTTGCTGGCGGTTGCAGCGCGCAGGTTACCGGATTTGCTACTGCCCTGATTCCCAGGTGTTTCACGTAGGAGGTGGTAGCTTGCCCCAGGGGAATCCGCGCAAACTGTATCTTAACTTCCGCAACAACCTGATGATGTTATGGAAAAACCTGCATAGCGAAGACCGGTGGATTGTGCTGACGCAACGTTTTTTCCTGGATATCCTGGCAGGAGTGAAAAGCCTCATTGCTGGTAAACCCAAAGATATGAGGGCTATTTGCCGCGCTTATCGCGATTATATTCGCTGGCGCCACAAATATGTGAAAAAAGACCAGTTGCCAGAGAGGAAGCTGCTGACTATGACCGGTGTATTTCATGGTATTATGATCTGGCGGTATTATTTCCTGCGGCATAAAAAATTCTCGGAATTAGTATAAGGTGTAAAAGAAATCCTGCGGGCATTGAAATATATGCTGATGAAAATTCGAAAATTTCAAAATATTATGTAGGTTTGCAACCGGAAATAAACTGATTATGGAACAGAATACAGTAGAAAATAAAAATGATATTACCTTAGATAAGGTTTCCCGCTCCCGCTGGCTGTTTTACGTACAATTGTTTTGTATAGTAATGTTTATGCTGGGTGGTTGCTATAATCTTTACAAACATAAGTATCCTGGTAAACCAGACGTAAAGGTTCAGGAAAGCTCACTGTATAATCCAAAATATAAGTAAGCTACAGCTTCAACATAATTATCCAGCCTCCTCCGGTTCCCGGTGGAGGTTTTTTATTTGGTGCCTGCCGGAGAGGGCCTGGTTACCGCTATAATGGCTGTAGTAGTGCGTATAGCTACGGCTACGGATACTTTGTAAATAAAAAATGTTACTTTTATTTCTCTTGAAATCCTTTACTGTATTGTATTTCAGCTAGTTGTTCTCAGTAGTCGGACAAAAAAATATAAAAAAGTTTCAAAAAAAATTTTGTGTTTTCAGTCCGTTTCCTATCTTTGCAATCCCAACGAAAAACGCCACAGGGCAAAGCAAACGAAGGAATGCTTATCGAAGGGAAAAGTGCTTATAATAAGAAAGTTTTTAACACCTGCGGAAGTAGCTCATTTGGTAGAGCACGACCTTGCCAAGGTCGGGGTGGCCGGTTCGAGCCCGGTCTTCCGCTCCATTTTATAAAGTTCTTAACACCTCTGCGGAAGTAGCTCATTTGGTAGAGCACGACCTTGCCAAGGTCGGGGTGGCCGGTTCGAGCCCGGTCTTCCGCTCTAAAGCCTGACTGATACAATCAGTCAGGCTTTTTTTATGCCTTTATGCGCGCACCTCTTTTGCCTGATCGCTGATTAACTTTAAAACTCTCCACTGGCACCTCCACCACCGCCGCTACCTTCACCCAAATGCAAGTCGTTATTATTTTGTGGCATATGGCTGCCAGGCGTAAAAGTTTGCGCAATGATCAGCGATTCGATCTGTACCTTATCCATGATGGAGGCTTCTTCATCTGGCTGGTAAGTAAAACCATGACGGGGCGTTTTCAGGTAACGGATCAAGGCCCAGGCTCCTGTAATCAATATCGCGCCGCCAATGATCATGGCGGTATCCAGCGGCAGCTCGCTATAGTAGTAGCGGATAGTGAATACAATGGCCGCTGTTAGCAACAGCCCCGTACGCAACAGGATGGTTGCTTTTTTGAGAATGCCGAAATAAATATAAACAAGTGGCACAGCAACTGTATATATCCAGAAGAACCAAGCCCCTGGAATGCTTTGCCCTTCAGGCAAATTCAGGTTAAAAAGCTTGTTGCCTAATTCCCTAACTACATAATAATTGCCTGCCAGATAGGCGGTGAGCAGTGTAAGTGCACTAAGCACCTGCAGGCAGGGTTGATAATGCCGGTAACGCAGGTTGCTCATCAATAGATGTACTATATACCAGGCGCTAAAAGAAAAGATAATGACGAGAAAAGGAATTATAGTACGTGTAGCCATTCCCGTGTTTACGGCTATATTAAAAATCAGGCTCAGAAAAGCCAGCCAGAACAGGCCTGCCAATATCCTGTCGGCATAACGGAGTGTAGCCAGTGCCGTTACAACCAGCTGTATCAGCGACCATAAAATGAAAGATGACGTACTGCTAAACAGCAGGCTATTGCCCAACAAAAGTGCTGCGCTCCATATGAGTGCATCATCCACACCGGCCTGGAAAAATTTTTTCTTCCGGATAAATAACTCCAATATTACCACACACAACAGCGCAGTAAATATAAATACGGTACTGATACCATTTCCTGTGCTGGTAAATCCTCCTGTAATAAGTGTAAGAAATCCCAGGGAAAAAGATACACAGATGCCGGTTAAGATAAACAGGCCAATCCGGATAATAGTGTTAGGCGTATAAAAATCAACTGGGTGCGCTACTGCAATCGTGCTAAAAGTAGTAGCGTCTATACAGTTTTTACGCAGTGCTTTAGCCATTTCCTCTCTGATCTCCAGGTTGTCTAGCGTTTGACCGTTATATGCCAGCATGTTTGAGTTTTTTATTGAGGAAAATTAATAATAGGATTACTGCTATGGCGGAGAAAATCATATACAACAGACCGATGTATATGACGTAGGTGCCGGGTTCCTTTATGGCCGCCAGTAAGAAGCCGATAACGATACTGAGTCCAACATAACTGTATAACACGGTGATCAGCAGAAAGTAAAAAGACCGCTCCCGGAAAGCCTGTATACCCAGATAGGCGGCTACTGCCGCGAGGAAAAGGAACCAGCCAAAATAGTTGTTATGGAACAAGCACATTGCCACTATACTGCTGATGAAAATAATATGTGCGCCGAAATTCCGGTAAGTAAAGGCGAAATGTTTTTTTAGGTTAAACACGGTCGACAGCAGGGCTAATGCCAGGAGGATACCGCCTAGTAAAAGCGCCATATATACATAGTGTTGGGCGTATATTTCCGTGCCGGAGCTAATACCGGAAAATACCCGGAGCGGAGTAACAGATACCCCCATCCAGGCTGCCAGATTGGTAATAGCTAGTGCAAGCACACCTATATGATCGAAATAGTAAGCACTTAACGATAGTATGGCCAGCGGGATAAAGGTGGCCAGTCCGTAAGTAGTACCGAAGGTATGGTACTGGTATTGCAGGTATCCGATGAAAGTAACGAAGGTAAGGCAACCTAACAGTAAAATATAATCGAAAAAGGCATTAGGTGAGCTTACTTGTTGCCAGGAAAAATCAGCTTTGGTACGGATGCAATAGAAGAAGCTGCCTGCACAAATAGCACCGGTGATCAGCAATATTACCTGATGGCCAATAGTGTCGATGTTTTTATAGATTAATACACCCAATCCTCCGCTGAGCAGTAATACCCCGATGTACAACAGGGTTTTTATTTCCCAGTGCAATGAAAACAGGCGGTGGCTGTTAGCGTTTTTTACAGCATGGAGGGCGTTGTTGTTGATAAGGCCCGCTGTATGCAATTGCTCGAATACTTGAGTGTTCATAGAGAAATGAGAAGAGGAATTAACCAATCTTTATAGTACTGCAATATACATCTGTATGGGGCATACCCTGCAAAAAATAAATAGAAATGCAGGGGTGGTATTTCCAGCAGCATGCTATAGGGTAGTGCTCACTGCTGCCATCCTGTTATGGCAAAAGTAAGCCGGTAGGCTTACTTTACGCATTTGGAGCAACAAACATGGATGAAATGCTAATCACTACAGTGTGGGAACATTTAACGGATGAAGATTTGGAAAAATTTATCCTCAGTGGGAGTATGTTTCACGTTAAGTATCCTGTTAAAGGCTTACCTACTAATAATTTTAAACATTAATTATTTTTAAATATGAATGTTTCACGATTTACTGCTATTTTCTTCGTATATTTACAGTTGGAATAAGCTTTTTTAGGGTATTTTAATACCAACCATGCTATCTTAAACAACATCGCTTCCCTATATCATCACACTTCCCCTAAGTACGCTACGCCAGACTTATGTATAAAAAACAACTGATCATGAAGGATTTTGAAATTATTGACAACAAAGAAGCCAGACAGTTCGAAGCCCATATAGCCGGACAGTTGGCCAAAGTAATTTATGAAAGAAATGGTAGCCGTATTTTTCTTACTGGAGCAGAAGTGCCGCCGGTACTGGAAAAACAAGGTGTATTGCCTGCCATGCTGGAAAAAGTAATGGAAGAAATCTCTGCACAGAACATCAGAATGGTACCTTCCAGCAAAAAAGTAGCAGAATTTGTACGTAGCCATCCACAGTGGAAATCCCTGCTGGCACATGGTTTACACATATAGTGTTTTTCATTTGACATTTAGTTATTTAATTATTTGCAGGTAACAGCTATTTGATGAATTAGAATGGCGGAAGGAAACAACAAACATTGATACCAGTCAAATAACTAAATAACTAAATCATCAAATGCCCTACCTGATACCCATCTTCTCTTTCACCGCCGTCATCAGGTCGTCGGTTGCTGCAGACACAAGTACCGCATCTCTGGAGTTATCAATCACTAACGTATAGCCCTTCTCGTTAGCTACCGTTTTTAAATTCTTTTTTGCTTTATCTAATATAGGCACTAATAATTGTTGTTCCCGTTCGGCGATGGTTTGTTCGGCCAGCTCTTTGTATTGTTGTATATGCTGTTGCGCCGTCTTGATCTCTGCGATCTTTACTTCTTGCATAGCCGGACTAAGCTTATTGCCGGTAGAATCAAACAGCTTTACTTTCCTGGTATACTCGTCTAGCAGTTGCTTTCCTTCCTGGTTTAATTTTTCCTGCAACATATTCAATGAGTCGTAAGCCAGTTTACTTTCAGGCATTACAGCAATTAACTGCTGTAAATTAATATAACCGGTTCTGGATTGGGCGGCTGTCATTAAATGTAACGACAGTAACAAGCTAAGTGTACAGATGTATTTCATTGCATATTTTTCTATCACAATATTAGCAGTCGAGTTGTGAAATATTCTTTAAGATGAATATAATATAATGTTAAAGTGACTAGAAAACTTAATATGCAAAAAAGGCCTCTGGGCCATTGTAAGCTACTGCTATTTATTTTATTTCATATTATTTAAAATTTTATAAATAGGAAAGTACGTAGCACCATTGTTAACAATTCTTTTAAAACCCGTATAATTTTTTTTCTCTTGCGTAGGGGTAAGCAGGTATAAAGGTGTCGTTTAATAAATCAGTTCAATTGGCAGAAGGAATTATATTTGGTGTTAGATATCAAACCCTGAGCATGGAATTTATTAGTCCGGATAACACTGTAGTACCGGAAAAGAAAACCTCTTTAACGTTTGAGCAAGTTTTTAAAACCTATTTTAAGGGTTTGCATGCCTATGCCTGTACTTTATTAAAAGATGAAGTGATGGCTGAAGAAATGGTGCAGAATGTATTTTGTAAACTATGGGAAAAGTCCGGCAATATAAACATTAATCAGTCTGTGTCGGGGTACCTTTACCGTGCTGTATACCACGAGTGTATTAATTACCTGCGGCACCAAAAGGTAAAAGCAACGCATCAGGCGTATACAAAATATCAGATGGGCAATGACCCGCAAACCGGCAACACATCCGGAAAAGTGATGCTACGGGAGTTGGAAGAAAAGTTGGATGCAGCTTTGCAGGCATTGCCTGAAAAATGCCGTACGGTGTTTCAATTAAGCCGTTTTGAAGAATTGAAATACCAGGAGATCGCCGATCGCCTGGATATCTCCATAAAAACAGTAGAAAACCAGATGGGCAAAGCTTTACGCTTGTTACGGCTTAACCTGGTAGATTTCCTGCCTTTGTTATTAATTTTGCTCCACCTGTAAAAATGCTTTTGTGAAAAAACAACCTGACCATATAAACGATGAACTGCTGGTAAAATACCTGTTGAATATCACAGATCCTACCGAAAGGGCTGCAGTAGCTGCCTGGCTGGTAGAGAAAGACGAGCATCAGCAGTATTTCGAACATTTCCGGATTATCTGGGAAGAAAGCAAAAAGCTTGCACCGCAAAGTACAGTAGATGAAAACGATGCCTGGGAACATTTCAAACAACGGGTAGGGGCCAACGAAAATACAACCCGTATTCTGCAGCTGGATTCCCGCCCTTATTCCTATCAAAGCTTCCTGCGTATTGCTGCTGTATTGCTGGTATTATTGGTGGCTGCCGGAGGCTGGTTTTTTTATCGGTTATATGCCGGTAGGCCTATGGAAATTGTTAGTTCCGGCACACAAATTAAACAAGGTACCTTACCCGATGGTTCTCAAATAATATTGAACAAGCAGTCTGCTATCGAATATGTTTATTCGAAGCATGAGCGTAAAGTAAAACTGGAAGGAGAAGCTTTCTTTAATGTAGCGCAAGACGCTGGAAAACCTTTTGTAATCAAGGTAAACGAAGTAACGGTTAAAGTGTTGGGTACCTCTTTTAATATTAAAAGCAGTTGCGATATAACAGAAGTGGTTGTAGAAACAGGCGCAGTAGAGGTGACTAAGAATAACAACAGCATCCGGCTGCAATCGCACGAAAAGGCCATTGTTACAGTGAATCAGGAGGCGCCCAGTAAAGAAAGCAACACCGACGAACTGTATAATTATTACCGCACGCAAACCTTTACATGCAATAATACACCCTTGTGGAAGCTGGTGGAAATCCTGAATGAAGCCTATGGTGTGAATATTGTAATTGCTGATAACAATAAACGCAACCTCCCGTTAAATGCCACTTTCCACAATAGTTCGCTCGACAGCACATTGAAGGTGATAGGGCTTACCTATGAGATTACGGTGGAAAAAAAGGGCGCGCAAATTATTTTAAAATAATCGTCTATCTGCCAACCCTATGTTACTGCAAAAACAATTGCTGGTTTTATTTTTAATCTGCGCTATATCTGTAAGAGTGGCCGCTCAAGGGCTGCTTAATAAAACAGTGAGCATAGAAGTTAACCAGCAACCTCTCGCTGAAGTGTTGAACAGTATCGGTAAACAAGGCAATTTTTATTTTTCTTATCTGAGCACTATTCTTCCTAAAGATAGCCTGGTAAGTATTGTTGCTAAAAATAAAACAATAAAACAAGTGCTGGATCTGTTATTCGCCGGTGATTATATATACAAAGAGTCGGGCGATTATATCATCTTGCTCCGGAGATTGCCGGGGCAGGTGGTGTACCAGGTCAGCGGGGTGGTGATAGACCGTAAAACCGGGCAACGGGTATCCAATGCCAGTGTATACGAGCGACAGCAACTCACTGCTACTTTAACGAATAGCGATGGTTATTTCAGGCTGCGGTTAAAGGATAAATATCCTACCGCGGCCATCAGCGTTAGTAAAGACCTGTATATAGATACTTCTGTTTTGATCACCGCGGGATACGACCAGGAAGTAGCGCTGCATATTTCCCCGGCTACCTATCAATTGAAAACAGTAGATATTACTAGCCGTGCACAGGTGGAAAAAACCTGGTTTGGTAAGGTGTTCCTATCTTCCCGTCAGAAATTGACCAGTTTAAATCTGGGTGCTTTCCTCGCAGATAAACCTTATCAGGTATCGCTAACACCTGGTCTGGGTACACATGGTAAAATGAGCGGGCAGGTAGTGAATAAATTTTCCTTTAATATGTTAGGCGGCTATGCCGCCGGGGTAGATGGTGTGGAAATAGGGAATGTTTTCAACATCGTGAAAAAAGATATGCAACACGTACAGGTAGCCGGGTTGTTTAATATCGTAGGCGGTAAAACCAATGGCATACAGGTAGCCGGATTCCATAACAATGTACTGGATTCTATGAATGGAGTACAGCTATCGGGGGGCAGCAACATTACAGAGGGAAGTATGCGAGGCGTACAGGTTACCGGCGCAGTAGGGCAGGTATATGGTAATATGAATGGCGTACAGGTGCAGGGATTGGTTGGCGTTACCCGTGGTAATACATATGGTTGGCAAGTAGCAGGCGCATTGTCTTATACAGGCGGCTATATGGAAGGATTACAGTTGAGCGGCTTAGGTGTTTATAACAGGAAAGAGGCGCATGGTGCGCAAATAGCAGGTGCATGGAATATTAACCGGGGCACGATGAGAGGTGTGCAGATTTCGGGCCTCTTTAACTATGCCCGGCAGATGAATGGTGTACAGATAGGACTGGTGAATGTAGCAGATACTATAAACGGGTATAGTATCGGGGTGATCAATATTGTACGCAAAGGATATAAAAAAGTGAGTGTATACTGCACCGATGTATTGCCGTACAATATTGCCTGGAAAACAGGCCGCAGTAAACTATATAGTATATTGCTGGCAGGGCTTAGTACTGGTATCAATAATAAAGCGTGGGGAATAGGATATGGTATTGGAAAATTGATTCCATTGCATACCTTATTGGACCTTTCTGCTGAAGTAGCGGTGCAGAATATATTTTTAGGTAACGGGAGCCACAGCATACAGGTATATAGTTTACAGCCTTCATTGCATGTAAAGTTGTACAAGAGCATTGAATTATTTGGAGGTCCTGCGTTGTCGGTAAATAAGCATGATAATGTAGGATCGCTACCTGGTTATAAAGCAAATATACCAGGCGAACATTATCCTTCCTTTGGTGCTGGAGGCAATGCCACTGGCTGGCTGGGCTGGCAGGCTGGTGTCATGTTTTTTTAAATTCCTTTTAATAATCATAGGGGTAGAGCAGTTGCAGCGTGTCGTTATACCATACGTAATAATGAACACACATGAGAACAATTTCTTTTTACTCCAGTTTCTTTTTAAGTTTTTTTTTCTTTACCGGTTATGTGCAGGCACAAACCAGTATGGCACATGTAGGATTGGTGTACCCATGGAGCACCAATGGGAAAAATGCAGGCAACTATACTAATCACTTTTCCTTGCACCTTATTGCAGGCGTATCTAAAGCGGAAACCGGTGTGGCGATAGCAGGGGGGGCCAATATTATCCGCGAACGGGCATCCGGTGTGGAAATCGCAGGTTTTTCCAATCATATTGGTAATAGTTATCACAGTGCACAGTTTGCAGGTTTTATGAACCAGGTGAAGAAAAACGCAGATGGATTGCAAGTAGCAGGTTTCCTCAACCTGGCAGAGGGATTGCATGGACTGGAGGTGGCAGGATTTGCCAACATAGTAAGCAAAGATGCGAATGGTACGCAAGTAGCCGGCTTCATGAACCAGGCAAAAAATAATTCAGCATTGCAGCTGGCTGGTTTTTTAAACGGAGAGAAGAATGGAGATGTACAGATAGCCGGCTTTCTGAATCAATCGGCAGATGTGCATACCCAGATAGCCGGTTTTTTGAATATTGCAAAGAAGGTAAAAGGTGTACAGATTGGCTTTATCAATATTGCAGATAGCAGCGAGCATCCTATTGGTGTGTTGAATATTGTAAAGGGTGGAGAAAAACAGGCCAGTATCAGTATAGATGAAACGGGTACATTGATTGGTGCGTTTAAATCTGGCAGCCGCGTATTGTATGGTGTACTGGGCATGGGATATAATGTAAAGAACAGCACATCGTTATATGCATTGCAGGCGGGCATTGGTATGCATCTGCCATTGTTCTCCCATTTCAGGATCGATGTAGAAGGCACTAATACAGTAATGGCCGATTTTAAGAAAGGTTATTATCACCGGCCATCACTGGGCATTTTTCCTACCTATCGTTTTGGCCGTAGGATAGCGTTGTTTGCTGGTTCTACCTTTAATTACCTGCATACCGAATATGGAGTAGGAAAGGATCTCCGGCATCATTATATCTGGTCGGAAACGGTACATCGCTATAAATTCAATGCAGTGTATGTAGGTGTTGCGGGGGGAGCGGCTATGTTTTTCTAGCAGGTAAAATGCTTTAGTATATCGCTGTAGTATAAACGTAAAATTATATGTCTTCCGTGAAATGGCATTGTATTTGGTATCATCCATTCTAAATACATACTATATGAGAACATGGCTTTACTTTCCACTGCTTTTACTGGGTTGCATTTTCATCATGTCTGGTTGCAAAAAAACAACCAATGAATATGTTATTCCTAACCAAACTATTCTGTACGAAATTAATCCTGCAGACTGGCAGCGCAATACTTCTGATGGTTCTTACACTTATTCCATTTCTGTTCCTGAACTGCAGAATGTAAATCAAACCGATGCTGTGATCGTGTCTATGGCCAGATATGTTGCAGGTAGCAATGCCGCACCACAGGAGTATGAATTGTTGCCTGAAGTATTTAATCACCAATCGTATAATGTACTGCACGACAATAAATATGTATTTCTGCAGATCCTGGGTATTGAAGGTTATGCTGCTGCAGTACCTCCAACCCGCGTAAGGATCAAAATTGTGCTTATTCCATCTGTGCAATAACCACTTTACCATTTTTTAACTTATATACCAGGGCGCTGCGAAAGCAGGGCCTTTTTTATGTGGTGCAACAACTTGTACGTAGGGGCTGCGGCGTTTTATCGTGGAAGAATAATACTCCATTAGCCTGGCGGATAAACCGTAACAATAATATAACCGCTATTTAGCCTAGTTCTTGTTTTCAGGGTACAATTTTTTAGTATTTTTCCTTTTCACGTGATTCCCTTACAGTGAATATGAAAATTCAACATATCAATGGATAACAGAAGAGATTTTATTAAAAAGGCGGCCTTATTGTCTGGCGCTACCGGCGTATTCAGTGCTTTGCCTGCTTCTATTCAACGGGCATTGGCAATAGATCCCCAGCCAGGGTCTACTTTCCTGGATGCTGAGCATATTGTGGTATTGATGCAGGAGAACCGTTCTTTTGATCATTGTTACGGCACTCTCCGGGGCGTACGTGGTTACAATGATCCCCGGGCCATTCAGTTGCCCAACAAAAATCTGGTATGGCTTCAAAGTAACGGAGAAGGCGCTACGTATGCCCCCTTCCGTTTAAACATCAAGGATACCAAGGCTACCTGGATGAGCAGCCTGCCGCATTCCTGGAGTAATCAGGTAGATGCCCGTAATAATGGCAAATATGATCAATGGTTGTTGGTGAAACAATCCGGCAATAAGGAATGGGCGCCTATGCCGCTTACCCTCGGATATTACAACCGGGAAGATATTCCTTTTTATTACTCTCTGGCTGACGCCTTTACCGTGTGCGACCAGAATTTCTGTTCTTCCCTCACCGGTACTACTCCCAATCGTTTACACTTATGGACTGGTACCCTGCGGGACGAACAACATGCTTCGGCGAAAGCCAACGTATGGAATTCCGATGTAGACTATGGTGCTGAAGCCCACTGGAATACTTTTCCTGAGAAGCTGGAAGATAACGGCATCTCCTGGAAGATATACCAGAATGAAGTTAGTGCCGCTGCCCTGGAAGGTTATAAAGACGACATGCTGGCTAATTTTACTGATAATCCCATGGAGTGGTTTACTGCCTTTAATGTGCGTTATTCTACTGGTTATATCGCTTATCTGCAACGGCGGTTAAAGCAGATTCCGGAAGAATTAAATGCGTTGGAGGAAGAAAAGAAACGTGCTGCGGATCAGACCAAGCTGTTGAAGAAAGAGGCAGACCTGAAGGCTGAACTGGCGAATGTGGAGAAGGAAGCTACTGTGTACACTGCGGAAAACTTTGCGAAACTGTCGCAACGCGAACAAAGTCTCCATAGCAAAGCATTTACTACTAATATCAACGATCCGCATTATCACGATCTGGAAACGCTGACCTATATGGACGGCGGTACTGAAAGAACAATGGAGGTGCCTAAAGGCGATATCCTGCACCAGTTCAGGGCGGATGTGAACGAAGGCAAACTGCCTGCCATTTCCTGGCTGGTAGCCCCCGGTGAATTTTCGGACCATCCCGGATCGCCCTGGTATGGCGCCTGGTATGTATCAGAAGTGTTAGATATCCTTACTACCAAAGAAGAAGTGTGGAAGAAAACCATTTTCATTCTCTGCTATGATGAAAATGATGGCTACTTCGATCACGTGCCGCCTTTTGTACCCCCACATAAACCTGGTACAGGAAAGGTTTCTGCCGGTATTGATACAGGGCTGGAATATGTTACCAAAGAAGAGGAAGCCCGCAAAAAACACCTGCAGCCCGACGAGATCCGGGAAAGCCCGGTAGGCCTGGGCTACCGCGTGCCTTTGGTGATTGCTTCGCCCTGGAGCCGTGGTGGTTATGTGAATTCACAGGTATGTGACCATACTTCCATCCTGCAGCTGATGGAACATTTCCTGCAACATAAAACAGGTAAACCTATCCGGGAAACAAATATTTCCGCCTGGCGCCGTGCTGTGTGCGGAGATCTTACCTCCGTTTTCCGTCCGTTTAACGGCGAAAAAGTGACGGTGCCTTTTCTGGAACGGAATGAATTCGTTGAAATGATTCACAATGCCAAATTCAAAAAGCTGCCGGATGGCTTTAAGGCATTGACACCAGAAGAAATTGCAAAGGTGAATGCCCATCCTGCCGCATCGGAGTGGATACCACAACAGGAAAAAGGCGTGCGTGCCTCCAATGCCTTGCCATATGAGCTGTATGTGTCTGGTAAGCTGAGTGAAGACCGCCAATCATTCGATATTAGCTTTGAAGCTGCCGATAAAGTATTTGGCAACCAGGCGGCCGGTTCCCCATTCAACGTATATGCACCTGGTAGATACCTGCAGGAAAGCTCTCAGGTACTGGAGCCGTTAAGGGCCTGGTCTTACGCTGTAAAAGCAGGCGACCGCTTGCAGGATACCTGGCCTTTGGCCGCTTTTGAAGATGCGCAGTATCACCTGAGGGTATATGGTCCTAATGGTTTTTACCGCGAATTTGCTGGTAATGCAGAAGATCCGAAGGTGGAGATCCAGTGTATTTATCAACGTAGTATTACCAATACTAAAAAGCTCACTGGTAACGTGGCCCTGAAATTGATGAACCACGGCGATAAAGCGGTGGAAGTAGTGATCGATGATATGGGTTACCATAAAGGACAGCTGAAAAAAATGGTGGCTCCCCGTACAGAGGCTACGTTGGTGATAGACTTGATACAAAGCAAAGGTTGGTACGACCTGGCGGTGAAGGTTTCCGGAAGCCGTTTATTTGCACAGCGCTATGCTGGTAGGGTAGAGACTGGTAAAGAGGGCATCAGCGACCCGGTAATGGGCAGGATATAAAACTAGCTATGCAGTAAATTGAAAGATTAAACAGGGACGTAATATTTACAACGATCATAGAGTAGAAGAGGATGTATCAAAAGTAATTTTTACCTGATTTTATTCGGGTACTTGATGGAGAGAAATCTCGTTTACGCGATTCTCAAGCCTATTCAATTACTTTTGATACATCCTCTTTTCATTTTTCATCAATAATTATTTTGTTGTTGCGCTATATGCACAAGTTGTAACAGATGAGCCACGTTTCCCGGATGAAAGAAGCCTTACAGCGACGTAAACCATTCCGGCTTTCATTTTGATGGATAGAAGGATATGAAAAGATTATCCTTGTTTACGTTGTTGGTGTATTATATGGTCTTGCTTTGGGCTTGTGGTTCCTTTTCTACCCCTTCTCACACTGATGCTGTAGTGGCAGACTCGCTGAAAAGCGATCCCATCACTCCCTTAAATACAGCTATTACACCGGAGAACGCGTATAACGACCTGTTCCTGGATAGTTCCGCGATCACAAAATTTATTGCTTCCGAAAATCTGGATGCTTATACTGCCAACCGCATGCGTAGTTTTTACAATGCAAGGAATTATGAGTTTGCCTGGCTGGACAGCAGGGGAGCCGTAGAGCAGGCAGCTGCTTTCAGGAGCCTTTATAACTACAGCAAAGATACAATGAACAACAAAGCATTGGACCGGCAGCTCGATGCACTGGTAGACAAGGATAGCCTGGGTATCTCCGCCACTGACGCATCCGCTATTCATACGGAGCTAGAGCTTACCTGGCGGTTGATCAACTATTTTAAAGAAACATCGGGCAGTGTAACCCAGCTGGAGCATATGGTGCCCACGCAGCGTTATCCGGCGATGGAATTAGCGGATTCGATGTTACAAACGGATGATGCCATGTATCCGGCAGTAGCGCCTATGAAGGCGTCACTGAAAATTTATATGGATATTGTGCGTCAGGGTGGCTGGGAACCGGTTGGCCCGGTGAAGGGGTTGCGGCAGGGGCAATCTTCCCCCCTAATACCAGCTATCAAACAACGTCTTTGGGTTACAGGGTACCTGCCTGAGAACGATAGCAGTAAAATATATACTGAAGCATTGGAAACCGCGGTAAATACTTTCCGCAGTAGTCACGGGTACAAACCTACCGGTATACTCAACGATACGGTGATCAGGGAGTTGAATGTGCCTGCAGATACCCGGTTGCAACAGCTCCTGGTGAATATGGAACGGATGAAATGGATGCCTGCAGCGCCCAAAGGGAAGTTGATATTAGTGAATATTCCCGCTTTTGTGCTGCATGTAACAGACGATGGGAGAAAGCTATTTGATATGGATATTGTGGTAGGGAAGGAAGGTCATAGCACAACCATGTTTTCCGGTGTATTGAACCAGGTAGTGTTCAGTCCCTATTGGAATGTTCCGCGCAGTATTATAAGAAAGGAAATATTGCCCGCCATGGGGCGTAATAAAGGTTATCTGGCTGCGCATCATATGGAAATAACAGGCCGGTCTGGTGGAGTGCCCGTGATTCGGCAATTACCTGGTCCGCATAACGCATTAGGAAGGGTTAAATTCCTGTTTCCCAACAGTTATAATATATACTTCCACGATACACCGGATAAGGGCTTATTTGCCCGCGATAACCGTGCTTATAGCCATGGTTGTATCAGGCTGAAAGAACCCGTAAAAATGGCGCAATTTGTATTGGAAGACCAGCCGGAATGGACAGATGAAAGAATGGACGATGCCATGAACAGTGGACGGCAACGGTTTGTGGCCGTAAAAAATCCTGTACCGGTGATCATTACTTATTATACCGCTTGGGTAGATGATGACGGGCAGCTGTGTTTTGCTTCAGACGTGTATGGACACGATGAAGTGTTCAAAAAGAAGCTCTTTAAATGATTTTGGGATCTTTTTTGTAAAGACCCCAAAAATCAATTCTTTATCAGGATGCGATATCGTTATTATCGCTCGCTAAAATCTTTGTATGCGCAGAATAATATTTATCCCTTCCGTATAAAAACAGACAGGTGCCATTCTGGATACGTTCAATCACCTTGCGGTGAATGCTTTCAGGGATGGCGGGGCAGCCAAGGCTACGACCCAAATATCCCTGCAACCTGGCAAGGTTTTCATTTACATAAGTTGCGCTATGCATCACGATACCTCTGCTCATCGCATTGTCGTTAATGCCAGCTTCTTCTCCCAGCAAACGAAGGGAATAACCATGTTCGCCATTGTAAGTGCTGCCGGTAATATAAAATCCCAGGCTGCTCTTAAAGCTGTTCATCGCATTGGAAAAAGCGTTGGCAATATCTTTGCCGGAATTTCTGCCGTGGGATACCAATGTGTTAAAAAGTAACTGTTTGTTCTTCATATCTATTACGAACAAACGTTTTTTGGTACTGGGCAATGAAAAATCCACAATAGACAGTACATCCGGATTTTTAATCCGGCCTTTTCCCTGTAAATACTGATAACCGATTATTGCATTTTTAAAAGCTTCCCGGCTCAGACCAACAGTGTCTAGTCTTATATCGTCGTATAGACTTGACTGTAAGGAGTCCAATTTAGCTATGGCAACAGGAGCCAGCTTATTGTTGGCATCCAAGTTGTTTTCAGCTTTAGTTTTAGTTAAGGAAGTAATCAAAAATGCAAAAAAGCAAATAATAAAAACAAAAATGAACGGTTTTACCGTTTTCCTCACACTCATACTCACTCCGTTATGTTTTTGGTTTACTAAGAAGGCATAGATACCCTAAAAATCACACGTGCAAAATTAACGATTTTTTATCTCTCCAGCAAGGTATTGGCTCTCGTAAGAGGCCGCTGGTACGGTATTTTAACAGGTTTTTCACATAGGTATGAAATCTGTATAAGTATAAAAATAAGCAGGTGTTAATGGTCTGTATTTTAAAATATCCTACATTCAGAAAAAATAAGTTATGCCTGAATTACCCGATTTACAAGCCTTTCAACATAATCTCGAAAAAGCCTTGCTGCATAAAAAGCTGCAATCCATCACCATAAAAAATGCAAAAAAACTTGCTGTAAAACCAGATGTAATTGCAGCAGCGCTCGATGGGCAAAAATTAGAGCAGATTCAACGGGTAGGAAAGGAGTTGCATTTTGTGTTCGCTAATGGGCATGTGCTGGGAATGCACTTAATGCTCCACGGAAAGTTATACTTCTTCCAAAAGAAAAATGAAGAGAAATATACTATTGCAGAGCTGTTATTTTCGGATGGCGCCGGTTTGGCACTCACGGATTTTCAGGCATCGGCACATGTTTTTCTGGACCCACCATCTAAAGATGCTCCAGATGCTTTATCGGATGCGTTTGATGAAATATATCTGACCGATTTATTGGGCAAGAAAAAGATCAGCATTAAGAAGTTCTTGTTAGACCAGCATAATGTATTGGGTATCGGTAATGCTTATGCAGATGATATTTTATGGTATGCCAGGATCTCCCCATTTTCTATTTGTAATAAAATTCCGGCTGCTCAGATAAAAACGCTGTTAAAAGCCATCAAGAAGATACTAACAGATGCAGAAAAGAAAATACTAAAGCATGATCCGGATATTATACGTGGGGAGATCCGCGATTTTATGCTGGTGCATAACTCCAAACTGAAAGAAAGCCCGGATGGGGGAGAGATCAGGCAATCTACCGAGGGAGGCAGAAAAACTTACTATACCGATGAACAGGTATTATTTGAGTAAATGTATGAGCTGTTGTGCATTTTGTAAGGCATAACCATCGTTATTGAAAAAGGCCCATATCTGATATTTTTGCTGTTGCCAGGCTTGGATTTTGCCGGCGTATTCTATCATGGATTTTTCTGGATATAAGGAGTTATACTGCCCGTTAGGCCCATGAAATCTCATGTAGATATGTTTGGCTGTAATATTTTCTGCGTAGGGCCATCGCCCACGGGAAACGGCGATCACCCAGGCAATTTTATATTGCTGCAATAAGGCAGTGGCATCTTCGGCCAGCCAGCTATTATGGCGTGCCTCTACGGCAAACCGGTAATCGCCATAGCCTTGTGTTAATACCCGGAAAAAGTATACTACCATTATTACAAATGGCATTCCGCTAGTAACTGGCCGCCAGCGCTGCTGCTTCCTTTTTATTTTTTTGGGGTTCATAGATACCCGCAGCGATCTTCTCCACAAAGCTTTTGGGGAAGAACTTGGGTAGCCAGGCATTGAGTTTATTGGTAAAGCCTGGAATGATTTCCGCCTTGCCTTTAAACAAGCCTTCTATCGCTATTTTGGCAACACTTTCCGGCGTCATGTTGAACCGGGTGGCTACTTTGCGGGTATAGTCGCCCATGCGTGCCCGGTTTACGAAATCGGTATCTGTACTGCCCGGGCTAAGTGCACTCACAGAGATATTGGAATGCCTTAACTCATAACGTAGCCCACGCGTAAAAGAGAGGGCAAATGCTTTGGTAGAAGCATATATGTTGAGATAAGGAACGGTTTGATAGGCGGTGGTACTGGCAAGGTTCAACAGGTACGCCTTGGGGAACTGCCGGAGTACGGGAATATAGGCGTAGGAAAGGCCTACCTGTGCTTTAACGTTTACATCAATGATGTTAAACTGTTCGGCAAGGGTGAGCTGTTCGAAAGGTCCGTTAATGCCATACCCCGCATTGTTGACCACTACGGAGAGCTGATCATGGTAGGTGCTGGTCCAACGGGTTACTTGTTGCAGGGCATCCGGTAAAGACAGATCCTGGTGTAACGTATATACGTGTACGTTATATTTTTCAGATAAGGCTGCTGCGGTGGCAAGGAGGCTTGCTGCATCCAGATCTACCAGCAGTAGATGATAATTTCTCGCTGCTAGCTCTGCTGCAATTGCTTTGCCGATTCCTTTGGCTGCGCCGGTAACTAATGCGTAAGACATACCTGTTGTATTTTATAATGATGTTGTAGTGTTTATTTTAGCAAGGCTTTCTGTAGTGGCCTTAGCATTTGTCCAATGCAGTTTTCCGCCGTATAAATGTTGTTTGAGATACGCCAGTTTGTGGTAGAAAGGTGTAGGGCTATTTGCAGTTTTAGGCTGATAGGCGCCTGTGATAATAGGTACATACATGACCCTTCTGCGGCTTTTTTCGCCCGTAACAGGTGATTGTTGCACGCGGTGCCACAGGCGGCCATCGTGTACGGTAAGATCGCCGGCATTGATGTTAAAGCCTACTTCCCTTTTATCGGGGTTATTGTCGATGAAATACTTCTTCCTGAATAATAATTTAAATAAACCCTGATGATGTGTGCCTGGCAATACCCGCAGGCCGCCGTTATCGTAAGGGCAATCGTCCAGGTGGATGCCCACATTGAGCATAGGTAGTATGCGTGACCCGAGGAACAGGTCACGGGGACTGTCGGTATGCCAACCCAGTTGTTTAAATTGGCTTTCAGTTGTGTTCACATAATGGTTTACTACAAGGCCATCTTTTTCATGTTCGCCAATGCGGCCGGAGTAAGGGCCTAGTAAAGCGATGAGCGATTGCAATCTTTTATCTTTCAGGAAATCCCGTAACACATTGCTGTAGTGCGAAGTAAAGGCAATGCGTTGGATGATCGGGCTGCCATCCACGTCTGTACCGAATTTCAGCGGAATGCCATTTACCTTTTGGATGTTGTTGTTCAGCAGAAAATCCTGTACCTGCTGTACTTCCCGGAGAACCAGGGCTAATTGGTCTGCGGAAAGGAAATTTTTAAATTGTATGATTCCATATTTATGGAAATATGCGATATGCGCGTCCGTAACCCCTTCTTCGAGGTGGAACACGGGTTGGTTATTCGTATTCATGACGAGGTACTTTTAAGTTGACAGTGATAAATCAGTTGTTGAAATAAAAATGGCTAAGCGGCATTTGGTGGAGTGGCCGCAGGTAGGGATGGATTAACAACAACAACAAGATGCTGCTTTGATCTGGCAGTTGGCGGTAGCCCATAACAGGCGGGAGGCTCGGTGGTGGTAATGTGTGTTCATGGTGAATATATTTAATTAGTCTACCAATCTTGTAGATAAATATAGGTATTCCGTTTTAACTGCAAAAATTTTTTTAGGCAAGCTACAAGTGCTCCTGTAGCCCTGTTGCAGGGATATCAGTAAAATGATCTATTCGTGTAAGCAGATCAATGTGTTAGGTAAGTGGAAATAATGTTGAAAGGAGGGGGTGGCATGTACTGTATTACAGTGCCATACTGTAATGTGTTTGCAGGGCCTGTGGCAGTGGGTAGCTCCAGAGACTTTCTACCGGTAGTAGTTCCGGCAGAAAGTCTGTTGTAGTGCAGGCATACAAATGCCTGGTTGCTGTTTAGATAGGCTCATTGGTGAGATGTGCCAGCCATTGTTGTGCAAATTCATTTTCTGGCTCCAATTCCAACAGTTGCCGGAAAGCGGTAATGGCAGCAGGGATCTGGTCCATTTGATAAAAGAGGATTGCCCGGTTTAGGTGTACATAAGGATTTTCCGGCGCAATAGTTAGTGCTTCATCATATACGGTTTGTGCCTGGTCGTATAGTCCGAGGAGCATTAGTATAGAGCCTTTGTTCATGAGCAGGTTAGGCTCTCCGGGGGATAGCTCCAGTCCTTTGTTGGCGTATTGCAGTCCGAGTTGTAAGCGGTCGTATACGCTTTGTTGCATGGCTTCATTAGCTCCCTGTTCTTCCATATGGGTAATGGAAGCATTGGCTTCCTGCAGCATCTGCACTACCTGCTGTTCGTACCATGCCTGGCTTTTTTCTACTTGTGCTGTGAAGGGAATTGTTTCCAGGTCGATTTCTTCTTCCGGGTCGGCAGTTGGTTTCATTTTGTCTGCGGCAGGGGCATACCACCACTGGCAGAATTTCCCCAGTTCACCGCCCACCGGTAGTTCATCTGCCGGAGGCAATCCTTCATCAGGGATCGATTCGTTGGCCACTACCAATTCCAGTATTGCTTCCAATGCTTTATAATGTATGGTTTCCCCTTCTTGTTCTGCCTGCATTACCAGGTAGGGAATCAGCAGGTACCAGCTGCCCAGGAGGGCTTTATCTTTTTGTTCCCCAGCATTTTCAGCTACTTCCAGGGCCAGGCTAAAAGGGTCGAGGATTGTGGGCGCCTCGGCGTCTTTTCCACTGAGTAACCCGTTGGCAACCAGATTGCCCCAGAGAATGGAACCTGCATCGCAGTAAAGGGTGTACGTTTGGGTGTTGAAGTTGTAGTGGGCATAGCCTGCTACCGGATTGGTTGCTGCGTCCCATGTTTCGGTAGGCCGCTGGTAAATGAAACTGAACTTCTGCCGGGTCGCCAGTTCATCAAACCAGGCCTGGTGTGCAGCATAATCCGGATGCGCGCTTATCGGAAATGTATATACGAAATGATGTTTTACCAATAGGTCCATCACCCGGAAATGTGTAAAGCCGGTGTTGAACTGCTGCTGTAAATTGTACAGATTAAAAAAGAGGCTTCTGCGGTCCAGTTCTTCATCCTGACTTTTATCCAGGCAATAAATGGAAAGCTCTACCAGTGTTTCTACGTCATGCATCGCCATAAGTAACTTACTTTCGTGCAAAGCTAGCTACTTTCCGGGAAAATCTTACCCCGGAGGCGTATAAGTGGATATAGGCGTGTTCCTATATCCACTTGTTTTCCACCAACTTATTTCAGCAGTACGTTTTTCAGGTATTGATAACTTTTGGTTACACTGGTGAATGGATCAATAGTGATTTTATCTTGCTCTACAAACAGGTGTTTTACACCTGCTAGGTCGGCTTGGGCAAATATTTTACGGAAATTGATACTGCCGGTGCCCACTTCTGCAAAAGTAACGCTGGAGAGCAGGTCTGCCGAGTTTTTATTTTCATTGCCGGCGGCGGTCAGACTGCCCGTATTGTTTTTATCCATGTCTTTTACATGCCAGGCTACAAATCTGCCGGGAGCTTCTTTGAAGAGGGTTATAGGATCGCGCCCGGATTTTATCGCCCAAAAGAGATCCAGTTCAAAAGATACCAGGGAGGGGTCTGTTTCTTGCAGCAGTATATCGTAGCCGGTTTTACTGGTGTTGGCCAGTTGTTTGAATTCCCAATAATGGTTATGGTAGCCGATATGGAGATTAGCTTTTTTACACAGTTCGCCGGCTTTATTTAATTGAGACGCCATAAACTGGTAGTCGGCGGGTGTTAATTTTTTATCCCACAGGGCTGGGGGCAATACCGGTACAATAAAGTATTGTTGTCCCAGGGCGGCAGCCAGCTCTATTTGTGGTTGCAAGGCTGCTGCATTACCATTACCACGTACCAGGTAATCGTTGAGTTGATAATGCCCGCTGGGGGTAGTAAGTTGATATTGTTGTAAGAGCGCCGACAGGGCTTTAGGAGTGAGCCCCCAGAATAGTCCTTTATCGTTGGCTCCCTGATAACCATAAAAGGTTTCTACTTCCTGGTAGCCAATACCGGCTACTTTGGCAATGGTGCCTTTGGGATCTTTAGCCAATTGATCGCGCAGGGTATATAATTGTAAGCCTATTTTTTTAGGTAGCGCTCTACCGGCAGTAAAAGCAGATAAAGAGCCTGGTAACATCATGGCTGCGGTGATCAGGCCCGTTTGACGGAGGAAGTCGCGTCTTGAAGTATACATGATAGTAATATTTTTGTAACGTGGGTAAATGAATAACGTTTGAACGTGGTTATATCAGGCAATTTAATAAATCAGATTTAACTTGTTCAATTTTTTTAAAAAGAAAAGTGAAGTTGATGGTTTTTCGCAGGTACTGACTAATATAGATGTATATAACGTTATCGATTATACGAAAATATATATGCATGTACTGCAAAGTCAATGCAGTAGATTACTGCAGCCAGAATGCAGCTGTTTTTTTTCGTGTAAAATTTAGAAAGTTGTGGTTTAAATTAAGTAAATTGTTCAACCTTACTTATCCTAAACCGCGTCCAGCATGAACATTTTTTTTGGTAATATAAAAAAGGCAGGAGAAGGAACCAGGAAGAAGAAATCAAAGCTAAAGGAATGGATAGAAGCTGTTATTTTTGCTGTTGTTGCTGCTACCCTCGTCCGTACTTTTATTTTTGAAGCGTTTGTTATTCCTAGTCCCTCCATGGAGAAAACCCTGCTCGTTAATGACTTTATTTTTGTTAGTAAGCTTAGCTATGGCCCCCGTATACCTAATACGCCGTTGGCATGGCCATTTACCCTCCACACATTGCCGTTCACCAAAAACACGCCGGCCTTTAGTATGGCTGTACAGTGGCCTTATAAAAGGCTGCCCGGTTTTGGGAAGATTAGCAGGAACGATGTGATTGTATTTAATTATCCCTGTGGAGACACTGTGTTAAAGAGCAAAG
This sequence comes from Chitinophaga sp. 30R24, assembly GCF_049056765.1. NCBI lineage: Bacteria > Pseudomonadati > Bacteroidota > Chitinophagia > Chitinophagales > Chitinophagaceae > Chitinophaga > Chitinophaga sp. 30R24. The sequence continues at coordinate 541,994 of NZ_JBJGXX010000002.1, forward strand.
GTGGAGAGGACGAGGATTATTATAACTTGGTGAGGGGTTTAGGTTATGATCGTGTCTGGAAAGATTATTCACCGCCAGTGTACCGGCCGGTAGATAAAAGGGAGAATTGGATCAAGCGGTGCATTGCAGTTGCAGGGGATACGGTCAGTATCGATGAAGGTATTATTTATATCAATGGGCAGGCCACCAGTTCACCCCGGCATTTTGAGGCCCGGTATGATGTAAGCATGCCCGATCACAAAAAAATGAGCGATTCATTGCTCAACAAACTGGATATAGACCGGAGAGTAAGAGATACCCAGGATTCTACCATTTTTTCGTATACCCTTGTCTCCGATAACGTTGATGCCTTACAGGCCATGGGTGCTATTGTGAAACGCAGGGCGACGATAGTGGGCGCAGGCAGCGACATCAGGATATTTCCATTTGATCCGCAGCATTATGAATGGAACGAAGCTTGTTTGGGCCCTATATACATTCCTAAAAAAGGAGCGACTATTAAGCTGGACACCTTTAATTTGTCGCTATACCAGCGTGCCATCGTTACCTATGAACACAATAGTCTTCAGGTGCGAAACGGAAAAATCTACATTAACAACCAGGAAACAGATAATTATACTTTTAAAATGAATTATTACTGGATGATGGGGGATAACCGTGATGAATCTTTGGACTCACGTTTCTGGGGCTTTGTACCGGAAGACCACATCATAGGCAAAGCCTGGTTGATTTGGTTAAGCTACCATCAGAACCGGATCAGGTGGCGGAGGTTGTTCTCCGTGATCAGGTAAGCAGCCGGCAGTGATTAAAGATAACAGTGTTTCCAGGGAATTGTGAAGCTGAGTGCTAGCGATTGGCCACCAGTCCGTTCAAAAACTATCAGCTTTTTCCTAATTTCGTGGCATGCCGTTGTTACATGAATCAGATTACCAGGCGCCTTTTTTATTAAGGAACCGTCATTTGTTGACGATTTATCCCTCCTTGTTCCGCAGCATTAAGCCGGCAGCATATAGACGGGAGCGGATAGCTACGCCCGACGATGATTTTCTGGATCTGGATTTCAGTGAAAGGGGTGGGAAAAGTATTGTAGTTATTTTACATGGATTGGAAGGGAATTCCACCCGTAAGTATGTACTGGGGATGGTACATATATTTAATGAAGCAGGATTTGATACGGTATCGTTGAATTTCCGGGGTTGTAGCGGGGAGTCGAACCGGCAGCTGCGGTTTTACCACAGTGGGGAAACCGGCGATCTGGATACAGTAGTGCAACACCTCGTGGCATTAAAGCAATATGAGGCTATCCATTTGGTGGGATTTTCCCTGGGCGGCAACGTTACCTTGAAGTACATGGGTGAACGGGGGGCTTCCCTGGAAGGGGTGATCAGGTCGGCAGTGGCCATTTCTGTTCCCTGCGATCTGAGAAGTGGGGCGGCGGAGTTGGAGCAAAAGCACAACGTTATCTATATGCAGCGCTTTATCCGGGATCTGGAACAGAAGCTCCGGTTAAAAGCGCAACAGTTTCCGGGCAGCATTGATTTAGACGGTTACCGGGAGATACGTTCTTTCCGGCAATTCGACGACCGGTACACCGCGCCTATGCATGGGTTCAAAGATGCCCTCACTTATTGGGAGCAGAGTAGTTCGCTGCCCTGGCTGGAGCATATCCGGATACCGGTGTTATTGATCAATGCGGAAGACGATCCCTTTTTGGGAAAAGGGTGTTACCCTTATGAGATAGGGGCCGCAAGCCAATATCTGTTCCTGGAAACGCCGGAACAGGGTGGACATGTGGGGTTTGTGCAGTTTGGGGGGGATTTTTACTGGTCAGAGAAGAGGGCGCTGGCTTTTTTACAGGCTATGTAGTAGCGTGGGGCTATTTGTATTTTTTCGGGGTTTTGCTTATATTACAGTCGGACGGTGTGCATAAATTTAAAACTGTTTTTCTCAATATGGAGCGAATGCCATTTGAAGAGGAAGTATTGCAGCGGGTGATAAAAGGTGATGAATTGGCTTTTTCCAATATCTACCGGCACTACCATTCTTCCCTCTATACCTACCTACTACGCTTTTGCAAAGTACCTTCCCTTGCAGAAGACCTTGTGCATGACGTATTTCTGAAGGTATGGGAAATCAGGGCACGTATTAATCCGCAACTTTCTTTTAGTGGTTATCTTTACAGGATTGCCAGAAACCATGTACTAAAAACCATTACCAAATTAGCCACCGACGAACAGATGCGGGAACAAGTGTTTTTGCAGCTGGTACACCAGGATGCGGGGTTAACAGATCTGGCGGTAAGAGCCAGGGAATATGACCGCTTATTCCAGGAGGCCCTTAGTAAAATGACTACCCAGCGCTTGAAAGTATTCCGGTTGTGCAGGCAGGAAGGCCATACTTATGAGGAAGCAGCAGCTATGCTGGGCATTTCCCGTGATGCAGTAAAAAAACATATGGTACTCAGTATGCGCTTTATACAGGAGTATATTTATCTACATGGCGATATTTTGGTGGCAGTATTCCTGTTGATTAACCTGGTCTGAAATTTTTTTTTTCACCGAGGTACCCTTTCTTTAAATTTCCGGATATATAATACAGGGCCTTTGTTTAAATGGCCCGCAGATAGTAATGAATCAACCAGAAAACAAGCAGGAAGCATTATTGCAGAAATACCTGAATGGGGAATGCGACCCTGAAGAAATAGCTATTTTATATAGCTGGTTATTTTCTTCAGATAAACATAAGCACCTGCTGTCTGTGATGAAGGATGATTTTGAGCGGGTATTACAGCAACAGCCAGTGTTACCGGAAGAAATAAGTAACCGTATTGAAATGCGGTTGCTGCAATCTATTGATAGCAGGAAGGTAAATCTGGTACCCCGGAGCCGTTGGTGGGGATGGGCTGCTGCGGCAGCTGTAGCGCTGTTACTAACAACAGCTGGCGCTTACTATTATTATAGGATACCGGATAAAGTGGCTGCGTCTGCAGTGGCAGCTTCCACAATAACAGACATCATGCCGGGTACAAATAAAGCAGTATTAACGCTGGCAGATGGCAGTGTAGTAACGTTAGACAGTGCTGGCAACCAGGTGATACAACAAGGAGGTACACGCGTGCAACAGGCCAATGGTAAATTGCAATATGCCATGGCAGACGGCAAAGCGCCTGTAGGGTTTAATACGCTGAAAGTACCATGCGGAGGACAGTTTACAATTGTACTGTCGGATGGTACGCAGGTATGGCTGAATTCCGCTTCCAGCCTCCGTTATCCTACCTCATTTACGGGTAAGGAAAGGGTAGTGGAAATGCAGGGGCAGGGTTATTTTGCAGTAAAACAAAATGCCCATCAGCCTTTTGTTGTGAAAGTAAATAATACGGAAGTACAGGTATTAGGAACCGACTTCGATATTATGGCTTATTTGGATGAAGAGGAGATGAGGACTACCCTGGTGAGCGGCGCAGTGAAAGTGAAACAGGGCAGCACTGAAAAATACCTGAAACCTGGCCAGCAGGCAGCTATTGATAATAACACGGGGGTAATGGAAGTACGTAAGGCAGACATCAGCAGCGTAACCGCCTGGAAAACGGGTTTCTTTGAATTCGACAATACCAATATATACACGATTATGAGGCAGTTAGCCCGTTGGTACGATATAGAAATAGACACTAAAAACGGAGACAATAAACTTTATGGCGGCAGAATAAACCGGAATTTGCCGTTATCAGAAATGCTGTCTTTATTGGAAAGCAGCGGTGCCAAATTTATACTTGAGGGTAAAAAATTAACCGTTATAAGATAAAATGAAATAAAAATTAACTTGATAAGATAATTATTGTAGCGTCCACGTAGCGCATCCACGTATTTGTAAAAACTGATAAATATTTAAACAGAATGACTACAACTGAATCAAGCTAGTCAGGGGGAAAGTGTTGCCCATAAAAAACCGGAAGTGCTCGCAACACTCCCGGTACGGTTTGGGCGCCCTTGAATTTCAGTCACTTAATCAAAGAACTATATTTCCAGAATTCCCAAACACTACAAAAGTATGCAATTAAACTTTAGTGGTATAATTTCCTGTACCCGGAAATTACTATCAACCAAAATGTTCTGCGTTATGAAAATGACCGCCTTTTTGCTTCTTTCAGCTTGCCTGCATATCAGCGCAAAAGGATTGTCGCAGCAGATCACCCTTTCGGAAAAAAATGTATCACTGAAAAAAGTACTTAAAGAAGTTGCCCGTCAGGCGGGTATTTCAGTGATATATGATGAGGCTTTACTGTCTTCTTTCGCACCTGTAACCGTTGACGTTTCTAATGTATCTGTAAAAGAAGCATTGGACGTATGCCTGAAAAATCAACCACTGGCATATGTTGTAGAAGGAAATCGTATTACACTGGTAAATGTAATGCCGGAAAAAATGGCAGCAGATTCCAGTATAACTGTTACCGGTAGGATAGTGAATGAACAGGGAGAGCCTATTCCGGGTGCTACTGTACGCATACAGAATTCTGTATCCGGTACTGCGGCAGATGCTGAAGGTAAGTTTACACTCAAAGTGCCCAGCCGCAAAAGTTTGTTGCTGGTGTCTTTTATTGGTTACGACACTAAAACTGTAGCCGTAACTAACAGTCCGATTACAATACAATTAAAGCCTGCTAATACTGCCCTTACAGAAACGGTGGTAGTAGGTTATGGTATACAAAAGAAAAGCGTGGTAACCGGCGCTATTTCCAGCGTTCGTGCTTCCGATATTGAGTCGCAACCTGTAACACGCGTAGAGCAGGTTCTGCAAGGCCGTACTTCAGGTTTAACCATTGCCGCCAGTTCCGGCCAACCTGGTTCCAGCGCAGCGGTACGTGTAAGGGGGATTACTTCCTTCAACAACAATAACCCACTGTGGGTAGTGGATGGAGTAGTGGTAGATAACGACGGTATCGGTTATCTGAACCAATACGATATTGAATCTGTGGAAGTACTGAAAGATGCAGCTTCCCAGGCTATTTATGGTGCGCGTGCTGCCGGTGGCGTTATCCTTGTTACTACTAAAAAAGGTAAGGCAGGCAGGATCAGTGTAAGCTACAATGGTTACTATGGTATTTCTGCACCTGCTCATAAGCTGAAATTGCTCGATGCTACCCAGTATGCTACCCTGCGCAACGAGGCTTTAACCAACGATGGGGATGCTCCTGCTTATGCAGATCCTAAATCACTTGGTAAAGGAACCGATTGGCAGGCACAGATCTTTAATAATAATGCTATCCGCCAAAACCACGAAGTCAGTATCAGCGGCGGTACCGACAGGTCTTCTTTCTATTCTTCCTTCGGCTACCTGAAACAGGAGGGTATCGTGGCTACGGATATCTCTAAATACGAACGCGTTAACTTCCGTCTGAATACTTCCCACAAAATTACCCCCTGGCTTACCTGGGGAGAAAACGTAGGTTATTCTTACGAAAAAACAATCGGTATTGGTAATACCAACAACGAATTTGGCGGCCCGTTGAGCTCTGCTATCAATTTAGATCCTACTACACCGGTAGTGATTACTGATCCTGCTATAGCCAACAGCGCCCCTTATTCCAATAATCCTGTAAGAAGAGATGCTTTGGGCCGTCCTTATGGTATTTCTACAGTAGTAGGGCAGGAAATCACCAACCCACTGGCATATATCAGCACCCGCCTGGGCAACTATAACTGGTCGCATAACCTGGTAGGTAACACTTACCTGGAAATGGAACCTATAAAAGGCCTGAAATTCCGCTCTACCATGGGCGCAAAGGTTGCCTTCTGGGGTGATGAAACCTTCACTCCTGTATTCTATCTCAATAGCTCCACCAGCAATCCCCGTTCTTCTTTTAACCGTGGTCAGCACCAAAGCTATGCATGGAACCTGGAAAATACGGTATCCTATACACGTAGTTTCGAACGGCATAATATTACTTTGTTAGCGGGTCAGGGTGCCTATATGGAAAACAGGGAAAAAGAGCTGAACGTACAGTTCTTCGATATTCCTGCCGAAACATTCGACCAGGCTTCCCTGAACTTTAAAGTGGCTGCCGGCAACCGTATCTCTAACGGTGCAGAAGGAATTGAGCACCGTGTGTCTTCCCTGTTTGGCCGTATCAACTATAACTACGCAGAAAAATACCTGGTAGAAGGTATCCTTCGCCGGGATGGATCTTCCCGTTTTGCCAAAGAATATCAATATGGCCTGTTCCCTTCTTTCTCGCTGGGATGGGTGGTATCCAAGGAAGGCTTCTGGAACAATAATAAAGTGATCGACTTCCTGAAGATCCGTGGAGGCCATGGCTCGGTAGGTAGCGATAACATCGGCGACCTGGCTTATCTCTCCACCATTGGTAGCGGCAGGAACTACACCTTTGGCACTAACCAAAACTATGATGTAGGTTACAGCCCTAACGCGCCTGCTAACCCTAAACTGAAATGGGAATCTACCAGCCAAACCAACATCGGTTTTGAAGCTACATTATTGCATAATATCAACCTGACCTTCGATTGGTATAATAAAAAGACCAGCGATATCCTGCAGAAACCACGTATCCCTTCTTACCTGGGCGCTATCGACAACCCGGCTGCTAATGTGGGAAGCATGACCAACAGCGGGGTGGAACTGGAACTGAACTATCATAACAAATTTGGCGCAGTGGATTTCTCTGCCGCCGGTAACGTGTCGTACCTGAAAAATAAGGTAACCTTCCTGGGCGCAGGCGTAAAAACCATTACAGAACACCAGGAGACTTTCCAGAACATGCCTGAAATTGTTAGAACAGAAGTGGGCTACGCTTTCAACTCTTTCTATGGTTACAAGCAAACGGGTATCTTCCAGACACAGTCTGATATCGACAACTATGTTGATAAAAAAGGTAATAAAATACAGCCTAATGCCAAACCAGGTGATTTCCGTTGGGCCGACCTGGATGGGGATGGCGTAATCACCGATAACGACCGTATGTTTATCGGTAACCCTACTCCCAGCTGGACTTATGGAGCTACAGTAACGGCTGCCTATAAAGGATTCGACATCCTGATCTTCGGACAGGGCGTTTCCGGTAATAAGATCTTCCAGGGCTTACGCCGTTTGGATATCGCTAATGCCAACTATCAGACAAAAGCACTGGACCGCTGGACCGGCCCCGGTACTTCTAACGATTATCCAAGGTTGAGTGTAAAAGATCCTAATAAGAACTTCTCTAATCCTTCCAGCTTCTATCTGGAAGATGGCAGTTACTTCAGGATCAAAACACTGCAGATCGGGTATTCATTACCACAAACAGTTACAAAGAAAATCGGTTTACAGAAAATACGTGTGTACGTGATGAGTGAAAACCTGCTGACCATTACCAAATACACTGGTTATGATCCTGAAATAGGTGGTACCAATGCACTGAGCATTGACCGTGGTATTTATCCGCAGGCCCGTTCTTTTATGGGTGGTTTGAACGTTACTTTCTGATAATTTTAAAGCTGACTAAAAATGAAAAGAAAATACACATATATCCTTGCTATGACTGCAGGAATGCAGTTGTTAAGTGCTTGCAGCAATAAATTCCTGGAAGTAGATCCCAAAGGAACATTCCTGGAAGATACCTATTACAGAAATGCTACAGAAGCTTTTAATGGCCTGGTAGCCGTATATGACGTAGTAGGCTGGCAAGGCAGCAACTATGTTACCAAAATAGGTACTATGGACGCCGCCAGCGACGATCAGCTGGCCGGCGGTGGTGGTCCTTCCGATGTCATGGCTTTCCAGGTAATGTCTAATTGGACGATTACTCCGGGTGTAGGTCCGCAGGATGAATTATGGAAGAAAGGTTATTCCGGCGTTTCCCGTGCTAATGTGCTGCTGGAAAAATTACCGAAGACCAATATGGATGATAATCTGAAGAAACGCTTTGTGGCGGAATGTAAACTGCTACGGGCCTTCTTCTATTTCGACCTCGTACGGATGTTTAAAAGCGTTCCGCTGTTGCTGAGAACCTATAATACTTCCGAAATGTATACGGTAACACAGGCTGCACCAGAAGATGTGTACAAACAAATTGAAGCCGATCTGAAAGATGCTATCGCAGAAACCAATCTGCCGGATATGGTAGATCCCACTTCCGAAGGAGGCCGCGTTACTAAAGGTACTGCGCATGCCCTGTTAGGTAAAGTATACCTGTACGAACAGAAGTGGGCGGAAGCTGCTACTGAGCTTCAGGAAGTAAATGGCGGCACACCCGGTCAGATAAATGCTAAATACGGTTACAACCTGGTACCGGATTTTGCTTCGCTTTGGAAATCTGATCCCACCAGTAAGTTTAACACGGAATCTATCCTGGAAGTTTCCTATAACTCCATTTCCGGTGGTACCTGGAGCGCTATAGGCAGCACAGATGGCAACCTGTTGAACATCATGACCGGCCCCAGAAACTACAAAGCCCTCAAGCCAGGCGCGCCAGATTATGTATCTGGTTGGAGCTTCCTCATTGTAACGAAAGACCTATATGATGTAATGCACTACGATCCGCGTTTTCAGGCTACTATCCTGGATATGGACAGCCTGAAAAGAAATGGTATTGCTGATTATGATCCGGATGCAGGTTACAAGAACACTGGTTACTTCATCAATAAATTCTGTGGCCGCGTATCCAACGAAAGTAAAGGTGGCGGTAACATGGAGCTGAACTTCCCGCAGAACCTCTACGAAATCCGTTTAGCTGATACTTACCTGATGGAAGCAGAAGCTTTGGTGAAATCTGGTCAGGGAACCGGCGCCGGCTCACGCGCGTATAACCTGTTAAATGCCGTGCGTAACCGTGTAGGCCTCGGACCTATTGAAGCAACCATCGATAACATCTTTAAAGAAAGACGCCTCGAACTGGCTGGTGAAGGTCATCGTTTCTTCGACCTGGTAAGAAGCGGTCAGGCTTATGATGTGCTGAAAGACAGAGGGTTTACTAAGAATAAAAACGAAATCCTGCCTATTCCATTATTGGAATTGCCTAATACACAGTTGAAGCAAACACCTGAGTGGGGAGGTCAATAATATCCATTGTGTTCAGGAATTTTTTTATTTCCTAATTCCGGAGGAAATATCCGCTGTTGCGGGAAATAAGAAAATTCCTGAATACTTTTGCGGTTTATTAATTCACGCTGTTATGAACAAAACCTTCCAACTTTTATGTTGTTGCGCCTTGCTAACGGGGATTATCCCTATCGCCAACGGCCAACAGCGAAAGGCCCAGGGAATCAGTTACTGGCTAACTTCTCCCGACAAATCAATGGCTCTGCAGAAGCAACCGGCCACATTGTTATTTTCTGCTACCAACAAAGGCACTCCCGTAATTGAAGTAGACGCTTCGCAGTCATTCCAGTCGATAGACGGTTTTGGTTTTACCCTTACCGGTGGCAGCGCCACCCTGATCAACAAGCTTCCGGCGGCACAGCAACAGGCCTTGCTGAAAGAACTGTTCCTGACAAAAGGCAATGGCATTGGGATCAGCTATCTGCGCCTTAGTGTAGGCGCTTCCGATTTAAGCGCCGATGTATTTACTTATGATGATATGCCCAACGGACAAACCGATCCGGAACTGAAGCACTTTAACATAGATAAAGAAAAGAAAGACCTGATACCTGTACTGCAAAAGATCGTGGCGCTGAACCCTGCCATTAAAATATTGGGTTCACCCTGGACGCCGCCTACCTGGATGAAAACAAACCAATCCTTTATCGGCGGTAGTCTGAAACCGGAATATTATGATGCATATGCCCGGTATTTTGTAAAGTATATACAGACGATGAAAGCCGCCGGTATTACTATTGATGCGATCACTATCCAGAATGAGCCGCTTCATCCTAGAAACAATCCCAGCATGCTAATGCTGGCGCCAGACCAGGCAATTTTTATTAAAAACCATCTGGGCCCCGTTTTTAAAAAGGCAGGTATCACCACCAAGATCGTCTTGTATGATCATAACTGTGATAAACCAGAATATCCAATCAGCATTTTGAAAGATACTGCCGCTTACCCCTATGTAGATGGTTCAGCCTTTCATTTGTACGGTGGTACTATCGATGCACTGAGCACGGTGCATGATCAGTTCCCTGCCAAAAATCTTTACTTCACCGAACAATGGTCTGATGGTAAAGGTGACTTCTCTAAAGAATTCACTTACAATGCCAGCCAGCTGATTATAGGCGCTACCCGCAATTGGAGCCGTAATGTACTGCAGTGGAACCTGGCTGCAGATGCTGAATGGAATCCGCATACCGACCAGGGAGGATGTACCCAGTGTTTGGGCGGTATTACAATAGATGGTACTGCTGTTTCCCGCAACTCTTCCTATTATGTAATAGGACATGCATCTAAATTTGTACCGGCAGGATCTGTGAGGATTGCTTCCAATGTTCCGGGCAATTTGGATAATGTGGCATTTAAAACGCCTGCAGGAAAAACGGTGCTGATTGTAGTGAACAGAGAAACCACTCCACAGGCATTTCAGATCAAAGCAAATCATAAACTGGCCGCTGCCTCCCTTAATGCCGGAGAAGTAGCCACTTTCGTATGGTAAGAGACTAAAAGTTATGAAGAAAATATTTTTAACAGGCGCCAGCCTGCTGGTATTATGTATCCACGGATATAGCCAACAGAAAAAAGTAACGGTTATTACCACAGCAGAAAATACTGACCTGCGTCTCACTCAAACGGCTACACTGGAATTTAAAGCCATGCCACAGCCATTGGAAACGGAGCCCTGCGTGTTTGTAGACAGTAAAAAAAGCTTCCAGACCTTTATTGGTATTGGCGGCGCGCTTACAGATGCTGCAGCTGAAACATATGCCAAGCTGCCGAAAAACAAACAACAGGAATTATTGAAAGCCTATTATGATGTTAATAACGGTATTGGTTATACGTTTTCAAGAACAAATATAGCTAGCTGCGATTTTTCGAGCGATACTTACAGCTATGTGAAAGATAAGGATGCCAGCCTGAAAACTTTCAGTGTGGAGCACGACAAACAATACCGTATTCCTTTCATTAAAGCTGCTATTGCGGCCGCAGGAGGAAAGTTACCTTTATTTGCCAGCCCCTGGAGCCCGCCGGCATGGATGAAAGATAACAACAATGTATTGGAGGGAGGCCACCTTTTGAAACAGTATTACCAATCATGGGCGAATCATTATGTGAAGTTTATTCAAACATATGAAGCCTTAGGTATTCCTGTATGGGGGATCTCTGTACAGAATGAGCCAATGGCTAAGCAGAAATGGGAATCCTGCATCTTTACCGCAGAAGAAGAAAGGGATTTCGTTAAAGGTTATTTGGGCCCCACTTTGCAAAAGGCAGGCATGAGCGGCAAAAAGCTCATCGCCTGGGATCATAACCGTGATCTGCTGTATCAGCGTGCCAGCACCCTGTTGCATGATAAAGAGGCGGCTAAGTATATCTGGGGTATTGGCTACCATTGGTACGAAACCTGGACCGGCAGTGAAATGCAATTCCAAAACGAACGGCTGGTACATGAAGCTTTCCCTGATAAACCATTGGTATTTACGGAAGGTTGTATAGAGAAATTTGATCTCGGCAAAGTACATGACTGGTTTATCGGCGAAAAATACGGCGCTTCCCTGATTGGTGATTTCAATGCCGGTACCGCTGCCTGGACAGATTGGAACATTCTCCTGGATGAGCAGGGCGGTCCCAATCACGTAGGCAATTTCTGCTTTGCGCCCGTACATGCAGATACCCGGAAGGGAGAACTGATCTATACTAATGCTTATTACTACCTCGGACATTTTTCTAAGTTTATCCGTCCGGGTGCTAAGCGTATTGTGAGCGCTTCCAGCCGTTCCATGCTTCAAACCACTGCTTTCCGTAACACCGATGGCAAACTGGTGGTAATAGTGATGAATGCTACCGATAAAGAAATTCCTTTCCATTTATGGATAGACGGACAAGCTGCTGCCAGCAACAGTTTACCGCATTCTATCAGTACGCTGGTTGTACAATAATTTTTTTGGTTGATAAGGGTACAGGGCGATGCACATGGTTTCATGGCATCGCCTTTTTTATGGCAATAAATGCTGTATCTTTCTGCTGCCAAAAATGGTTGGCATCGCGAAGTTAAAATTATGACAACACCAACACCTTTAAAGATATCCTGGGAACAATATCAGCACTTGTATGAGGAGATCACCGTGCCAGCTAAAACAGTGCTGTTGGAAGAAGGAAAGATTTCCCGCTATGCCTATTATATCCAGGAAGGGGCTATCCGGCTTTGGTTTAATAATAAGGGGAAAGATACCACCTTCCAATTTTTCTTCGAGGGAGAAGGTGTTTCTTCCATAGAGAGTTTCCGTACTGGTAAACCCAGTACGTATGCCATCGAAACGATTACCGCTTGCAAGTTGCTGAAAATATCGAAAGAAAATATGGATGTGATCCTGGAAAGTATTCCAGGATATCGTGTCCAATTAGAGGAAGTTATTTTTCAACGTTTGCTGCATTACAGTAAGTTATTTATCTCTCATATAAAATATACGCCGCAGGAACGCTATGAAGCGCTGTTGGCTGAGGAACCGCATTTACTGCAGCGGGTGCCATTGCAATACGTGGCTTCCTACCTGGGGATCACGCCGGTTTCCCTGAGCCGCATCCGGAATAAATTGAACCAATAATTTTCTTAACAATTGTAAAGCGTACTTGTTTTTTGAAGGGAGACCTTTGTAAAAAACAAGTTATGCAGGCAGCAATTGTAACTAAAGCAGGGGAAGTACCTCAATATGGCACTTTTACAGACCCGGTTCCTGAAAAAGAAGAAAAACTCGTAAAAGTAAAAGCAGCTGCTATCCATCAGGTAGTGAAGTTGGTGGCGGCAGGTACCCATTATTCTTCCGGTGGTCATTATCCGTTTGTGGCAGGCGTAGATGGTGTAGGAGAGCTGGAAGATGGTTCCAGGGTATATTTTGTGGGTATGCGCAAACCTTATGGCACTATGGCAGAATGGGGCATAGGCAATTCCAAATGGATGTTGCCCCTGCCAGATGGTGTTAGCGATGTAACGGCAGCGGCTATATTTAATCCTGCAATGTCTTCCTGGCTGGCTTTACGCCACCGGGCGCAATTGCAGCCTGGAGAAACGGTGTTGATACTAGGCGCCACAGGTACTTCAGGAAAGTTGGCCGTGCAAATTGCCAAAGAGCAAGGTGCCGGCAAAGTGATTGCTGTAGGAAGAAATAAGGCGATACTGGAACAGTTATACGATCTGGGGGCAGATGAATGTATTGCGCTTGATAAGTCGTATGAGGAGTTAGTAAAAACTTTTGCTGCCCAGTCTTATGATGTGGTGATAGATTATTTATGGGGAGAACCAGCAACAGCCCTGATAGAAGGGGTAACTGGTAAAAGCCTTATGAAGGAAGCGCCACGTACGCGTTTTATCCAGGTAGGCGCTATGGCCGGCAGTCATATTTCCTTACCGGCAGCGCCATTGCGCAGTACGCGGCTGGAAATTATGGGTAGCGGTGGTGGAAGTATTGCACCAGAGGCTATTTTCGCTGCTTTCCCGGAAGTGATCAGTTTGGCGGCGGCAGGCCGGCTCACCATTCATACGTTGGAGATGCCTTTAAAAGAAGTAACTGAGGCCTGGCATAAACATCCTGCCGATGGCAGCAGAATTGTGCTGGTGCCCTAACCCAGTATGGATGACAAATGCCCACCCGCTGGGGCTCCCGGAACGGGTTCCCGTTGGGGGATGAGTGATCAATCATTTAGCAACGAGGTATAGCAGGCACTATATGCTAAAAATTGGTTTGGGTGTGAATAGTAAGGTGGTGATGCACTTAGCGTTCCAGTATAGCTGTTACGCCCATGCCGCCGGCAGTGCAGATAGATATCAGGGCTCGTCCGCCGCCGCGTTCCTGTAATATTTTCGCCGTTTGCGCTACAATGCGGGCGCCGGTGGCGGCAAAGGGGTGTCCGATAGCAACGCTGCCACCTTTGGTATTCAGCTTACTACGGTCTATACTGCCCAGTGGGGCATCCCATCCCAGCTTTTTGCAGTATTCCGCATTTTCCCAGGCTTTGAGGCTACAAAGTACTTGTCCGCTGAATGCTTCATGTATTTCGTATACGTCGAAGTCCTGTAATTGCAGGTGATTGCGTTTAAGCATCCTGGCAACGGCATAAGTGGGCGCCATTAGTAAACCTTCTCCATGTACATAGTCTACTGCCGCAGTTTCACCATCTACCAGGTACGCCTGTACGGGCCAGTTCTGTTGTTGGGCAAATTCTTCCGAAGCCATGAGCAGGGCGGAAGCGCCATCGGTATAGATGGTGCTGTTACCGGCGGTAAGGGTGCCTTTTCCGCTAAAATCGAAAGCTGGTTTTAAGGCGGCAAGTTTGGCTGGCGTAGTATCGTTGCGGATAATGGTGTCTTTTTTAACGCCTTTGAACTCAAATACCAGGTCGTTGAAGAAGCCTTCCGTATAGGCCTGGGCTGCGTTCATATGACTCAGGAAAGCCAATGCGTCTTGTTCTTCCCGGGTAATGCCCCATTCCTGTACCATTTTTTCGGTATGTTGCCCCATAGACATGCCTGTTCTGGGTTCTACGATAGAAGGATATACAGGAGCGAGGTCTTTCAACCGGATAGAGGTAAGCATTCTCAACCGTTCCCCAAAAGTTCTGGCGGCGCGCAGGTCGGTGAGTTTCCAGGCCAGCTGCCGATGAAACTGGAGAGGTATATCACTATTGGTATCGCTGCCGCCGCTAATGGCGGTGTCTATTTGTCCGGCAGCAATACGCAGTCCTAACTGGATCGTGGTGTCGAGGCTGGTGCCGCAGGCCCTTTGTACATTATAGGCGGGCGTATGCGGGTCGAGCTGGGTGCCCAGTACGCATTCCCTGGCAAAGTTCCAGTCGGTGGAACGGTTTAACAAGGCGCCCAGGGCTACTTCCCCCAGCCGCTTGCCGGCCAGTTGGTACTGTTCTACCAGGGCATTGAGACAGGCTGTCAGCATTTCCTGGTTGCTGATATGATTATATTCCTTGAAGGATTTTACGAAGGGGATACGTTTTCCGCCGATGATAGCGACCTTTTTCATAGATAGCGCTTTTTATTGAAGTTTACGGAGTTTGTATAAGCCCAACAATTACCAGTGGTATTTGTTTTAACTGGCGCCTGAAACCTTAGTCAGAGGGCGTAAAGATGATTGACTGGGTTGGGTACCGGGCGTCCTCCCAGTGCGGCGATAATATTTTCAGCTGCCAAGCGCGACATGGCGTTACGGGTTTCCTGCGTAGCCGATCCGATGTGTGGCAGTATCGCTACCGTGGGCATATCCAACAGCGGGTTATCCGGTTGCATGGGTTCTGGGTTGGTAACGTCCAGTCCGGCGCCCCAGATGCTGCCTTCCTGTAAGGCAGTGATCAGGTCTGCTTCGTTATGGATGCCTCCCCTGGCGGTATTGATGAAAATAGCAGTGGGTTTCATTTTACTGAAGGCGTCTTTATTGAACTTTTCTTTGGTTTCCGGTGTGAGTGAGGCATGCACGCTGAGTATGTCACTTTGTTGCAGTAATTCATCAAAAGATACATAGGTGGCCTGC
The DNA here is from genome assembly GCF_049056765.1 of Chitinophaga sp. 30R24. Lineage (NCBI taxonomy): Bacteria > Pseudomonadati > Bacteroidota > Chitinophagia > Chitinophagales > Chitinophagaceae > Chitinophaga > Chitinophaga sp. 30R24. Next base: position 557,608 of record NZ_JBJGXX010000002.1, read on the forward strand.
AGATCTTGTTCTGCTGCTTCATTCCGGTGGCGGTTGCAGTAAATGATCTTCATCCCGAATGCATAGCGGCATCGTTGGGCCATTACATAGCCGATGTGGCCGAGGCCCCAGATACCCAAGGTTTTTCCTGCTATATCAATGCCCAGGTTAGCAGTAGGAGCACTAAATCCCCATTCGCCTTTTATAATTCTTTTATGTTGATAGAAAGCTTTCCGGGCAACAGCCTGCATTAATAAAAAAGCGGTATCGGCGGTAGCATTGCTCAGTACCTCAGGCGTGTTAGTGATCTGTATTCCTAATTCTGTAGCGGCTTTCAGGTCAACGTTATCGTAGCCTACCGACAACAGGCTGATTACTTTTAAATGCCGGCATTGTTCCATAAAAGCACGGTCTATGTTTTTGCCGCCGGCAAAAAGCAAGGCATCACTTTGTTGGCAGGCGGCGACTAGCTCTTCCTGAGTCAGTTCTCTTTCTGTTGACCACTGGGTAACGGTAATGCCTGCATGTTGAAGTAACTGGAGTCCTTCTTCTGGAATTACCCGGGTTGTAAATACCTTCATGATGGGGATAGATTTTTAGCTGCGTGTCTGGAACGTTTCCACCATTTCCAGCCTTCAAACCATAATACGGTTACAGCGGCGCTACCGGCACAGATGCATACCTCCCGTGGCTGTAAGGCCTTAATGCTGAAAAAGTCTGCTACAGGCGGAACATATAGCATAATGGCCAGCAACACCAGCGTGATGTAAATAACTGCTACCATCAACTTATTATGGTTGTGCATATTGTGAACAAAAGAATAATAAAAAGAGCGGTTTACTAAAGTAAGGAAAATATTAGCCAGTACCAGTGTCGTAAACACCATGCTACGGGTATATACTTCGCTATGCTGTTGTGTAAGGCTCCATTGATAAACCCCCAATACGCCGGCGGTAATGATTAGTCCCTGGAGGATGCTGATGTTCATTTCCCGGAAAGATAAAAATGTTTGTGTAATCGGTCGTGGTGGTTGTAACATGGCGTTGGCCTCTATGGGTTCGTTCTCATATACAATAGAGCAGGTAGGCCCCATGATCACTTCCAGAAAAATGACGTGTACCGGAGTGAAGATATTTGGATAGATCCAGCCCAGGAATAAAGGGAGGGATACGGTAAAGATAATAGGGATGTGAATGGAGATAATGTATTGCACGGCTTTTTTGATATTGGCATAAATCCTTCTGCCCATGGCAATTGCATCTAACATGCTGCTCAGGTCATCATTTACCAGGATCAGGGCGGCGGCTTGTTTGGCGATTTCAGTTCCTTTTTTCCCCATGGCAATGCCGATATGGGCGGCCTTTAGTGCAGGGCCGTCATTTACGCCGTCGCCTGTCATGGCCACTATTTCATTACAGGCTTTCAAAGCGTTGATGGCGGCCAGCTTGGCTTCAGGGAACATGCGGGTAAAGATGTTCACTTGCTGGAGGGTTCGCTGCATGTCTGCGGCATCCATCAGCAAAAGCGTATTGCCGTCTACAGCAGCGCCTGCATCCTTCAGGCCTGCTTGTTTGGCGATGGCGCGGGTGGTTGCAGCGTTGTCGCCGGTAATGATTTTAACGCCCAGGCCTGCCCGGTAGAACTGGAGAAATACTTCGCCGATGTTGGGTTTGGGTGGATCATAGAAGGCCAGGAGGCCTATAAAGGTAAAGGGCAGTTCCTGTTGGGTGGCCGGGTAATGTTCTCCGGTGAAAGTAGCAGTGGCTACACCCAATACCCGGTAGCCTTGCCGGGCCAGTTCATTGATCCGCACTGCCAAGTCCTTTTTATCTGTTTCAGAAAGGGTAGATACTTCGATAATGGCTTCCGGTGCACCTTTGGCGGCAACTATGTGTGCCCCTTGGTGGTTGGCAAATATATGCGTCATCATAGGTGGTTTGCCATCCAGCGGATATTCGTGTACCATTTCCCAGGCGCTGCGCTCATCCGATGGAACGAGCTTTTCGTATATGCTATGCAGTGTTTTTTCCATGGGATCAAAAGGTACCGGCTCGCTGGCCCACATGGCCATGGTAATAACATCTGCTGGCAAATGCGCTGCGTCATATAAAGTATGATCTGCTCCCCGGTATACGAGCTGCAGCTGCATTTTGTTCTCCGTAATAGTGCCGGTTTTGTCGGTGCAAATAACAGTGGCGCTCCCCAGGGCTTCTACTGTACGTATTCTTTTCACAATAATTCCCATCTGCATCAGCCGCATAGAGCCCAGCGCCATAAAAGTGGTAAAAGCCACAGGGATTTCTTCCGGTAAAACAGACATGGCCAGTGTAAGCCCTTTTAGTAAACTGTCGGTAAAACTGCCACTATGTACATAGTTGGTCAGCCATACTGCCAGGAATATCACGATACCTGCTATAGCCATCCATTTTACAAATTGCCTTATCTGCAGTTGTAGCAGAGAGGGTTCCGGTTTGATGGTGATAATGGAGGTGCCCAGTTGCCCAAGTTTGGTACGAGAGCCAACCTGTGTTACCTCGCAAATGGCCAGTCCGGATACTACCTGGGTGCCGCTATACACCTTGTTGTTGTCACTGCCGGCCTGTTTAAAAATCGTATAGGCTTCGCCGGTAAGGGCAGACTCGTTGACGGAAAAATCGTTGCTGTGCACAATAATGCCATCTGCATTAATGGTGTTGCCTTCAGATACCAGCATCATATCGCCGCGTACAATTTCACTGGTAGGAACGCTTTTTAGCTTACCATTACGAATAACTTTGCTGAGCGGCTCGTTTAGTTTTTCCAGTTCCTTCAATGCTTTCCGGCTGCGGTTGTCTTGATAGAAAGAAATGCCTGATACCAACAAAATGGCCGCGAGCATAAAATAGGCTTCTTCCAGCTGTTCCATTACAAAATAAAGGATAGTGACCGCTATTAGCAATATGAGCATGGGCTCACTAAATATTTCTTTTAGCATGTGCCATACCGGATTACGGGGGGGCGCCACATACGTATTATTGCCAAATCTTCCCCTGGCGGCAATTACTGCCGCGTCACTTAAACCTTTAATGTGCTCCGGAAGACGGATCTTAACTGCCATGCAGGACGGTTTTAGTGAATACAGGACTTGTATTAGTCAAACAAAATGAATAGCAAAAAGTTGGCCTTTTATATGGAAAAGCCAGTTATACGGAAAGCCGGATCCGGTAATGGGTATACGAAGGTTGATGCCTTTTTTATTAAAAGATGGTGCGTATCCACAGTCGCCTGGCAAATTTTTTTTCCATTTTTTAAACAGAAAGGCTAGCGGCGCATTATTGTAAGAGTGACAATATGTTCATACTCAGTCTTACGGCATAGAGATTGTGGGAACGGTTTGCACTATCAACTAATGCGTCACAATTAATTGTCAGCACCTATCATGCGGAAATCATCCGGAGATGATCGGCTTATGGCCTATATCTCATCAAATAAATGGATGGCTATGTCCATCTGTGTGGTTGTTTTACTACGAATATCATTTATAGGCCTGATGGGGGCGATGCCCCAGGATGCTTATTATTACTTTTATGGACAGCATTTTGCTCTTTCCTATTTCGACCACCCTCCCGCTATTGCCTGGATTTTACGGGGATTTACAGATTTATTAGGGTCTCATGTGTATGTCATTAAACTGGCCGATACACTGGTAACGGTGGGTACTTTACTGGTTTTCTACCAATTGGCCCGTTGTTTTCTGCCGCGTACCCGTTCCTGGAATGCATTGTTATTATTGTATGCCACGCTGATGATTACCATCTTATCGTTGGTGTCTACACCTGATGTACCATTACTGTTATTTTGGGCTTTATCGTTGCTGGCCATGTACCGGGCTGTATTTGAAGGGCGCCGGGTTTATTGGATATGCGCGGGTATTGCGATGGGGCTGGCTTTCGACAGTAAATACACCGCTATTTTCCTACCGGCAGGAGCGGTGTTGTATCTGCTGTTATCCCGTGAACACCGCCGTTATTTGTGGTCTCCTTGGTTTTGGACCAGCGTGGTGGTCTTTTTTATCACCATCGCACCGGTAGTGATCTGGAATGTGAACAACAACTTTGCTTCCTTCCGGTTTCAATCGTCTGAGCGGGTGGAAGGTATTGCTTTCCGCCCTTTGGATCTTTTAGGGGTTATTGGGCACCAGGCGGCTATCTTGTTGCCGGTACTGTTTTTTGCTTTGCTGTACTATTGCTACAAGTTTATCTGCAAGTATCGCTGGCATATCTTGCGCATCCCTGCACCCCAGCTATTTTTACTTTGTTTTTTTCTGCCTCTTTTTTTATTGTTCCTGTTGATGTCCCCTGTGTATTGGGTAAAACTCAATTGGATGATGCCTGCTTATATTACAGGCACTATCTGGGTAAGTACCTGGCTCACCTTTAAGTATGTACGCTGGCAATGGATTTGTTCGCTGGTAGTACATCTGGCGTTGGCGGTTGAAGTGCTTTTGTATCCGGTACCTATTCATTCAGACGATACCATGATAGGTTGGGAAGGATTAGGTAAAGGTGTACGTGAATTGGCTACACAATATCCGGATGACTTTATTTTTTCTGCAGACGATTATAAGACCAGCGCGATGCTCAATTTATACCTGCATCGTATGGTATATTCCAAAAATATCATTGGAGAAAATGCATTACAGTTTGATTTTATTGGTACAGACCTGCAGGCCTTGAAGGGAAAGAATGCCTTGTTTATTAATTCCCTTACTGATGTAAAGGATGATAAAGATGAGCAAGCATTTGTGGCAGAACTGGCGCCATTCTTCCATACTGTTATCCCGCTTCCTCCCATCGAAGTGAGGCTGTGTGGCCGTGTAGTCAGGAAATTCCTGGTGTTTCGTTGTTTGGATTACCAACCTCCACAGAAAAGAGATGATGGTGGTCATCTTGAAAAATGACCACGGTCAACCTACCCGATAACCCCCGTCATTGTTCAGCAAATCCGGCTGTTTTAGTTTTGTGCAGCAAATGGACATCCACCTGGATTCCTGGAGCATAAACAAAATGAGGACAGAGATGCCGTTAGAGAAGTATCACCGTTTTGGCAACGGTGATACTTCTCTAACGGCATCTCACAAAAAATAGCATATGTTGTTTAGCGGTTTAACTCCCTCTTCACGTCAGCGGAAATTTTGTGAAGGTTTTCTTTTCTTTCCCATTAAGCACTTACGCAAATATGGGAACTTCATTTTCAGGCAATATGGCCGGCATTCCCGGGTAAAATATTTGTTAGATATGACCCCGTCTGCCCTGGATTATAACCGGGTGCATGCCATTGCCATTGATGCTTATATCCGTGAGCATGCCGCTCCGAAGGCGCTGAAAGTATTGCAGCAGGTGGAAGTACTACATACGGTAATGAAAGAGTCCGCTATTTGGGGGTCGGGCTTTATCCAGGATGTTACTGATTTAACGATCCATTATTACCAGGAGGTAACCGTTTACCACGGCGTGGTATTGCGTAACCTGCAGGAAGAGCTGCAATCTGCCACCGGTAATAAAAAGAATGAGCCAGTATTGTGGGAACCTGGTTATGATCATATTAGTAAAGTACATAAGCTAATTAGCGAATTTGTGGCACAGGGTAAAGCGATGGGTCATATGCTGGATAATGTTATTGGAAAAGAATACTTGTTAGCTGGAGACAATGGTGGGCAATTGTCTGTTTTACAGGAAAATATCCGGGAGATGTTGTTGGCCCAGCAGCAACTGAACAGTCTGTTGAAAGAATGGGCGTTGGCAAAGAACCTGCATGAACTCCAAACTTATTATAATTAGCTTTTATTATGCTAAACGACATCCTACCTGATCCGCCTGCAGGGGAATACTTGCAGGCCTGTAAAACCTGGATCAGGGTATTGAAAACCCTAAGAGAAGATAATGCGTCGCTGATAAACCGCTTGGCAGCTGCATTGAAAGAAACGATGCACCGGCCCTTTATTGAAGAGGCGGAAGAGTTTCAGCTCACCATGCTCGACAGGGAGGAATCCCTGGTATTATTGCGGCACGAAGTAGGCGAACAGCTTACATGGTTGGAATTGCAGCCAGAAAACCAACCGGCGCCACACCAATATGCTGTTTTAAAGAATGATGTAGAAGGCATGGTACAGGAATACGAGCGGATAAAGCTCGCTTTCCTGATATTTATTGCTGCGGAAAAGGAAAAGATGAAAGAGTAACGGGTTAGTTAATCATAGCGGTGAGTTTATGGGCAGATAAAATACCGATTTGCCCCTCTTTGAGAGTGATTAAACGTTCGTCACGGAAATCGCCCAGTGTACGTATCAGTGATTCTTTAGCTACTCCTGCCACGGCAGCCAGGTTTTCCCGGCTGATTTCAATGGTGAATTGCTTGTTGCTGGCTGTATTGTATTTTTTGTTGAGCGTTAACAAGGCTTCCGCTACTTTTTTGCGTAGGGAGTTATAAGCCAGTCCGATCAGTTGTTGTTCTTTCTCGGCCATTTCCCGTGAAAGCAGTTGAATAAATTTTCCCAATACTTCCGGGTTGCTGCTGATCAGTTGTTCAAAGTCCTGATGGGGTATTACTGCTACCAGGGTGTTATCTTCCATGGCTTCTGCGTATTCCTGGTAGTTGCCCTTTTCCAGTAAGGCATTATAACCCAGGAAATCCCCTTCATTATACAATCCGATGATCAGTTCTTTACCATCGTCGTTACGTTTATAGGTTTTTATTTTTCCTTGTAACAGATAGTAGAGGTATTCCGGACGGTTGCCTGCGCTGTAGATGTTTTGTTTCTTTTTGTAGTGATGGGTATTCCGGTCTTCTTTCAGCTGCAACAGCTGTTCTTCGCCGGTACTGGCAGCTAACAGCACTTGTAAGCCCTTTAGTCCTGAAATGGTTGTGTTTTTAATTTCTGCGCATCTTTTCAGGCGGCTCTCAATGGCGCTGAGCAGCTCTGTACCCTCAAAAGGCTTGGTGATATAATCATCTGCGCCCATCTCCATGCCCCTTCTGATATTGCTCCTCTCTGTTTTAGCGGTGAGGAAGATAAAGGGGGTAGCTTGTAAAACTTTGTTTTTATGTAGCATATGCAATACGCCATAGCCGTCGAGAATGGGCATCATAATATCACATACAATGAGGTCGGGGAGGTGTTCCAGGGCCATGGCCACGCCTTCTTTGCCGTTATTGGCGGTAATAACCTGGTAGTTGGCTAGCTCCAGGATTTCTGCTACATTTTCGCAGATGGCCGGATTATCTTCTATCAACAATATTTTCTCCATTGTCATCAGTTTGGGGGAAAGGAAGGGAAACAATAAACTCGGTACCGGATTCAGGCTCGCTGTTGCAGGTAACTGTACCATTCATCAGTTCTGCATATTTGGCCACAATGTGCAATCCCAGGCCGGTGCCCTGGATATTGGCCACCTGCTGGCTGCGGAAGAAACGTTCGAAGAGGTGCTGCCGGTCTTCCTGCGAAATCCCGATGCCTCTGTCCTTTACAGAGAGTTGAAATCCTTGTAGATTGCATTGGGTACGGATAGAAATGATGGCGCCTTCCGGTGAAAATTTCACCGCATTGGAAATGAGGTTCATCACAATATGTTTTAGCAGGGTGGCGTCGAGGCATACATTGGGTGAGCCATGGTGCGCATAGTATATCTGTTGCTGATTTTTTTTCAGTCCTTCCATTTCAAGGATAACGTTGCCGATATGCTTGCCGGTATCAAAGGTGCTATAGCGTACCTGTATTTTGCCTTCTTCTATTTTGCCTACCGACAGAAAATCGTTGAGGATGTCCGTCAGCATGTTTACTGAAGAAATAATGCGTTGGATGTGTTTATTACGTTTATTAACATCTTCCGGTAACTCATATTTAGACACCAGGTAAATGGAGGATAAAATGGCACTGAGGGGAGTCCGGAATTCATGGGAGGCGAGCGATACGAACCTGGACTTCAGCTCATTGAGCTCCCTTTCCTTTTCCAGGGCTATCCTCAGTTCAGATTCTGCCTGTTTGGTTTGCGACAGGTCGATGGCGATGGCCATATAGCCGGTAATGTCGCCGGCATTACGGATAGCCGTTATCGTTAAGGAAACGGGTAAGGTGCTGCCATTTTTCCGGATGTACGACCATTCGTATTCGTTGGCTAGGTTTAGCTGGGCGCGGATGGTGAGTGCTTCCATATCCGGGCTCACCGGTTGTTGCAATTCCTGGGAAAATTCTTCCGCCCGAAGCGCTAGTTCTTCCTTGTTGTGTAAAATGAGCGGGGTGCATATGTCTACCACTTCACTGGCTTTGTAGCCTAATATCCGTTCTGCTGCGGGGTTAAACCACCGGATAAAACCATCCGGATTGATCACCATCAGGATAGCGCCTGCATTGGCCCATAAGCTGGTGAGGAAGCTGTTCATGCGCTGTAGGGCGCCATCTTTCAGGGCTGCTTCTTTTTCTTGCTGGTGTAATGCCTGCCGGGTAAGCTCAATATTCTTCCGGTCGGAAATATCCATGATGTAAGTGATGGTTAGCATTCCTGCTGTGGTGTGGTGGTTTCCTTCACTTATTTCTACCGGAAAGCGGCTGCCATCTTTCCGTACCGCAGTATATTCAGGTTCCTGGTAAGGCAAAAGCAGAGACAGTGGTTGCCCCTTGAGCTCTTCTTTCGTATAGCCGAACTGGTTAAGGAGGAAGGGGTTAGCCATCCGAATGATATGGTTAGCGTCGGCGACTAGTATGCCAATGGTAGCATGGTTAAAGAGTACCTCGAAACCTATGTAGTTATTTTCAGCGGTATTAATCATATGGGCAAATGACCCTTTACTATGGTGCCCTATAAATTTAACGATTCCGCCGGAATAAATAAATGCTTTCTGAAATTTGTATTACTTCTGGTTAATGGGGGTTTCGATGATCAGGAACTCAGTTTTTTCGGCACACTGCAAGGTGATCTCACCCATTTCCCATATACCGATAGCATCCCTCTCTTGTAATACCTGGTCTAACACCCTTAAACCGCCGGAGATGGAAAAAATGAACACACATTTATTCACCGGGTTAAAGGTATAGGTGAGGTTAACTGGTTGTTCATAATAGCCAAGTGACAATTTTGCATTTTGGTTGATCCAGCAATGCTGTAATCCTTCTTCACTGGAAACGATAGTAACCAGTTTATTCTTCCTGTTTTCTTTCGGAAAATTTCTTTGCTGGTAACGGGGAGTAATATTTTGCTGTTTGGGTGTTATCCATATCTGCAGAAAGTTCACTTCTTCTGTGCCTATGTTGTATTCTTCATGCCTTAACCCGCTGCCGGCGCTCATGATCTGTACGGAGGGCGCTTCTATTTCTGTACTGTACCCCATGCTATCCTTGTGGTTCATCTTCCCTTTCAGCAATACAGAAATGATTTCCATATTCACATGCGGATGGATGCCAAAGCCCTTACCGGTTTCTACGTAATCGTCGTTAAATGCCACCAGTGTACCAAAGGCGCTGCGCAAAGGACTATAATAATCGCTGAAGCTGAAAAAGAAATTACTTTTCAGCCAGCCAATATCTTTTGTGCCTCTTTCGCTTGCGGGGAAGGATTGTGTTTTCATGGGGTACCTTTTGCCTGCGAAGTTAATCGCAAATTTTTGCATCCCGTAAATAACTTTCCCGAATCCGTAAAGGCTGCCTCATGCGTTTAGATACATATAGGGTAATGGTATGGTTTCTGTAAAATTAGTGATCCTACCCCATCATTAAAACCACGAAAACCATGGCAAAGAAAAAAAAGACTACTGGGAGTAAGCCCAGTAAAAAAACGGAAAACCTCGCCCCTCATACAGAAGAAGGAACAGACCAGTTTCTTACTACCAACCAGGGCGTACGCATCAATGATAACCAGAACTCTCTGAAAGCTGGTGAGCGCGGGGCTTCTTTACTCGAAGATTTTATCTTACGGGAGAAAATTACACACTTTGACCATGAGCGTATACCAGAGCGGATAGTGCATGCCCGTGGAGAGGCAGCCCATGGTTATTTCCAGGTATACGAGTCGATGGCGAAATATACCAAGGCTGGTTTTTTACAAGACCCGGAAAAACAAACGCCTGTGTTTGTTCGTTTTTCTACTGTAGCCGGTTCCCGTGGTTCCAGCGATCTGGCCCGCGATGCGCGCGGTTTTGCGGTCAAGTTTTATACCGATGAAGGCAACTACGACTTGGTAGGTAATAATATCCCTGTCTTTTTTATTCAGGATGCGATCAAGTTCCCGGATTTCGTTCACGCTGTAAAGCCGGAGCCACGGAACGAAATGCCCCAGGCAGCTTCGGCACATGATACTTTCTGGGACTTTATTTCCCTGTCGCCGGAGAGTATGCACATGATCATGTGGGTGATGAGCGACCGGGCTATACCCCGTAGTTTACGTATGATGGAAGGTTTTGGCATACATACATTCCGCTTTATTAATGCGACGGGTAAATCCTGTTTTGTAAAGTTTCACTGGAAGCCTTTGTTGGGTGTACATGCTGTAGCCTGGGACGAAGCCCAGAAAATTTCGGGGAAAGATTCAGATTTTCATCGTCGCGACCTCTGGAATGCCATTGAGTCTGGCGCTTTTCCGGAATGGGAACTGGGGGTACAAATAGTAGCGGAAAAAGATGAGCATAAGTTCCCCTTCGATTTGCTGGACCCTACTAAAATAATTCCGGAAGAAGTAGTACCGGTAATACGTATCGGCAAAATGGTATTGAACCGTAACCCTGATAATTTCTTTGCAGAAACAGAACAGGTAGCCTTCCATCCAGGAAACCTGGTGCCGGGTATCGATTTTACCAATGATCCTTTGTTACAGGGCCGTTTATTTTCGTACACAGATACGCAACTGATCCGGCTAGGGGGACCTAATTTCCATGAAATACCTATTAACCGTGCCGTAGCGCCAGTGCATAATAATCAACGCGACGGATTTATGCGGCAGGCCATTAACCGCGCCGAAACTTCTTATGAACCCAACACCGTTAGCAATGGATGTCCTTTTCAGGCAGGCGTACGCGATGGAGGATTCACCTCTTATGAAGAAAAAGTGGATGCCAGGAAGATCCGTGGGCGTAGCCAGAGCTTCTTCGACTTTTTCAGTCAGGCTACCCTGTTTTATAATAGCCAGTCGGAGGTAGAAAAAACACATATCGTAAATGCCTTGCGCTTTGAATTAGGCAAGGTAACGCGGCCGGATATACGTGTACGTGTGGTGGGATTATTAACCCAGGTAGAGAAGTCATTGGCAAGCCGGGTAGCTGCTGGATTGGGTATACAGGTGCCCGCTAAACCGGAGCAACCCATTAATCATATACGTCCGGCAGACGCTAATATAAAGGATTATGAGCCCAGAGCCCAAAAGCAGCAGGTGGCTTCTTCTGCTGCGCTCAGTATGGCGAACACCGTTAAAAATACCATTACATCCAGGCAAGTGGCCTTCCTGGTGGCCGACGGTGTGTCTGGTACGGATGTAAGCAAAATGAAAGCCGACCTGATAGCAGCCGGCGCACAGGTGCAATTGATCGCCCCGAAGCTCGGCCAGATCAAAGTAAGCAACGGTACCCGGTTGGAAGCAGATCAGAGTTTGCTTATTGCTGCTTCGGTATTGTTTGATGCGGTATACGTGCCCGGTGGAGCTGCCAGCGCCGCCCTGCTTAAAAAAGAACCAGCTGCACTCCACTTCATTAACGAAGCTTACAAACATTGTAAGGCGGTTGCCGTTAACCGGGAAGGAATTGAAGTGCTTAAAGAAACCTATCTGCCAATAGAAGAAAATGAACCGGGACTATTGATAGACAGTAACAGCAAAGCATTTATTAAAGCGATTGCTCAGCACCGTTTTTGGGAACGGGAAGCTGTAGATGAAATCCCTGCGTGAAGAGTGGCAATAGGAACATCATTGTTATATTTCCATATTTGAAAATTTTATATATGGATATCAACGCTGCTATTGCCGGTAATACCGCTATGGTGGAGGAAGGCGTAAAGCATAAATTATTGCTAACCTTCTGTATAGCGGCTCACTTTATTTGATTCACTGCGCCTATCTTTGCGCCATGTTACTTAACAGTGTAACAGTTGTAGGTTATGAGATGACTGGAATATTCCTATCCCGGGTCTAAATAAAAAGAGGGTGTATCAAAAGTACGGTACCCCTCTTTTTATTTTAGACGCTGCCTGGTAGCCCCTTTTTCATTAATATTATTTTCAGGCTGCTTAATTTACTTTTGATATACCCTCTTTTGTTTTTATCTGTTATCTTTGCGTCGGTGAAAAAAAGGAGTGCCTACATATTATTATTTCTTTTTGTATTACACAACAGTGCATTCAATCAGTTATTGAAAGTACCGGCGTTGTTGAACCATTACGTATATCATCACCAGCTCAACCGCAATATCAGTTTTACAACCTTTCTCACCATTCATTATACCGTCGCCGATGATGGCGATAATGACCAGGAACAAGACCGGCAGTTACCTTATAAACAGATAGACGGCCATCTTTTACAGCAAACTTTTATACCGCTGGCAAAAGTAGTCAGCATCCGTATACAGGAAATGTATCAACCGGTAACGATCAATTATCCGGTATTAAAAGACCAGTACTTACCGGCGCCCGCCCTGAATAGTTTGTTTAGACCTCCCCGCACCGTATAGTGTTTACTACTACTTCTTTTGATTTTTTCGGACCTGTTCAATAACAGGCCGGTGTATAACATTTATATCAGTTTATAACGAAGATTTTATGTTGAATAAGATCATCAGCTTTTCTGTAAAGAATAAGCTGGTTATTGGGCTATTTGTGCTGGCACTGATAGGTTGGGGAACCTATGAGGTAACCCGTTTGCCTATAGACGCGGTACCGGATATTACAGACAACCAGGTGCAGGTGATTACAGTATCTCCATCGTTGGGAGCCCCCGATGTAGAACGGTTGATTACTTTCCCTATAGAGCAGGCTTGCAGTAATATTCCGGGATTGAAGCAGATACGCAGTTTCTCCCGTTTTGGGTTGTCGCTTGTTACCATTGTATTTAATGATGAAACAGATGTATACTGGTCGCGCCAACAGATAGCAGAGCGCTTGCAACAGGTACAGCGGGATATTCCGGCAGGCATCGGTGCGCCGGAAATGGCGCCCGTTACTAGCGGGCTGGGTGAAATATACCAGTATGTAGTACGTCCGGAACCCGGCTATGAGGGCAAATATGGCCCTATGGAGTTACGTACTATACAAGATTGGCTGGTGAGGCGCCAACTGCTAGGAACGCCTGGCGTAGCCGACGTGAGTAGTTTTGGTGGCGCGCTAAAACAGTATGAAATAGCCGTGCTGCCTGATCAACTAAAAGCGAATAATGTTACCATCGCAGATATTTTTGAGGCCCTGGAAAAGAATAACGGAAATACCGGTGGCGCCTATATTGAAAAGGGGCCAACGGTATTGTATATACGTAGTGAAGGACTTACTGGCAGTATTGCAGATATCCTGCAAATAGTGGTTAAGAAGTTGCCTAATGGCGTGCCGTTGTTGATCCGCGACGTAGCTACTGTGCAATATGGGGCTGCTATCCGCTATGGTGCAATGTGCTTTAACGATAAAGGTGAGGTAGCCGGCGCTGTAGTGATGATGTTGAAAGGAGAAAACTCTTCTGCGGTTATTAAAAAAGTGAAGGATAAAGTGGCGGAGATACAACGTTCTTTACCGGAAGGCGTAAAAATAGAACCCTTCCTGGACCGTACTAAAATGGTGAACAATGCTATCGGCACTGTGGAAGCCAACCTCACTGAAGGGGCATTAATTGTTGTAGTGGTATTGGTATTCTTCCTGGGCAATCTGCGGGCAGGATTAATTGTATCGTCGGTGATTCCCCTGGCGATGTTGTTTGCGGTTATCCTGATGAATAAGTTTGGTGTAAGCGGCAACCTGATGAGCTTAGGAGCGATCGATTTTGGTTTAATTGTAGATGGAACAGTGATTGTTGTAGAAGCCATCCTGTTCCGGTTTACCCATTCAGGGCAGTTCCGGGAGATCTCCCGCATTTCCCAACCCACCATGGATGCTACTGTGGAACACGCTGCCGGCGGTATGATTAAATCGGCGGTATTCAGTCAGATCATCATTCTCATTGTATACATTCCTATTCTTTCGTTAGAAGGGATAGAGGGCAAGATGTTTAAGCCCATGGCTTATACGGTTTCTTTTGCTATACTGGGTGCCTTCCTGCTATCGGTTACTTATGTTCCTATGATGAGTGCTTTGTTTTTAAATAAGCAGATCAGCCATCGGCCTTCCTTAGCAGACCGTATAATGACTTGGCTGGAAAAGCGCTATCAGCCTGCATTGGATAAGTTATTGCGATTCCCTAAAAGTATTATCGCTGGTACCTTGCTGTTGTTTGTGGCGGCTGTATTGTTACTGGGTACGTTGGGCGGAGAGTTTATTCCGCAGTTGGAAGAAGGCGACTTTGCAGTAGATACCCGCTTACTAACCGGTGCAAATCTGAGTACTACCATTAAAATAACCCAACAAGCGGCGGGTATCTTGCTAAAAAAATTCCCGGAAGTAGAAAAGATAGTCACCAAAATAGGTAGTGCGGAAATCCCTACAGATCCTATGCCTATGGAGGCCAGCGATATGATGGTGATATTGAAGCATAAGAAAGAATGGACTTCTGCTGCTTCTTTCGAAGAGCTGTCGGAAAAAATGGGCAAAGCCCTGGCTGATGTGCCAGGTATCAGTGTAGGGTTCCAGTTTCCCGTACAGATGCGCTTTAATGAATTGATGACCGGCGCCCGGCAGGACATCGTATGTAAGATTTTTGGGGAAGACCTGGATTCCCTGGCCCTGTATGCCAACAAACTGGGCGAAATCATTAAAACAGTAGACGGTGCGATCAACCTATATGTAGAAACGGTGACAGGGATGCCACAGGTAGTGATCCATTATAACCGCGAAGAAATGGCCAAATATGGTTTAAACGTGAGTGAGGTGAATAAAGTGGTGAATACCGCTTTTGCCGGTGAAAGCGCCGGCCTGGTATATGAAGGAGAGAAGCGGTTTGACATGGTGGTAAGATTGGCTGGTAATGCGCGCCGGAATATAGCAGATATACAAAATCTGTTGATCCCTGTTAAGGAAGGATTGCAAGTGCCGCTGTCGCAGGTGGCTGCTATTACAGAAATAGAAGGCCCTAACCAGATACAACGTGAAAACACCCGCCGCCGCATCATTGTAGGATTTAATGTAAGTGGTAAAGATGTGCAGGGCATTGTGAAAACATTAGAGGGAAAGGTACAGCAACAATTGAAACTACCGGCAGGTTATCACATTGTGTACGGCGGTTCATTCGAAAATCTTACTGCTGCCAAGCAACGTTTAAGTATAGTCGTTCCCGTTGCCTTGCTGATGATTTTCGTGTTATTGTATTTTGCTTTTAATTCTGTGAAACAAGGGCTGCTGATCTATACGGCTATTCCATTGTCGGCTATAGGTGGTATCCTGGCATTATGGATGAGAGGTATGCCTTTCAGCATTTCAGCAGGCGTAGGATTTATTGCTTTATTTGGTGTGGCTGTGCTCAATGGCATATTGTTGGTGTCTGAATTTAATCGCCTGAAAAAGGAAGGAATAGCAGATGTTTTCCAGGTGGTGGAGCAAGGTACCCGTACTAAATTAAGAGCGGTACTAATGACTGCCCTAGTGCCTTCATTAGGTTTTATTCCTATGGCAATTAGCCGTGGGGCCGGTGCAGAAGTGCAGAAGCCATTGGCGACTGTAGTTATTGGCGGCTTAATCATTTCTACGTTGCTCACTTTGTTTGTGTTACCGATGTTATACATACTTTTTGAGAAGGGATTGGGCTCGTTCAAACAGCGTAAGTTATTAATGGCATTGCTGTTGTTATTGCCTATGGCTTTGCCGGCGCAAACAAAAGTAACCTTGCAGCAATCGCTTGATATGGCTATGAAAAATAACCTGCAGATACAGACGTCGAAATTAGGAGAGCAATATTACCAGGCATTGAGGAAAAGCCATCTGGATATTGATAAAACCAATGTTGGCGTTGAGTATGGAAAGATCAACAGCGTGGCAAATGATAACCGGCTCACTGTATCGCAGGGCATACAATTTCCAACGGTATACAAACAACAACGGGCTATTAACCGGCTACAAACAGATATCAGTAAGCTCAATACCCGGCAACGTGAGCTGGAGTTGATGGCGCAAGTGAAAGAAACCTTTTACCGGTTGTTAGTATTACAACAGAAAGGACAGTTGCTGGAAGAAGCGGATAGTATTTATAACGCTTTTATGCAGAAGGCTGCCCTCCGTTTTAAAGTAGGGGATACTGATCTGCTGGAAAAAACAACTGCTGAAAATCAGCGTTGGCAGATCGCTAACCAACTGTCGTTGCTACGTACTGATTATGACATACAACTGGAGTTATTCCGCATATTGCTTAATTCACCATCCTCCCTGATACCGGTGGCAGATAGCATGATCTACCAGTTGCAGGAGTTGCCGGATACCAGTTTGCCGGTGCAAACACCACAAGTGCTATTGAAGCAGCAGGAAGTACAATTAGGTGTATTAGAGAAGAAATTGGAGCAAAGCCGCTTGTTGCCTTCTTTCAATGCTGGTTACAATAATATGAGCATTATTGGTTATCAGCGGATAGGCGACCAGGAAAAATACTTTGGTGGCAGCAGTCGTTTTTCTTCTTTCAGTATAGGCGTAGGTATTCCTGTTTTTACCATCGGTCAGCGTGCCCGTATCCAGGCTTCCAATGTGTTATTGGAACAACGCCGGCTGGAGTTAGTGGCTACCCGGCAACAACTCTCTGCAGAACTATATCAGGCTATAAAAACGTATACCCATCACCGTGAGTTGGTACGTGCCTATAGGTCAATATTATTGAATAATGCGGCTACTATCATAGATGGCGCCAACAAACGTTTACGCGGTGGCGACACCGGTTACCTGGAATGGGTGATACTAGTGAACCAGGCAATGGAAATACGTAGCAGTTATTTTACAGTTGTAGAACAATTAAATCAATCCGCTTTTACAGTAGAAAAATTAAGTGGTATTAATTAATCAATGATTGATGATGAAAAAAACAGTTTTATTGGCATATACTTTCAGTACGCTCCTGCTAGCCTGCCAGGAGCAACCGAAAGCAACTACAGAGAAGACCGCCATATCCGGTAATGAAGTGCAGGTAACAGCTGAGCAATTTAAAAACGGGGAGCTGGAAACAGGTTTACCCGTTACCCGCGATATGCACCAGGTACTTAAAGTAAATGGTGTAATTGATGTGCCTCCCCAAAACGTTACTTCCGTGAGCATGCCGTTGGGTGGTTACCTGAAATACATGAACCTCTTACCAGGTATGCAGGTAACAAAAGGGCAGGTACTGGCTACGCTTGAAGATCCGCAGTATATACAATTGCAGCAAGACTATCTGGTTACCCGGAGCCGGCTACGTTTTCTGGAAGCGGATTATAAAAGACAACTGGAGTTGAATGAGGCGAAAGTAAATAGCGATAAGGTGTTGCAGCAAGTGAAAAGCGAATTGGAAAGTCAACAGGTAACCGCCCGTTCCCTCGCGGAAAGGCTGCAACTGATCCACATAGATCCTACGCGGCTAACAGAACAGCAGATTACCCGTAGCGTAAATATTTATGCGCCTATCAGTGGCTTTGTATCTAAGGTAAATGTAAATATTGGCCGGTATGTAGGTCCTACAGAAGTATTGTTTGAGCTGATCAATCCATCGGATCTGCACCTGAGCCTTACCGTATTTGAAAATGATGTTGCCAGCTTGGCGGCAGAACAGCCAGTAACTTGTTATGTAAACGGACGTCCGGAAGAAAAATACAATGCCAGCATACATTTTATTACCCGCAGCTTAGACGATAACCGCACGGCAGAAGTACATTGTCATTTTGATAAATATGATAAACGTCTGTTGCCCGGCATGTTTATGAATGCAGAGATAGCGTTGAATAATGACCATGTAACAGCCGTGCCGGATGAGGCATTGGTGAAGTGGGAGAACAAACCTTACCTGTTTGTGGTAAAGGGAAAGAACAATTTTGTGTTAACGCCAGTGGTAACCGGGATGAGCGAAGAAGGCTACACGGAAATTAAAACTGATATTGGTGGCAAGGAAGTAGTAACGAAGAATGCTTATGCGTTACTGATGAAAATGAAAAATAGTGGTGAAGAATAAGTAAATACAGGCAGCAGGGAGTTATTCCTTGCTGCCTCACCAGTTTAATAAGGGGTTGAAGATGAATAACTTCCAAGTCAACGTTTCCCCGGAAGCTAATTACTATGGAATCGTATCGCGGAAGGGTGTTGCATAAAGACGCCGCTTATGCTACCTTTATCCGGAAAAACTGAAGGGGATTTGCACCTCCGGGCGCAGATAACCAGCGGCAGCAGGTTTCAAATATGTGCTGCGGCCGGATATAATGTACAAACAGATCAACAGATGAACGCAACCTACGCTATAGGTGATATACACGGCGCATTGAAGGCATTGAAGCAGTTGATAGCGCGGATAGCGCCGGATAGTACAGATACGCTGATTTTTTTAGGGGATTATGTGGATGGATGGTCAGAGTCGGCGGAGGTAATCTCTTACCTGATGGAGTTGGAGCAATATTGCCGTTGTATTTTTATAAAGGGTAACCACGACGCCTGGTGCGAATCCTGGCTGCATGGTATTATGCCGGAACCTTCCTGGCAACGGAATGGAGGAATGGCTACCCTAGCAAGTTTTAATAAATTATCTGCTGCCCAGCGCTTGCATCATACGGCGTTCTTCGAAAGAATGCTGTTGTATTACGTAGATGAGCAATACCGGTTGTTTGTACATGCAGGCTTTACATCTACGCACGGGCCGGTATTTGAACGGTTTGAAGCCATGTTGTATTGGGACAGGAGCTTATGGGAGCTGGCCCTCGCTGTAGATCCGCATTTAAGTAAGGAATCCATTTTTTACCCGAAAAGGCTTTTGCAGTTTCACGAGATATATATTGGGCACACCCCCTGTTTGAATTATGGGGAAGATAAGCCAATGATTGCTGGCAATGTGCATAATGTGGATACAGGTGCAGCATTTACCGGTAAAATATCTGCTATGAATATCGATACCAAAGAAGTGTGGCAGAGCGACCAGGTATGGGGGCTATATCCGGATGAAAAAGGCCGGAATGCCTAGGTGTTCCCCTGGCATCCCGGCGCTTTAAACATAAACAACTATTTATTGGATCACTTCCTGCATGCCTTGCATGCCAGCGCCCATATTCTTTCTCTTGAACAGGCTGGCATCTATTTTACCAAATCTGTAAGCAAAGTTGAGCCGGATCATTTGCGGATCGCGCAAACGGCTATAGTATTGTGTGAAATAAGGACTTTCTGAATATTGATCAGACCAGCGGCTTCTGAAGATATCGTTGACACTCAGTGTTATAGAGGCAGCATTGTTTTTCAGGAAGCTCTTTTTAATGGCCGCATCTACACCATAGAAAGAAGCGATGTAGCCCTGCGATGCATTTTGTGATTGTTGCATAGGAGGACCAGCCTGCACATTCTTATTGTCGCTCACCGGTAAATTGGTTTTAGACTGGTAAGTACCGGTTAACTGCAGTTCAAAATTAGCTGGCAGCTTAAAGGTATTATTCAACTTGCCAAACCAGCTCCAGAGCGCATCTTGCGATTGTGCTATATTGTTTGTATTGATTTTCGAATTATAAATATTGGCATTGGCAGACACATTCCACCATTTGGCAAGATTGTACATTGCGGTTAATTCCAAACCGGCAGAATAGCTCGAGTTGGCATTGATATAGGTGTTCACCAGCATGTCTTGTCCATTTACCGGATCAGTTTCCTTGGTCAGGTAACGGGTGATCAGGTTGTTGGTATGACGGTAGTACAAGGAGGCCAGGAAGGTATTATTGCCCTTGAATGTTTTCAGGTAAGACATTTCCAGCGATTGGGTAAACTCTGGTACCAGGCCAGGGTTACCTTTGGTGATGTTCAGTTTATCGGTAGAATCAGTGAACGGTATCAGCTGGAAGAAGTTAGGGCGGTTAATTCTCCTGGTATAGCTCAGTTGCAGTTCCTGTTGATTTTTCAGCTTTTCGCTCAGGAACAGGGACGGGAAAAGACTTACCGGGTAATTGTTTTTGAAATGTTGCCCATTGTTAAGAAGGTCGCCGGTATAGTTAGAGCTTTCTGCACGTACACCTGCCTTATACCCGAAGTTGCCGATACTGTTGGATACGCTGGCATAAGCGGCATATACGTTATCGCTATTCTTATAATTGTTGGAAGCGGCTGGGATCAACACATAATCTTGTTTGTCGTTCTCAAACATATAGTTGTTGAAATTGCTCTTCGTTTTACGGATAGATGCCCTTAAACCGGTTTCCAGCTTCAGTTTACCGCTGAATGGCTTTACGTAGTCGGTTTGGATGGTCATAAAGCTTATCTCGCCGCCCCCCAGTATCTTTTGCAGATCACTGTTGGCAATGCTATTGTTCAGCCCGTAATAATCGGTCCGGTAGTTGGAATGGTTGTCGCTTTTACCGCCAAAGTAGTTGAAGTCGGCAGTAAGCTCTTCGCCTTCTTTGGGGAAAAGGTGCTTCATCCCCAATACCAACCCGTTGGCGTTGAATTTGTTATGCGAATCGGAATTCCGCTCACTGAAAGAAGACATACCACCTTTGGCAAGCGTGTCAGTATGGATATCTATTCTTTCTGTAGGGTTCATAGCACCATGTACTTTGATACCGGCAACAGATAACGTGGTACGGTTAGTGACAAACCAGTCGAGCCCGAGTTTGGCGAATACAAAGCCGCCATCGTTTTTATTGCTGTTGCTTTGGTTAACCAGGGTAGCAGGTTCATCGCCGAAGTTATTACGGTTGGTAGTACCATTGGCGCGGCCTTTCATCTGATTGCCCATTACGCTGGCAGTAATATTCACTTTATCCTGGCGCAGGTTAAAATCGCCGCCGCCATTTAAGGCGCCACGTTTATCCACACCGGCCCGGATATTACCATTGTAACCGGTTTTACGGTTCTTTTTAAGCACAATGTTGAGGATGCCTGCGCCTCCTCCGGAAGCATCGTACTTCGCAGAAGGATTGGTGATTACTTCCACATTTTCGATGGCATCTGCCGGGATCTGTTCCAGGGTAAGCGTAGTGGGACGGCCATCAATATATAGCTGTGGCGAGCTGTTGCGTAAGGTGACGTTCCCGTTGATGTCTACGTTCACAGAAGGAACATTTTTCATCACATCCAGAGCGGTACCGCCGGCGCTGACAATATTCTTTTCTACATTGAACACCTTTTTGTCGATGTCCATTTGCATAAGTGGTTTGGTACTGGTTACGGTAACGCCTTGCAGCTGAGTGGTGCTCACTGTCAGCTTAATATTGCCTAAATCTTTATCGAAAGGCGGAAAGGTCACCGCCTGCTCGAAAGTTTTGTAGCCAGTGGCAGTAATACGCATTTTGAGCGGTCCCCTGGCAGGTAAATCCTCTAGGGTGAATTCACCATTTCCTTTGGTTAAAGCGCCCTTCAGCAACTTTTCTTGCATTTTCTTGGTGGCCGTATCCATACGGTTTTGCAGTACGATAACGGAGGCATAAGGTACGGGTTTCCCGTCGGGGTCAACTACTTTCCCGTATACGCGGCCGCCCATACCCGCTCCCATAGGTATTCTGGCGCCGGCAGGCAGCTGGGCCCAGGTACTTATTGAAAGCAAAAGCAGGGTGATAAACAGGTAAATCTTTTTCATCATGTAAAAATTCAGATGTCAAAAGTATATCGCTCTGTTGGATTAAATAAATAAAATGAGATGAGCGGGCATTATTTGGATATGATCCGCAGCATTTCTTAGATATGGTGAATAAGAAATAATGACTGCCGGGGCAACTTCATATTTTCGCGATGGCATACAAGGCATCCCTGTATGTTTCACCGACTGGCAATTCGATTTCCTGCAGGAAAACACTGTTTTTCCGGATGCTGGTAATAGCGGCAATAGCAACAATATAGGATTTGTGAATGCGGATAAATTTGGAGGAGGGGAGTTGTTCTTCCAGCGTTTTGATGCTGATACGGGTGATAACAGGTTTATGGCTGTTTTTGAGATGTATTTTTACATAATCCTTTAATCCTTCGATCCAGAGGATGTCTGCAAATACAATTTTGTGCAGGCTGTAATCTACGTTGACGAAGAAAAAGTCGGTGGGTTCCTTATCTGTTTTGGTTTGGTTCCTTAGTTGGTATAGTTCCTGGGCTTTATTGCATGCTTTGATAAAACGTTCCAGTGATACGGGTTTTACCAGGTAATCTGTTACCGACAGATTAAACCCCTCCAGTGCATATTTTTCGTAAGCCGTGATCAGTATTACCAAAGGCTTGTTAGGTAAGGATTCCAGGAACTGCAAACCGGTAAGGCCGGGCATTTGTATGTCGAGGAAGATCAAGTCTATAGGTTGTTGCCGTAGTATAGCCATTGCCTCAAATGCATTGTTGCATTTGCCTACCAGTTGGAGGTAAGGTACCATGCTGATATTATCTTCCAACAGGTCCAGCGCTAATGGCTCATCATCTATAGCAATACATTGCATCATGATTAGTGGAGATTTAATTGCAAGGATACGATAAACCAGTCATCTTTTTGATTGATATGCAACACATAATTTTCACCGTATAGTAAATTTAATCGTCTTTTGACATTGGCAAGACCTATGCCATTGGTTTTATCTTTTATTTCTGCTGATGAAGTGGTATTGAATTTATTGCGTACCGCAAAAAAGAGCAAATTGCCCCTGGTATGCAACCGGATATCTATCGTAGCATCCTGAATGAACCCGGTACCATGTTTGAAGGCATTTTCCACAAATGGGATCAGTAGCATCGGTTCTATTTCGTAACCGGTTTCCGGCGTTTCCAGGGATACATAGATGGTTACATTTTTTCCAAACCGTTGTTGCTGCAAGTCTATATAGCTTTGGAGATACTCCGTTTCCCTTTGTAAAGGTACCTGATCTTCATCTGCTTCATATAGCATATAGCGCATCAGGGACGATAATTTTATCAGCGAAGGTTCCAATAAGTCCGATTTTTTACGGGCCAGCGATACCATGTTGTTTAGTACATTGAACATGAAATGAGGACTTACCTGGGAGCGTAATAGGGATAATTCTGTTTTAAGGTTTTCATTTTCCCTGGCGCTAAGCTGTCTTTCCTGTTTCATTTTATCTACCAACATCTGAAAAGCAGTGCTGGCAGACAGTACGAGGAAAAAGGTGAGAAATGTAAATAAAATAGCCGGCTTGATGTCGATGTTGTGCGGTTTAAGTATAAATCTTTCAAAACCATATCTCATGGCACACATGAAAAGAAATACGCTTAATATCCCCATAATATATTGCCATATTTTCTTCTTGTATACCAGGCGGGGAATCAGTATCCAGGCGTTAAGGTAAAAGAAAACCACAAAAACGATATAAGTGGCATATACAAACAGGTTCCATAACTGCTTTTCGGTCATACGCTCATGGTTTTCGTATGCAGGACGCAGCAGGTAAGGGAGTGAGCAAAAGATCAGCCATGCGAGGATATGCCGGGCAACAACCGCCCATTTTTGTAGGAACCATTCCTTTTTCATGGCGCCAAAGTAATTATTTTATCTGTTTGAGGGGAAGCAGATTGCGACTAATCCCGGTAAATCTTCGACTAACCAGAAAATAGATCATATTGTATTGTATTAAAAAAGAATATGTTTTATATATAGCTTTTACTGGCGCATTAAAAAGATGGTGTCAATCTTTTTAATGTGGGTTACTGTGCTGCATCAGGTCTTGTATTCTGCCTGGCCCCGTAATAATATTGGCTTTCAGATCGCTGAGGATGGAGTATAAGCCAAAATACGTGCGGTTAATGTATAAGCTGTGCCGGGAGCCCCTGGCTACTTTAGACTCGCGGATCTCCTTCATGTTGTACAGTTCATCCATATACGCATATATTTCGTTGAAGTAGGCTTCATTACCGAAATCAAATGTTTCCAGGGTAAATGGCAACGTGAGCAAATCGATCATGTGTTGGAAAAGACCTGAATAGAAGGCCACTTCTTTCGGCGTATCGCTAGGGTGGATCATTTCCAGGTTGGTATAAATGTCGTGCCGGCGTTTTTCATCTTTCAATACTTCCTTATCTACCAGCAGAAAATAATTCTGGTAAAAATCTTCTGGTATTTCTTTTACGCAGCCAAAATCGAAAATGCCAACGGTGCCGTTGGTGCGCATCAGAAAATTACCAGGATGAGGATCGGCATGTACCTGTTTCAGGTGGTGTACCTGGAACTGGTAAAAATCCCATAGGGCTTGCCCGATTTTATTCCTTGCTTCCTGGGAAGGCTGGTGTAATAAAAACTCTTTCAGGTGCTCGCCTTCCAGCCAGTCCATGGTAATGATCCGTTCGGAAGACATGGTGGGGTAATAACCGGGAAACTGCAAATGAGGGATATGGGCGCACTCGCGCGACAGGTCCATAGAGCGCTGTAGTTCCAGTTTGTAATCTGTTTCTTCCAGCAGCTTACTTTCAATTTCTTCGAAGTATTTATCCATGTCTACTTCGTTCATGCCCACAATGCGGATAGCAAAGGGTTTCACGATACGTAAATCTGATTTTACACTATTGGCTACCCCTGGGTATTGTATTTTCACCGCCAGCATTTTACCGTCTTTATAGGCTTTGTGTACCTGGCCGATAGAGGCGGCATTAGAGGCTTGCAGCTCAAATTTATCGTATAGCTGTGCGGGTGTTTGGCCTAGTGTTTTTACAAAGGTATTCACTACCAGTGGACCGCTTAGTGGAGGCGCGCTGTACTGCGACATGGCAAATTTTTCTGTATAGGCTTTGGGGAGCATTCCTTTGTCCATACTCAACATTTGCGCCACCTTCAGGGCGCTTCCCTTCAGGTTGCTGAGCGTATCATAGATATCCGTTGCATTATCCTGGTGGAGTGCTTCTTTGGTAGTGGAGGGATCTATGAGTTTACGTGTGTAATGTTTAATATAGTTTGTACCAACTTTAAGTCCTGTTGTCACAAATCTTCCTGCTCTTTCCACCTTGGAGGTGGGTATGTTGGATTGTTCTTTCATACCTGATCGTTACTTCCTTGTAAAGATAAATTTTCCGAAATCCAGCAAGCTATCGAGTGTGTTGGATTTGATGAGCTGGAAACTGAGGTTTACTGCTTTTTCGATAGCGGCATCGGTCATTTCAAATTGTGGACTGTTATCGTCTAGCCAGTATCTGAGCACAAACAGCGCTTGTAACCAGAAGCCATGCACGTATTGATCGGAAATATATTTTCTTTCCTTGATCTCGTTGGTTTGGTAGCCGGCTTTTATCAAGTCGCTCACATAATCGTTGAATGCCTTGCGGAAAGTTTCCAGTTTATTGCGATGGAGGTCTGGCAAGCGGAAATGTTTGCGCTGTAATAACAGGTAACTGCGGTCTTCTTTCAGTTGTTGTACCCAGAGGAAATAGAAGGCCAACAGTTTCTCCTGCGCGTTATATTGTTGGTAGATTTCATCTGTTTGTAATTGATCCAGTGTTTTCTGGAAGAGGTTTAACCAGATGTCTTGATCTACTGCTTCCAGTGAACTGTAAGTTCCGTAAAAGTCAGTTTCTGCAATGTCTACTATTTTGCAGAGCGCGTATACAGAAACGGGGGCTTTACCGTTTTCCAGCCAGTACACTTTATAAGCGTTGCGTATGAGCTGTTTGTTCATGGGAAAAAGTTTTACTATTCTTGAAATGGCCCGTCCGGAGCGGGTCGACGGAGGTTAAAGCGGGCATACACAAATGTACGTTACGAGCATGGATAAACAGCTTTTTATTCTTTCCTGAAATGTTAAAATCCCGTCTTGAAAAGTACTTTTTCCCTGTTTTTTAGCAAGATTTTGATATTTGAGAAATATAAATATATCTTTGCTCCGAATTCCTGATTGTTTCATTTTTAAATTGCAAGGAATCATGACAGCACATACCCACATATCGCCTCTTTCGCTGCTTGCCTAATCAGGCAAACGTCTACTGTATATAAGTTGGATGAATGGCCCTTTCCCGGTAGTATTTTAAAATACCTAGGTGATCAACTGTTTATTGCAATGATCAGATAAGCCGTGCTTACTATCTTGTTCCGTTTGCCTATGCTTGTTGCGAAAAACAGGCGCCCGGATGGGTGCCGGCGACTCCCGCTTTTACCTTAATTATTATTGTATTCATCTGCATACCGGTGGTATTACCGGTATAGCTACCGTGTACGGCTAAGGCTGATGCGCACGGATCATATTTCCTTTTATGGGCAGTATAAAAACCAAAGAACTTAGTAAAATAGGTTATACTAACGATCAGGCAAGGAGCCTGGTCATCAATATTATTGCTAAACATTTTAAGCATCACGATAAAAAAGCATTGCTGCAAATGCTTATCGAGATCAAAGCAGATCCCGGAAAGTATTTGTCAAACAGTGTGTTGGGGAAAATTGCCGCTACTTTCCTGGATGAACCGGTGGCTTGTCATTTTCAAACATATGAGCTATTGGAGCGTAGTGGCTACCTGAAAGTATATGGCGGGGCAGGCATAGAACGTTCGGCAAAACAACAGATGGAAGTGGCCATGTCTTTACCGGTAACTGTACAGGGCGCTTTAATGCCGGATGCTCATACGGGCTATGGGTTGCCTATAGGCGGTGTACTAGCTGCCGATCAGGCGGTACTGCCTTTTGCAGTAGGCGTGGATATTGGTTGTCGCATGGCACTCACCATTTTCGACGAAGGAGAGAGCTTCTTAAAACGCTTTTCTTACCAGATCAAAATGGCGCTAAAAACATATACGCATTTTGGGATGGAAGGGGGATTAAATTTCCCGCAGGAACATAACGTGTTAGATAGCCCGGTATTCCAGTCAACAGATTTGTTAAAGAAGTTACAGCTCAAAGCGGCACGTCAGTTAGGTTCTTCCGGCAGTGGCAACCACTTTGTGGAATTTGGCCTCATAGAGATGAGGGAGGGTAATGCTTTGCAGTTACCGCCCAAAAAATATCTTGCTTTATTGTCGCATTCCGGCAGCCGGGGACTGGGTGCTGCCATTGCTGAGTATTATACCCGCATTGCCATGAGCACCTGTAAGCTGCCGAAATCTGCGCAGCAATTGGCCTGGTTGGATCTCCACAGTGAAGCCGGGCAGGAATACTGGCTGGCTATGAATTTGGCGGGGGATTATGCTAAAGCCTGCCACGACCGTATTCATGCCAATCTGTTAAAGGCCTTGGGACTACAATCTCTCGCCACCATAGAAAATCACCACAATTTTGCCTGGGAAGATACCCTGGCAGATGGCAAGACGGTGATTATCCACCGGAAAGGCGCTACGCCGGCACATGCCGGGGAATGGGGGATTATTCCGGGTAGTATGTGTTCCGCAGCTTACCTGGTTACCGGAAAAGGAGCTGAGCATTCCCTGTATTCTGCTTCTCATGGCGCAGGCAGAGCGATGAGCCGCAAAAAGGCAAAAGAAAACATGACTGTTTCCGGTATGAAAAAAATATTGGCCAGCGCCGGCGTTACCTTGATAGGCGGTAGTGTGGAAGAGAGCCCGGTCGCCTATAAAAACATCGAAACAGTGATAGCGGCACAGCACGACCTAGTGGACATACAAGGCAAATTTATGCCTGCTATTGTAAGAATGAATAAAGATTAATGACGTGGAACAACTGATCATACAAATTACAGCCGGTCGCGGCCCCGTGGAATGTTGCCTTGTAGTGGCCAAAGTACAGGAAAAAGTAATCAAGCAAGGCCGCGAGGCAGGTTTTCATATAACCGTGCTTGATAATATGAAGGGAGAGCTTAATGGCACACTGTTATCTGCCACCCTGTTACTCAAAGGGAAGGGACTTGCTGCTTTTGTGCAGGAGTGGGAGGGTACTATACAATGGATTGCTACCAGCCCTTACCGCAAATGGCATAAACGAAAGAACTGGTTTGTGGGTGTGTCGGTATTGGCAATACCACAGCGGCTACTTTGGAATCCCAAGGAAGTAGTATTCGATACGTGCCGGGCTGCCGGGCCTGGCGGGCAGCATGTGAATAAGGTGGAAACCGCTGTGCGCGCCCTGCATACTTCGAGTGGTTTACAGGTAACGGCTTCTGATAGCCGTTCTCAGTGGCAAAATAAGCAGTTGGCCCTGGAGCGGTTGGAGGCAAAGTTTCAGGCAGCTCAGGCCGCATTATTATTGCAGCAGCAACAGCAGCAGTGGCAGGAACATAATGAGTTGGAAAGAGGATTGGCCGTAAAAGTGATCCGTGAGCAGTTATAAACTGCTCACGGTATTAACAGGGTCTACTACCTGTGCATAGTCCATTTCAAAGGGAACACCGTAGATCCGTTCGTATTCTGCGATAAAGGAAGTATATACTTTACGTGCAGAGGCATGCTGCCTTAGGGCAACCAGTGCTTTGCACTTGAGTAGTACGGCTTCTTCACTTAAAGCATCAAAATGAAGGATGCAGTCGCACAGGTGGATGGTGAGCTCGGGAGCTACCTGGTTATTTTCCAGGAACTGCGTGAGCAACGGAATCACCTGGGCGGCAATGTCTGCTTTGAATTTGTCGAGCCATACGTATTCGGTTTCTTGCAGGAAGGCGCCCCTATGCACAATACCGGCTATCTGTGCAATGGTGGTGGTATCTTGTGGCGATGCGGTTGCCAGCAACGCCAAATATGCTTGTAAGTCTACATATACCTGTTCATCATTAAAATGGAATATCCATTTATCATTTTCTTTGAGCAAAGTATAAGCGCCGGTTTTATCCAGGAGGTTTTTCAGCTTTACCAAATTCACGGAACGGTTGTTTTTCGCATCTTTCACCGATCTGCCCGGCCATAATAGCTCGTTCACTTTTTCGGAAGAGATACCATGCTTGCCCATTAGTGAATGGAGGAAGATCAAAAGGAATAACTCTTTCAGCAGTGGACTGAAAGACCGGGTGATGTCGTTGCCAGTATTGTCAAGTACGGTGAACTGGCCAAACAAATACACCGCAGGGCCGGGCGTAGGTGCTTGTGTTGTAACCGGGAAATTAATGGCAATGGGTGCATCTTCCTGTACGTTAATTTCTGGAAGATGTTGCTCATGCAGGTTTTCCGTGCGCAAATTGTCTGCAGGTGTTACTGTTGCTGTTACATCTGCAGTAGGTAATACTGGTGTGGCTACCTGTTCTCCTGTATTTTTATTTTTTGCAAAAAATGAAATGCCGGCTGCAATGAGTAATAAGGATAGCCCGACGGCAGCAGCTATTAACAGGCGTATAACGTATACGGGTATATGTTTTTCGGGTGTACTTACGGCAAGTCCGTAAGGAGAAAATTGTATCGTATATATTTTAGCGTGGGTAATATTGTTTTTGGGAGTAAATAACGTTACTGCTATCAGCTTATCATTTTGCGGGCAGTAAAACAAGTAGGCGGCAGATTTGGTATCATAAAACCTATAAGGAAAGCTGCTGGTCATTTTGCTGTATTCCGGCGCTTTCAGGGAACCCTTTATGAGTTGCAAGGAAGAGTTCATCCGGTCGTTGGCATATATGAGGGTGTAGTATTCCTGTTTGCCATTGGGGATGATCATATTGCTGGCAAAGGCAAAAGGTTCTTCCGGCTCTTTTAATTTATAGATGCTTTTGAATGAACGGCGTTTTACATCGTATACGGTTAGGTCGTAAAGGCAGTGTGGATTAAGTAGTTGATCGCCCGCCAGGCTACCATAACCTCCGAGTATATAGATACTGTCGCCTGCTTTATTAATACCGGCAGCAGATAAGTAACGTGGTGTGAAAAAATCGCCGCTAACCTTTTGGTTTTCCCAGGACTGCTGGCGTGTATGATAACGCAGTACTTCATTTTTATAATGGAAGTTGCCATATCCGCCCAGTGCATATACCGCGCTATCGTAGTGTGAGAATAGAATATTGGCATGCCAGTAGGTGGTAACGGCATCATGCTCGAGTGGTTGATCCCATTGCCCGGCAGTAGAGTCATAATAAGCCACCTGTTGTTTATCTGGAAAGAAATTGCAGAATTGTTTTTTTACAGGGTCATATATTGCGCGGATTCCCGCAGGTGTACCTTGTGACCTGGGAAGAGTTTGTGTGAGTAGTGTACGTGCGCTGCAGTTGTAATTATATACAGTATCCCGGCCTGTAATGTACACTGTTTCGGAGGTGGGGTCGAATGCTACACTGGCGTTGCCATTCATGGTGATGGAATCGGCCAGTTGCCATTCATTAAACCTGGGGCGCAGCCAGATTGGATTGCTGATGCTGACTATTTGTCCGGTGAGCAGGTCTTTATCTATATTTCCCCGTACCTGGTCTAATGGCCAATG
Source organism: Chitinophaga sp. 30R24 (assembly GCF_049056765.1). Taxonomy (NCBI): domain Bacteria; kingdom Pseudomonadati; phylum Bacteroidota; class Chitinophagia; order Chitinophagales; family Chitinophagaceae; genus Chitinophaga; species Chitinophaga sp. 30R24. The sequence goes on from NZ_JBJGXX010000002.1 coordinate 588,102, forward strand.
ATGTTGCAGTGTATTATCTTTATATATTTTTACATCTTTGATCCGCATCGGCGCCACATCGAACGACTTAAATGGTTTGCGGTGGCTGGCGCCAAAACATAAGTGCAGCTGGCGCCCGGATAACACCGGGTGGTGAATGCTACGCAGCAGCTGGCCATTTATACTCACCTGTAGTGTATGCGTTGTTGTATTAATATCAAACTGCAGCCGGTTCCAGTGGTGATATAATGAGTCTTCGTTGATCCGGAATGAAATGCCTGAAAAATCGTTGCCGGTAACAATATTGAAAGACTGTGTTTGTACGTTATATATAAGGTCTATGTTCTGTTTCTTTTCATCTGTTAACCGGAACACATATCCAAAGTAAGAATTATAGAAAGGAAGGAAAGCCAGTTCAAAAGAAAAAGCATATTTATCTTTTACGATCAGTGGTTTGTCCGGAAAAACATCTAAAGACGTGCGTGCTTCCTGAGCTATGTTCTTACATGCAAATTCCAGCCCATACGCTTCTTGGGCGTTACTGCCGGCACAGATGAATAGTAATATGATTAACAAGGAAGTGATTCTATACATATGGTTCCCTTACCTACAGTTTATTCTGTAAGTCTTTTTTCAATGTTCAGAAGAAAAGCGGTTACTGCCTTCTATAACGGGGCAAGTTACTAGCTAAACAGTTATTAATGGTGCTCTGAAAGTTAACTTTATTTTAAGAAACTTTTTCCTTCATTAATTTGGTTAATTGAATCTGTTCATTATACTTTTTTGCCGTTAATCCCCAGGGTTAATCACCAGTTAACCGCCCGGTTAACCTTCACTTGCTTATTTGCAGCCAGATAAATTAATTATTCCTGATCTGTAAAATCATTAAAATCGTCATGAGAAGATGGTTATGTATGTTACTGTTGCTATGCTGCAATGTCCGAGGCATAGCTCAAACCCGTCCAGTAAGCGGAAGGGTATTGGATGGTACCGGCCAGCCATTACCGGGCGTATCTGTGAAAATATCGGGTACCGCTATGGGTACTTCCACAGACCCGAAGGGCAATTTCACGCTGTCTGCCAACAGCCAGGACCAACTGATATTTAACTTCATCGGTTATAAATCAGATACGGTTGTTGTCGGAAACCAGACAAATATTCAGGTGAAGCTGAAAGACAATGTGTCTAATTTAAATGATGTAGTAGTAGTAGGCTACGGCACACAGAAAAAGGTAAACTTAACCGGCGCTGTTTCACAGGTGAGTGGTAAAGTGTTGGAAAACCGTCCTATTCCTAACCTGAGCCAGGGCTTGCAGGGTGTGATCCCTAACCTGAACCTGGTGCCTGGTGATGGTAAGCCTATTCAGTCGCCTACCTATAACATCCGTGGTACAACATCCATCGGTCAGGGTGGTAGCGCCTTGGTTATTATTGATGGAGTGGAAGGTGACGCGAGTATGCTGAACCCTGCTGATGTAGCCAGTGTAACCGTGTTGAAAGATGCGTCTTCTGCTGCTATTTATGGTGCCAGAGCTGCATTCGGTGTAGTGCTCATCACTACCAAAGCACCAACAAAAGACAGGCTGACTGTTAGCTATTCTTCCAACTATTCTATGAAGTCGCCTACTACCGTGCCAGATATGGTAACTAATGGTTATGAGTATGCTAAGAACTTCAACGAAGCCTGGACTGCCTGGAACGATTATTCCCAGGTGCCGCAAAACATCAACAAAAGCCAGCCTTTTTCCAATGCATACCTGGAAGCGCTGAAAGCACATAATGCAGATCCTTCACTGCCTAAGACTATCGTGAATAGTGCAGGGAACTATGAGTATTATGGTAATACTGATTGGTACGGACTGTTGTATAAAAACCACACTACTGCTACAGAACAGAACTTGTCTGTATCCGGTAACAGTGGAAAAGCTAGTTACTACATCACTGGCCGCTATTATGGTCAAGATGGATTGTTCCGTTTCAATTCAGATGATTTTAAAATGTATAACCTCCGGGCAAAAGGAAATATCCAGTTGTTCCCTTTCCTGCAGGTATATAATAATACAGAGTTTTCCAGCCGCGATTACCACAACCCACTCAACGTAGGTGAAGGCGGTGGTATCTGGAGAAACATGGCCGACGAAGGTCACCCTTCTGCGATGATGTTTAACCCGGATGGTACCCTTACTTACACTGCTGCTTATACAGTAGGTGACCTGTTTTATGGTCGTAATGGAGTCGATATGAACCGTCAGTTGTTTAAAAATACTACCGGTTTTGTAGCGAATATCTATAAAGACCAGGTACGTCTGAAAGGTGATTTCACTTTCCAGCAGGCGAACGACAACCAAAAGCGTATACGTGTTCCGGTGCCTTATAGCCCGGCTCCTGGTGTAACTGCTTATGTAGGTACTGGTTACAACGACCTCATGATGAGCAATTATGGTACCCTGTACATGGCTTCCAACATTTATGGTGAATATGAAAACCATTTCGGTGGTAATGCTCACTACTTTAAGGCATTGGCAGGTTTTAACTACGAGCAGTCTACCTACAAAGGTTTTGCTACTACCCGTAATGGCCTTGTGTATAGCGACGCGAAAGATATCAACCTGGCGTTGGGTACCAACGTTACTACTGCCGGTGGTTACAACCGTTGGGCAATTATGGGTGAGTTTTTCCGCCTGAACTATTCCTATAAGGAACGTTACCTGTTGGAAGTGAATGGTCGCTACGACGGTTCTTCCAAATTCCCTTCCAATCAGCGGTATGCATTCTTCCCTTCTGTTTCCGGAGGATGGAGAGTGTCTAACGAAGCTTTCTGGAAAGTATCTCCCCGGATCATTTCCGATCTGAAAGTACGTGGCTCTTATGGTTCATTAGGTAATGGAAACGTAGAATCTTACGCTTACCAGGAGAAAATGAACATCACTCAATCCAACAGGGTGATCAACGGCGTTAAGCAACAACAAACTGCCCAACCAGTAGTGCTGCCTAGCGGTCTTACCTGGGAAACTGCTACTACCCGCGATTTGGGTCTCGACCTGGCTGCTATTAACGATCACCTCACCATTAACGGTGATATGTATACGAGAATAACCAAAAACATGTTTACCGTAGGACAAACCCTGCCGGCTGTATTTGGTAGCGACGTACCAAAAGGTAACTATGCAGACCTGAAAACAACAGGATGGGAAGTAGCCGTAGGTTGGAAAGACCAGTTCCAGGTGTCTTCTAAACCATTGCACTACAATGTAACCGTGTCTATGGCCGACTACAGACCTACTGTTACCAAATATAACAACACCAACGGCAAACTGACCGACTATTATGTAGGCCAGAAAATCGGACAGGTATGGGGTTATGTGAATGATGGTTACTGGACTAAAGACAACGTAGCTAATGCTGCTAAAGCACAGGCGTTGTTTAAAGCTTCCAATAGCGGACAATGGTTGCCAGGAGATATCAAATTTAAAGATATAAATGGCGACGGAGTGATCAATAACGGTGCTAACACGCTGTCACAGCACGGAGATATGGTGATTGTAGGCGATACACTGCCACATTATACTTATGGTATTTCCCTCAATGCTGACTGGAATAATTTCTTTATTGGCGCATTCTTCCAGGGTGTGCTGCAGCAAGACTGGTGGCCTGGTTCTGAGTCAGATGTTTTCTGGGGACAGTACAACCGTCCTTACAATTATATGCCTAAATCGCAGGTGGGTAATATCTGGTCTGAAGAAAACCCAGATGCATATTTCCCACGTTACCGCGGTTATGTGGCACAGAACTCTGCCGGTGAGTTGTACAATGCACAAACAAAGTACATGCAGAACGTAGCTTACATCCGTTTGAAAAATATCCAGATCGGTTATAACCTGCCTCACGCACTGGTATCCAGAGCAAAGATGACTGCTGCCCGTGTATATCTCTCCGGTGAAAACCTCTGGTCATGGTCGCCTTTATACCGCATTACCCGCGACCTCGACGTAGAGAGCATCCGCAGGTCTGATGTGATCACTGATTCGGGTAACTCCGGTAATGGTAACAACTATCCTATGTTAAAGAGCTTTACGCTTGGTTTGAACATTACACTTTGATAATTAGAAAAGAAAGAGCATGCAACAACATATAACTGCATTATTCCGTAAAAGGATCGCAGCGATAGCCGTTATCGGGTTATTTGCAACCGGATGCGCTAAGAATCTCGATCAAACACCACAGGGCACCGCTACTAGAGATGCCGTATTCGGCAGTCCGGATGGCTTAAAGCTGTACAGCAATTCCTTTTATGATGGATTGCCAGGTCTTAGTGACATTTATAAGGGAGATAATATGGCCGATTTCAGCGCCGTTAACTCCGTGAATGACTTCCTGAGACAGAATGGCTATACTTCCAGAACCGCTAATGGCTGGGATTGGAAGACGCTGCGTAACATTAACTATTTTATCGCTAACAATAATAATCCGAAAGTATCAGAAGCGGTACGTAACAACTATCAGGCCCTGGCCAGATTTTTCCGTGCGTATTTTTATTTTGATAAAGTAAAGCGTTTTGGTAATGTGCCCTGGATCGGTAAGCCTTTTGACGTAAGTGATCCTGCACTGTACGCCGGCCGCGATTCCCGCGCGCTCATCATGGATTCTGTGATCGCCGATCTGGATTATGCCGCCGCTAACCTTACCACTATCACCGATCCTAGTAGCAGCCAGATCACCAAAAATGTGATCTATGGATTTAAATCCAGGGTATGCCTGTTCGAAGGTACTTTCCGTAAATACCATCCGGAATATAAACTTACCGAAGGAGCAGACGACTTGTTGAAAAAGGCCAGGGATGCTGCCAAAGAGGTGATCGACAGTAAAGTGTACAATCTTAGCCAGGCAGGTGGTACTACCGCTGCTTACCGTCAGCTGTTTATCAGCGCCAACCCGGTAGCTACAGAAGTAATGCTGGCTAACATCGCTAACTCCAGTTTGGGCGTATATAATGATGCCAATTGGTGGTATACCAGCGCTACCTATGGTTCCCGTCTTAACTTTACCCGTACATTCATCAATACTTATTTAAATATTGATGGTACACCGTTTACCAACATCAACAGGTACGACACATTGCCATTTGCAAAAGAAACGCAAGGCCGTGACGCCCGTTTGGCACAAACGATCCGTACTCCGGGTTACATGCGTACCAGCAATGGTAACACTGTAGCTGCACCTCCGGTATTTTCCTATACCTATACAGGTTATATGCCTATTAAATGGTGCCTCGATGATACCTATTATGATAATGGTACTACCAATACGAATTCTATTCCGTTGATGCGTTATGCAGAAATTTTGCTTAACTATGCGGAAGCCAAGGCAGAACTGAAAGAACTGACAGATAATGATTGGAGTATTACAGTAGGTGCACTGCGTGCCCGTGCAGGTATTACCGGTGGTATCAATGCTAAGCCAACAGTATTGGACCCTTACATGGTGGCTAACTATTTTACCGACGTAAATGATCCATCCCTGATGGAGATCCGCAGAGAGCGCGGTATTGAGCTGGCCTTGGAAGGTTTCCGCTTCGCCGATTTGTTGAGATGGAAACAAGGTGCCTTGCTCACCAAATCCTGGACTGGTATGTATGTGCCTGCGCTGGATGTGCCAATGGACCTCAATGCCGACGGTGTGCCAGACGTATGTTTCTACCAGACATTGCCTGCCGACCAAATAAAGGGGGTAACCTATGTGAATGTGTCTTCTACAATAGGAGGATTGCCTAATCCGCAACAGTTATCCAATGGTACTTACGGAGAACTGCACTGGCTGGATAATGTGTCTAAAGAGTGGGCAGATTACAAATATTTGTATCCAATCCCATATAATGATTTGCAGCTTAATCCTGCACTGGTGCAGAATCCAGGCTGGGAAGATAAATAGTAACCGTTAAACAATAGCAGATGAAGAAAAGTATTATGATCCTGTTGGCGTGTGTAGTAGCCTTATCTTACGCAGGTAGTGCCCAAAAAATTAATGTGGGTACCTACAATATGCGTAACGATAACAACAAGGAAGATTCCATGAATGGCAATGGCTGGAAAGAACGCTTACCGGTAATTGCCTCCCTGATTGCATTCCATGATTTTGATATTTTTGGAACGCAGGAATGTATGTACCATCAGTTGCTGGACATCAAAGGCAGCCTGCAAGGCTACGATTTCACCGGAGTTGGCCGCGACGATGGAAAACAAGGTGGGGAACATTCTGCCATCTTCTATAAAACCAGCAAGTTTAAACTGCTGCAAAAAGGTGACTTCTGGTTGTCTGCTATCACGGACAGGCCTAATAAAGGCTGGGATGCCGTACTGCCCAGGATTTGTTCCTGGGGCCAATTCCAGGATATCCAAACAGGATTTACCTTTTACTTTTTTAATCTGCATATGGACCACATTGGCGTAAAAGCCCGTGCGGAAAGCTCCAAATTGATACTGGCCAAAGTAAAGGAAATGACCGGCAACAAACCGGTGATCCTTACAGGCGACTTTAACGTAGACCAAACCAGTGATTCTTACGCTATTATCAACAACTCCGGTGTGTTGAAAGATGCATACGAAACCACTGCAGTGAGGTATGCGTTGAACGGTACTTTCAATGATTTTAAAGCCAACAGCAAAACCGATAGCCGGATTGATCATATCTTTCTGACAAAGGATTTCACAGTAACCCGTTATGGTATATTAACGGATACCTGGCGCAGCCTGCGTACTGAAAGCGGCGCTGCGGTCAACGACAACCTCCCTAAAGAGGCTCGTCTCTCGAAGTATGTTGCCAGAGAACCTTCCGATCACTTCCCGGTGATTGCTACGGTGGAATACAGCAAATAAATTTTATTTGCACGGGCCTGCTAATATAGCAGGCCCGTGTTATGAAAAGACCTTCCTATGCATGTACGTTTTTGTTACCTGCCGGTGATCGCCCTGCTCTTATGTGGAGGTTGTGGCGCTGGCAATACCTCCTTTATTGACCCTACTATCGGTAATATTTCCACGTTATTGCAACCTACCCGCCCTGTAATGCAGTTACCCAACCAGATGATCCGTGTATACCCACTACGAAAGGATTATACGGATGATCAGATCAGTGGTTTCCCACTGCAAGTGGCAGGGCATAACGATGGCCCGCTCTTTGTCGTGAAACCTGCCGCAGGCACACTATCGCCAGACCTGTGGCTACGTAAACAAACCTACGACCACGATCTGGAAGTGATACATCCCTGGTATTACAGCACTGTGCTTATAGAAGATAATATCACCGTATCTTTTGCACCCGGCAATAAAACCGGTATGTACCGGTTTAGTTTTCCACGTCAAACAGCCCATCAACTGCTGCTGGCGAAACCCGGCTATCAGGTAACTGGTAGGGAGGTAACTGCGCAAACCACCTATCATGATGTTCCGGTTTATTTATACGGCCGGTTTAATACGCCTGCATTGATACATACATTGTCTGATACCCTGCAGTATATCAGTTTCCCGGATGCTACTGCTAATGATATTACCCTGCAATACGCCATTTCCTATGTAAGCGCTGCCAGCGCAAAGCATCATTTTGAAGTGGAAATAAATGGTAAAAACTTTACGGCGGTACAAAACAATGGCGCACAGCGCTGGAACGAGGTCATGAACCAGATACAGGTACAGGGAGGCAGCGAGGCGCAACGCCGTTCTTTTTATACAGCGCTTTACCGTTGCCACGAACGTATGGTGGATATTACAGAAGATACCCTGTATTACAGTGGTTACAATAAAAGTGTAAACAAAACCCTCCGGCCTTTTTATGTAGATGACGCCACCTGGGATACTTACCAGGCGTTGCATCCGTTGCGCATGATGCTGCACCCGCAACAGGAAGAAGACATGCTGCAATCGTATATACGTATGTACGAACAGAGCGGCTGGATGCCAACCTTTCCCCGGTTGTATGGCGATCATCCTTGTATGAACGGTTTTCATAGTACCATTATTTTTTTGGATGCCCTGCGTAAAGGCCTGCATATCCCTGGACTGGAAGCCGCTTACGAAGGCATGAAGAAAAATGCGCTGATGGCGACCATGCTTCCCTGGCGCAATGGGCCTGCAGGTGCGTTAGACTCGTTCTACCAGGAAAAAGGTTATTATCCGGCCCTTCATCCGGATGAACCGGAAACAGTTAGCGCTGTACATGCTTTTGAGAAACGGCAATCGGTGGCGGTAACGTTGGGGCATAGTTACGATGATTGGGCATTGTCGCAGCTGGCGGCCTCCCTACATCGGGAAGCTGATGCCCGCTTGTTTGCCGCCCGGGGAGAAAATTACCGGCATTTATGGCATCGCTGCAGCAAATTTTTTATGCCAAAAGACAGCGCCGGCAATTGGATTGATATCGACCCCGCGTTTGACGGCGGCCCTGGCGGACGGGATTACTATGATGAAAACAACGGCTGGACCTATATGTGGCAGGTGCAGCATAACCTGCCCGCTTTGATTGATATGATGGGGGGAGAGAAGAAATTCGAAGCCCGTCTGGATGAACTGTTCCGTAAAGACCCCGGTATGCCACGTTATGAATTATGGCATAAATTCCCTGATGCTACGGGTTTGGTAGGACAATATTCTATGGGCAACGAACCCGGTTTTCATATACCCTACCTGTATAATTATGTTGGCGCCGCCTGGAAAACGCAACAGCGCGTCCGCTTCCTCCTGGACCTCTGGTTTAAAGACAATGTATTCGGTATTCCCGGAGACGAAGATGGCGGTGGCATGAGCGCTTTTGTGGTATTTTCTTCCATGGGTTTTTATCCGGTTACCCCAGGTATTCCTATTTATACCATAGGTAGCCCCGTATTCAGTAAAGTACGTATCTCCTTGCCCAATGGTAAGTATTTTACCATTCTGGCGCGTCATTGCTCAGCAGCCAATAAATACATACAAAGTGCAAAAATGAATGGAGAGCCTTTAACTACGCCTTTTTTTACGCATGGGCAGTTAGTTAACGGAGGGACGTTGGAACTGGAAATGGGGGATCGGCCCGCCAGGCGCTGGGGAGCCAGTGTGCATGCATTATAATTACAATAGTGGGGGCTGGCTAAAAAGTGGATTCTCCGGATAGGCAGCTGTGAATAAAACAGCGCTTTCCAATGTTTACTTTAGTCGGCCCCATGCAGGCTGAGCAATTGTCATTACGTTGAAAGATACATAGATATATTTCGATGTTTTTGTTTACCTTTGCCAAGCGAATCGAAAAAATATGAATAGTAAACGGTTTGAGAAGATAGGTAAAGCTTTAGCCGATCCGCACCGGCTGAAGATTTTGCAGGAATTTAAAACTACAGGAGATTTTTTACCCTGTTCCAGGATCCATGAGATACTGGATATGACGCAGCCTTCCATTTCACACCATGTGAAGCAGCTGGTGGATGCCAACATACTGGAATCCATTAAGGAAGGACGCAACATAAAATATGCATTGAACACTGCCGTGCTCGATGAGTTTGCGGATTATATAAAAAGTTTAAAACCATAAAAAGGTTTTTTAAAGACTTAAGCATAGATGAATTTCTATGTATCTATAAATATAATGGATATGGTAGACAATAATACAACAGCTAATCACCTGCAACAGCATCCGGGTTTTACACAGGTATTCCAGGAAGGTAAACTCACTTTTGGCTTTGTGGCGCCAATGGATGGCTATCCTAACGGACCATTGCCGGATATGGCCAACTATGAAAAGTTGGTGCGTAAAGCGGATACAGCCGGTGTAGACGTGATCTGGTTAAGGGATGTGCCTTTCCTGGATCCACTTTTTGGAGATGCTGGTCAGGTATTAGACCCATTAGTATATGCGGGATGGTTGTCGGGCATCACTAAAAGGATGGCTATTGGTACAGCAGGGATAGTATTGCCTCTCCGTGATCCGCTGATTGTTGCTAAACAGGCTGCCAGCATCGATCACCTGTCTGGGGGACGTTTTTTACTGGGCCTGGCTTCAGGAGACAGGTATAGTGAATACCCTGCCTTTGGCGTTAATTTCGAAAACAAGGCAGCCCGTTACCGTGAGGCCCGCGATATTATCCGTGTAGTCACTGAAAATGAATTTCCACAGCATCAGTCACAATATTATGGAGTAATGGATGGAGGTATTGATCTGATCCCCAAGCCTGTTACCCATCATTTGCCCACTATTGCCATTGGAAGGGCCGGGCAAACGATGGAATGGATCGCTGAAAATACAGACGGGTGGATATGGCACGGAGCAGACGCCCGTAGGATGGTGGATGTGATTCCACGTTGGAAAGCAGCCACTAATGGCGTGTTTAAACCTTACGGTTATGGACTCTTTTTCGATCTGTCCGATAATCCGGACGAACCTATCTTTTTTGGCAGAACCATGTTGAGGGGAGGAAGAAACCAATTGATCAGATTTTGGGAAGAACAATTACAAGCAGGGTTATCGCACGCCGTATTGAACCTGAAACCAACAAGGCGGCCGGCGGAAGATATTATAGAAGAATTCGGAACTTACATTATACCTTATTTCCGTAGTCTCTCTGTTAAGTAAATAATTATCTGTATGTCTATTGCATCAAAACATGCCGGCATTTCCATTGGTAAACCAATGGTTGCCGGCCTGGCCGGAAGTTAACCAGCCCGTAATTAAAAGCTTTTTTATGCTTTAAAATATAGATGTATTGCTATTTATCTATCTATTATAAATCAACATCCGCACTAAATGAAAAAATTAGCTTACGCGTCCTGCCTGGGCGTAATTGGCATCCTGACAACGGAATTTGGCGTGATCGGTATTCTTCCGCAGATAGCTGTCCACTATCATATCAGTATCAACAGGGCTGGATTATTATTAAGTGCCTTTGCCTTTGTAGTAGCCATTGCCGGTCCCTTTATGAGCTTGTTAGCTTCGGGCTACGACCGCAAGAAAGTAATGCTCACTAGCTTAAGCCTATTCCTGATCACCGGGGTGGTGTCTGCCGTATCGCCTCCCTTCTGGTTATTGGTAGCGGTAAGGGTATTGCCGGCTTTACTGCATTCGGTGTATTATGCGGCAGCTATAGCAGCAGTAATAAGGATAGCGCCTAAAAAAGATCAGCATAAAATGATGGCTATTGCCTTGAGTGGCATCAGTATCGCTACAGTAAGTACTATTCCATTGGCCACTTACCTAGCCAGTGTTTTTACCTGGCAGTATTCTTTTGTTTTGCAGGCGCTGATCAGCGCGTTAGCGCTTATTAGTATCTATGCGGTGATGCCACCTATGCCGGTAACGGGCAAGGTAACTTTTGGCCATCAGTTAGGTATCCTCAGAAAACCCTCTGTGTGGTTGAGCCTGATGATGACCTTTTTTATGTTTTCCGCTGAATTTGCCCTGTATAGCTACTTTGCGGATTATATGGTACAAATAAAAGCAATGAGCCCCCAAGGTATCAGCTACCTGATGTTCCTGTTTGGCGTTACCGGTTTATTAGGAACATGGATAGCCGGTAAAACGTTAAGTAAGCATGTTGCCTGGTCCAATATTGCTTTTTTGGCGGGATGTAATATCCTCGTGCCTTTAGGTTTATATTTCACTGGTCATACTTCGTTGGCCACTACGGCATGGGTAGCATTATGGGGTATCCTGTATGCGCCCGGATTTTTAATCGCAACGTCTTCTATCAGTGCTGCTGCACATGAAGCGTTGGAATTCGCCAATGGCCTCACGGCTTCTTTCGCCAATTTCGGCATTACAGCCGGTACGATGATAGGCGGTTGGGTAATTGTACATCAAGGCATTGGCCAGATTCCCTGGGTTGCCATCAGTTTTGGCGTAATAGCAATACTGTTGGTATTTGTAAGAAGCATTTGGGAAGGCCGGCAGAAAACCGGGGAGGAGCCATCTTCCATTCCTTCTCCAATAGTTGTTCACTAAATAAATTATTTAAAATTCAACATAATATGTCAAACACAAATATGAAAGCATGGCGGTTACACGCCTTCGACCTGAACCGTTTGCAATTGGATGAAGTGCCAGTGCCAGTTCCTGGCCCGGGAGAATTATTGATCAGGGTAGGAGCGGTATCCTTGAATTATAGGGATAAGGCCATTATTGAGGGATATTATGATCCAAACATATTGTTACAGGGTCCCTTAACGCTAGTAGGGGATGTTGCAGGAACCGTGGTGAGCGCAGGTAACGCGGTAACCCGCTTTAATGTGGGAGATCGTGTAACCAGTCATTTATTTTCTCAGTGGTTGGAAGGCGTAACCCGTCCTGATGAATCAAATTATTTGTTAGGCGGACCTTTGCCTGGCGGGCTTGCAGAATACATGATCATACCAGACTATGCTGCAGTAGCTGCACCTGCGCACCTCTCTGATGAAGAAGCCGCTACTTTGCCCATAGCTGCGTTAACTGCGTGGCACGCACTTACCAGATTTGGCAGGCCCGGTAAAGGAAGCACTGTGTTAATACAAGGTACCGGTGGGGTATCTATTTTTGCCATTCAGCTGGCCAGTGCACTGGGAGCGGAAGTGATTGTAACCACCAGCAATGATGAAAAAGGAAAGAAAGCATTGGCATTGGGCGCCTCCCATATCATCAATTACGTGAAAACGCCTGATTGGGACCGGGTAGCATTGGAAATCACCAGTGGTAAAGGAGTAGACCAGATATTGGAGGTAGTAGGCGGTGATAAAAGCATCAATCAATCTGTACGGGCTATCAAGGTAGAAGGCTTAATTAACCTTATCGGATTCCTGGATAAAGAGGAAGCTACCATCAACATACTACCTGTTATTTTTAAACAGGCGCGTTTACAAGGTTCAGCAGTAGGCCACCGGAAAGCCTTTGAAGAAATGAACGCATTTTTGGCAGAGCATCAGGAGGTAAAACCGGTAATTGACCGGGTATATGCTTTTGAAGATGCCCTTACCGCTTTTCGTCACCTGGATAAAGGTGCATTTGGAAAGATTGTGATCAAAGTTTCAGAATAAGTTTAAGCAGCATAGTATAAGAAGCCGTCTCATAATAAATTGGGACGGCTTTTTTAATGCGCTGTAAACACGAGATGCTTCTTTAACTAACTATTGAGGTTAAGAAATAAAAGGTTTTACGGAGATGGCTATACGGCTGGGCATAGTAGCTACCGGCTAATCTGGAAACAAAACTTGCGGCATGTATTGTGGCATTGTATAAAGTTGTTTATATTTGGTACTGCCTGCATTGCGTATATACCGTACGGTTAGTATGTGTAATGATGGAATGTGCTCATGTAGCAGGCTGGGTATGGATTGTATGGGTATAACGCCTATCATTAAACGAATTTCTACCTCTTTTTATATGAGTACCCAGCGGTTGGGGATGTTGTTATTGGCTGATAAGTATAAAACAAATGTTCCGCTATGCTTAGGTACTGCTGTAGTAGGGATGAATATAATTTTTTATAAATTATAAGCTATCTACTGAAACCCCTATGAAAGAGCCTCGGTATATTTACCGGGGCTCAATTTTTTGACAATGATCAGTTCATAATAAAACTACCGGGAGTTTTTACGATGATATATTTGCCGTTGTTGTTTCATATGCTGGATAATCGGTGTAACCTTTAGTGCCGCCGCCGAAGAGTGCGGTTTTATCCAGTGCATTCAAGGGCAGGTCATGTTCGAGCCGGTAAGGAAGGTCGGGGTTGGCAATAAACGGACGGCCAAATCCGATTAGGTCGGCCCAGCCATTTTGCAAAGCTTCTTCTGCTCTTTCTTTGGTGTATTTACCGGAATAGATGAGCGTTCCGGAGAAGGCTTCGCGGTAGGCGGTTTTAAAGGCAGCCGGCATTACGGGAGCATCTTCCCAGTCTGCTTCTGCGATGTGTATAAAAGCGATGCCGATATTGTTTAGCACTTTGGCGGCTGCAATGTAAGTTTCTTCCGGGTGATCATCTTGCGCACCCATTAAAGTAGTTAAAGGCGCTTGCCGGATACCGGTTCTGTTTTTGCCTATTGCGTATGCTACGGCAGTTACCACCTCTCTAAGAAAGCGTAACCTGTTTTGTAGGGAACCGCCATATTCGTCGGTACGCTGATTGGTTTGTGAATCTATGAATTGTTCTATCAGATAGCCGTTGGCGCCATGTAGTTCTACGCCATCGAAGCCTGCTTTGATGGCATTTTTTGCGGCTTGTGCGTAATCATCGATGATGGCCTTTATTTCGGGGATGCTTAGCTCCCTGGGCATAGAGTGCTGTACCATTTCCCCAGCGCCGTTTTCAGGTCCTTTTCCTTCCGGATCGGCAAATACTTTAACGCCAGCTGCCAGTAAGGCGGAAGGCGCTACCGGAGCGGCCCCGTTTTCTTGTATGGAAGTGTGGGATACCCTGCCCACATGCCATAACTGTGCAAAAATGCGCCCATTATGGGCATGTACTGCCTTCGTTACTTTCTTCCATCCTTCTATCTGATCAGGCGTGTAGATCCCTGGCGTCCAGGCATAGCCCTGACCCTGCCGGCTGATCTGGGTACCTTCAGCAATGATAAGGCCGGCAGAGGCCCTTTGCTGGTAATATTCGGCCATCAGGTCGGTGGCTATATCCCCTTTGGCCGCACGGGAGCGGGTCATGGGCGGCATCACGATCCGGTTCTTTAATGTTAATCCGCCTAAAGTATAGTCTGTAAAAAGCATGATTTTCTCTTTTGTCGCAGCAAAGGTCTATCAAAAAGTACTATTACAATAATTATTTAAATTATACATTTGTATCAGAAAAATTATAGAAAAATGGGACTTAACATGGAGTGGCTCCGGACCTTTAAAGCAATATATGAACAAGGATCACTGACAGGGGCAGCGCAGGTCCTGTTTATTTCCCAACCGGGGGTAAGTCTGCACCTCAATTCGCTGGAAGCTTATACCGGGTATAAACTATTCGACCGGTTGGCTAAAAAAATGGTGCCCACCGAGCGAGGAAAGGTGATCTACAACTTTATTGAAGAGCCCTTACTTAAACTGGAAAACGCAGAACAACTATTCCACAAAAGCACTAAAACAGATCGTGCTACAATTAGTATAGGAATGTGTTTTGAAACCTTCCAGTTTACCCTGGAAAAGCATATTTCCTCCCTGCCATTTAACATCATCATTAAATTTGGTCTATATCCCGAAATGATACAAGATCTGGATAAAGGCCTATTAGACCTGATCATCACACCACAAAAGGGGGAGCAGAGAAACCTGGAATTCAAGCCTTTTTCCAAAGAGCGGCTGGTATTGATAGCCGGAAAGAAAACGAATATTAAACCGCTAACCGCCTTATTAAAGGCCGGGACGGCCGCTGCAGAGGAAATAGAAAACTGGTTGAAAGAACAGATATGGTACAGTACCGCTGCTGATACCGAGCATCTGAAAAGATTCTGGCAGCAGAATTTTAAACACCATCTGGAGTTTAAGCCTAACTATATAGTACCTAACCTTTGTTCCATTATCCGCTGCCTGAGTGATGGGGAAGGCTTTTCTGTAGTACCTGATTTTTTATGTAGCCAGGAAATAGCGGCGGGGCATATTAAGTTGGCCTGGCAAGGCTTTCAGGTAATCGAAAATACCCTTTATTTCGGTTCCAGGAAGAAAACCATGTATGCGGAGGAAATTAAACGTATTGAAGACATATTTAGGGAGCAGTTAGCTGCCGGTTAGTTTTTTTATGGGGAATCTGCAACTGATTGTTTGTTTTAATAGCTGGCCATCATCGCTTTAATATATGCGGTAGGCGTTACACCGGTGATAAAGGGAGATTTGGCTTTGAACCCGCAAAGTGTGAGCATATTTACCGGTAATGATTTGGTAATATGCTGTAAGATAGGTTATCGGTAAATGTTGGTACATTTAAATCGATTCGTGCATGATAACAATCACGATTATCTATCATTATTGCATTTATGAAGAAACTCATCCTGTCAGTGATGGCTATTGCCTTGCCTGGGGCCATCTTTGCGCAATTAACAGACAGTACGCAGCGGGTAGTGCGTATGCAAGGGACCGTGAACTTCCGCGATGTGGGCGGTTATAAAACCACAGATGGAAGAAGTGTGGTATGGGGTAAGGTATTCCGTTCTGCAGATGTAAGCCGGCTTACGGAGCAGGATCTGTCTGTATTGGAACAGAAACATATTCATACTGTTATTGATTTCCGGGGCGTAAAAGAGGCCGCAGTTGCGCCAGATCACCTGTTGCCGCATACCGATTACCAGTTATGCCCCGCAGGCAGCGATAGCTTGCCTGGTATGGCACAGATGGTGGATATGATTAAAAGCGGTGGCAATTGGCTGGATCAATTTTATGGGAATACCACCTATCTGAGTGCTCGTTACAAGCCCTTGTTTCAGAAGTTATTGGTGTTACCAGCCAACGAATCGCTGATGTATCATTGCACAGGTGGGCGCGACAGAACGGGTATGGCTACGGCTTTGTTCCTTTATGTGCTGGGTGTGCCACAAAGCGTTATTGAAGCTGATTTTACTGCCAGTAACGTGTACCTGTTGCCGATGAACAATCAGATGTACAGCGGTTTACAGAAAGGTACGGGATTGGATGAAGCTACGATCCGCAAAGCAATGGAATTAAAGCCTGAGCTGCTGCATAGTTTGTTCAATGCAATTAAAAACAGATATGGTACAGTAGATAATTTTTTTGAAAAGGAATTAGGGATAGGCGCTAAAGAAAGAGCTTTATTGAAAGAGAAATATACGATTTAAGCGTTGGCCGCCAACGGTTAGCTGTTGGCGGCTGCTTGAATACCCCTTACTACCCACATGATCACTAAGCGGCAAACAGCCATGATGACGAACGACCAGCGCAAGCTGGTGTACTGAAACTGCTTTCCGTATGCTGATACAATATACTACGACGCTGTTCGTCTTTTCTATGAGATAAACATTTTAATTTTACGGCATGCAGCGCAAAGTTTCTATAAAAGAGAGAATACAACATTCCCAAAATTTCCGGCAGGGAGCCTTTCAGAACCTATCACTTACCCCCCTCAAGCCGGATCATGTTACCTATTACCAGATGTTGAAAGAGGTGATGCACCGGGGGGCTAATGTAAGGCCTTCAGCGCTATTGCCCTCAGTAAAAACAGATCTGAAAACTTTGTATACAGAAAAACCCGTAGTAGTATGGTTTGGGCATTCGTCCTATTTCATACAAGTGCGCGGTTTTAATATCCTGGTAGACCCTGTGTTTAGCGGCAGTGCCAGTCCTGTGCCTTTTATGGTGAAAGCCTTTCCTGGCGCCGACGTATATACGGTGGAAGACATGCCGGAAATAGACTTGTTGATTATTACCCATAACCACTACGATCATCTGGATAAAAAAACACTGGCACAATTGCAGTTGCGGGTGAAAGCAATTTATACGCCCTTGGGCGTGGGGCGCGATTTAACGATAGTGGAAACTAATCATAATATTACAGAAATGGATTGGTGGGAAACCCGGGAGGTAGCCAAGGATGTTACGCTAACAGCTACGCCTGCACGACATTTTTCAGGTCGTGGCCTGAAAAGGGGAGGAAGCCTGTGGGCATCTTTTGTACTGCAGATCTTCGGGTATAAGATCTTTATCGGTGGCGATTCGGGTTACGATGCCCATTTTAAAGCAATTGGCGATAAATTCGGTCCTTTCGATCTGGTGATCCTGGAATGTGGGCAGTACAATGATTTCTGGCCCTTTATTCACATGCAACCGGAAGAAACGGTGCAGGCAGCCATAGATTTGCAGGGTAAAGTACTATTACCGGTGCATTGGGCTAAGTTCACACTGGCCAATCATCCCTGGAACGAGCCGCCTGCCCGCAGTACTGCCAGCGCCTCCTTACGGGGCCTTCAGATAACTACGCCACGTATCGGCGAACCAGTAGTTGTAGGGGAACATTACCCGCACGACCACTGGTGGAAAACTATACAATAGGGCTCAGATATTGAAGTGAACCATTTCCAGTAGTCCTTCGCCGGGGGCATGCAATAGCTGGTTGCTCCCGGTAAGCTTTTTCTCTACTTCATGCAGCGCTACCGTTTTTACTTGATCGGCATCAAGGTACTCCAGCAAACTACTGATCACTGCGCGGCTGTGAATATTTAACGATAGTCCGAGTGCAGTTTCTATTAGCTCCAGTACACGTTGCTGGGCAGGGAGGTAGCCGTCTGGCACTTCCTGATCAGATAAAAAATAATCCATCATTACAGTATTCCGGTGGTTTGTGGTCCGGAATAATTTCATCAGCTGTATAAAAGCTTCGTTACGGATATAATGAAACACGCCTTCAAAAATGATGGTGGTGGGTAATGCTTCCTTGTAGCCATTTTCCCGGAGCTTATGCCACAATAGGTCTGTGTCGGTGATATCGCAGCGCGAAAAGTGGATGGGTACAGTTTCAGGCAGGATATCAGTGTATATTTTTTGTTTTTCTTCTATATAGCCATTGTCTATTTCAATAATATGGCTGATGTCATTGGCATAGTTTTCCAGCAGGTAGAGCGATAGCGGGTCGAGGCCCGCACCCAGGATAACCACCTGTTGCTGTGGTGATTGGGAGAATTTTTCCTGTAGCATTTGCCGGATGCTTTCTTTACGCAGGCATATAATGTCTACAATGCTGGAATATTGCCGTTTCAGGTCATAAAACAAGCCACTGGTTTCGCTGAAGTCGATGGCGGCTATATAACGCTGCTGTAAAGGCGAGGTATAAAGCGACATGGCGGCTTCCAGTACCAGGCGGGAAGTAGAGGGAACTTTTAATTTTTGGGCCATTTTGAGAGCATTTTAGATAAAGCTACTGCCTGGGCGTGCATATGTACAGCAGGGGAATATTGGCGGCTTTATAAACAAAATGCTGCCGGTATTGTTTTTTTAGATTGTCAACAACTCAGATTATGCAGCCACGTATCGCTTCTCTCAGCAAATTGGAACAGGAAGGAAAACAAATTTCCCGCCTGCCTTTTTCCATCAGGATATTATTGGAAAACGTATTGAGAAACCATGATAATTTCGCTATCACAGACGAACACCTGGATACGCTTATCAACTGGAACCCGGCCGGTACCGATAATGAAATTCCTTTTAAACCTGCCCGTGTACTTATGCAAGATTTCACAGGGGTAGCAGCGGTGGTGGATATTGCATCTATCCGCGCGGAAGTAGTCCGGAAAGGAAAAGAAGGCAGTAGCATTAACCCGGCCATCCCGGTAGATCTGGTTGTAGACCACTCGGTGCAGGTAGATTTTTTTGGCACCGATTATTCGTATGTGAAAAATGTAGCCTACGAGTATGAACGTAATAAAGAGCGTTACCAGTTGCTGAAATGGGCACAGCAGGCATTCGATAATTTTACGGTAGTGCCGCCGGGCATGGGTATTTGTCATCAGGTAAACCTGGAGTACCTCGCTAAGGGCATTATTAACCGCGATGGATGGCTTTTTCCTGATACCCTGGTAGGTACAGATTCCCATACGCCCATGGTGAATGGAATCGGTGTATTAGGCTGGGGAGTAGGAGGTATTGAGGCGGAAGCGGCCATCCTGGGGCAACCCATTTATTTTACCTGTCCGCAGGTAATCGGTTTAAAGCTTACTGGCCGGTTAAGCGAAGGCGTTACTGCAACTGATATGGTGTTGGCCATTACCCAATTGCTTCGTAAGTATGGTGTGGTGGATAAGTTTGTGGAAGTGTTTGGCGAAGGGCTGGATACCCTCTCTGTTCCAGATAGAGCTACGATCTCTAATATGTCGCCCGAATTTGGCTGTACGGTCACATATTTCCCTATTGATCAACAAACCCTGGAATACATGCACCGTACCAATCGTTCTGCTGAGCAGATTGCACAGGTGGAATCTTACTGCCGGGAAAATATGTTATGGCGGCATGGTACGGAAGAAATTACCTATTCAGATATACTTGAGCTAGACCTTTCCCAGATACAATCGGCCGTAGCGGGTCCTAAGCGGCCGCAAGACCGCATCCTGGTGCGTGATTTGCACAATGAGTTTGAAACCCTGCTCAATAAGGAGTTTAAACGGATGTACACTCCGGAAGGCAAACGTCGTGATACAGCCTGGCTATCGGAAGGCGGCTCCGGTACCACTTTTACTTACGAGATACAGAAGCCGGTGGAAGATGTAGCCATAGAAGTGGAATACCTCAAATCGGTCCGCATCAAGCTAAAGGATGAGGAATATGTGCTGAGCGATGGCGCTATTGCTATCGCCGCTATCACCAGTTGTACCAATACTTCTAACCCCAGCGTGATGATAGGAGCAGGGTTGGTGGCGAAGAAAGCGATCAGCCGCGGATTGTATGTGAAGCCCTGGGTGAAAACAAGCCTGGCGCCAGGTTCCAGAGTAGTAACAGAATACCTGAAACGTTCTGGTTTGCTGTCGGAGCTGGAAGCGTTGCGTTTTCATATAGTGGGCTATGGCTGTACTTCGTGTATTGGTAACAGTGGCCCGCTGCCGCCAGCGGTTTCGGAAGCGATCGATAAAGGCAACCTGGTGGTGGCCTCTGTATTATCCGGTAACCGTAATTTTGAAGCCAGAGTACATCCGCAGGTGAAAATGAATTTCCTGGCTTCTCCACTATTGGTAGTGGCTTATGCCATCGCCGGCAGAATAGACGTAGACATGCTCACTGCTCCCCTGGGATATGACCCGAATGGGGAAGCCGTTTACCTCCGTGATATATGGCCTACCCAGGAAGAAATCAATGAAGCAGTAGCCGCTGCGGTAAAACAACAGGATTTTGAAGAGGTATATAAGGTAATTTTTGATGGAGATGACCAATGGCGTGGCCTGATGGCGCCCACCGGCCATAACTACCAATGGAGCAACGATTCTACTTATATCCGTGAAGCGCCTTTCTTTAATGGGCTGCCGGAAAAGCCGGCATCTTTGGAAGATATCAATGGCGCCCGTGTGTTGCTGAAACTGGGCGACTCTGTTACCACGGATCATATTTCACCTGCTGGCTCTTTCAAAGCAGATACACCCGCCGGTAAGTACCTGCTGGATCATGGTATAGATCCGCGTTTATTTAACTCCTATGGTTCCCGCCGGGGAAATCATGAAGTGATGATCAGAGGTACCTTTGCTAATGTGCGTATTAAAAATGAACTGTCGCCTAAAGAAGGTGGTTTTACGACTATCATCCCCACTGGTATGGTGTTGCCCATATATGATGCCGCTATGCAATACGCCGCAACCAAAGTGCCTTTAATTATACTTGCAGGAAAGGAATATGGCAGCGGTTCTTCCCGCGACTGGGCTGCAAAAGGCACCAACCTGCTGGGAGTAAAGGCCGTGATTGCCGAAAGCTATGAACGTATCCACCGTAGTAACCTGGTGGGGATGGGAGTATTGCCCTTGCAATACCTGGATGGTGAAAATGCTGCCTCACTGGGATTAACGGGTACAGAGTTGTATAGCATAGCAGGCATTGCTTCCGACCTGGAGCCGGGTAAGGTGTTAACGGTAACGGCTATACCTTCATCTGGCCATCCGGTTGTATTTAAAGTAAAAAGCAGATTGAATTCAGCGATAGAAATCGAGTACTATCGCAATGGTGGTATTTTACAGTACGTGTTGAGGGCTTTCCTGCAAAAGGCATAAGATGATGTAATATAAAATTCCATTATTCTTCAACATAAAGACAACATGCTGCGGAGGACTTGTTGGCGTCTCCGCAGCATATTGGAAGATAGAAAGGTAATTTATCCCCTATCCCTTATTCCTGGAAAATTCATTGATTAATTTCCGGTTGCCCACCAGCCATACGATATCTCCCCATTGGAATGTGGTTTCAGAGGCCGGGTTTAGGATTTTCTCCCCGTTGCGGGCAATGCCTACCACCAGCGCTTTTGTTTTTTCGCGAATACCGGAATTCCGGATCGTTTGCCCTTTAAGGCCATTGTGTTCGTCTACGAGAATGCTGGTAAGCCCGATGTTCTCATCAGATCCGTCGTCATGGCGTGGCATGTTCAGATTGTTGATCACCCGGTTAAATTCATCCAGTTGGGCTTCTGTACCAATGGCAGAAAGGATATCATAAGGAAACAGTTTTTCATCGCGGGTAGGTGCGTAGATGGTAACGTCTCCTCTTTTGATAGCACCTACGTTGATGCCATATTTCTCACGCAGTTGTAAGTCTGCCAATGGAATGTCTATCAGTGTAGACCAGGGGTTTATCTCAACTTCAGATACCTGTGCATCCCAGGGGAGCAGATCGGCGTCTTTGGCTTTTTTCAGTGCTGCGGCGTCTGCTTCTGCATCTTCACGGGCATTGAGATTGGTGAGGAAACGATGTTCTATGCGGTTATAGAATTTTTGCAGCTGGGAGCGCAGTGCCAGCAGCACGCAGGCCATGATAACGGCTGTACCCAGGAAAGCTTGCCAGAAAGTAAAGTATTGGTCTACCAGGAAGCCCACCAACAACACGGCCACTACGTTGCGTACTACCTCCACTACTACAAGCGGGCCACGGTTGTATTTGGAATCCAGCCATAGTTCCTTGTAGGAACCGCTAGAGATCTTTTGTACCACGAGGGCCCAGATAAAAGGCGACATCAGGACAATGCCTATTGTTACGCATAATAAACGTGTCCATAGCGGATCGAGGATATAGGAGATGATTAATGGGCCGATATAATATACATCCAGCAGGATGATGGCCAGAATGATCACGCTATTTAATACGATTACCCTTACATAGCTACGCAATACAATGCGCCAATCGCTTTCCGCTTGTAAGGTTTGGGAACTGGTAGTATAGCGCTTCAGGGCATTCAGCCAGCTTTGAGGCAGAATTTTTTCCAGCCAGTTGTATAGCGGTATTGCAGACCTGATCATGTAAGGAGTGGTAAAAGTAGTAATGGCAGAAACGCCTACTGCCACCGGAAAAAGGAACTCACTGGTAACGCCCAGGGAAAGGCCCAGGGTGGCAATAATAAAGGCAAACTCACCTACTTGTGCCATACTCATGCCTATTTGTACCGACTGTTTCAACGGCTGGCCAGAAAGTAAGGCGCCTGTGGCGGTGCTGAAAAACTTGCCGATAATGGTCAATAAGGTAACGATTAATACCGGCCACTTATATTCTGCGATCATGTGCGGGTTAATGAGCATGCCTACAGATACAAAGAAGATAGCGCCGAAAAGGTCTTTTACCGGTTGAATAAGGTGTTCTATTTTTTCTGAAGAGGTGGTTTCTGCAATAATTGAACCCATGATGAAAGCGCCGAGTTCTGCAGAAAACCCAACTTTGGTGGCTAATATCACCATGCCAAAGCAAAGGGCAATACTCAGGATCAGTAAGGTTTCCCCATTAATATACTTTTCCATTTTTTTTAAGAAAGTAGGTAGCAGGAAAATGCCTGCGAGGAACCAAACGGCCAGAAAGAACATCAATTTTAAGATGGTAAATAACATTTCCACGCCATGGAACTGCCTGCTCACGGCCATAGTAGAAAGTAATACCATCATCAGGATCACCACAATATCTTCTATCACCAATACGCCAAATACAATCTTGGTAAAGGGCTTTTGCTTAATGCCCAGTTCTTCGAAGGCCCGTATAATAATAGTAGTGGAAGAACTGGCTAACAAGCCGCCCAGGAACAGGCTGTCCATAAATCCCCAGCCCATTAGCTGCCCGGTAAAATAACCGGCTACTGTGATGCACGCAATTTCTATAAAAGCAGTAATGGCAGCTGTACCACCCACCCGCATCAGTTTTTTGAAACTGAATTCGAGGCCCAGGGAAAATAATAAGAATATAACGCCTATTTCAGACCAGGTTTTTACGCCTTCCGGATCTGCAATGGTAGGAAACAGTCTGAAATTAGGACCCACCAAAAAACCAGCTATAATATACCCCAGTACCATTGGTTGTTTCAACCGTTTGAACAGTAAGGTAATAATTCCCGCCGCTCCTAATATCAGTGCCAGGTCAATAATTAATTTTGGTAGATGCATACAGAAAAAATCGATTTAAATGTCATGTGTTGTACTTTTATGGCAATGAATAACCATGCTCATATGTGTCAGGTGCCAGTTTCCGGATCTTTGATATTTGCTAATATATCATTTTTCCTGCGGGTGGTCAAGATTAAGTTCGCTGGCGCTTACGCCGCATTTTCAGGCAAAGGTACGGTGTACAAATTAATCAGTAAATTAGTATGATAACAGGTAGGCATGAAAACCGGTACCACTGATAAAACATTACCTCGTTGGCAATTATTTTTGCTTTCGTTTAAAGACGCTTATAAGGCCCTGCAGGCCGGCGATCCGTTGCGCATGGCAGGAGCCACGGCATTCTTCACCACTTTCGCATTACCGGCAATTCTGATCATCCTGATACAGTTGTTCCGCCTGATATTCCGTATACAGCACCCGGGCCGGCACCTCATGATGCAGTTGGAAGGCTTATTTGGCCGTGAAACCACAGAAGCCATCCTGGGCACCCTACAGGCTTTCCGCAGTATTGCGCAAAACTGGATCATTGCCATTGGTGGATTTATATTCCTGTTGTTCGTAGCCACTACCTTATTTAAAATTATAAAAGGATCGCTCAACGAATTATGGAGAATAAGACGTATCCATAAGGAAAGCGTGTTCCAGATACTTGTGTCCCGCTTAAAAGCTGCATTGGTTATTGTATTTGCAGGCATCCTGTTTATTATGGATTTGATAGCAGAAGCCGCCCGTGCTTTTCTGGGGAAGTATATTGATCTTTATCTGCCTGTATTGGCTACTTACTATAATAGCGCATTAAATTATGTGATCTCTGTGCTCATCGTTACCATCTGGTTTTTCCTGGTGTTTTATTTTTTACCCGATGGGCGTCCCCGTTGGAAAGCGGGTTTGACAGGCGCTTTGGTGACCAGTATTTTATTTAACATTGGTAAAGCTGTTCTGAAAGTAATGCTTACTTATGGCAGTATTAACAGTATTTATGGCGCCTCTGCTTCCACTGTCCTGATATTATTGTTCATGTTTTATGCTTCCCTGATCTTTTACTATGGCGCTTGTTTCACCGATGCCTGGTCTGCCCGTACTCATCGGCCCATACATCCTTTGCGCTCAGCCAGCAAATATAAGCTCACCCTTTCCGATGAGCAAAAGGGAAGTTAGCAGCAGCTAATAGCCTGCTTTCTCTTTCTTTCACGGTATTTTTTATATATCTTGATAGATATGAACCGCAAGATATATTACAAGACTATTATTATTATTTTATTAGGGGCAATCAACGCAGTGGCACAGTCGGATGTGACTGTGCGCTTCAACGAACCTGCACGGCATTTTACAGCTGCTGCTCCGCTAGGCAATGGCCGTATGGGCGCCATGGTATTTGGTAATCCCAATACAGAAAGAATTGTTTTGAATGAAATATCGCTCTGGTCTGGCGGCGTGCAGGATGCTGATAATAAGGAAGCTGGCAGTTACCTGCCGCAGATCAGGCAATTATTGCTAGACGGTGATAATATAGCCGCCCAGAAAATGTTGCAGCAATATTTTGTTTGCCAGGGTGCTGGATCTGGCAATGGTAATGGCGCCAATGTGAAATTTGGGTGTTACCAAACTTTGGGTGATTTGTTCATTCAATGGCATGATACGATGTCGGATATACATAACTATCAACGCCTTCTGCGGATCGATAGCGCTATAGGCACGGTAAGCTGGGAGCGTAATGGCGTTGGCTTCTGGGAAGAGGTATTGGTATCTGCTCCGCAACAGGTGATTGTAGTGCGGTTGTTGGCCAGCAAGCCGGGGAGTCTATATTTTACCACCCGTTTGCACCGGAAAGAACGCGCTGTTATCCAGATGGGGCAACAGTGCGTTACTATGAGCGGCGTTCTTGATGGCGGCAATAACGACGAAGGAGTGAGATATGCTACGGTATTAAAAGTATTGAATAAAGGTGGCCGTCAGCAGCAGGATAAGGAAGGTATTACGGTAAGTGGGGCAGATGAATGTATTTTGCTGCTCGCTGCCCGTACCGATATGAACTGGCCTCACGTGGAAACAAGAGGCGCTGCACCCATGCCGGTGGCCCAGGCAGATATCCGTAAGGCTACTGCTTTTTCCTGGCAACAATTGCTGATGTATCACGTAAAAGACTATACGTCTTATTTTAACCGTTGCCGCATAATGTTTTCAGATAATAACGATAACGCCAACACGCTGTCTACCATAGACCGTTTGCAGCAACTGCAGCAAGGGCGACAGGATGCATCCCTGGTGCCCTTGTATTTTAATTTTGGCCGCTACCTGCTCATCAGCTCTTCCCGTAACGGCGGTATGCCGGCCAATCTGCAAGGATTGTGGGCAGAAGAGTACCAGACGCCCTGGAATGGGGATTATCATTTGAACATCAATGTAGAAATGAATTATTGGCCGGCAGAAATCACTAATTTGTCTGATTGTCATCAACCCCTATTCACATTGGCCAGGCAAATGTCGGAGTATGGCCAGCGTACTGCCCGTATTTATTATCATGCCGGCGGCTGGGTGGCCCATGTTATTAACAATCCCTGGGGATTTACCTCTCCTGGCGAAGGTGCCGATTGGGGAGCTACGTTAACCGGTGGGGCCTGGGTTGCTACACATCTCTGGAAGCATTATCAGTATACCCAAGACCGGGCATTCCTGGCGCAGGCATATCCGGTATTGAAAGGCGCCGCTATTTTTTATAAAGATATCCTGATCACTGAGCCTACGCATCATTGGCTGGTAACAGCGCCTTCTAATTCTCCCGAAAATGCATATATACTTCCCAACGAACAACAAGGCCAAACCTGTATGGGCCCTACTATTGACATGCAAATTGGCAGGGAGCTCCTGGGCGCCGTTATCGCCGCTGCAGGTATTTTACATACAGACAGTTTTTGGGTAGATAGCCTTAAAAGTGTATGGGCCCAATTAGCCCCAGACCAGATCAGTTTTGCTACAGGTGGTATACAGGAATGGTTGGAGGATTATAAAGAAGCAGACCCGCACCATCGTCATGTGTCGCCGCTGTATGGCTTGTACCCCTATGACGAAATAACGCCCTGGGATACCCCAGCATTGGCTGCTGCGGCAGAAAAAACACTGAATAGGAGAGGTGATGGCGGTACAGGATGGTCCAGGGCCTGGAAAATAGCTTTCTGGGCACGTTTGGGAGATGGTGATCATGCCTGGAAAATGCTGCGTGAGCTTTGGACGCCTACTGCGGCTACCGGTGAAATCAGCATGCGCTCCGGCGCAGGCACTTACGCCAACCTGTTTTGTGCGCACCCGCCTTTTCAGATAGATGGTAATCTGGGGGCTGTTGCCGGTATTGCAGAAATGTTACTGCAAAGCCATGGAGTAGATAATATTATCCGCCTGCTGCCTGCCCTTCCCAGTGAAGAAGCTTTTGCAGCGGGTAAGGTTAAAGGTCTCTGCGCTGTTAATGGTTTTGTAGTTGATTTTTCCTGGAAAGATAAAAAAGTGCAGCAGGCCAGCATTTATTCCGGTAGTGGCGCTGTATGCAAAATTATGTTACCACCAAATGCAGTGGTAAAAGACCGTAACGGTAAAGTACTGCCTCGCCGGTACGAAAAAGGAGCGATGGTATTTGATACGCAGAAAGGCAGGGAATATTTGATAAGCATGCAGATGTGATGAATATGATTTTTTTGATTACCCTGGTGTAAGAAATATTGATTTGATATTTCTGATTATTTTTATGACGATTTAATCAACTGTATCCATACATCAGGGTAATCAAAAAAATCATATTTATTACTTCTATGGAAGACTTAAAGCAAATAGCCGCCAAAGCAGCGTTGGATATCATAAAGCCAGGTTATGTAGTGGGACTGGGGGCTGGTGCCACCATCGCCCATCTGGTAGGATATCTGAAGGAAACAACAGTTTTGTGGGAAAGTATTACTACGGTAACTTCCTCTTTTAATACCCGCCAATTGCTCGAAGAGCAGCAGTTCCGGTTAAAGCATATCAGTGAGGTATCCAAACTGAATTTGTATATAGATGGCTGCGATCAGTTTGATCATCAGCTCAATGCCTTAAAAAGTGGCGGTGGTATTCATACCCGGGAAAAACTATTGGCTGCAATGGCAGAAAAATTTGTGCTGGTCGGAGATGGCTCCAAGTATGTAACTCAACTGTATACTACTTTCCCTGTAGTGATAGAAGTGATCCCGGAAGCAACGCCGTTTGTGATGACACAAATAAAGCAATTATTTTCATTGGCTAATCCCGTGATTCGTTTGAGCAATAAAAAAGATGGTGCGGTGATTACAGAAAATGGAAATCTGCTCATTGATATCTGGTTCCGTTCTTTTCCACCATTGGATAGTCTTAATCACCGGTTAAAAGATATTCCGGGTGTGCTGGAAACTTCTCTTTTTTATAATATGGCGCATGCCGCCATTATAGCGGGTAAGAAAGGGGTGGAAGTGATCCGGAAAGATCCTGCCTGGCAACTTTGATCCAACTATTGTCTACAATGGAAAATTAACAGCTGGCCAGCAACCAAGCAAGAAGTTCTCTTGTTTATCTAAAAAAACTTACACCATATGAATAATCAAAACGAGCAGATCCTCATCTGAACGTGGAGATTCCCTTTTTCATATGGGAGGTTTGCTTGAACTTTGTAAATGGTTTGGCTAGCGTAACAAGCGCCGTGTGTCCCTGTACTACTTTTGTATCAATAAAAAATGCAAGATCATGGACAACAAAAAAGTTTGGTTAATAACCGGCGCCTCCAAAGGCTTGGGCCGCTCACTGGTATTACAGCTGTTGGGCAAAGGCGTTAAGGTAGCGGCAACTTCCCGCAGTTTAGCTGCTCTTGAAGACATATCCCAGGATAGTAACTATTTACCGCTGGGAGTAGATCTCGCCAGTGAAGACAGTATTCAAATGGCAGTAGCTGAAACCATCCGTCAGTTTGGCCGCATTGATATATTGGTAAATAATGCTGGCTATGCACAGATAGGGAGCCTGGAAGAGCTGTCGGACGGAGAGATCAGGGATAATTTTGATGTGAATGTATTTGGCCTGTTTAATTTTACCCGGCAGGTATTGCCCTATATGAGAGCGCAGCAGTCTGGACGTATTTTCAATATCTCTTCTATTGCTGGTTTTACCGGTAATTTTCCTGGCTTTAGTAGCTATTGTGCCACCAAGTTTGCGGTAGATGGTTTATCTGAATCGCTGGCGGCAGAAGTAAAGCCTTTTGGTATTAAGGTAACTATTGTATCTCCAGGGTATTTTAGAACAGCCTTCTTATCCAACAGTTCTTTGGGTGTGCCTGCTAATCCTTTAGCTGCTTACGAGTCTGTGCGGGCAACCCAGGAGGCGCATCAGCAACAGATCAATGGTAATCAGCCCGGAGATCCGGAGAAGGCAGTGGCTACTATTATTGAGATGGCCGATGTAGCCCAGCCCCCACTGCATTTGTTTCTTGGGCAAGATGCTTATGAGATGGCTTATAAGAAAATAGAGGCCGTAAAAGCAGATCTGGAAGCTTGGAAGGCACAAACTGTTGCCACCAGCTATTAATTCCGTGTAATATCATCTCATCAGCAGTTGGCTGCCGGTAGTTAACTGCTGATGATGAGCTGCCAGTGGCTGTCTAATGATAGCTTGCCTTCTTTTTCTTCCTCGCTACCGGGTACTTTTAGCCCCTTTATTTTTCCGGTTTTCCCTTTTGTTAGCAGGTCGGAGATTTGTTTATCACTTAATTTTTTTCCATATGCCTCGAAAGGGATTTTAAAGCCACAGGCGTTAAAATTGGCGCAGCCATAAGCGGTATTGCCTTTTTTTACCGGATGCTGCTGGCATCTGGGGCATAGGGTATCTGTAATGACCACTGCTTTTTTAGGGGCCGCTGTTTTTTTAGACGTCTCTTTTTCTTCCGTTACCGGCAAAGGATCGGGCGCCACGGTAATAAATTTATAGCTGGCAGTTTTTACTTCTTTGGTAAGATCCACTACCATTTGTATGAGCTCATCCTTGAAAGTGTCCATAGCATATTCTCCTTTTTCAATGAGGCGTAGCTTACGTTCCCACTGGCCGGTGAGCTCAGCGCTTTTCAAGAGTTCAGTTTGAATGGTATCAATCAGGTCTATACCTGTTTGGGTAGCATAGATATTCTTTTTCTTTTTCTCAATATACTTCCGCCTGAACAAGGTTTCAATGATATTGGCACGGGTAGAAGGCCGGCCGATCCCATTGTCTTTCAAGAGCTCCCGCATTTCTTCATCGTCTACCTGTTTGCCGGCGGTTTCCATTGCCCGCAGCAAGGTTGCTTCTGTAAAGGCTTTTGGGGGAGAGGTTTTACCCTGGTGTATACGGGGCGTATGAGGGCCGCTTTCGCCGGCTTCGAAGTGTGGTAATATCTTTTCTTCTTCCTCCCCTTCTTTTTTTTCCTTTACGTCATTGGCATATACTTCTTTCCATCCAGGCTCCAGGATCTGTTTACCGGTTACCTTAAAAGGTACCTGACCAACCTTTCCTAGCACCGTGGTATTGGATATCTTACACTCTGGGTAAAAAGCGGCAATAAAGCGGCGGGCTACCAGGTCGTATATACGTTTTTCTTCCAGCGGCAATCCTCCAGGGTGCATACCGGTAGGAATAATGGCATGGTGGTCGGTTACTTTTTTATCGTCGAAAACCGTTTTGAGTTTAGGAATGGGACTAACCAGGAGCGGGGCGATGAGCGCACTGTAGGGTGTCATGTCTTCCAAAATGCCGTGTATTTTCGGGTGCAGGTCTTCCGAGAGATAAGTAGTATCTACCCTGGGGTAGGTAACCAGTTTTTTCTCATAGAGGTTTTGAATGTATTTGAGTGTATCGTCTGCCGAGAAAGCAAATTTCTTATTAGCTTCCACCTGTAGGGCCGTGAGGTCAAAGAGGCGGGGATTTCCTTCCTTTCCGTCTTTTTTTTCGAAGGAAGTTACTTCAAATGGGTGTTCTTTGAGGTAAGCCAGCCCTTTGGCTGCTTTCTCCAGATTTTTGAGCCGGTCTATGGTTGCCGTGAATTCTGTTTCCCGGTAAATCGTTTTCAGCTCCCAGTAGTCTTCTGATACAAAGGCATTGATCTCTTTTTGCCGCTGTACAATCATAGCGAGGGTAGGCGTTTGCACCCGCCCAATCGACAATACTACTTTTCCTTGTGCAAACTTTTTGGTGAAGAGGCGGGTTGCGTTCATGCCCAATAGCCAGTCGCCAATGGCGCGTGCGCTGCCAGCCGCGTAAAGATTGTTATATTGTTCTGCTTCTTTCAGATGAAGAAAACCATCACGTATAGCCTCAACCGTTAGAGATGATATCCACAGTCTTTTTACGGGAACATTGCATTTTGCTTTCAGCAGTACCCATCGTTGTATGAGTTCTCCTTCCTGGCCGGCATCTCCGCAGTTGATCACTTCTTCACATTGCTGAACTAGGGTGGCGATAGTGTTGAATTGTTTTTGTACGCCGTTGTTTTCTATTAGCTTGATACCAAAGCTGGGAGGGATCATAGGAAGGTCTTCCAGGCGCCAGAACTTCCATTGTTCAAAATAATCGTGTGGCTCTTTGAGGGTGCAGAAATGGCCAAAAGTCCAGGTTACCTGGAATCCATTGCCCTCATAGTAGCCGTCTTTGCGTTCCTTAGCGCCAATCACTTCTGCAATGTCCCTTGCCACACTTGGTTTTTCAGCAATGCAAACTTTCATAATCTGTTTAAAGTTGGGTAACAAATGTCGGATAAATAGTTGTAAATGGGTACTCATGTATTGGGAATAGCTCTTGCCGGTTAGGCCACTAAGTGTGCAATGCCAAAGGCGGCCGCTGCTGCTAGTATGCCAATCATGGTTACTTTCAGTGCGCCTTGTACTGGCGGTTGCCCGGTTACTTTGCTTTTGAAATATCCGAATATAAAGAGGCAGGCCACAGTGAGTACGGTGGAACCGATCAATCCCTGTCTCGGGGTGGCAGTAAAAAGATAGGCAGATAGGGGGAGCAGGCCGCCTACAAAGTAAGAGGCGCCTATGGTAAGGGCGCTTTGCCTCGCCCTGTTGGGATCAGGCGCTTCCAGTCCTAGTTCAAACTTCATCATAAAATTCACCCACTTGGTTTTATCCTTGGCAAGTTCGGTAGCAATGAGTGTTTGGACTTCGGGGCTAAGGCCATATTCGGCAAATACTTCTTTCACTTCTTCTATTTCTTTATCTGGTACCGTTTCCACCTCCGTATATTCCCTTCTCAATTCGCTTTCATAATGTTCCAGCTCTGTTTTGCCAGCGAGGTATCCACCTAATCCCATGGCAATGCAGCCAGCTACTATTTCGGCGATACCGGCAGTAAGAATGATGCCGTTATTGTTTACCGCTCCGCTGAGCCCTGCGGCGAGCGCAAAAGGTACAGTGAGGCCATCGCTCATACCAATTACCATGTCTGTAATAAAATCCGAGCTTTTTAAATGTTCTTCGTGGTGCATTATTTCCCTGTTTACAGATATTTTCTTATTATAAATATAAGTTGCTTTATTGTATTTTGTTACAAACAAACTAAACCTGAAAATTATGCCAGAAGAGATCGTCTGTTTTGGAGAAATGCTATGGGACATATTGCCGGAGAAAGCATTACCCGGAGGGGCTGTCATGAATGTTGCTTATCATCTGCAAAAGCTGGGAGAAAAGGTCTCGTTGGTATCACGGGTAGGTAAAGATATCCGCGGCCAGGGGCTGTTGGATATGCTGCAGCGTTTGGGCCTGCCCACAAATTATATACAAATAGACCCGCAATATGAAACGGGGAAGGTATTTGCCGATACCACCAATCCTCATGATGTGCATTATGATATCGTATATCCGGCAGCGTGGGATTTTATAACATGGGAGCCTGCTTTGGCTGCTTTGATCAACAAACCGGATACCCGCTACCTGGTATTTGGTACTTTGTGCGCCCGTCATGAAGTATCGCGGCATACCCTGGAAGAGGCGTTGAAAGAAGCTGTGATCAAGATATTGGATATTAATCTGCGCGAACCGCATTATACCCGTGAACATGTAGAATGGTTACTGGGACAATGCCATGTGTTAAAACTTAATATAGCTGAATTGCAATTGGTTAGCAGCTGGTATGCACCTTATGTGGATAAAGAACAGGCAATCCGGCTATTGTCTGAACGGTTTCGTGTATACACCATCGTAGTAACGATGGGAGAAGAGGGGGCTTTACTTTTTACGAATGATACTATTTACTCAATGGGTGGTATTGCCGTACCTGTAGTGGATACTATTGGCAGTGGAGACGCCTTTCTGGCGGGTTTCCTGCATGGCCTGATACAGAAGCGCACTGCCCGGGAATGCCTGGCTTTTGCCAATGCACTTGGAGCATTAGTGGCTTCTTACCCTGGCGCCTGCCCAGATTATGATGTTACCCAATTGCAGGAACAGATGGGGATGATATGATTGTATGCATTCCCCGGTATTTTCAATGGATATTTAAGAATAGTTTGGCATTATACCGGGATGATATTCCCTACCTTTGGTGAGGAAAGAATAGTCCCTTATGCAGACAATTATTTTGGATATTTCGGGCAACAGAGGACAAGCATTACAGCTGGATGCCGCTATTTCCTTCGAACCTTTCATCGCCTACCTTGAAAAAAGAGTACAGGAAGAGCAAACTGTGAAAGCCGGATGGTACCGGGAGGCATTGGCTCAATTTAAAAGTTCATCGCTGGGCACCGGTGATATACTGATTGAAGACGCCCATTTGTACATCAAGGAACTGGAATATGTATATGCCTGTCTTTCTCCGGTTTCCAATACCGAACAACAATTGGCCTGGGGACTTACCTTCCCTTTTCTACCCATTACTTTTTATGGTACAGATCTCTTGTATGAATTACTAGGAAAACGGGCAGATGCGAGCCAATATGAAGCGAACAGGCATACCTCGGAGTACCGCCGCGACCGCCTGCAGCTAATTTATTCCTACATATTGGAACGGCTGTATAATTTCCAGGCGCCGGTAAAAACTGAACAGTACCATGCCGGTATTAATAAAGTGACCGGGTTATTGCAGTATTACGCGGTGAATATTAATACAGACTTGGTAGAAGTAACTGCCAAGGGAGCTTTGCCGGTTATTGATTTTGTGCAGTTGTATACCCACCTGAGCGAAGGTGGTGGTATGGAGATACTGGAAGAAATGCTGCCGCTGGATATGTTCCGTTTCAGGGGTGTTTGCGTGATCAGCATTACGGAGGTAACTGCCCGTAAAGCAGTAGAGAATATCAGCCGGGTAAGGCTTTCACGTACTGCTTTAGTAGAGGAGAAAAGTTATACTGAGGTGATTCAATCCCTCAAATCGTTGGTGCGTAACAGTAAGATAGAGTTTGACCTGTTTCCCTTTTTGCGGGTAAATGGAGAACCGGTATATAGCCTGGAAAAAGGGGGTACTGGTATTTTATTTGACGTATGGGGAGAAGACCGGTTGTCGCCGCAGGAATTTAGCCGTCAGGCCAAAGGATTTGCCTCCCGCCCGATATTTTATTTTTCTTCTGATATTTTTCAAGAGAACAGGAAAGAATATGCTTTCCTGGAATTTTTCAGAAAGCTTGGTGTGCGCTCGCTAGCCCTGATGCCAGTTTTTCACCTGCATGAACTGGTGGGCATTATGGCCGTGCATACCTGGGGAGATGACACTTTCGATGAAAAGGCCCTGGCCTTGCTGGAACCTGCTATTGGGCCGGTGGCGCAGTTGCTGCAGATATACATCGAAGAGTTTAATCTCGAAATTGAAAAGGTAATCAAAGAACGCTATACTTCTGTGCAACCATCGGTGCAATGGAAATTCAATGAAGCCGCCTGGTATTATCTGTACAATATCAAAAAGAACCTCCCGGCGGGTTTGCAGCACATCTTTTTTAAAGGAGTGTATCCGCTTTATGGAGCCATAGATATCCGGAATTCTACAATAGAAAGGAATAGGGCGATCATCGCAGACCTCGACAGCCATCTGAGCCTGCTCGTTGCCACGTTGGACGCTTTGCGGCAGTTTGTACAGAATGATCTGCTGAGAGAAATGATCTATCACTGCCAACAATGGCAACAGGTGTTGGTAGAACAGCAATTGAGCCCTGCTGATGAAAATGAACTGAACATCTTCCTGGAAGTAGAGGCAGTACAATACCTGCAACATATAGCAGTACAATATCCTAAAAGCCGGGAAACCGTGGAAACCTGCCTGGATAACCTGTCTGGCGATATAAATAAGAATGCACTGGAAGCTTCCATGCAGCTGATTAACGATGTGGTGAACCAGTATTTCGAATCAGAGCAACATAAAATACAGGAATCTTATCCCTGTTATTTTGAAAAGTTCAGGACTGATGGAGTGGAGTATGATATTTATATCGGGCAGTCCATTGCGCCAGACCGGCCGTTTAATCACTTTCATCTTAAAAACCTGCGTTTATGGCAGTTGTCTTCCATGGCGCATATCGCCAGGTTAACGCACAACCTGCTGGAAAAAATGCCACGGCAACTACATACCACGCAATTGATTTTTGTGCATAACCATCCTATAGATATCAGCTTCCGGACCGATGAGAGAAAGTTTGATGTGGAAGGCGCCTATAATATCCGCTATCAGATGATCAAGAAACGGATCGATAAAGTGCATATACGCCATACAGAAGAGCGGTTAACCCAACCGGATAAAATTGCGTTGATTTATTCCGATCGCAAGGATGTGGAAGATTACTTGCCGTTTATTCATTATATGCAGGAAACCGGTGTATTGACGCCGGAGATAGAAGAACTGGAATTAGAGGAACTGCAGGGATTGAGCGGCTTAAAAGCGCTGAGGGTAACCGTTAATGGCTAATTTTTAGCAGATAGCTGCTGGTTACCCGCTATTCAAAAAAATAATTTGCATTCCCATTAATAGTATACTAAGTTTGTAGACTATAAATCAACCGATCGTCGCATTTACATATGGAGAAAAGAGATTACGATGCCATAGTAGTAGGATCAGGGCCTAATGGCTTATCTGCAGCTATCCGGCTGCAGCAGGCAGGGTTATCTGTATTGGTCCTGGAAGCCAAAGATACCATAGGCGGAGGGATGCGTACGCAGGAGCTCACTTTACCTGGTTTTTATCATGATGTATGTTCAGCTGTACATCCTATGGCCATGGGCTCTCCTTTTTTTTCCCAGCTCCCCTTATCGGAATATGGGTTGGAATTCCTTTATGCTCCGTTGGAGGCAGTACACCCATTCGACGATGGCAGCGCCGCTTTTTTAGCCCGCTCGCTGGATGAAACGGCTGAAGCGCTAGGGGTAGACGGAGCTATGTACCGCCGCCTGGTGCAGCCTGTGGCAAATCATTGGGAAGCAGTAGCGGAAGATAGCCTAGGGCCATTTTCTATTCCCCGGCATCCACTTACCATGGCGCGTTTTGGATGGTATGCATTGCAATCGGCTACCGCCATCTCCAGAAGGTTTACTACTGCCCATGCCCGTGGATTATGGGCAGGCATGGCTGCGCACTCCATACAACCGTTAACGAATATTGCATCTGCAGCTATCGGTATAGTATTATTGGCCGTAGGACATCGCTATGGATGGCCGGTTCCCAAAGGCGGCTCACAAGCCATTGGTAATGCCCTGG
Organism: Chitinophaga sp. 30R24; assembly: GCF_049056765.1. NCBI lineage: Bacteria > Pseudomonadati > Bacteroidota > Chitinophagia > Chitinophagales > Chitinophagaceae > Chitinophaga > Chitinophaga sp. 30R24. Next base: position 624,791 of record NZ_JBJGXX010000002.1, read on the forward strand.
CGGGGTATTTTACCTCCCTGGGGGGCGAAATTCAAACAGGTGTTAACGTTAGCTCGCTGCAACAACTGCCATCGCATCATGCTGTATTATTTGATATTACGCCCAAACAACTGCTTGCCATTGCTGGGGATAAATTTTCGCCGCTGTACAAAAGACAGTTGAGCCGTTACCGTTATGGACCCGGTGTATTTAAAATAGATTGGGCATTAGATGGCCCTATTCCTTTCACGGCACCGGAATGCCGGCAGGCGGCTACGGTGCATTTGGGCGGTACTTTCGAAGAAATTGCTCGCTCAGAACAGTTGGCTTACGAAGGTAAACACAGCACAGCGCCGTTTGTATTATTATCGCAGCAAAGCCTGTTTGATGAAAGGGCCCCCGCCGGTAAACACACCGCTTGGGCTTATTGCCACGTTCCAAACGGTTCTACTGAAGATATGACCACAATCATTGAAAATCAAATTGAACGTTTTGCACCTGGATTCAGACAGCGGATAATTGCTAAACACACCATGAATACACAGCAAATGGAAGCCTATAATCCCAACTATACTGGCGGTGACATCAATGGTGGTATCATTGATATCCAACAATTGTACACACGTCCTGCCCTACGTATTTCACCTTATCGTACATCTGCCAAAGGTATTTATATCTGTTCTTCTGCCACCCCTCCGGGCGGCGGAGTGCATGGCATGTGTGGATATCATGCTGCTAATACCGTATTACGGGATATTTTTTAAAAGCGTCACTATCATTAATGTTACTATATGCCTACAGTTAAGTCTTATTTACAGGAAGACTGGGCCATCGTTGCGCTCGGGTTCCTGATCATCCTCCTTTCATTGGCCGGGGTAACGGTTGCTTTACCAGAATATAAATGGGCTACCGCTGCAGACCTTACCGGTAAAGTATTAACCGGCGCCAATTTGTTGAAAATCGGAGAACAGTTTATCTACGTGATCCTTATCGCCTTGCTAGGGTCCCTCCTTACCGGTAAGCCACTGAAAAATACCTTGCTGGTATTCCCCGTAGTATATGCATTAACCACCCTGGCGCTGATAGTGGCCGGCAATGCAGCGCTGAATGAGCTGGGATTGGAAGCCGTGATCTTCAGCCTTATTATTGGTTTATTGATCGGTAATCTATTTAAATTGCCCTCCTGGCTCCGTGAATCCCTTACCTCAGAATTTTTTGTGAAGATAGGTCTGGTATTGCTGGGTACTACTGTGATATTCTCTGATGTACTGAAAGCCGGTTCCCTTGGCCTTATACAGGCATTGGTAGTGGTATTGTCTGTCTGGTATTTTTCTTATTGGGTATGTAAAAGATTAAAAATAGATAATGAGCTGACAATGATGTTATCCAGCGCAGTATCTATCTGCGGCGTGTCTGCTGCCATTGCTACTTCCGGCGCTATTAAGGGAGATGCCAAAAAGTTATCGCTCGTTATTTCCCTGGTACTGATCACCGCTATTCCGATGATGATCTTTATGCCCATGATTGCTCATTATTTTAATTTTTCGCAGGAAGTAACCGGCGCCTGGTTAGGCGGCAGTATCGACACCACCGGCGCTGTAGTGGCTTCTGGATCGCTGGTAGGTGAAACGGCATTGAAGATCAGTACCATCGTTAAGTTTTCACAGAATGTGCTATTGGGGGTAGCTGCATTTGCAATTTCCGTATACTGGACTTATACCAAACATCCCAGTGCAGCAGATGCCAATACCAAACCTACCCTTAGGGTAATCTGGGAGAGATTCCCCAAGTTTGTGATTGGATTCATTCTGGCTTCAGTGGTATTCAGCTTCTTTATTTCACCGGCTACTATTGCCCAGGTAAAAGGACCTTTGAAAAGTTTACAGGGATTATGGTTTGCATTGGCTTTTACTAGTATTGGTCTGGAAACCAATTTTAAAGACTTGATTGGCACCGACAGCAGAAAGCCCGTATATGCGTTCCTGATAGCCCAGGGGTTTAATGTGATCATTACGCTGGTGTTGGCTTATTTGTTGTTTTCGTAAACGGCAAATAATCGTACTTTGGGTATGTATGAAATACCGTAATCCTCATACAACCCTGGTGCTAATGAATGGTGTAGCTGTCAGTATTTCGGACACATCGGGCATTGCCCTTCTCCGGAAAAAAATGATGGCAGAACTGGAATTGTCAAACAACCGGGCGTTACGGATAGGTGAGGAGTGGTTCAATGAAAACGACCTGCTGCAATTCTTTGAAAGCTTGCAGCAACCCACTTTGCTATATTATCACCAAGAAATACAGGCAGACGCTGTACTAACAGATTTTCTGGAAACAGGCCAGTTCAATGGCTGGCTGATGGATAAGGCGTTATATAAAGACGAAGCTTTTTTGTCTTTTATAGCGCCTTATTTTGAGCCATTATTTATCCCGGCGGTATTACAGGCTATTAAGCAGCAACAGCCAGAAATGCTTGATCAACTGTTTAGTCAACCTGTATTGTTGGACCGGCGGCGTTTGCAAGACTGCTACAATAAAATTCTCCATTGCTGTTTGGAGCCATTGCAACTACTAACGGCATACCGTAAGCATAGTGTTTACGGTCAACAGAATGCTGTGGGGCTCCGCGCCATTTCGCAACCTGTTGCAAAGGCTGATGGGGCGCTCAAAGAACTGCTTGTTAAATTCGGAATTATTGCGCTTGTGGCTTTAATCATTTATGCAGGCGCCTCTTTTTATCGAAAAAGGCAGGAAAAGGCGTATATCCGCCCCGATATCAGCTTATTATCTGCTACGCCTACAGATCCCTCCGTGAAATATCTTTTGTCGCAATTAAGGCGGCCTTCCATGGCCCGTATGCAAAGCGTAGTCAATCATCCATTAATTACAGAACCGCTCACAGGTACGGATGTATATGGGCCTGCCTTGATGAAAGCCTTCCGCTTGCATACAGGTATAGAAAATACTATTCCTGTGTATGGCAATGTCTGGGAAGGTCGGAGTGCCTGGCAATACCTGCAGTTACGCAACAGTTTGGAGAGTGCCGGCGCAGTGATATTGATACAATTGCCCGATTCTTTTTATTCCTGTTATGTAAAGCCACACGGGAGCATTGCGGTGCCATTGCCCCTTTCTGCCAGTCGTATATACTTTTACGTAGGCATGTACTGGAATCCGGAATGGATGGCCGATGAGGCGATGCCGGAAAATAGCGCTTACCGGATGAAAGGGTTTTTCCTGCTGCCCGTTTTTAATTCGATAGATTTTTTAAATAACTACAGTATCGATTTTACTCCTGATAGCAACGCTTTGCCACGTAACGGCCGTAGTTTCCGGATGGAGCTCACGATATCAGAGGAGCAACGGTTAAGGCTGAATATCTTATCAGATAGCCTCCAGGGAATATTGGTGCACACCGGAGAGTAGAATAACCGGGAGTTCTTGCAACAATCTTTACTGGCCGGTACGGGTATAGGTCCTGGTATGCATGCCAGAACCTATACCCGTATTATGAGCGGCAACGGCTAACTGCGGTCTACCAGTTGGTCCATAGCGGCAGAGTACCTGGCGCCGGTATTAGGATACTGTTGTAGTAATTTTTCGATGTTATCGAAATCCGTCGTTGTTAAATGTACGTCTACAGCTCCGGCGTTATCCAACAGGTATTTCCTTCTTTTGGTACCAGGGATAGGAATAACATTATCGCCCTGCGCCAATATCCAGGCCAACGCCAACTGGGCTGGCGTACAGTTTTTGCCGGCTGCCAACTCTGCAAAAGCGGCTGCGAGGTGCTGGTTATTCTCTGCATATTCCCCTTGGTAGCGCGGGAGGGATTTTCTCATATCCCCTTCTTTGAGCTCGTTTATATTAAGGTCGTTGGTAACAAGGCCTCTTGCTAACGGACTAAATGGTACGAAGGTAATGCCCAGTTCTTTGCAGGTGGGGAGTATTTCTTTTTCCACATCCCTTGTCAGCAGGGAATATTCACTTTGCAGTGCGCTGATGGGGTGTACAGCATGGGCCTTACGGATGGTGTTGGCAGATGCTTCAGATAATCCCAAGAAGCGTACTTTTCCTTCTTTTACCAGTGCTGCCATGGCGCCTACCGTTTCTTCCACTGGTACTTTAGGATCTATGCGGTGGGCATAATAAAGGTCAATCACATCTGTTTGCAGGCGTTTTAAGCTGGCTTCTACGGCTTTTTTTATGTGGGCAGGGGAAGCGTCTAAAGCAGGCGCGCCCAGGGCCGGATTGCTCACAAAACCAAATTTGGTGGCAATAAAGATCTTTTGACGATGGGTTTTCAGTACCTCGGAGATCAGGATCTCGTTCTGGCCGGCTCCGTATATGTCTGCCGTATCCCAGAAATTAATACCTATTTCCAATGCTTTCTCGAGCGTAGCGATAGACTCAGGGTTGTTGGGTTCTCCATAACCATGGCTCATTCCCATACAACCTAATCCGATGGAGGAAAGGGATACATCCGTAGTGCCCAGTGTTCTGTATTGCATAAGCTGCTATTTGGTTTTTAAGGAAAGTTTTTTGCTCACCAAAGATACAACCCATTGAAAAATCAAAATTGTAAAAACAACAGCATTATTTGTGTATATCAAAGATTGTGGAATTCCCAGATTTTGGAAGCAGGTAGGCATAATAATTTTACCATTATCCAGAAAGATATTGGAGAATGGTGTTGAATACTTTGCGCTTTAAACAATGTAGACTTTGTATTGTTTCCCTTTATATATATGGCTTGGCTATTAATGATTTATCTTGAATGGAAGTGTATTTGTAGTGGGTTGCCAATCTGGATGATATCCAAAATGTAACCTGTTGTTTTTCTTTAATGGCTTGTTGGGTATGAGATAAATTGTCAACTTGCAGGTATGAAAACAGTACTTACTTTCTTATATGCCCTGTTACTTGTAATCATTTGTGGTGGTCCGTTGCACGCCCAACATTACCAGGCTACGGATGATGGATCGCAGGTGAAATTCACTATTGTGAATCACCTGGTATTTACTACTACCGTTAACGGTTATCTGAAAGGGCTCAAAGGCAATATTACCTTTGATCCGCAAAATCTGAAAACGGCAGTAATAGATGCTACTGTAAAAGTGAGTACAATCAATACCGGCATTGCTAAGCGCGACCGCGATCTGCTGGGAGAGAAATATTTTAATGCAGAGAAGTACCCGGTGATAAGGATACTTTCTACCAGCGTTGTATCGGCAGGTAAGCCGGATACCTACCAGCTCATTGCTACGCTCACCATAAAGGGAGTTACGAAAACAGTTAGCTTCCCCTTTACTGCGGTGCTGGTATCAAATGCTTGCCAGTTAAATGCCCAGTTTACCATTAACCGCCATGATTTTGGAGTGGGGCCAGATAATGCCATAGATGATAAGCTGAAAGTATCGCTGCAAGTGCTGGCGAAAAAGCAATAACTATTTTACCTGCTACACGGAAACGGTAAAGCAACCGGTAGGTTGGCATACCTTACTGCGGAAGCGCGGCTATCCTCAGTAGCTATAAAACTGTTTCGTTCGGTTAATTCTGAGATCCCGGAGAAGTCCTGCTTTGGCGGCGATAGTAATACTGAACTGCCGGAAAGTACCAAATGGGATCAGGTTGATCGATAGGTTGAAATCATGTAGATCACGGGAGATATACATATTGGTATAGGCTACCTGCATATGGGTGAAGTCAAAACCGCTGTTTACGCCGATCTTCCATTTAGGCGTAAGACTGAAATCGCCATTTACACTAATGTATTGTGTGATTCGTTTTACCACTCCGCCGGAATCTACGATGATGGCATTGGTATAGGCCAGGCTATAGGAGAGGTCTATACGCCAGGGGATATCGAAATCCACATATTCGCCGGGGTTATTACGTACCATCTGTAACTGCCGTTGCTGCGCCGAGAATGCGGCATCAGTACTTTGTATATTGCTGAGTGAATCGATTTTTATTTCTTTGGCCTGCGACTTTTTATCTTTCGATTGGAAGGAAGTGCTCATGGAAATGCTGGCGTTAGTAAGCCTTCCCAGGCTGATCTTTCCTTGTTGCCATACATATTTATCAATACGGTGGCCCCGGGAGTCTACCTGGTATGGATCGATGTTGCCGCTGGCGGAGATATTGAGTTTGTCGAATAGGTTGGTGCGGGCGTATAGGCTGAAAGTAGACAGTTTAAAGGAATCAGCTACGAGGTTGTAGCTGCCGTTGATACCAAAACCATCCAGTAGTTTGATTTTCTTTTCGTGGTTGGCAGTGGTGTCTTTCCTGGAAAATACTTTCATTTCCAGGTTATTGTCCAGGCCGAAGTTAATCCCGCCAAAGGTACCGGGAGAGGGCACTCCTATAATAGCGCCATCGAAATCGGATACCAGCTGTTTGTCGCCTTGTTTATTGTATTGTAGTTCGTGGTAGTACTGGCTGGAAAGGTCTGGCCGGTAACTAACGCTCAGTGTGGGTCGCATTACATGACGGATAGCTTTAATTTTTGCATCTTTTCCGAAGGTATACATTCCGTACATCGCGGTAGACAGCGACATACTGGCGCTGATGTCCCGGGCTGCATAAAAGCCGGGCTGATAGGTGGTGTCTATAGCGCCGAGGGTATCCAGGCCGGGATTGAATTTATTAGGATTCCAGCGGCGGATAAATTTTTTAGCATACCAGTATTCGGTATAGTTGATACCGGGCGATAAGGTAAATGTTTTAAATACGGGGATAGAGAAAGAGATCGGAATGTTATGTTGCATACCGGTTTGCATGGCATCGAACATGGCTTGTTTTCCGAACAGGGAATCTTTGAAGTTGGCCTGGTTGCGCAGGATCGTGTTGTAGGAAATTCCTATTTTCTCGTACCATTTAGGGTTGCCGTTCAATTCCTTTTGCTGGAAAGGATAAATGGTATTCACCGTAAAGGAAGCATCCGGGAAGGATACCGACACGTCACGGGTACTGAGGTTTTGGGAATGATTCAGGCCTATGCTCAGGTTATATGGCTTGCCTTGCCAGCTTTTGGAAAAGGTGATAGAAGATCCAATATTATTATTTACCCGGGTAGTATAATCGTATACATTGTATTTGTTATAAGAAGAGGTGCCGAAGTTCACCGCAGCGCCGAAGTTCATGCCAGGATGGGCCTTGCTGTCCATGCTATGGTTCCAGGTGATCCGGAAGTCTTTGGAGGCGCTGAACTCCGATTTTACAGCAGGATCACCGAAACGGGTATTGGCGAAGCTAAGGGTAAGTCCGCCGTTATATTTATAGCGTTTGCGGTAGGTTGGACTGGCGGTTAACCCCCAGCTGCCATAGGAATATACATTCCCCCGGAGGGTCAGGTCAAAGTGTTCGCCCAGTCCCATGTAGTACCCTCCGTTTTCGAGTCCGATTCCTTTTTGCTGGTTGGATACGTATTGTGGCGTAAGTATACCGGAGCGTTGCCCTTGTGTAATAGGAAATATGGCAAACGGAATAAATAAGGGGGTGGGGATACCCATAATTTCCAGGTTGGCAGGTCCGGATATCACGAGTTTATCGGGAATTACTTTTATTCTGCGGGCGCGGAAAGCAAAGTGCGGCGTATCCAGGTCGCAGGTTGTAAAACTGTTTTTGAAGCCAAAGATAGTATTATCAGGCATCCGTTTTGAAGCGTCGCTGGCGAGGAAGCTTTCTCCGTATTGACTGCGAGTATGGTAAACTTTGGCTTTGTGAGAGCTTAGGTTAAACTCCATGCTGTCCGACTCAAAGCTTTGGCCATTGTCGTCTACTACGGGCAGGCCGAAGGGTTTTCCCTGGAGGTCTGTGCCCTTGCTGGCGCCCATCATGCCGCGTTCCTGGTCTACCTGTATATGTTCGGCCGAAATGTTGGTGTTTTTATATTTCGAGGAGGCAGTACCGTATAGGAGTATTTGTTGCTGCGGTACGCGCATCACAATAGAGTCTTTGGCCTTATAATGAATAGGAGCGTCCAAACTGTCTTTCGACAGTTTGGGTGTAGAAAGCGTATCCGGCAAGGTATCTAGCGGGAGGCTGTCTTTTGTATCCGGAAGCTTCCGTAAGGAAGCATGTGGTATGCCTGCGGCGATGAAAATGAAGGCAGTCAGTGATATTGCGAGAAGCCGGCAAATCAGTTCCATATATATTTTAGCTTATAAGATCCAGTCGCTGGCGGTAAGCCGCTTAACTGCTATCATCCCATACTAAGTGGCAATAGTGTTGTTGTTATGGATAAGCATCCACGGTTAACTATCCGCAGGTACAGGCAGCGGATAGCTAATAGCCCGTAATTAAAAGCTAGTTGCTATTGTTAATGTTACCATAATATGCATATGCAGATAGATTTTTTTCCTCATTTTCCTGTTTTTTTGATGCTCAGTTGGCCAAGGTGATTTGGCCGGCGAAAATAGTACCGGAAGCATATATGTTTGTCGTGTAGTGGGGCGCAAACCGGTAACAAAAAGGATACTGACATGGAAAATTTAAACGAAAAAGAATGCAGATCCGCCGGGATGGCGGTGAAAGATACCTTAGAGGTAATTAACGGCAAATGGAAGCTACTGATACTTTTAACATTTTATAAAAATGGCAAACGACGTTTCCGAGAACTGGTGAGGGATATTAGTATTTCTCCAAGGGTGCTGTCAAAGGAATTGCAGGAATTGGAGATGAATATGCTTATTAGCCGCCGGGTGTGCGATACCCGGCCAGTAACGGTAGAATATGATCTTACACCTTATTGCAAAACCCTTACGCCAGTATTAAATGCTATGAGGGAGTGGGGAGAGCTGCATCGCTCTATGGTATTGGGAAAGAATAATCAGGTTTTTGAATAAGTAATATTTTATTTAGGTATCCTAAATAAATGAGGGTGTATCAATTAGTTGATACACCCCCGTATAATTTCATCTTACTTAATTTGCCAATATCTGTAAAAGAACCAGCTGATTATTGCTAGCTGGTTTAGCTGTAAGCAGTGCGTTCAATTGTTCTCTACTGAGCACAGTAGCCAGGTTGTCTTTTAAGGTATTGAACAAGGTGGTCTTTTTTTCCTGGTAAGCATCCGGATTTTTTCTGTTAGCCAGAAAGAGATTCCGTTTATTTACCATATAATCCTGGAACAATTTATTGGCTTGTGTATACTGCGTACTGTTCAGACCGGCCTCCTGGAGAAATATCCCGCAGTAATCGGTGGTGGACAGCATTTGATTGGCAGATGATTTTACTTTGGCTGGATCGCCGGAAATTTTTGTTTGTGCATATATCATTCCGCTTCCTAGCAGCAGCCATGCACTTATTATCATTATTTTTTTCATACTTGATTATTAAATAAATATAAGCACTGCGCCCATCAGGGCAATTCAGGATTTCCCCATTACATTCCGTTCGGAATCCAGTTAATCCATGCGGTAGCGCCACCAGCATTTACCATGTCGTAGCTATAGCCATCTTCCTTAGGAATAATATAGAAACCATACTGAGGGCCGGTAGGAGCCGGATAAGTAGTTTGCCCACTTTGCAGGAGGCTGATGGTTTTGGCGATTCCTACAGGGTTGGTAGATGGGCTGTTTGCATATAATATGCTGAAATATAATTGTCCGTTATTTACTGTAGTAGCGGAAATGCCGCCTGTGTACACATATTTATACGGACTCGAGTTATTGAAGTAAGGTGTAATGATATCGTACTGCCCACCATAACCGCCGGGATAAAATACAAAGAACAGAAATGCGCCGGGAGAAGCAGTTAGGGCCCTGATATTAAACGCATCATCTACGCCATTAACATGGAAAGGCATAGGTGCCAGCCAGGGAACATCAAATCCTGTATTGTAAAAATCTGTAGCAATTTGCGGCTGTGGGTTAAGGGGGGCAGTAGCACCGCTGATAGTAGCATCCGTTGTGCCATTTACTTTGGTGGCAATCGTTTGGGTAGCATTATCCCATGTAAGGTTGGTGAGGCTACTAACGGTGCCGGTACCTATGTTTACAGGCGTACCAAATATCAGATCGCCGGAGGAATAAGCCAATGGTACGTTGATGATATCACTATGGCCAGTATACTGGATATCAATTGTCCGCCCGCCAATACCTGGCGTCATTTCCACAGTAGTACCGTTGATGGTGAAGCGCTTAAAATAGGTGAGTATTTTGTTGATGGTGCGCATCGATTGGAAGCCTGAGGTAGTAAAACTCTGCTGATCGGCGGCGGTAGCTTTTATGAGCACGGCCTGGCAGCTGTTCAGATTACCGGTGAGGTGAATGGTGTCTCCCAGTTCATCTGCACCAACGTTATCCGCGAAGGAAAACTCAAAATCGGTTCCCCAGCCGAAACCATCTCCGATAGGGCTCTTGGAAATGCTGGCATCCGGATCGCAAGGCACATGTATATAACTATAGGTGTCGAATACAAGTGTGGGCCGCTGTATGGCTTTTATCTGGAACGTGCTGCTCTGAAAGGTAAAGGCCATAGTGGTATCGAAATCTGAAATCATAGACACCTTGTTGTCTTTATCAAATTTCACGTAATAGGAGAAAACAGCTTTAGGCCCATTTTGCGTTACGCCTCCGTTGAGCGCTGTTCCGGAGGTAGTTTCCCGGAGTATCCAACCGTAGGGTGCATTTACCAGTTTTTGTTGGTAGGAAGCCAGGGAAGCAGCTATTCTTTCATCTACCGTTTTGCCATCTATATTGAGATCCGATTTTTTATCACAGCTCGAGATGGCCACCGTGATACCCAAAAGGTATATTAATATTTTTTTCATAAATAATAGTTCAGGTGATGCACATTATTGAAAGTATCCATGCAAAGCGCGGCGGCAGTTACGTTGCAGCGCATAGAAGTCGATGTTCCATGCCCGTGCATAATAGTCTACTACAATTGCTTCTTTTGCTTTAATTTGTTGGTAAGCCTGAGAAGAGGTGCCGCCGGTTTGATCTGCCAGTACTTTTTCGTAGTCGTCGTATCCGCTATTGCCGTTAGGACAGCCGATCAACATACTGCTGACCATCTCTACAAAATCTTCGTCGGGAGCAGACATGGCATATGCGGTAATGAACCCCTGCTTCCGCGCATCCGGATCGCTTACGTTGTACCAGTTACCGGTATATCCGGTAGAAATGGTTTTAAAAGGAGTTGGATAGATAATATTCTGGTTCAGGATATGTCCAAACTCGTGGTGCATGGTATGGGCCATCTGTTTAAGCACTGCAGAATCTTTCGCCAGGCGTGTTACATAATTGATCTCATACAGCAACATAGCAGTACCGCCTTCGGCTTGTCCGAGGAAGATAGCACCATTGCTCAGGTATTCGCCACTACCCGCCATTTTGATGGTTTTTGGGAAATATCTCCTTAGGAATTTGGTACTGCCGGTAATATCATTATAAGGCCGGAAAGAGATAGCCAGTAATGCTTTCAGTGCTTCCTCTGTTTTTTCTGCAGTAGGTGGTACTATTTCTGCAGGGAAATCCAGCATACCGGGCTGCCACTTATAATAAACCGCCACATTATAAGGTACTGTGAGGCTATCATAAATGAATTGATCGGTAGGAGTAATCGCTGTAGAGTCGCCACCTAAACCTAATGGTGGCGTAATGAGTCCTAGTTGTTCCTTTTTACAGGCGCTCCAGGTGATGGTAGCGATGATCAGTAAAAGGAGGTTCCGGAATATTTTTAGTTTCATGGTTGTCATTTTTTAATTAAACATTATCTGGGATTCAGTGCCATTCCTTCGTTCACTGCTTCAGCGGGCAGTTGTAATAGCCTTCTTTTATCGCCAGGTACGAGGGTTGTAGAAAAGTTACCTTCGCCGGTATGGGTAACGGGTATATCCAACCGGAGAATATCGAACCATCTCAAACCTTCCTGCATGTAAGTGATCCTTTTAAAATCTATAGCTGCCTGGATAAGGGCCTGGTCTTGCGGTAAGCCATAAAAGGTGCTGGCAACATCGGCGGTAATGTTGTTGCGGCTGGCGCTGTAGCTGGTCACATTTTTGCTGATCCAGGAATTGAGGTCGGTGATAGCTGCGGTGTTGTTTTTCAGGTTTACATAAGCCTCTGCCCTGTTCAGCAGTACTTCTTCCATGCCAAACAGGGGAAGCACCCTTGTATTAAGTTTGGGAAAGTTGAAATACTGTGGGCTTGCACCATAGGTACTAATGGCATATTGGCCGCGCGTAACATTGGTAGAGAGGAACAGCGCTGAGTTAATAACTGAGCCCAATCCATACCGGTAAGAAGGGTAATTGGATGGATATTCGGAATCTGCTTCCTGCAATAGAATATTCGCGTTGTTGGTGGAGCTGGTGTACTGAAACAGCATTTGGTTATACGACAACTTATAGGTGGCCACCTGGTCGCGGATCAGGGAAGCCGGATTGCTGCTGCCAAAGACGGCGGTAGCATGGTTTACTACTTGCTGGTAATCTTTCTTAAACAGGTAAAAGCGGGTGGCGAAAGCGTGTGTTGCCTGCAAAGTAAAATGGAACTTGGGCGTAGTGCCATATAGCTCATCTTTGATCAAGGCCAGTCCGGCATTCAAGTCTGCTTCTATATGTTGGTACACTTCAGCTACTGTACCTCTGTTATAGGTGTTGAATACTGATTTACTTACCTGGGTAATATAAGGGATGCCCGGGTCGTTGGCAGCGGTAGCAGGATTATAAGCTTTGGCGAAAAGTGTTACCAGCATAAAATGTGCGTAAGCCCTGCAAACCAGTGCTTCCCCTTTTTGTGCTTTGTAGTTGGCTGAATCCGGGCCATTGCAATATAAGAGTGCCTGGTTAGCTACAGCAATGGCAGCATAGCAGGAATCCCAATAAGCGATGGGGGAGTCTTGTGTGATGTTTTGTACGTCCTGGTATTTGTAAGATTGTATGTTGATGAGGAACGTTTGTGGATCTATGCCTACGCCACTATTTCCTTTGTCTTCAGCATTGTCGCTCATGGCTTCGCAGAAGAGCATATAAGAAGCGTGGGGATAAGCTGTGGTGAGCAGTTGGGCTACTTGTTGCGGAGTAGTGATCACCGTTCTGTTATCCGGCAGTTTTTCCAGGTATTTTTTACAGCCTGCCATGGCAACAATCCCCACTATCAGGCATATATTAATCAGCGATTTTTTCATAAATAGTTCTTTTGGATTAGAAGCTTACAGCAAGCGAAAACGTAATTTGTTTGTTGACTGGAAGTGCTACCCCTCCAGTGTTGTAGAATTCTGGATCTTGCCCGTGCAGCCGCGGATCAGCATAAATGAGCCAGAGATTATTTCCTGTAGCGGTAAGGGTACCACCCTGGAAACCGGCCCGGCGGAGCAGATTAGCAGGTAACTGGTAGCTCAGTGTTACAGATTTTAATCTTACAAAACCTCCATCGGCCACGCGGTCGTGTGAGTAGTTGTAGTTGCTGTAAGGATAGGCGGTTTGATTCGTTAAGCCATATTGTGTATAGAAGTCCGCTACGGAAGGGATATTGGTCTTTTTATCATCTCCGGGTAAGCTCCATCTGCCCTTGAATTCATTCGGCAATGCCATGAAGTCTGTGTAGTCGGTAGTGTACACCGGTGTAAGCCGGATCTTGTTGCCAGCCTGATAAGTAACCAATGCACTCAGGGTGAAATTTTTGAAACGCAGGCTGTTGTTCCAGCCACCGGTAATAGTGGGGTCTGAAGGACCTTCGTATTTCAGGTATTTCACGTTGTGGCTTTGCAGGTATACTGCGGAGGAAACGGCGCCGGTATCGTTTACGAATTGCGCTACACCGTCGGTTGGATTCAAACCAGCATTCTGCAGAGAGAATAAGCCTCTTACAGGATAGCCTTCCAGAGCGCCGCCGCCTTCACCGATCAGGTCCATGAGCACCGGATTGTTTTTGGCATTGGTGATCAGGGTGGTGTTATAACTGAATATCAAGGTACTGTTCAATTCCAGGTTTTTCCGGGCAATGAGTTTACCATTTAATGCGATATCTATACCGTGTGATTTCATGTTGGCATAGTTGGCAAATTGGTATACTTGTCCGCCTACACCGGAAGTACGGATCAGGCCAATGAGATCAAAACTTCTTCTGTTATAATAATCAAAAGTAAATCCCAGGCGCTCGTTCAATAAGCCGATATCTGTTCCCAGGTCGGCTTCATATTTTTTCTCCCAGGTAAGTTGCGCGTTTTCCAGTGCAGCCAGTGTAATAGCGGTTTCCTGGTCGGAGAGGAAAGGCCGGTTAGTAACAATAGACCGGAGTATAGCGGTAGTATTGGTAGCAGGGCCCATGCTGGCGTTGAGGCCATAGCTGGCTTTTACCATCAGGTGGTTAATGGCGGAAACATTTTGCAGGAATTTTTCCTGGTCGGCATTCCAGGCGCCGGAAACCGTCCAAGTAGGCAGCCATCTGGCGCTTGGGGAAGTACCCATTCTGTTGGAACCATCTTCCCTGGCGGTAGCAGCTAAGGTATACTTGTTGTTGTAAGTATAACTGGCGTTGGCATAGAAACCTACAAAGCGGTCGTATTCGTTACCCATGCCATAATAGGTTTGGTTGTCTTCCGCCATTTTTTTGAAGAAGTAGTAATCTACAAAAGGCGTACCGCCGGTGTTGTACTGGTAGCCTATACCGTTGTTATAAGCAGTGCGGCGGTTGGTGTACTTAATTTCCTGTCCAACGAGCGCAGACAGCAGGTGTTTGTCGTTTGCGCCGAAAGATTGTTTGTAGTTTACCTGGTTACGGAAAGTATAGTTGTTCATATCCACATCCCGGCGTTTGTAGAAGCCGCCGTAAGGAAGTACCACTATCTTTGATGCATCCGGATTATCTGGGTCGCGGTAAAGGAACTTATTACGGTCGTTGATGATACTGGTGCTGTTGGCCCGGTATGCACTGGCTTCATTGGAGTTTTCATTCACCTGGTGTTCTTCTGATGTGGTTACATAGCGGAACATGCCGGTGAACTCATAGTTGAAGTGCGGTGCAAACTGGTAACGGAGGTTACCCTGCAGTTTTACGTCTGTTACATGGATGTCTGTAAAGTTGTTCTTTGTTTCATCCAGGATATTAAAGGGTGCAAAGTTGCGGGTAAAATATTCCAGGTTACCTTTTTCGTCATAGGCAGTTAACGTACGGCTGGTGCTCAGGGCATAGTTAAAGGGATTGATATCGAAATCCCTGCTATAGGTACCTCTGATGCTATCCAGCGACCGGTCTTCCGTACCAGGAGCTCTTTGTTGGCGTACGTTGCCATTTATCAGGAAAGAGTAGCTCAGTTTATTGCTGGGGGTGAAGGTCGCTTTCAGGTTCGCCGTATATCTTTTTACGTTATCGGCGATCGTCCAGCCTTGGTCGTTATAGAAGCTGGTAGATAAGTATAGTTGTGATTTGTCTGTACCACTGGAAATACTCAGGGAGTGTTCCTGGGTGAGGGAGTTGTGGAACAGCAAGTCGAACCAATCGGTATTGGCGTTAGCATACCGCATCAGCCATTGTTGCCGGGCTTCGCGGGTATTGAGCACATTGAACTTATCATCTTCCGGATATTGCAGTAATTGTCCCAGTTTACCGTAAATACCGGAAGTAGGGGCATTCACCATATCAGAATACTGGAGCAGTTGTTTGCGTTCCATTTCTGCGTATACAGACATCTGGTCGGCCGAATTCATGATATCGTAATTCCTGTAAGAGGGCTTCAGTTGTACGCCGAAGTTGCCGGAGTAACTGATACGGGGTTTACCGGCCTTTCCTTTTTTGGTGGTGATCACCACTACGCCGTTCATGGCCCTGGCGCCGAAAAGCGCTGTAGCGGCGGCATCTTTCAGGATGTCGTAGGTTTCAATATCATTGGCGTTGAGGCCAGCTACAGAAGAGCCCAAAAGCGTACTACTGTTCCCGGTAGTAAGCTGTTCGTTGGATACGTTGACGATGTCTTCCAGTACCACACCATCTACTACCCACAGCGGTTTATTTTCTCCGTAGATAGAGGTAGCACCCCTGATACGCAGTTTGGGGGCAGATCCAAAGGTACCGGATACGTTTTGTACGCTTACACCGGCAGCACGTCCTTCAAGTAAACGGCTCACATCCACCACACCATTTATCTTCACATTATCGCCTTTGAGGGTAACGGCCGACCCAGAAAATTTGTTCCGGTCGATGTTCTGGAAACCGGTTACCACCACACCTCCGAGCTCAGTGACATTTTCGGCAAGTACCACAATCAGGTTGTCTTTAGCCTTTACCTCTTCTAACTTATAGCCAATGGCAGATATTACCAGTACGGCATTGTCGGGGACCTCCAGCTCAAAGGCGCCCGTAGGACTGGTGATAGCGCCTTTGGTGTTGCCTTTTACTTTTACGGAGGCGCCTACAACCGGCTCTCCTTTGGCATTACGAACAATTCCGTGAATCGGCGGTGCCAGCACAGCTGCATGTACCTGTAAACAGCACATCAGCAGTAAAACAGACAATAACTTTAGGCCACGCAGTTTTGTTGATCGTAATCGGGCTGGTGTTTGCTCGACATAAAACACCTCCCTTTTTCTACATTTTTTGGTTGAATGCATAACGGCATTTTGGGTTTAATTCATATTAAATACAAGAACATTGATAATGATTGATCTGTACCTGGTCGCTGGCATCAACAAGTCATAGCTACTATAGCCGGCATACATACGCATACAATGATGAGTATACATTGTTTTAAATCTCTCCAGACAGTTCTAAAGCAGTTACTATCTTAATTTTGGTTGTTTCCGGTTACCCGGATTTATCTTATTTTATCATCGGTTAGGGTTTGGATACTATCCGTTGTGTACGTTGGGCTAATTTAATAAAATATTTTAATAAATGATTATTTAATATTCTGTTATGAGGAATAGCGAATTTTGCCATAAGCGAATTTTGCTGTATTTTGCTTTCTCTCGAAGTGCTAATCCTATTATTCCAAAGTCATGCATGAAAATGAATTATGGTACTCCTATAAGGAAGGGGATGTTAAAGCGTTGGAAGGACTGTACGAACGATATTACACCCCGTTAACCAATTATGGATTCAAATTCACCCCAGATAATGCTTGTATAGAGGAGAGCATGCAGTTTCTTTTCTTGAAACTCTGGCAGAACAGAGAGCGTATTGCCCGCCCGGCCGTGGTGAAGCAATATCTTTATTTATCTTTTCGCCGTATTCTGCTCCGCAAATTGGAGTATAGCCCTTCCCGTCATGAGGAAGAGCTTACCGGGGAACATATTCCTTTTCATCTAGAGCTCAGCTACGAACATCCGCTTATCCGGAAAGAACGTATGACTGAACTCTCCGTCAAGGTAGGATCTTTGTTGGCCACGCTTACCAACCGGCAGCGCGAAGCGGTGTTTCTTAAATATTACGAAAATCTCTCTTACGAGGAAATTGCCGACATCATGCATATGAGCATTGGAGGTACCTATAAGCTGATTTACCATGCGCTGGAAAGGTTGCGGGAGCAATTCGGTGATTTTACGCTCTTGCTGATACTGTATGTATTAAAACGTCCCTAAATTTTTTGGGGTAGTGGAAAACCATCCACTAGTTGCTTGCTGCTCGCAGTTAGCCGTTTCTGTTAGCTGCTAAATCGATCACTCCCGCTAATCTCCGCTGCATTTGCCAGCAGCTATCCGCTAAATCCTAAAAGCTTTTGGGTCTGTCAGATAAAAGCAGTTATTTTGCCCGTTACTTGGAAGTGTAACATGAAAGATAACAGCAGTAATTTTTCCTTGTACGAGGAGAACGATTTGGTGAGGGCTTTCCAGGAGAATGAGGATATCCGTGCATTTGAGGAAATATATAAGAGATTCTGGTTTAAACTGTACAGTGCTGCCCTTAAACGAACTACTTCCCAACAGGAAGCAGAAGAGCTGATTCAAACCATTTTCGGGAAACTCTGGGCCAACCGCCGTAAGGCGCAGATCAGTAATGTGGGTGCTTACCTGGCTATTTCCCTGCGAAATAGCCTGAACGACCTGCAGCGCCGGAAAGTGACAGCCGAAAAATACCGGCAGGCACTGGATGCACCTCCGCTCACCAATACTACCGAAGAAGATGTGAACCGGGAACTGTTGCTCAAAGCTATCGACAAAACATTACGGGAGTTACCTGAAAAAACGGAGGTTGTTTTTCGCCTGAGCCGTTTCGAGAATAAATCTGTCCGGGAAATAGCCGGTAGCATGGAGCTAACCGAAAAAGCGGTGGAATACCATATTACAAAGGCCATTAAACTGTTGCGCCAACGATTGAGGGGATACCTGCCTTTTTTCTAAAAAAGTTAGATTTTTTTTAGGGGTTTTTTCCAGTTATGCGTCAATGTAATCAGACAAACTGATTCATGAGCCAATACGAATTTGACGATCTGCTGGAAAAATACTTACGGAGACAATGCTCTCCGCAGGAGGAGCAGTTGGTATTAGCGTGGTACAGGTCTTTTATAGGGGAGAGTGAAGTAACGCTTTCCCAGGAAGAAAAGCAGCGCATAGAGCACAAGATCTGGGCAAGTGTGTCAGCTACGGTAATGAAGGAAGGAGAAAGAGGGAAGGCGCAAGCAACTAAGGTCGTAAAAATGCCCTCCCGGCGCTGGTACCGTTGGGCCGTAGCCGGTAGTTTGTTATTGGTGGCTGTTGCAGGGTGGTATTTGCGGTTGTACCGGCATACGGGCTTTCATCCGGAACAATTTACCGGAGAGCAGGTGCCGGAGGGGTATCTGTTTGCTTCCAGTTCGGAGAACGGTTGGCAGGAAGTTGCCATGAGTGATGGCTCCCATATACGGCTCGACCCAGGCAGTGTAGTCTGGTATCCGGCTGTATTTAAAGGTAAAACCCGGGATGTATACTTGTCTGGCGATGCCTTTTTTGAAGTAGCGCACGACACCAGCCGGCATTTTATTGTACATACCAACGAAGGTATGTTGGCAGAAGTGTTGGGCACCAGTTTTTACATTAGTCATGATCAGCAAAGCCATAAAATAGAGGTGGCCGTAGTCACCGGCCGTGTATCTGTATATGAACGCAAGAAAAAACAGGATACCTTGTTTGCTTTGCCGGCAAACGGTATCATTATAACACCAAATCAGAAGGTTACGTTTAAATCGGAAAACAACCAATTTACTACCTCACTGGTAGACGATCCAACACCGGTAATAACAGCGGAACAACCGGCTTCCTTTGCATTTGAGGATGCCCCGCTTCCTGAAGTACTGAAGGCATTGGAAAAAACCTACGCCATCACCATTGAAACAGACGATCAGCATTTCAGCCATTGCCATTTTACAGGAGATCTTACCAGGCAGCATCTCTACGATAAGCTGGACATCATTTGCCAATCTATCCAGGCTTCGTATGAGGTAAGAGGTACTACTATTTATATTAAAGGAAAAGGATGTAATTAAAATAGTTGCCTATGTAAGTACAGAAGGTTACAAAAAAATAAACTGGTAATGGGGGGCATTACCAGTCTAATACTATTAACCGTTTGCCGCGGTTAAAATGCGCTATGTCCGCCAACTAATATTAACGAACCAAAGCCACACAAGTTATGAAAAAAAAGCGATTTGCTGCCGTAATCTACTACGTTATGAGATTAACTGCCGTTCAACTTATCCTTGCTACCGTTTTTTCACTTTCGTTGTATGCAAGTAAAGTAAAATCACAGTCTGTACTGGAAAAAACGATCCATCTCTCCGCGGAACAAACTTCCGTAAAAAGGTTGTTGAATCAGATCCGGAATCAGACCGGTGTTAACTTTACTTATAGCAGCGATATAGTAGATGTAAACCGTAAGGTATCCTGCAACCTGGAATCACAACAACTGAAAGCATTCCTGGATGATATTTTAAAGCCAATAGGTATCGATTTTAAAGTAATCGATAACCAACAGATCCTGTTGTACCATGGATCGGACAATTCTTCAACGAAAGATATCACGGTAACCGGAAAGGTAACAGGTGACGATGGTAGTCCGTTGCCAGGTGTTACCATTCGTATCAAAGGTACCAATGTAGGTACCACTACTACCTCTACCGGTTCGTTCTCTATTGCTGTACAAGACAAACAAGCTGTATTGGTTATCTCTTTTGTAGGTTATCAGGCACAGGAAATAGCGGTGAATGAACAAACCTCTATACCAGTACGTTTGATCGCAGAAAATAGTAAGCTGAATGAAGTAGTGGTAGTGGGATATGGTACTCAGCGGAAAAAAGATATCACCGGCGCTGTGGCGGTAGTAAAAGCAGACGCTTTTGAAAGCCGTCCGATTGTGAGCGCTGCCGCGGGTTTGCAAGGTCAGGCTCCCGGTGTAAATGTAACTGCTCCTTCCGGTAAGCCCGGTGCAGGATTAAGCATCAGTATCCGTGGTAACACCTCGTTGAATGCCAAAAACGACCCGCTATTTGTTGTAGATGGCGTGATCGTGGATAACATCGATTTCCTGAATCCTTCCGATATTGAAAGCTTTTCTGTATTGAAAGATGCTTCCTCAGCAGCTATTTATGGTGCCAGCGCCGCTAATGGCGTAGTGTTGGTAACTACCAAGAAAGGTACTAACAAGTCGAAAGTATTTGTAAATGCTTATACAGGTATGTCCAATTTTGCCAAAAAAATGGATGTACTCAGTGCTACGCAATACAAGGAACTGATCACCAGCATGGGATATACAGATCCGAATAACAATAATACCGACTGGCAGAAAGAAACCTTTAAAACCGGCCGGGAACAGAATATTCAGGTAGGCGTATCCGGTGGCAATGATAAAGGGCATTACTATATCTCCGGTGGCTATCAGAAACAGAAAGGGGTGGTAGCGCCAGCCGACTACGACCGCTACTCTGTAAGGGCTAACCTGGACAATAAAGTAAAAGATTGGCTTACCATGGGTGCCAACTTATCGTTTAACCGTTCTGTATATATAGACGTACCGGATAACCTGGGCGTAGCCAAAGGTGGTACCATTCTGGCAGCACTAACGTCGCCGCCTACACTGGGTATTTATAACCCTGATGGTAGCTACACTGCCAATATTAACCAGAAAAGTTGGCAGAACCCGATCGCATATGCTTTTGCCCCAGACCAGAAAGCCATCGATAACCGTTTCCTGGGTAATGTAAACGCCGACTTCACCATTCTGCCGGAATTACATTTCCGCTCCAACCTGGGCGCAGAATCTGAAGGTTACCGTTATGATTATTTCCTTGACCCTTATTCTACTGATTATGGCCGGGATAAGAATGGCTATGGTAAGTCGCAATCCACCGAACGTTTTGTATGGCTTTGGGAAAATACGGTTAACTATGCCAAAGTATTCGGTAAACATAACATCAATGCATTGGTAGGTCATACCATGCAGGAATCCGACTACAATTATACCTATGACGTAGCCAGGGCATATGGCAGCGATAAAGTACCTACCCTCAATGCCTCCAGTATCCGTGAAACTCAAACTACTACCAAATCGCAGTGGAGTAAACGCGCCTATATTGGCCGTGTGAACTATAGCTTTGCTGATAAATACTTGCTGACAGCCAATATCCGTTTCGATGGTTCTTCCCGTTTTCCGCATGACTCCAGGTTTGGATCATTCCCTTCTATTGCGGCAGCATGGCGTATTTCTAACGAAGACTTCTTTAAACAGCATTTCTTCTCCGATTTGAAACTGCGTGCAGGATGGGGTAAAACCGGTAACGACCGTATCGGCGATTACGATTACTATACTACTTTCTCTCCCAATGGCACCGGTGGTTTTAACTTTACCAACCTGCTGAAAGAGGGGCTTACCTGGGAAAAAACTGCACAAAGCAACATCGGTATAGATGCTTCCATGTTGGATAACCGCATTTCCTTTACTGCGGATGCGTATATCAAGAAAACCAGCGACCTGCTAGTATTTGTGCAAACGCCTCCTTCTTCCGGTTATGGCCAGCAACGTTACAATGTGGGTAATATGGAAAACAGGGGAATGGAATTTGGCATCAATGCAGTAGCTGTTAATAATGCTGCCTTTAAATGGAATGTGAACGGTAATATTTCCTTTAACCGTAATAAAGTGACCAGTTTGGGTTCTACCACACCTAATCTGGCGTATGGCGATGTATATGAAAGGGGCAATGTGATCCGTGTACAACCCGGACATCCACTGGGCGCTTTCTATGGTTATAAATCAGAAGGAGTAGATCCTAAAACCGGTAACATTATTTACGCTGATCTGGATGGCAGTAAATCATTGAGCGATGGCGACCGCACCTGGATTGGCAATGCTCAACCTAAATTTACTTATGGCCTCACCAATACCCTTAACTACAAGAATTTTGAATTGAATTTCTTATTCCAGGGGGTACAGGGAAATGATATTTTTAATGCTTCCCGTATAGAACTTGAAGGACTCTACGATTCCAAGAATCAAAGCACAGCTGTGTTAAGACGCTGGAGAAATCCGGGCGATGTTACCGACATTCCTAAAGCAGATAAAGGCAATACCAACAATAGTCTGGTATCTTCCCGCTTTGTGGAAGATGGTTCTTACCTGCGCCTTAAATCAGCTACCCTGAGCTATAAATTCGCTAATGGAGTGCTGAAAAACGCAGGTATCGGCCGTTTGAATGTGTATATAACTGCACAGAACCTGTTCACCATCACTCATTACAGCGGTATTGATCCAGAGGTAAATGTGAATGCCGCTAATGGCCCGGCCATGGGTATCGATTATGGTACTTATCCACAGGCCCGCGCTTTTATTTTTGGTTTGAATGCTGAGTTTTGATCTTAAAAATTAATGATTCCATTTATGAAGAAATTAAACATTTATATAGCCTCCGGATTGTTGAGCGTATCTGCGCTGACTTCCTGTACCAAAGATTTCCTGCATAAGGAAATGATCTCTAATTCAGAAACTGCCAGTGCAGAATCATTACTACAGGGCGCTTATGATAACCTGTATGATGAGTATTATACTTCCGATTTCCTCGTAAATGGAGATGTGATGTCGGATAATACTTACGCAGGAGGTGATAATGCCGCTAACTTTGCAATCGATAAGTTTACTGTGAACTCCGCTAATGGCAACGTAAAACGCGATTGGGGCTATTTGTACAGCGATATCAAAAACTGTAATCTCATCCTCAGTATCACGCCTACTGCTGATGATAAAGGCCTTACAGACGAACGCCGGCAGCAGATCATGGGAGAGGCTTCCTTTCTCCGTGCCTGGCATTATTTTAACCTGATCCGCTCCTGGAAAGAAGTACCGGTAATTACAGGCGTACCTACCGACCTGCCTAGTATGTATGTAACCAAGAAGCCTGCGGATACAGTGTATGCGCAGATCATCAGTGATCTGGAATTTGCGCTGACCCGCGTGCGGGAAACGCCACCTAATAATAACAAAGGCATTGTAACGAAAGGTTGTGTAAATGCGCTGTTAGCTAAAGTATACGCACAAAAACCTAATCCGGATTGGAATAAAGTGAGCAGCTACTGCGATGCAGTAACCGCCGGTGGTTACGACCTGGTAGCCGATTTTGCCAGCCTTTTCCAGACTTCCGGTAAAAATAATGTGGAGTCTATCTGGGAAACGCAGTTTGATGGCAGTGTACACCAGAACTGGATCGCAGGTATGAACACACCGTTTATGTGGGGCGACTGGAAGAAATTCAATATCCCTTCCCATGCCATCGTAGCGGCTTGGGATGCAGAAAATGACCAGGTAAGGAAAGATGCCAGTGTGCAATTTGTCAATGTATCATGGACAGATGATTACTGGGCGCAACCAGTGCCAGTGATTTTTAAGTACAATGATCCAGATGGTAAGAGCAATACTTATCGCCTGCGTTATGCCGATATTCTCCTATTGAAAGCAGAAGCATTAACCGAGCTGAATAAGCTGGATAATACCCCTGCTGGCGCTCAATACTACATCAATAAGGTTAGACATCGTGCTAAACTGGGAGATACCCCTGCTGCTACCCAGGCAGCACTGCGCCTGGCAGTAGAAAAAGAAAGACAGTTGGAACTGGCTTTTGAAGGACAGCGTTGGTACGACCTGGTACGTACTAACCGCGCTGTTGCAGTAATGAATGCCTTGAAAGATGGTAATGATAACGCTTTGAATTATAACGTTACCGCAGATAAATTATATTTCCCTATTTCACAGGATGAAGTAGATAATAATCCTAATATTAACAAATAACAGCTGCGTTTATTCGCTGGCGTTACAGGCCGTTTATCCGTAAGGGTAAGCGGCCTGTTGTTTATTGGCTCACGGGCAGTTAAGAGCTAACAGACAACATTATTTTAGCAATATAAAAAAAATTAGCCCTACTTTATAATATATAAAAAATTGATAATTAATTACCCTGGTGGGTATAACTGTTTTTTAATCCTCATAAAAAATAAGTATATGCATAATCGTTATACAATGATTTAATTTTTTTTCTATTTTTAAGAAGCATACAGAAATATTCCGACTGTACTCATATAACAACCAAAATTCTGAATCTGATTAATAATTAAATCTGATTAATCACCAGTTAAAACAGTTTTTGCTATTCACAACGTATCGCGATCAGTGCACCTGAAACGGAGCTGATAGGCCTGGTCATACCTACAATCTAAACCACCGCTGTAGTATTTTTTACATCATCAAAACCAAAATCTAACTAACATGAGAACATTTCTACTCGTGCTGGCAGGGATGCTATTGCTTGCATTACCCTCACTTGCCCAGCAATTACTTACCATTAAAGGGAGGGTAACAGATGAAACCGGCAAAGGGATGCTAGGTGTTTCTGTAAGTTTACCAGGAGGTAAAACAGGAACTGTTACAGATCCACAGGGGGCTTTCACAATTCTAGTGCCTCCAGATGTAAAAACATTAAAAGTATCCTTTGTTGGCTTTGAAACACAAACGTTGGCAATAAAGAATAATACTCCACTGCAAGTAGTGTTAATAGCAGATACCAAAGCTATCTCAGAAGTAGTAGTAGTGGGATACGGCACCCAGCGCAGAAAAGAAGTGACAGGTAGCATTGCCTCCGTAAGAGGTGGGGCAGTAGCCGAGTTACCCGTACAAAGTTTTGAAGCGGGCTTAGGTGGCCGCGCGGCAGGCGTACAGATCACGGTGCCAAATGGTATTGTCAATAATCCGCCGGTATTCCGCATCCGGGGTGCTAACTCCCTTTCTATCAGCGCTTATCCGCTGATCGTGATCGATGGGGTGCCTACCTTTACAAGCGATGTTACTGCTACCTACAGTGCAGCGATTAATCCGTTATCCAGTATCAATCCTGCAGATATTGCTTCTATTGATATTGCTAAAGATGCAGCTGCTACGGCTATTTACGGCAGTCGTGCTGCTAATGGCGTTGTGTTTGTTACTACCAAAAAAGGTAAAGCAGGCCGCCCTAAGGTAGGCTACGACGGTTGGGTAGGCACTACACAGCCTACGCGATTGCCCAGTGTACTGAACAGTGCACAATACCTGGAAATAAAAAATGAAG
Source organism: Chitinophaga sp. 30R24 (assembly GCF_049056765.1). Classification (NCBI taxonomy): domain Bacteria; kingdom Pseudomonadati; phylum Bacteroidota; class Chitinophagia; order Chitinophagales; family Chitinophagaceae; genus Chitinophaga; species Chitinophaga sp. 30R24. The sequence continues at coordinate 650,276 of NZ_JBJGXX010000002.1, forward strand.
GGTTGAAAAATGCCGGCAGTACAGATCGTTATGTAGCCAATACAGATGCTAACGGCAATATGATAGATACGAAGTGGATGGACATCGTATATCGCAAAAGCACTTTTTCCCAGAACCATAGTGTAAATGTTGCCGGTGGCAACGAAGGTGGCAGCTATTATTTTTCTGCCGGCTATACAAAACAGCAAGGCATATTGGAACGGAATGATTTTGCCCGTAAAAATCTTCTTTTTAACATCGACCAGCGGTTAGGTAAAGCCTTTACCCTCGGAGGCAGACTCTCTTATTCTAATGAATTAAGCCAGATTTCCGGCTCTTCCGGTTCTCTGGAAGGGGAAGCCTTTAACTCAGGAGGATTGGGCCGTTTGGCCTTTCTAACCGCGCCGTTGGTAGCACCTTTTAACAGTGATGGCAGCTATAACGCCAGCGGCTCCGGTATGAATGGGGGTAAAAATACTTTGTCGGTAGCTATTTATAACCCTAAGATCCTGTTAGACCTGGACCATTCCATTGCAGAGAGTAACCATATGCAAGGTAATGTATACTTGCAATTGAAGCCGGTTAACTGGCTTACTTTAAAAACCCAATATGGCGCCGATTACCTGATCACCAACAACGATATCTATCAGAACTATCTGGGTGGTGATGCTTATTCCTCTCATGGAGATGCTTCTAGCATCCATTCGCAGTACAAAAGATGGGTATGGACCAATACCGCACAACTGGATCATTCTTTTGGTTTGCATAATCTGGGCTTGTTGCTGGGTAATGAGCAACAACGTGATGCCCGCGAACGGTATGGTTTGGAGCGGCAGAATCAAATGGACAACTATTTCAATAATACCGGTGGCGGGTGGCTCACAGATCTGTCCAGAAGCCTATTGCGCAGGGAGAATTATTTGTTGTCTAATTTTGTGCGGTTGAACTATAATTTCAAAGAAAAATATTTTCTCAGCGCAAATGTTCGCCAGGACCAGTATTCTGCATTTGGACCGAATTATAAGAAAGGTACTTTTTATGGTTTTTCTGCCGGATGGGAAATCACGAAAGAAAATTTCTGGAGCAGTGCAGGGCTGGATCATGTGTTCAGCAGTTTCAAGATACGGGGTAGCCATGGTAAAGTGGGCAATTTCGCAGGTATAGGCGATTTTGATGCATTGTCACTCTACAGGCCTGTTCCTTATGGTGGGAATCCTTCCATTTATTTTAACCAGGCAGGCAACGCTAACCTGAGTTGGGAAACAAGTAAGAAAACAGATGTAGGTTTTACTTATGGTTTGTTGAAAGACCGGGTTACCGGTGAGTTTTCTTATTACTATAATAACATTGATGGATTGATCTTGTTAGTTCCCCAGATGCCTTCTGCAGGGATACCTAGCAGCGGTACTATTGCCACCATTCCTACCAACGTAGGCAGTATGTATAATAAGGGCATAGAGTTTAGTGTAAACGCAGCTGTAGTAGAACACAAAGCTTTCACGTGGAATGCCTCTTTCAATATAGCTTATAATAAAAATGAAGTGACCTCGCTGGCAGGGAATATTACTTCCATTCCTTTTATCACCAGTAGCCTGGAACAAACCAGTATTAACCAGGTGGGCTACCCGGCGAGTATGCTATATGTAGTACGTACTGCCGGAGTAGACGCTGGCACTGGCAGAAGGATTTTTATTAACGCCCAAGGTGAACAGGTATATTTCAGTTATTCCGATGCAGTAAAATATCAATATGCAGATGGTAAACCAGCGCCTACAGTAGGCGTGAAAGACGCTGTGCCTTATAAGAACACCAATCCGAAAATATTGGGTGGCTTTGAAAACACTTTCCGTTATAAAGGATTTGAGTTGAATGTATTGCTTACCTATCAGGCAGGTTTCTACGTGTATTACGGTAGTAACGCAGGTTTGAGGGATCAGCGTTACTGGAACAACAGCACGGATGTATTGAATAGATGGCAAAAATCAGGAGACCATACAGATGTGCCTAGAGTAGTGTATGGCGATAATATCTCTAATGGATCTTCTTTTGCTATTGCGGCTAATGTATTCAAGGGCGATTTTGTTAAGCTGAATACAGTGGGATTGAGCTATGGTATTCCGGAAAATATGATTAAGTCAGTGCATCTTACCGGCGCCCGGGTATATGTGCGTGGGCAGAATCTGGCATTGCTCACAAAGTATCCCGGTCCAGATCCAGAAGTGTCTTCTAATGGCAACAATGCCTCCGGGCAGGGGATAGATCGTAATACTATTGGCAACGGACGTACGTTGACTATTGGTTTTAATGTTAATTTTTAAACCTGAATGAAGATGAAAAAATATAGCCTGTATATATTTGTTGTAATAATGGTGGGTATGGTATCCTGCCGGAAGGAATTGTTAGACCCTGTGCCTACCACGGATATATCCGATTTTAAAGCCTTCGAGACAAAAGAACGTATAGCCAGTCAGGTGAATGGTTTATATACGGTATTAAAAAATGGCAAATTTCTGGGAGGCAAATTTGCTATTACCAATGAAGTAAGGGGAGAAGACTTTGTAAATGAAAAGGCGAACAATGTAACATTGAATGCCACATGGCGGATGGTACCTACTGGTGAGGCACAGGAAGTAAAGGAGATTTGGTCGCAGGGATATATTACTATTAACAACGTAAATGTATTCCTGGATGGAATGAATGCTGTAGGTAATAAGGTAGTAGGTGATTCACTCGCTAAGATTTATGCGGGTGAAGCAAAGTTTGTACGCGGTATCAGTTATTTTTCTTTGCTGCAGTTATATGCCCGCCCACATTGGGATGGTGCTGGCAGCAAGCCCGGTGTGATCCTGCATTGGGAAGGGCATAATAAGTTGGGCAGCTATGTAAAGGCACGTAGTACTGTAAACGAAGTATATGCGCAGATCCTCCGTGATCTGGATTCAGCAGAAACATTACTGCCTAAAGTGGCGCCTGGTACGCTTACCGCAGTGGTACACGCCAACGCTTGGAGTGCTATTGCTTATAAAACGAGGGTATACCTTTATCTGGAACAATATGATAAAGTAATACAAGAAGCTGGTAAATTAGTATCAACCGGCGCTCCTTTTGTATCCCCGGCAGGGCATAAACTGGAGCCGGATGTACAGAAGGTATTTGCTGCCCCTTATCTTACCAGTGAGTCTATTTTTTCGCTACCTTTTACAGGAACCACCGGCGACTTCCCCGGTACTCAAACCCAGTTAGGATACTACTTTACACCAGCTGCCAAGCCTTACACCGGTAATGGAGAATATTCTCTGCATCCCGATGGGATCATTGCTGATGCTTCCTGGAAAGAAGCCACCGATGCCCGCCGGAAATTTATCGCTGTTTCCGGTAGTAAGAAGTATTGGGTGAAATTTCCTACCCCCAGCCCTTTTACAGACTATGTACCAGTGATACGTTATGCAGAGGTGTTATTGAATCTGGCAGAAGCAAGGGTGCGCCAGACAAACAGCGTAGATCCATACGCGGTAGCATTATTGTCTGCTGTAAGAAATCGTTCAGACGCTACCGTTAGCTATACGGTAGCTAACTTTTCTGGCGCTACTGTATTATTAGCTGCTATCGCACAGGAGAAACATATTGAACTCCTGGGAGAAGGTTTTAGAGGAATGGAAATTACCCGGTTGGGTATTGCTTTTCCTGCCAAAAGTAGCACTGTACCGGCAGTAGCGCCTACCGCACAACAATATATATGGCCCATATCTTCTGATGAACTGATCTACAACAAACTTTGTGTAGATAATAATTAACACTTGATAAGAATGTTAGGATAACGTATAGCCATTGACTACCAACTGATAGTAGTCAATGGCTATACGTTGTTAATCAATAGTATTGAATAGCTGGTGGATAAATACTGTAGCTAGATATGTATATTACTTGTTAAGTAATCGTTACCATATAATTACTATTTCATTAAGATCATTTCAGCGGCTGTTATCTGAGAAAAAATAAAATTTCCTTTGCAGCAAATTCTATGGAATGATAAGAACGATACCCGTCTTCTTTTTGTGTTTTTGTGGCATATCAACCGCTTTTAGTCAACAAGCCGATTTTACAATTAAAGGAAAAATTCTGGACGCCCAAACCAGAGAACAATTACCTGGCGCCACTATCCGGGTTACAGAAGGTAAACAAGCTGGTACCGCAAGGTTAGACGGTACTTTTACAGTAGATAAGTTAAGCGCGGGAACTTATCATTTACAAGTTTCGTATATAGGATACCGTACCTTAGACACGGTTATAAATGTGCAGGGGAGTATGGTGCTTAATTTACTGTTGCGCGATAATACCCAGGAGCTGAAGGCAGTGAATGTTAGCGCTAAGCAGGATCAGGAATCCTCCCAGTCTGCTAAAAAAGCTGAAATGCTGGCCGGCAATGTAATGAATATCATTTCGGCTAAAACTATACAGTTATCTCCAGATATTACCATTGCCAACGTATTGCAGCGTGTATCTGGCGTTTCGCTGGAGAGAAGCAGTAGTGGAGAAGGACGGTATGCTATTATCCGGGGTATGGATCAACGTTATAACTATACGCTGATCAATGGTATTAAGATACCGAGTCCGGATAATAAGAACCGCTATGTGCCGTTGGATCTGTTTCCTGCCGAATTGGTAGAGCGGGTAGAAGTAAATAAGACCTTAACCCCTAATATGGAAGGGGATGCCATTGGAGGTACTGTAAATATGGTGATGAAAAATGCACCGGACCATTTGTATCTCAACGGGCAGTTATCTACTGGTTATAGTCAGTCGCTGATAGATCGTCCTTTTGATTATTTCCCTACTAGCGCTATTAACCGTACATCACCGTATGAAGCCAATGGCCCTGCTTATCTGGCTAAGCCGGAAGATTTTACCCGCGATAACCTGAATTACACGAAAAAATATTTTACGCCTAACATGATGGGTAGCTTGTCTGTAGGCAACCGGTTTTTCGATAAAAAGTTAGGTATCATGTTAGGAGGTTCTTATCAACACACCTATAAAGGTTACCATAGTATCTTCAATCCGGGCGAATATCATGATAAGGCTAATTCAGATGGTGTTTTGTATATCAAGCATGCCTATGTGCGTGATTATTCTACAGAGCTGACCCGCACTGGGTTGAATGCAAAAGTGGATTACCGTTTCAATGACCGGAATAAACTGAGCCTTTATTCTTTTACTGCGATGCTGGAAGATGCACAGGCCCGGTTGGGGAGAGATACTTTACAACCAGCGCCCCGCACAGCGCCAGGCATTGGGCAAGTATGGTACCTGAACCGTTCCAAATATCAACGCCAAACTATTAACAGTACCTCTTTACAAGGTAATCATGATCTCTTGCCGCAACGTTTGTGGCTCGATTGGTCTGCTGTATATTCCAAAGCTACCAGCATTATTCCCGATCTCACTGAGTTTGAGTATGATGGTGGATATTATATAGATGGTACCAAAGAAGAGTCCTATCAGCACCCAAATATTCTTCAACAGTATAACCGTGCCTGGTGGAAGAATAACGACCGTGATTACGCTGGTTACCTGAATGCTACTTATGCTGCAAAAGTAGCGGGCATTCCTTTTAACCTCACAGGAGGAGGAATGTTCCGTGCTAAACATCGTGATAATTTCTATCAGAACTATAATATGGCGCCGGTGCCAGATGGCCAGAACATGCAACAATGGGTAGATATTTACCATTATAATTGGACGGTGATTAATCCTGCAGGTTCACCTGCAGAGGCCAATAATTATCGTGCAGATGAGAATATCTCAGCAGCCTATGCGATGTTGAAATTTACAGTCAAGAAACTGGAAACAATTATTGGTGTGCGCATGGAGCATACAGACCAGCAGTTTGAAACAGATGTGCCGGTAACACAGGATGCAAAATCCGGTAAAATCAATTATTCAGATGTGTTGCCGAGTGTACATTTTAAATATATGTTGAACAGCCGCACTAATCTGCGTTTGTCTTATTTTAGTTCCATCAGCCGTCCGGGTTATTTTGAGCTGGTGCCTTATAATTACCAGGGCGATGAATGGACAGAAAGAGGTAATCCTTTGTTGAAGCATACTACTGCCAATAACTTCGATCTGCGTTATGAGTTCTTGCCTAAGCCAGATGAACAATTGCTAATCGGCGCTTTCTATAAGAATATCCAGAATCCTATTGAGTATGGTTTCTCTCTCACCAACGTGCAGAGCAACTTGGTATACCAGCCCAACAATTTTGGTGATGCCACTAACTTTGGATTTGAACTGGTGTATGAAAAGTATATCCGCAATTTTGGCATCCGGATAAATTATACCTATACGAATTCTTCGATTGAAACCTCTAAACTGAAAACTTTCAACAAGGTGTTCCTTGACCCGGCGCCATTAGAGAAACGCCCGCTGCAGGGTCAGTCGGCACATATTGCCAACGCCGCACTGTTGTATAAGAATTCAACTATAGGATTGGATATGCAGCTGAACTGGCAGTTTACAGGTAAGCGTATTGCACTGGTATCTCCTTACTATGGATTTGATTACTGGCAAAAAGATATGCACCTGTTTGATTTCTCTGCAGAGAAGAAGATTGGCAAACACTTTTCCGTATTTGCCAAGATACAGAACTTGTTGAACACACCGTATGAAGTATATATCAAAGGTGTACCTGATAACGCCGTGCCGGTGCCTTACCAGAAGGCCGGCAGTAACGAAACCCTTGCCCAGAAGGATGTATATGGTCAGACCTATCAACTGGGAGTAAGATTTATCCTTTAACACTTTCAATTATACAATCAATCATTCATTCCAAGCTGAAACTTATGAAAAAGATCCTATTTAAAAGTGGTCTGGTAGCTTTGGTTGCCATGTCTGTCATCTCCTCTTGTAAGAAAAGCGATGAACATGTGGCCATTTCAAAGCCCTTGCTGATCGTTGGACAGTCTATTAGCGATACTATTCTGCCGAAGAAAGATGCTGCCGGAAATGCTATTCCATTGAAAGGTACTATGCTGTCTGGTAAAACTTATCATATCAAGTCTAATGTAACGATTAATGAAGGCGATACACTGTATTTGCAGCCTGGCGTAACAGTGTTGGTAGAAGGGGATGGTCTTAGCCCTGCCAGCAGTCCTGCTATTTATGTAAATGGTGCCCTGGTGAGCGATGGTACTAAAGAAAAGCCAAACTGGTTCACTGTAATGGAAACCAGCACCGTAAAAAAATCTAACGCCAGCTATACTGACGATGCAGCGAATGATCCTGCTTTCAAAGGTTATTGGGGTGGCTTCCAGTGCGGTGGTAATGCTAAATTGCTGTTGCTGCGTTGGACGCATGTGGAATATACTGGCGGCGCCTGGGGCGAAGATGCTGCACAATATGGTGCTGCACCTGGCGATGCACGCTTTACCATTTATATGAACAGCACTAAAGATCTGGGTAGCCTGATCGTGGAAGATAGCTGGTTTTATGGTAGTAAAGATGATGGTATCCGTCCAAGCAATATTAAAATGAGCCTGATGCGTAATACTTTTTCCAAGATGGGCGGCACCGGTGGTGAAGCTACTAACATCAAGGACGGCGTAATAGGAGATATGGCCTATAACCTGACTTACGGTATTGCTACCAACGGTCTGAAAACTTCTGGCGCTACCGGTAAAGGTTGCCAAGTGAATATCTATAACAACACCGTGGTGAACTGTGGTTTCAGACAAACAAAAGCTACCCGTAATGGTTCTATCAATACAGAAACTAATGCAGGTGGTTTTATCTTCAATAACATCATCGTTAACTGTAAAGCAGGGCTGAGAATTTCTTATGCTTCTGAAAAAGGTAAGCCCAGCGATACCCTGAATACCCTGTACAACAACAATCTTACTGCTATTGGCCGTGGTACGCCAATGGGAGGTGCAGAGCAATACATGGTATTCATCGAATCAAATCAGTTTACACTGAAACAGTCTAACGACCTGAATGGTTATGTGAACGGAACTATCGCGGCTAACGGTACCAACAACGGTACTAATACTGCTACAGATTCATTGAAATACGATCCGATGTTTGCCAACTACGATATGGCTGCTATGAGTAAAGATAGAAACTACCGTATCAACCAGATTCCTGCAGGTGCTGATTTTCATCTGAAAAGTGGTTCTCCTGCTATTGGTGCTGGTGTGTATCCAGGTGGTACCGGCAAAAACGCTATTCCTTCAAAACCTAATGCTCCACTGTTGGTGCAATATGGTTTCCCAACGAAAGTGTTAGCTGCAGGTGAAATTTTTGGTGCTAACATCACTGTACCTAACAAAGATCTGGGTGCTTTCCCTACAGATAATTCAGGTAATCAACACACGTATTGATTCCTATACATATTGGTGAAAAAGGACGTGTTTGCGCGTCCTTTTTCATTTTAATTCTCTCATGATGAAAAGTGTTTATAGTTGTTTTTTCCTGATGGGATGGATGGCCATTGCGGCTGCTTGCGGTAAAGGAAACGGCCCTTTGACGGCCAATCCGGGTAAGGATACCGTAGTGGTGGATACTGTGAAAACGGCCAGCTATGATCTTTCTTTGTTAGACCGTTGCACCTTGTTTACCGAAACACCATTGGTTAACGCCACCCAACGGCAAGATTATCTTGAACTATCGGGAGTAGCTCCCAGTCACGTATATGCGAACGTGTTATATGTGCATGAAGACAGCGGCAATTCCAACGAAGTGTATGTTACCAACCTTCAGGGTGCTAATTTGGGAAAGTTAGTATTGCAGGGAATTAATAACCACGATTGGGAAGATATTGCAATAGGCCCGGGGCCAGATAAAGATAAAAGCTATATCTATGTTGCTGAAATAGGCGATAATAATGCCGCTAATAAAAGCGTATTTATTTATCGGTTCCCAGAACCGGATCTGTCGGCTGCTACTGCTAATACTAATATTACCATTACTGCGGTAGATAAAATTGAATTACATTATCCTGGTGGAGCGGTGAATGCAGAATCGCTGCTGTTAGACCCACTCAATAAGGACCTTTATATTGCCACTAAGGAGAAAGGAAGAAGTACGTTGTACGTAGCCCGTTATCCACAGTCTACCACTATGCCAACTATGCTTGTAGCATTGGATAAATTACCCTTTGACCTGTTGACTTCCGGAGATATTTCTCCCGACGGTACGGAAATCCTTTTGCGGAATACCGGTCAGATATGGTATTGGAAGCGGCAAAGTGGAGAAAGCATTGCTGCCGCTTTGCTCCGTAAACCACAGGATGCCCCCTATGCCCGCAACGAACGTCAAGGAGAAGGCATTTGCTTTACAGCAGACGGAAGTGGTTATGTCACCGATTCAGAAGTTAAAGGCTATCCAGACGAACAAGTTGCCTTATCATTTTACCAACGAAAATAATTATCAGCAATATGAAAAAACAAATATTGTATTTCCTGCCCTTGTTGGCAGTAGTAGCAGTTTCCAGCTGTAAAAAAGATGATGAAGACCAAGGTAAATCTATACCTCCTGCTACTATTCAGTTTGTATTTACTTCCGATGCCCACTACGGTATTACCCGTACGAATTTTCAGGGAGGAGCCAATGTAGATGCTCATGTGGTAAATGCTGCCATGATAGCCCAAATGAACACCCTGCCAGACCTTACCCTGCCTGCTGATGGTGGTGTTAATGCCGGTAAAAAAATTGGTACCGTAGATTATGTAATGGAAGCCGGCGATATCGCCAACAGAATGGAAACCAGTGCCAATGTGCAAATTGCTGCTGCTTCCTGGGCGCAGTTTAAAATTGATTACCTGCAGAACCTGAAACTGAAAGGCCAGAATAACCAGCCCGCTGGTTTCATGATGGTACCAGGTAACCACGACGTATCCAATACAATTGGCTACTATGCAACAATGAGTCCATTAACGGATGCCAGCTCCATGGCAGAGATCTATAATCTGATGTTTAAACCGTCGTTACTGAAAACAGCTGCTACCTACAGCTATAACGGCGATCGCATCAACTATTCACGTGATATTGCAGGTGTACACTTCTGCTTTATCCAGATGTGGCCCGATTCTTCTGTAAGAATCTGGTTGAATGCAGATCTGCAGAACGTGAAAGCAACTACGCCGGTTGTCATCGTAGCACACGACCAGCCAGCAGTAGTGTCTAACCACTTTACCAACCCTAACGGGGATCATGGTATCAACAATACCGATAAATTCGATAACGTACTGGATGAACATTTCAAAGACGGTACTTCCGCTAGCCTGGCTGGTACCATCGAACAGCGCGCTTTCGCCGCTTTCCTGAAACAACATCCTAATGTTCGTTTATACTTGCATGGACATACGCATGAAAGTAAATTTTATACCTGGACTGGTCCGGATAACGACGTTTCTTTAAGTGCAATCAGCGCCGATTCTCCAATGAAAGGCCTGGTATCTTTACCGGATGAGACTAAAATGACGTTCCTCTTTGCAGCCCTGGACCCGGCTACCATGAAGGTAACCTTCCGCGAGTGCCTGTGGAACACAGATCCTACCAAACCGGCAACACCAATCAAATGGGGTAATGCTATTACCGTTGATCTGAAAAAATAAGCATATTCACAACGAAGTAAGGAGGCCTGGAAAGAAATTCCAGGCCTCTTCTTATTTTAAAGCATAATCTGCTGCCGAACTTATGCTCTCTCTGGAGGCGCCGCCCTGCTAATCGCCTTTACCCCTATCAGTTTTTAGGCCATCAAAGCCGCGCTGGCAGACCCTGTGAAAAGTATGCGGGCCGAGTAGAAATTTGCTAAACGGTTTTGCAATAAATATTATTCGGGTTACTTTTGATTCCCTGGTAATTTGGCTATACCTGCGTGAAATTTTGTATTTTCAGGTGATGGCCAACTATAAGGGGATTATTTAAGTAATGCTGGTAATGATAAAATTCCACAATTTCTGTCTATGTATCTTCTTGTTGCTGCTTTGCGCATTTACCGCCTCCGGACAAACGGATGGACTGGGCTTTTACAGCCATGAAGTGATACAGGACAGAAGGACAGGGTTGGCACTGGGGGAAGATAAACCTATTTGTTTTACCGGGAGTTTTGAACTATCCTTTGAGATATCCTTTGTTCCCCGGCAGAAAAATTACTTTGGTTATGTAGTGAGGATAATCCAAAATGAAGCGCAAAATATCGATATCCTCTACGACTATGATCCCCGTTTAGGGGATAAGCATTTCCGTGTAATCTACGGGGATAGTTATTCCGGGATTTCTTTCAGTATCCCCGGGTTAGGGATTACAGACGATTGGCATACCATCCATCTTAAATTTGATCCTGCTCAAAAGCTATTGACCATTACCCGGGACCTGGAAACTTTTACAGAAACGGTTAATTTTCCCGTATCTCCTTGCTATAAGGTATTTTTCGGCGCCAATGATTATCAAAACTTCAGGAATGCAGATGTACCGCCCATGAAAATCCGCAATGTACGGATGAAGGAAGATGGTGTGACCCGGTATATCTGGCGATTGAATGAAGAAGAAGGCAACGTGGCCACCGACTCCCTGAATAAACGCCCAGGTATGGTAACAAATCCGGTATGGATCAGGAAAATGCACCGCAGTTGGCAAGCCCTCCGGCATTTCAACATAAAGGGACCTGCCAACGTAGCTTTTAACCGGGAACAAGGTATCCTCTACATTATAAGCCGTGACTCATTATTCAGCTATACTATTCCCTCCGGTAAAATTGCGCCTGCCGCTTACACTACCGGTAGTCAGAACCTGTATAACTCTTATCAGTCAATATACAATCCAGGTACCCGGGAAATCTACACGTTTTCCCTGGATCTTAAAAGGGTGGCCAGTTTGCAAGTAGATTCTCCCGCCTGGAGCAATTACCTGGAAAAGCCGGAACGTTCTTCGGGGTATGGACATTTCAATAAATACTTGTGCGGGGATACAGCCCTGTATACCTTCAATGGATATGGTTACTTTCTGTATAAAAGTGATGTGTATCATGTGCCGTTGCCCTTTGTTGCCAACCACCGTTGCGATTCCGGTAGTAGCACTATTACGCCCCGCTACCTCGCTGCCGCAGGGGCAGATGACCATGGATTATATATCATAGGCGGATATGGCAATGCCTCCGGCAAACAGATACTGAATCCCAGGAACCTCTATGATCTCAATTATTTCAATCCCAGGGATCATACTTTTAAGAAGATATATGAGTTGAAAAAGGACTCGGAAGAATTTGTATTCGCTAATTCCCTTATTATCAGAAAAGAAGACCAGGCATATTTTGGTTTGATCTTCCCCAAACATAAGTTCAATTCGGAATTGCAAATGATCAAAGGTTCACTGACTCAGCCAACATTTGAGTTGGTAGGAGACAAAATCCCTTTTCAATTTCAGGATGTGGATGCTTATACAGACCTTTTCTATAGTCCTGCTATCAAGCGTTTTATTGCTGTAACCTTGTATAGTCCGGATGACCATAGTAATACCACCGTGAATATTTATTCCCTTTATGATCCGCCTTTCCCTATAGTTTCTCCATCGCCGCCACTATCACGGGTAGATAAGCGTCTGTTGTTGGCTATTGGATGCCTTACCGTACTTTTTATGTTGGGTGGTATTGTAGCGGCCGCTAATAAAAAGGATCAACTGCAGGAAACAGAAGGGGTGTTGCCTATGGAGAAAGTGGAAAAAGAAAATACTGCATTGGCTTTGCCGCCAGTACAAAGTGCAGTCTACTTATTCGGCGATTTCCAGGTATTTGATGCAGCCGGCAATGATATTACTAAACTATTTACGCCGTTGTTGAAAGAGCTGTTCCTCATTATTCTGCTGTATACGGTGAAATGGGAAAGGGGTATCAGCGCAGAGAAGCTGAAAGAGCTCTTATGGTTCGATAAGTCGCCCGAAAGTGCCCGCAACAACCTGGCAGTGAATATCGCTAAGCTCAAAAACATCCTCGACAAAATAGGATATAGTGAAATATCCAAAGACACCGGTTATTGGAAGATCAACACCAATGATGAACGGCTATACGTAGATTACGTCGCTTATCTGGAAGTGATCCGCAGGCAGGGGGAAACTAACCGCCGCTCCGATATGATGCAGATCACAGACATCATCAAACGGGGTGGTTTCTTGCCGACCGATGAACATGAATGGTTAGACCCCTTTAAATCCGGGATCTCCGATGAGATCGTAGACCGTTTCCTTCGTTACACTGCTATTGCCGATATTAAAGAAGATGCCGCCTTCCTGGTACGGGTGGCCGATTATCTTTATGCTTTTGATCCCGTGAATGAAGATATGATGCGGTTGAAATGTAAGGCATTGGTATATCTCGGTAAACACTCGCTTGCCCGGTCATCTTTCGAAAACTTCGTTAGAGAATACCGGAAGCTCTATGGGGAAGATTATCAGGCCGATTTCACAAAAACAATTGTTTAGCGGGTGGCCTCCCATAACTATGAATCTGCCATTTGCTAGCACTGCATTTAGCCGTTGTGTGGAAAAATAGCTTCCGGATAAATAACGTTTCCCTCCCCCGTTCAGCTGGGGTAAATATGCTGTAATCTTATCATGATGTCACTATACCGGTCTTATTAGCGTTTTATTAATCCCGTTGGGATATTTTTTTGAAGTTATTTTCCCTTATGCCATGGGATTAATCTTTTATTAATCATTTATTATTTGTTGTCTCTTTACTTGCATCAACAATAAGTAACCCTTCAAATTTCACGTTAAAAGGGGCATTCAGATAATAGGGTTAAAAAGAGCGCTGTCAACAATGGATAAATTCAATCCTCAGATTTCCCGCAGCACCAGCTTTATGGTATTATTATGCCTGACCGCAGGCAGTTTGTTGTGGGGATACGCCTGCAATAATGGCATCCGCGATACTGCCGGCAGCCGGAAGTCTACCCCTTTGTCCAGCAGGAACTGGGAAGAGTACGGTGGCGGCCCAGACCAATCGAAATATGTAGTGCTGACACAGATCAGCAAAGACAATGTTAAACAGTTACAGGTAGCATGGACCTATTCTACCGGTGATAGCACAGAATACCTTTTTAATCCCATAGTGGTAGATAATATCATGTACGTGGTGGCAAAAAACTATTCCCTGGTAGCCCTGGATGCGGCTACAGGCAAGGAGTTATGGATACATGCCAACCTTAAAGGCATTACCTGGCGGGGACTGAACTATTGGGAAAGTAAGGACCGGAAAGACCGCAGGATCATTTTTGCACTAAATAACTACCTACAGGCTATAGATGCTAACACCGGGAAATCGATATGGAGTTTTGGTGACCATGGCTCCGTATCGTTAAAAGAAGGGCTGTCCCGTGATCCTAACACGGTAGGCAGGGTGCAGTCTACTACCCCGGGTCGTGTGTTTGAAGACCTGATCATCCTGGGCTCTTCCCCCGGAGAGAATTATTTTTCCGCTCCAGGCTATCTGCGTGCCTATAATGTGCTGACCGGTAAGCTGGTGTGGACGTTTCATACTATTCCACAACCTGGCGAATATGGTTATGATACCTGGCCTAAAGACGCCTGGAAGTATGCTGGCGGCGCCAATACCTGGGGAGAAATATCCGTAGACACCAAAAGAGGGATTGCTTATTTTCCATTAGGGTCACCCACTTACGATTACTATGGAGGCGACCGTAAAGGCAGTAATTTGTTCGGCAACTGTTTACTGGCGCTGGATGCCCGCACGGGTAAACGCCTCTGGCATTTCCAGTTTGTGCATCACGACCTATGGGACTACGATTTAACTGCAGCCCCTCAGTTGATTACGGTAAAGCATAATGGAAAAGTAGTGGATGCCGTAGCCCAGGCTACCAAACATGGTTTTCTCTTTGTATTTAACCGTGTTACTGGCGAGCCATTATGGCCCATAGAAGAAAGACCCGTGCCTAAGAGCGATATGCCAGGCGAAGAAGCCTGGCCTACGCAGCCCTTTCAGCCGGCTATTGCACCTTTTACCCGGCACACTGTTACTGCTGATGACCTGAACCCTTATTTTACCGCTGAACAACAGGGAAATTGGCGGAAACGGTTGGCTGCCGGCCGTGCTGGCCTGTTTACCCCACCTTCCGATAAATACGAAACATTTATTATACCTGGTGCCGTTGGAGGAGCTAACCTGGGCAATACTGCTTCCGATCCTGCCAGAGGTATTGTGTATATATCCAGTCAGGATTATCCCTCCGTTTTTAAGCTGGAGAATATGGAAGAGAAAGAGGCCCGTGTAACCGGCACTCAGCATAATAAAGGAATGAACGCTTACCAGCAATATTGCCAGGCCTGTCATGGTGCCAATAAGGCTGGCGCTGCGGGGCCTTCTTTGTTAGAATTGGGTAAAAGGATAGATCTGGAAGGTTTTAAAAACACGGTGGCCCTGGGCAAAGGACAGATGCCCGGATTTCAGCATATCGATGAGAAAACAGTAACTGAGTTATACCATTACCTTGCTGGTAATACTATTGCCAGCAAACCTTTGCCGGTTAAAAAAGAAACGCCGGTAATGCCAGCTGGCCCTGTGGTGGCTACCGGCGGTGTGCCTGCGCCGGATGGTCCTCCGGTGAGGGGAATGGGCATGCGCTATTATCCTCCCGGCGTAGACTCGCCCGCCCAACGCTACGTAAGCGACTATGGCCTGGAGTATCCCAACCTTATGAGCCCTGTGTGGTCTTCCATTATGGCTTATGATCTTAATACCGGCATTGTGAAGTGGCGGCATGAGCTAGGTCAGGATGCCAACATCGCTAAACTGGGGGGTAAAAATACTGGTGTTCCTATTGGTTCCCAACGTAAAGGCATGATTGTTACTGCTAATGGACTGTTGTTTGCCACTTCAAAGGGAGGTAAGATCTATGCGTTTGACGCCGAAAATGGGGAAGAGCTGTGGTCGGCTAATCTGCCCTGGGAAACCTATGGTATGCCTGCTATGTATGAAGCCTATGGAAGGCAGTTCATCGTGGTAAGCGCCACTTCGCCGTTTACCAAAGAAAGTATCGACAGAACAAAAGAACCCGGCGCATTGCCACGGTCATACGTGGTATTCGCCCTGCCGGAAAAAATAAAATAGTTTTCCATGCACAGAAGGTCATTCCTCTTACAATCATCAGGGCTGTTGCTATCCGTATGGGTATTGCCCGGTTTTGCCCGGCCGCTGATCCGTAATAAAATGGATCGCATCGGAATGGGCACTGTATTGATGCGTTACCGCTTCAAACAAACCAAGCCCAAAGAACTCGCCACTATCAAAGATGAGCTAACGCTCCTGGAGGTACCGCAGTATTACCGCGACAGGTTCAGTATTAGCAAACTGGAGTTCTGGAGCAATCACTTCGAATCTCAGGCCCCTGACTATTTGCAGGCATTGAAAAATAAGATCAAAGCTGCCCGTAGCCATCTGGTAAATGTACAGATAGATAGTACCTACGACCTGGCCGCTACGAACGAAGAAGAAAGGCAGCGCAGTTTGCAGCATGTGAAGCAGTGGATGGATGCTGTGGCCTTTCTGGGGTCTGATTGTGTGCGGATCAATCCAGGACATGGTAATGGCTCCGTGGAAAAGAGCATCGCTTCCCTGAAAGAAGTGAATAGCTACGCTAAGAGCAAAAAGCTTATCTTATTAACTGAAAACCACTTCGGAATTGAAATGAACCCGGATGTACACCTGCGTATCGTAAAAGAAGCTGGCCCCGGGAATATCTATACACTGCCGGATTTCGGGAATTACCCTACCGCCAGTATGTACGCATCCCTGGAGAAAATATTGCCCTATGCCGGGCTGATCTCTGCTAAGGCCATGAACTTCAACAATAATATGGAACATCTTTCCTACGATTTCGACAAGTGCGTACGGATGACGGAAAAAGCTGGATTCAAAGGAATTTATTCTGTAGAGCAATGGAGCCCCGACTTCCAGGATATTGATTATGCGAAAGTGGGGGATTGGTTGGTAGAGCATGTAGCTGCCAATATTTAACCGCGGTTGCCGGATAGCCGGCAAAGCAGCATCAGAGGCTCCGCCGGATAGCCTGGATTTATGGTCAATTATCAAATATCAGCACTGGCAGCGGATTGCCAGTCCCTAAAAAAGTTATCAGTATGCGCTTTATTGCTTTATCCACGTTATGGGCACTATTTACAGGCGCAGCGTTTGCACAAACGGCGCCGAGGGGATTGAGTTTTGTGCCCGACTATACTTTTACAGGCAATAGCCTGGACCACTGGCAACAGTTAGGCGACGCCAGTTGGCATGTACAACAGGGTGAGCTGGCAGCTACTGTGAAAGAAGGCCACAGTGGATGGTTACTGTTGGAGCGTTCCCTTCAGGACGTAGGCTTTCATGCCCTGTTTAAATGTAGCCCCGATGCAGCAGCCGGTATCCTATTCAGAATAGAAAAAACTGCCGACAGTTTACACGGCGTGTTGGTATCTATTAAAGGGGAAAGTGCTACAGCCTATCGTATTACTCTTGATGCCCAGGGACATGAAACGCAAAGAATACCATTAAGATATGCCGGAAGTATTGTGCGTTTAGCCTTGCCTCCTAAACCCGTTACTACTAACAACAATCAACCGGCCCGCAGGCCACCAGCTGAGGGCCCGGTTTTACCTTTAACCAGACCCGAAACCGCTTTGCGTTCCAACGATTGGAACCAGGTGGAAGTAATGCTGGATGCAGACATTATCCGGACTTTCCTCAATGACGGCAGGGAACAGGGCGCCGCTACTGAGGAAATCACCGGCTATGGCCCTATAGCCTTGTATGCCGGCGGAAGCGGTACTGTAGCATATAAAGAAATAGGCATAAAGGATATCGCCGTCAGGGTACTGCCGGAAGAGAAAACCAGCGACCGGTATCATATACAGCGGATCAATGATATGTACTATTCCTGGGCAGCAACTGCGGCCGACTTTAACCACGACGGCTATACGGATATTGCTGCCGGGCTGAATATTTTCTACGGTCCGGATTATACCATATCGCGGGAAATTAACCCGGCACTAACGTATAATCCTTCCAAGGAATTTACGGAGATCAATTGTGAATACAGCTGGGATGTTAATGGCGACGGATGGCCGGATATAATTAATGGTACGCCCCGGGCTACCGTATATCTCAATCCCAAAGGCGCTTCCCGGCGCTGGGAAAAGTATGAGGTGATTCCCGCTGTACAAACCGAAGTAACGGTGTTCCAGGATCTTGACGGCGATGGTAAGCCAGAATTAGTGTATGGCGCTGATGGGTATATAAGATATGCGGTGCCTGATCCTGCAGATCCTACTAAACCGTGGATATCCCATATCGTTTCTGAAAAGGGCTATTCTATGGGACATGGCCTGGGTGTGGGAGATATCAATGGAGATGGCCGCAAGGATATTGTAAACGCCTATGGCTGGTGGGAACAACCCGCTGCCAACAAAGATCACCCCTGGACCTATCATCCCGCAGTGTTGGGCCGTTACGGTCACCGTGCTACCGGTGTAGGCGGCGCCGTGATGGCAGTATATGACGTAAATGGAGATCACCTCAATGATGTGGTAACCAGTCTCAATGCACACGGCTTTGGCCTGGCCTGGTTCGAGCAACAACGCGACGCAGCCGGCAATATCTCCTTCAAAATGCATATGATCAGTGATGATTTTGCGTCGAAAAATGCTGGTGATGTAACTATCTCAGAAATACATGGTACTACTGTTGCTGATATTGACGGAGATGGTGTCCCGGATTTTATTGTAGGAAAACGTTATTGGTCGCACCTGGATAATCATTTTGATCCTGATCCTTATGGAGCGCCTGTGATTTACGTATATAGAACCGTCCGCAATGTGAAAGCACCAGGAGGTGCTGAATTTATACCAGAGCTGGTACATAACCGCTCCGGCGCGGGATCTGACATATTAGCCGCCGATCTGAATAAAGATGGAGCGATAGACATTATTACTTCCACAGACAGGGGAACTTTTATCTTCTGGAATAAAACAGGGAAGCATCCATAAAAAAACTTGTTGTATTTTATAAATATCTATTATGAAACGTTTAGCTATTCCGGTTTTTCTGATGATGTTGTTGATGGGTAATGCATACGCCCAAACCAAAACTGGCGCCGGCGCCAAAAAAGCGCCTGCCATCAAGGCCAAACCCGCTATTGCGCCAGCGCCTAAAAAAGAAGATGTTGAAGATGGTAAAGTATTGCTTACTAAATCAGATTGTTTGGCTTGTCATAAGGTAGACACCAAAGTAGTAGGCCCGGCCTATATGGATGTGGCCAGGAAATACCCTTACTCTGTTGCCAATGTAGAGCTGTTGTCTAATAAAATCATTAACGGCGGTTCCGGTAACTGGGGCGCCGTGCCAATGGCAGCACACCCTACTTTGGCTGCTGCCGATGTAAAGAAAATGGTGGCATATATTCTTTCTTTAAATACCAAATAAAGTTCCACGTAAATGAAAAGAAATATATTATTGGTAGTAGTGCTGTCTGGGTTCAGCATATTTATTTATCAATGTAAGGTATCCAAAGAAACATCTGGTGTTAAGCATGATGCTGCCGGCAACATTATTGTAAATCCACACCCTTCCCCCTCTTTCCGCTCTGTGCAGGAAAGTATGAAATCCATTCAGGTGCCTGCAGGTTATCATTTGCAGCTGGTAGCCAGTGAGCCGATGATCAAAGAACCCGTAGCTATTGTATGGGATGGCGATGCCCGTATGTATGTAGCAGAAATGCGTACCTACATGCAGGATATTAATGGCACTGGCGAAAATAAACCGGTTTGCCGGGTGTCGCTGTTGGAAGACACTAATGGCGATGGCACCATGGATAAAAGCTCCGTGTTTATCGATAGCCTGGTGCTGCCCCGTATGATGCTGTGCATAGGCCATAAGCTGCTGGTGAATGAAACCTTTACTTATAACATCTGGAGTTACCAAGACACCAACGGCGACGGCGTAGCAGATACTAAAGAACTGGTATATAAAAATGATAAACCGGATACGCGTAACCTGGAACACCAGAAAAGTGGATTGCTGTGGAACCTCGATAACTGGATCTATGTAAGTTGTGATCCGGTACGTTACCGTTATATTGGCGGTAAACTGGTGCCGGATAGCCTTACCAATTCCCCCGGTGGGCAATGGGGATTGGGCAACGATGATTATGGCCGTTTGTTTTTCTCCAGTGCGGGCGCTGAAATTCCGGCCCTGGGATTCCAGATCAATCCGGCCTATGGTTTCCTGAATCCTAACGATCAATATGATAACGAATTCCAGGAGGTATGGCCAATCATCGCTACTCCGGATGTACAGGGGGGAATGCACCGGCTGCGTCCCGATACTACGCTGAACCATTTTACTGCCAGCTGCGGACAATCTGTTTACAGAGGGGATGCATTGCCCGCAGATCTAAAAGGCGACCTGCTCATCTGTGAGCCAGTGGGCCGTTTGGTTAGAAGGGCTAAAGTGTCGGAAGAAGAAGGAGAAATCAAGCTAAAGAATGCGTATAACAAACAGGAATTCATTACCTCTTATGATATGAACTTCCGCCCGGTAAATACGACCACAGGGCCGGATGGTTGCCTGTACATTGTGGATATGTATCGCGGTATTATCCAAGAGGCTACCTGGACAGCAGAAGGTAGCTTCCTGCGTCCACGCATTCTGGCAAAAGGACTGGAAAAAAATATTGGCCGTGGCCGTATCTACAGATTAGTGCACGATGGCTACAAACCAGACGTAAAGCCGCATCTGCTGGATGTTCCCGGCAATACACTGATCACTTACTTGGATCATCCTAATGGCTGGTGGAGAGACAACGCACAGAAAGAGATTATCGCCAATAACGACAGGTCTGTAATCCCTGCATTGAAAGAAATTGCGGCTGGAAAACATGCTACTATCGGTAAAGCTACCGGTGCGCTGGCCCGCATTCATGCCTTGTGGACATTGGAAGGATTAGGTGGTATTGATAAAGAGGTATTGTTTGCTGCCCTGGCAGACCAGGATGCGCAGGTGAGGAAAACAGCAGTATGGATCAGCGAAGCCTACCTGAAAAAAGATGATGAGGACGTGATTAACAAACTGGCATCCCTGAAAAATGATCCTGCTGCAGCTGTGCAACTCCAGCTTGCGCTCTCTTTATCCGTAAGTAAATCACCTGAGGCGAAAGTGTTACAGAACGCACTGGTAAGTAATGGTGCTTATAGTAAAATGATGCATAGTGTAGCGAACAGCGTAGAAGTGAACCTTAATACAAAAATGTTCGGCAGCCGTCTGGCTAACATGCCGGCAACACACCGTAACCTGATCCTCAACGGCGCTAACATTTATAAGCAACTTTGCTCTACCTGTCATGGTCCGGATGGTAAAGGTATTTTTGTAGGAGGTACCACCGCCGCCGCGCCCCCTTTTATAGGCTCCAAACGCGTAAACGGGGATAAGGAATTGCTGATGAAGATCCTGTTGAACGGCTTAACCGGCCCTATTGATGGTAAAACTTATACCGATGTAATGGCGCCATTTGGTGCTTCTAATACAGATGAATGGGTAGCTTCCATATTGAGCTATGTACGCTATAATTTTGGTAAGCCGGAAAAAGGGAAATCTCCGGTAATAGAAGTAGAGAACGTGAAGAAAATGAGAGCGGAAGTAGCTGGGAGGGATAAGTTCTGGACTATAGCAGAACTGGAAGCAGGTAAATAATTTTAGTCATTCACCTTGCGTGGCTGCGATGATGGGAATGCTTCTGGGTACTCATCATCGCAGCTGTTTGTAACAGGTTACTGTTGCAATGGCTATTTAATTTGACACATGAAATATTGTTCAATAATCGCTTTTACCCTTTTGTTGGGCGGTATCGCAAGAACTGCTGCGGCCCAGTCGGTGACGAAATACGTTGATCCTTACATTGGATCGGGTGGGCATGGCCACGTATTTGTGGGCGCCAATGTGCCTTTCGGCGCTGTGCAGCCAGGGCCTGCCAATATCTTCAAAGGCTGGGATTGGGACGCTGGGTATAACTATGGCGATAGTATATTGATCGGCTTCTCCCACCTACATCTCAATGGTACTGGTATAGGAGATCTGGGTGATATACTCGTAATGCCTTATACCGGAGCGATTAAAACTGATAAAGGTACTGAAGCGCATCATCGGGAAGGATATGCTTCCCTGTATCACCATAAAAACGAGATAGTGAGGCCAGGCTACTATGCAGTAACCTTGGAAGATTATCATATCCGTGCAGAATTAACCGCTACCAACCGTGTAGGCCTGCACCGCTATCATTTCCCGGAAAGCCAAACCGCCAGGGTAATCATCGACCTCAAAGAAGGCACCCAGGATAAAGCCACGGCAACTTTTATAGAACAAGTAGATGATACTACGTTTATAGGTTACCGTTATTCCACCGGATGGGCCAAAGATCAGCGGGTGTATTTTGCCATTCGTACGTCCGTTCCAGTTAAAGATTTTGAAATATACAATAATGCGCAACTGCAGGAGGGAAAGCAAGGAAGTGGCGATGCTATCAAAGGGCTGTTGAGTTTTGAAACTGCACCGGAGCAATTGTTGCTGAAAGTAGGACTCTCGCCGGTAAGTCCGGAAAATGCATTGGCTAATATCACTGCTGAAATACCTGGATGGAACTTTGACCAGGTAGCCCAACAGGCAGACGCCAGTTGGAATAAGGAGCTGTCTAAAATTATGGTGACTACAAAAACAGACCGTGACAAGAAGATCTTTTATACTTCTTTGTATCATACCATGATTAATCCGTCTGTTTTTAACGATCATAATGGGGATTACCGGGGAGCAGATAAAAAAGTATATGAGAAAGCGTCTTTTACCAGCTATACCATTTTCTCTACCTGGGATACCTATCGCGCCGCTCACCCGCTATATACCTTGATCGAACAAAAGCGCGCGGCAGATATGGTGAATACCATGCTCGCTATTTATGATGAACAGGGAATGTTGCCCAAATGGCATCTCTACGGGTATGAAACTGGTACCATGGTGGGCATCAGCAGCATGCAGATCATAGCAGAAGCCTACCTGAAAGGCATTAAAGGTTTCGATGCCGGAAGGGCGTATGCCGCTATTAAAGGTACTGCTATGTCGGACAGCCTGGGATTAATGTATGTAAAGAAACTGGAGGTAATGCCGAATAACCTGTACCGCCGCTCTGTAGCCACTGCGCTCGAATATGCGATCAGCGATGCCAGCACCGCGGAAATGGCCAAACAGCTGCATCACGCGGAAGACTATACTTACTTCAAACAACGGGCAGCCAGTTACAAATTGTATTTTGATCCTGCTTCCGGATTTTTCAGGGGAAGATCAGCTGCTGGAATGATGCGCCCGGACTTTGATCCCACAAAGGCGCCAGACCCGGAATTAGCTGAAGGTAATGCATGGCAATACCTCTGGTTGGTACCGCAGGATGTTACCGGCTTATCGCAGTTATTGGGTGGAAAAAAAGCCATGGCAGCCAAATTGGATACCTTCTTTACCTTACCGCTGAAAGAAGAAAAAGGAGGCCTTGCCGACCTTACAGGTTTAATTGGGCAGTATGCACATGGCAATGAGCCAGGGCATCATATTCCCTACCTGTATGCCTTCCTCGGTCAACAATGGAAAACGGCAGAAAAAGTGAGGTATATCATGAAGGAAATGTACCACGACCAGCCAGATGGCATTATTGGTAATGAAGATTGTGGGCAGATGGGCGCCTGGAATGTATTTTCCTCGCTGGGCTTTTATCCGGTGTTTCCTGCTTCCGGTAAATACGTGATCGGTAGTCCATCTGTAGATAAAGCTGTGATCAATACCGGTTCTGATAAGCCTTTTGTAATAGAAGCAGTAAATAACAGTCCTGAAAACATTTATGTGCAAA
Source organism: Chitinophaga sp. 30R24 (assembly GCF_049056765.1). Classification (NCBI taxonomy): domain Bacteria; kingdom Pseudomonadati; phylum Bacteroidota; class Chitinophagia; order Chitinophagales; family Chitinophagaceae; genus Chitinophaga; species Chitinophaga sp. 30R24. The sequence continues at coordinate 674,197 of NZ_JBJGXX010000002.1, forward strand.
GTGTTCTGCTTAACGGCAAGGTTTATACGAAAGTATACTTGCTGCATGAAGACATCCTGAAAGGTGGTATACTGAAGATAATAATGGGGAATAAGCCCAACTATAATTTCGGCGCATTGGCAGCAGACCAGCCTGAATAATTCTATTAGCCTAATTATAAATTCATGCGTACAAGAACAAGAAAAACTATAGCTGTTAGCCTCGTAGCTTTATTAGCTGCTGCACCTGGTTTTACCCAACAGCAACAGGAGCTGAAGCTGTGGTATAACCATCCTGCCGGTAAAGTATGGGAAGCGGCTTTGCCTATTGGCAATGGCCGGGTGGCTGCCATGGTATATGGTAATCCAGGTAACGAACTGATACGGCTAAACGAAAATACGGTATGGAGCGGGAGCCCCAATCGAAATGATAATCCACACGCGTTAGCCGCTCTACCGGAAATCAGGCAACTGATATTCGATGGTAAAATGAAGGCCGCCAGTGAGATGGCGGCTAAAAATATACAGTCAGAGCGCATTAACGGGATGTGCTACCAACCTGTAGGTGACCTGAGCCTCCATTTCCCCGGCCACGAACAGTGTACAGATTACTACCGGGAACTGAACCTGGAAACAGCCGTTGCCACTACTTCCTATAACGTAAACGGCGTAAAATACATCCGCAATGTATTTGCTTCCATTCCGGATCAGGCGATCATTGTTCGTATCACTGCAGATAAACCTGGTAGCATTACTTTCAGTGCAGCGATGAAGAGCCTGCAAAAATCCAGTGTAGTGGCCAAAGGTAACGATGAGCTGGTATTGTCTGGCATCAGCGGCGATAAAGACGGAGTACCGGGGAAAGTAAAGTTTCAATCGCAGGTAAGATTTAAAACCGAAGGTGGTACTACTGTTACAACCGGCGACAGCTTGCAGGTGAGTAATGCCAGTGCGGTTACCATTTATATCGCTATGGCCACCAACTTTGTGAACTACGCTGATCTAAGTGCAGATGAAGGAAAACGTACCACTGGCTATATGAACAAGGCATGGCCCAAAAGCTATGCTGCGTTGTTAAAAGCACATACTGCCGCCTGGCAGCAATATTTTAACCGGGTACAATTAGATCTTGGAATCACAGATTCAGTAAAGAATCCTACTGATGTGAGGTTGAGAGATTTTTCCAACGCTAACGACCCGCAATTTGTATCGTTATATTTCCAGTTTGGAAGATACTTATTGATAGCTGCCTCCCAGCCGGGAGGACAGCCGGCCAACCTGCAAGGTATCTGGAATCCGATGATGAATCCACCTTGGGGCAGTAAGTATACCATTAATATTAATACAGAAATGAATTATTGGCCTGCCGAGGAAACCAACCTGACTGAAATGCATGAGCCTTTAATACAGATGGTAAAAGACCTGTCGGTAACCGGCCGGCAAACAGCGAGAGACATGTATGGTGCCAATGGTTGGGTTACCCATCACAATACAGACTTGTGGCGCATTACCGGGCCGGTGGATGGTATTTATTCCGCCATGTGGCCTATGGGGGGCGCCTGGTTAAGCCGCCATCTTTGGGAAAAGTATATGTACAGCGGCGATAAAAAGTATTTGCAATCCGTATACCAGGCTTTGAAAGGCGCCGCGCAGTTTTACCTGGATTTCTTGGTAGAAGAGCCAACGCATAAATGGTTGGTGGTAGCCCCATCTATGTCGCCGGAAAATAGTCCCCGGGCTTATCCTGGCGTATCTATCAGTGCGGGTGCTACCATGGATAATCAGCTGGTATTTGACCTTTTTTCCAATACCATTCACGCAGCAGAATTATTAAATACAGATGCTGCGTTGGTAGCTAAAATGAAGGTAGCCTGTAAGCGGCTGCCACCTATGGAGGTCGGGCAATACGGTCAGTTGCAGGAATGGTTGCAAGATTTAGATAACCCGGATGATAAACACCGTCATGTATCTCACTTATTTGGATTGTATCCTGCTAATCAGATTTCCGCTTACCGCACGCCGGCTTTGTTTGCTGCTGCACGCACTACTTTGGAACAACGTGGGGATATTTCCACCGGTTGGTCTATGGGATGGAAAGTGAATTTATGGGCGCGTTTACAGGATGGCAATCATGCAATGAAACTGATCAGAAATCAGTTAACGCCGGCAGGTCAGAACAAAGCAAAAGAGAACAGTGGTGGAGGTACTTATCCCAATCTGTTCGATGCACATCCGCCTTTCCAGATTGATGGTAATTTTGGTTGTACCGCAGGTATTGCAGAGATGTTATTACAGAGCCAGGATGGTGCTGTTCACTTGCTGCCGGCTCTTCCAGACGATCTGAAAAATGGTCGTGTGAGTGGATTGCGTGCCCGCGGTGGATTTGAAATTAAGGAGCTAATATGGGAAAATGGGCAGGTGGTCAGCGTAACTATTTTGTCGACCATCGGAGGAAATTGCCGTTTGCGTTTACCCAATGTGTTGCAGCAAAGTGGATCATTGAAACTGGCAGGCAACGCACGGCAAACCAATCCTTTTTATGCATCAGATACCACATCGGAGGCGCTGGTAAATCCCAAAGCTACGGTGATTATACCAGACGTGAAGAAGGTTTATACGTATGATATAGCTACACAGGCAGGTAAAACGTATACCTTTACACGTTAGTAATACGATTATAAAAGAGGGCCGCCTTCATATGAAGCCGGCCCTCTTTTATGACTTGACAAAGTATGATAGATTATAATACTAATTGTTCGTGTAGCCGTTGCAGTGTATCGGGACCATCATCTGAAAATCCCGGATGTATTTTAGAGGTTTGGATAACGCTGCTACGGGTGGCGGTGAGCCAGCGGAAGCGACTGGGCATATCCAATCGGGCAATGGGGCCTCCAGACTTGCTACCTTTGCAGATCTCCACAAATGCCTGCAGATAAGGCTGTACAATAGTAATGTCGATATGAGGCGAAAACGCTTTGAGCCTTTCTTCATCCAGTGTATAAACCGCTTCCAGGAACTTTTGCTGCTTACAATAGAGTATCACCCCCACGTTCAGGAATTCTTCCCGTTCTACACGAGGTACTATACGTATCACTGCATACTCATATAAGTGTTGCTCTTGCATGTTGTGCTTCTTTTACAAAAATTTCGGAATGAGTGATCCTGGTCATTAAAAAGTCAAAGTATATCTGCCTGCGCACGGTAGCGGTTTCGGAGGTATCTATAATGAGCCATTCGTCGGGAATAATATCTATAATGGCTTGTACGCGTTCTGGTGTTAACAGCAATCGGAAGGCGGCGTCTACTTTATCCAATTCACTGGCTTGAGGCAGCAATACATGGTCTTTTATCAGGGTAAAAGGACGTACGGCCTGTTCCTGCCAATTTTGCCAGCTATGATGGAAATATAGTGAAGCGCCGTGATCTATAAGCCATAGCTCATTGCGCCACATTAGCATATTGGTATTACGTGCGGTACGGTCTACGTTAGTCAGGAGACAGTCGAGCCATATAATCTGCGAGGCCAGGGAAGCTGGTAATGGGTTTACTACCGGGTCATAGGTAGTGGCGCCCGACAGATAATGTACAGCAAGATTCAGCCCCACGCTTTTCTTGAGTAAGTCTTGTATTTCTTCATCCGGCTCTGTACGGCCAAAGGCAGAATCTACAATGGCAAATACGATCTCAGGTATTTTCAATCCCAGGGTTCTGGCTATTTCTCCGCCAATTAATTCCGCGATGAGTGCTTTTACTCCCTGGCCTGCACCCTGGAATTTGAGTGCATATAAGAAGCCATCGTCTGCTTCCGCAATAGCTGGCAAAGAACCCCCTTCACGCAAAGGCGTAACATAGCGGGTTACATTCACCGTCCTCAGCTGCAGTGACTTGTCGTCTATCATTTATATCGGTTAATTTAACCCCAAATATATCAAAACTTACTGGGGCATGCAGATTTTATCTTATGGTGGACCCGGGTAGGAGTATCTTTTAAGATGGTTATGTTCTTGCAAATCAGTTTACTATAACTGGTAGTTTTATGGAGCTGATTATAATCAGTTTATTCCCTGATCACTATCATTTTTCAGTAAAGGTTGGCGTGGTAATTTAGCACCTGTAATCAATGGAAATGAAGAGGAAGAATTAGTGGTGTATGAAAACGCAATTACTATCATGGACAGGAGCATTAGGTTTATTAATATTTGCCTCTTGTTCAGCCCCGAAGGAATTACGGAAATCTCAGGCCGATAACGCAAGACTCGACAGCCTGTACCGGCAAACGCTAAGCGACCTGCAAGATTGTAAGGCCACCTCAGCTAAGAATGAAGCCATATCGACTAACAGGATAGAATCACTCAATAGCCAGCTGAATACACAAAAAAACAGCAATGATCAAATGCTGGATCAATTGAAAAACCTGTCTGTTATCTCCAGTTCACAGGCAGAAAGTATTCAGAAATCATTGGCTAATATCACTGCTAAAGATGCTTACATTAAAGACCTGCAAACCAGTATTGCAAGGAAAGATTCCCTCAATATGGTTCTGGTCATGAATCTGAAGGGTGTACTGGGTAACATCGATGATAAAGATGTTAATATCAAGATAGATAAAGGCGTTGTTTACATAGATATCTCAGACAAACTCTTATTTAAAACGGGAAGTTATGAAGTAACCGACCGGGCTAAAGAAGTGCTGGGAAAAGTAGCTAAGGTATTATTGAATCAGCCGCATATTGAGTTTATGGTGGAAGGCCATACCGATAATGTTCCATTTGCCCGCGGCGTGTTACTGGATAACTGGGACCTGAGCGTAAAAAGAGCTACTTCCATTGTGCGGATATTGCAAAATGATTATGGTATTCCGCCAGCAATGATGACAGCAGCAGGTCGTAGTGAGTACGTGCCCGTTGCTACTAACGATACTGTGGATGGCCGTAGCTTGAACAGAAGGACCAGGATCGTTATCCTGCCGCAGCTGGATCAGTTTTTCCAACTATTGGAAAAACCCCAGCAATAACAAAAGACCTCACTAAACACACATATATCATACAATTCAACATTTCTACACTCCGGAAGAGATATTTATCTCATCCGGAGTATTTTTTAAGCTAAATGGTAATGGTTATACTCGCCACCAGAAAATCTATTTACCTCATGCTAAAATGTTTGTTTGTTATTCATTGTTATCAGTGTTTTTCGGGAGCAGGAAAAATCAGTAGTTGTACGTAGGAGCAGGACGATCGCTTAGCGCGTTAATGAATGCAATAATGTCTTTTATTTCTCCATCAGATAAATTGAGTTTGGTAGCAGACAGGGTTTGAAAAGGGTCGTTGAGGCCGAGGCCGTTGCCGCCGCCAGCATTATAGAACGCCATTACTTTTTCGAGGTCGCGGAAGGCGCCGTTGTGCATATAGGGAGCGGTCATGGCTGCATTGCGGACGGTAGGCGTTTTAAAAGCGCCTTTGTAAAAATCGATGGGGAAGAATTCGAACCTGCCTGCATCTTTTTTATCTGGTTGCAGCTGTTCCAGGTTGTCATTGTTTGGTACGCCCAGGTTTTCAAATTCGGTGAACTGGTATAGAGGGGGCGTGAGGCCATTGAACAGTGGTGCAAAATGACAGGTAGCGCACTGGGCTTTACCCATAAATAAGTTAAAACCGCGTATTTGAGCGGGTGTTAGCGCATTTTTGTTACCGGCAATATATTCATCCAGGGCACTGTTCATAGGAGATAGGCTGTTTACATATGCGGTAATAGCCGTAGCTACTTGCTGGATGCTTATTGCACTATCTGAGGGAAAAGCCCTGTGGAAGGCTTCCTTATAAGTAGGTTGTTCTTTCAGCCTGGTTACTATTGTTGTCACAACGCCATTCATTTCTTCCGGGTTCTGGATCACTGCTTGTATCTGTTTGCGTAGGCTGCCAGCCCGTCCATCCCAGAACTGTGCGTACTGTAAGCCTGTGTAATATAGGCTAGGCGCATTTCTTCTAACATGGTGCACACCATCGAACGCAACACTGTTACGCAGGCCATCACTGAAATATTTATCGGGTTGGTGGCAGGTAGCACAGCTACGGGTGTAGTTACCAGATAATGCTTTCTCGGAGAACAGGCGTTGCCCCAAGGCCAATAAGGAATCCGTTTGTTCCAGGCTATCGGGGAAAACGGCTGTATTGAGCGCATTGCGGCTAAATAAGTGTTTGGCTTCGTAGTTGAGGGCGCCGCGGGTATGTTGCTCCAGGTGCAGTGAGCGTATGAGGTTGCCGAGGTTTTCCTGCAAGGGTAGGGCGTAGGAAGTGAGGAATTCCAACCGGTTGAAGGTGTCGAAGTCAGGATGCAGTTCCAGGTATTGTATGCATTGTTTTAGGTAAATACTAACGGTATCGGCTATAGGAAGATGTTGCTCCAGCCATGGTGTTAATACGCTTTGGATGGAGCGCATGGATTGTGCTGTTTCCACAATGCCGCTTTTAAGTTCTGGGGCATCATAGCCGGTGATGCCATTGGCGTATAGGCGTATCAGTTCTATACGTAAACTTTCCATAATAGCTTTATCAGTAGGGGTAAACTGGTATAAGAGGGCTGGGAGGTCGGCGGCGGAAGAACTGATCACTTCGGCTTGTTCCAGCAATGCTTTCTTTTGAGTATAGGGGTCTTGGCTATATAATAGTACGGCCATTTGCTGTAATCCGGAAGGGGGCTGGTATTCCATGTAGGGTTCATCTATTTCTGTTTTTGCCGGGCGATTATACACCATGGCTGCGCTGAAGAAAAAGTAATCAAGGAACCATTCGATCCGTTTGTATTGCAGGCGGCAGTTTTTCAGGGCATCTTCAACATGGTGGAGGCTGTGGGGGGAGGTGGCATCCATTTCGCGGATAGCTGTTTCCAGCTCCCGGGAGGCTGCCGCAAAGCCTGCGGCGCCTTCCCGAAAAACCGTAATAGTATGTGCCACTGCTATATCGTTGTCGGTGGTTTGTTTAAATCCCCAGGAGGTAAACACCGCCACTACGGTAAACAGCGGCCAGATGAGCCATATGTATTTATTTTGAAACATGCACGGTAAAGGTATCCTTAATATGGCGATATGCATCGGTTACAGTGTATTGACTGGTGGCCGCAGTAGGCGTTACCGTGATACTCCTGCCGTTGTCTTTACCGCTGCTCCACTGATAAGCGCCAATGTAAGATGCTTTTAACACTGCTTGCTGACCTTTTTTGATGTAGATATCGGTGTGTTTGTTGACATCTTTCATCATGGTAAACTGATCACGGATGGAGCCATCAGCGCATATCCATTTCAGGTCCAGGCGGTTTTCCTGTATTTCCAGCAAGCTGGAGCCGCCATGGTCGGCGTCAGCAAAGTACATAGCCGGATGTGGATAGATAGTTTGCTTACCACCTAATTTGCCTGCAGATCCGCTTACTACGTATACAATTCCCTGTTGGTGCAGGCTATCTTTGATATAGGGCGCTGCGTTGGCGCTGCCATCGTATTTGCCAGAAGAATTGCTGAGATTATGTTTGGCGGCATCAAAGGTTGCTGCCATGCCATAGTGGCCTTTGATCAGCCGGGTTCTTTCGTAGTCGTGGCTATGTCCGTTCAGCACCAGGTCTACTCCGTTACGTTCCAGTACCTGGATGAAGTTTTCACGGATTTTTACCAGTTCGTCTTCTTCGTCTGAGTTGTGCGATCCCATAGTATAAGGAGGATGATGCCAGAAAGCAATCACCCAGCCTTTGTTTTTGTTGGCAGCCAGGTCTTGTTTAATCCAGGTAACCTGTGGGCCCAGGGTATCGTACAGGCGATAAGAACTATCTTCTTTACCATAGCTGTCGAGTGACAGGAAATGGATGTTGCCGATGTCGAATGAGTAGTACGAAGCGGTATGGGAAGGTACTCCTCCCGCCTCGCCTTCAGTGGGCATGGTGAAGTTCTGGTAGTAAGTGGTTTGATGGGTAACCTGCGCGGATTTTTCCGAGAGGTCAGTATCATGGTAATCATGATTGCCGGGCGCCGGAAACAGTGGATACTTTTTCAGCAGATCGTCTTTATATATATTAAAGAACTTGCTTTGGAACTCAGCATCAGTACCATCGGGATAAGCATTGTCGCCCAGGAGTATCCAGGCTTGCAGCTCATTTTTACCCAGATATTTCAGCAGTTGTTCTTTTACCTGCCGTTGATTGATGGAGTTGTCGCCACAGTCGCCTAATGCAGCGATGCGGTACAGGCCAGTTTTTCCAGCATCTGGCAGGGTAGTGAAATAGTTATCTTCATTGCCTTGCAACACATCTTTGAAGCCGCCGATAGAGTAGTAATAACGGGTGCCGGGTTGTAAGCCAGTGATCCGTATCTTATGCTCGGTTACTAATGCCGCATCATCTGCTTGGTGGTCCAGTTTATCCGGTGAAGTGCCATATTTTACCCGGCTACGGGCAGATACGTCTGTACGCCATCTGATCACGATGCCATGGCTGCTGGCGGATTGTAAATAAGGACCACGTAACAGGGCGGCAGTAACGGGGCTGTATTTTTTTACAGTGGCTTCCTGTGCCAGTACGGTAGGTGTACCGGCCAATAATAATAAGGAAGCAAGGAAAAGAGATTTCATATATGGATTGTTATTTTTTTGTTGGCGCGTATTGCAGCTGTTTGCCGGCAATATCTTCCCAGCGGTAATAATGGAAGGTCCTGTCGTCGCTCATCACTACAAATAGGCCGTGACGGAAGGTATCATTCAAAGGTACATTCACTACATCAGAACCATCGCTATGGGTAGCGCTTACTTTTACTACTTTCAGTAGTTTATGTGTTGTTCCTTCCCGGCTGAAGATCTGGAATTTGCTGGCTCCCTGGTCGGATACCAGGATATAACCTTTAGCGGGAGCGGTTTTATAGATAGAAATGCCTTCGTGGTCTTCGGTGAAACCAGTGGTGCCGAAAACAGACAGCTCCTGATTACCTTTTTCCGGATCAGCATAATACTGGCGTACGCCATATTGTTCATCTGAATAATAAACGTAGCCGGCTTCATTGTCTACCGCAATAGATTCTATTTCTTTTTTACCGCTATAGTGGCCGAATTTGCGTACTAAGGTAGCTTTCACTTTTCCGGCGCCGTTATCGGAAAGCAGGTATTGCCAGAGGTATGAGCCATCCTGTGGACCGGTTTTACGGCCTACGATTGCATAAAGCTGGCCTTTTTTATTGGTATATACAGCTATGCCCATGCCGTCGCGGTACTGTTTTTCAGTTTCTCCTTCAAATACGGGAATGCCGCCATCATCGATGGGTTGCATATCGGGCAGGGAGAAGAAACGGAGTTTGTGGGTAATGCGTTCTGTGGTAACGGCAAAGTCTGTACGTTTTCCATTCAGTACAAGACCATAGGCAATGTCTACGTTGTTAGGGCGTTGCAGGCCGGAAACGATCTGTTTTATTTTACCCTGCAAGTCAAATACATAGAGGGCGCCTTCTGCAGATTTGTCGGTACCGATTATGAGGCTTTGAGCTGGATTTTTTGAATTGATCCAGATAGCCGGATCATCAGAATCGAATTTTACCGGTTCGGTAATTACTGCCGGTTGAATGGCCTGGATAGTGTCTGTAGGTACGTTTACGTTGGTAGTACGGCTGGTATCTGCTTGTCCTGCACAAGCTAATAACCACAGCAGTCCGGGGACTGCTGTGGAAAATAATTTATTATGTTGCTTCATCACTAATCTGGTCACAGTTTATTTTTTGGTACCAAAGGCGCCAATGAAAGAAGAAGGAGCGGGAGAAGGATAATTGATATCGTTTATGGTCAATCCATTAGGAAAGTTACGTACGAAATCGGTAGTACCTGCACCCAGCGCCGGAGAACCTTCCTGTAAGTGGAAATCCCAGCTACGGTTGAAATCTGCATTGTCACCAGCCGTATTGAGCGGGTAATTTACAAATTTAGGATCATTAACACCAGCTGTTTTACCAATGATATCATTTTTACCACCTACTACGTCTGCAGAAGGTTGGAACTGATCTACGGTAGCTTGGGTGAAGCCATAGTAAAGGTTATAGCTGTTCACAGAACGGGTGTCTTCTGGTTTTTTGGTATCTCTCTTAATACCAAAACGTGCGTTGGCAAAGAGGTTGTTGTGCAGTTCTGTAAACACAGTAGCTTCCAGCCAGATAGAACCGCCTTTTACAGTAGGTCTTCTCCAACCGGTATTGAGTATGGTGTTATTGTAAGCAATTACGTGTGCTTGTGGCGTACGGTCGCCAGAGTTAGACAGCTTCATGGCGTTGGTGTTGGTAGCGTAAAACAGGTTGTAAGATACGTCTGCAATGCAACCAGATTTAATGTTGATACCTTCGCCGCCAGTGAGGCCAGTGGTGTAGAATGAATTGTTAGAGAAGATGATCTTACCACCTTCTATATAAGTACAATCTTCCTGGAAATTACGGAAAATACAGTTGGTAACCACTAATGTACCATTGGCGTTGCTAAACCATAAAGCTGGCAGGTTTTCACCGCTCACTGCTTTGTACAAGCCCATTTTTACAGAGGTAGAAGATTCTGTGGTAGTACCACCACCATATTCGAGGATGGTATTGTCGAGTAGTACTTCTGCACTGGTAGGCGCTGCGAGAATACCGCCCCATTGCTTACCGAATTTACGGCTATCGGTACGATAGTTTTCTTCAATGGTGAATTTTACCGGATTTTCTGCTGTACCCATAGAGTAGAGATTTCCTTTTACGATGATCTCTGGTTTAGCCAGGGTGTCCATCAGTACCAGTACGCCCTCTTCAATTACCAGGGATTTACCTTCAGGGATAATGATGTCGCCGGAAATGCGTTGTACGCTTCCTCTTGGCCAGATACCATATACTTCCCCGTTCAGCGTGCCGGAACCGATAACTTCTTTGGTAACATCCACATCGCTATTCGCTTTCTTACACCCAGTAAATGCTGCCGTTATCAGTACGGCGTATAAAAAGAGTTGTTTGAACTGTTTCATAGTTGAATATTTTAAATGGGTTAAAATTTATAATTTGTAACGTACGCCGAGCAGGTAAGTTTGTTTATAATAGTCTTTCCTGATCAGTGTTTCATTGGCTTCACCTTGTCCTGGCAGGTCGGCATTTTTACTATTGGTGCCTTTGATGAAAATTTCAGTAGGCGTGTTCAGCAGGTTACCGGCTTTGGCGTATATGCTGAAATGATTACGGATACGTTTTTCGATAGATAGATCCATTTGCACAAATCCTTTTTGCCAGAGGTCATTGTCTACGAACTGGGATACTGTGTTGATACGTGGACCGGTATATGCTGCAGCCAATTGAGCGTCCCAGCCTTTATTGCTGTCTTTGTACAACAAGGAGAGGTTGCCGATATGGGCAGATTGGCCGTAGAGTGGTCTGGTTTGAGTAACCAAAATAGTTCTCAGGTCACCTTTTTCATCCCTGATCCTGCTGCTCTTATCGGTAGTGATGCTGGAATTAGTGTAGGTGTAGTTGGTTTTAATACCTATTTTGCTGAAGAATTTTATATAATCTATTTCCAGCCCGTAGTTTCTTGCAGTACCAAAGTTACCGGCGGAATAATAGACATCCTGCGGACGGGTAGCGTCTGCCTTGATTGTATTTTCTATCGGATCTTGTATTCTTTTATAGAATACACCTACCAGTAATTGGTCGGAATGGTTCGGGAATAATTCATAACGTAAGTCCAGATTGTCGGCAATGGCGCGTTTCAGATCCGGATTACCACGCTCCTGGTATTCTTCCTGTACAATTGGTCCTGGTACTATTTCGAAGAAGCCTGGGCGGTTGAGAGAGCGGAAGTAAGAGCCGCGTATGTTCTGATGCTCAGCTACTTCATATTTCAAGTTCAGGCTAGGTAATACGTCAGTATATATCTGGCTGCCTACCGGGCGGGATTCTCCTCGAGGAAACAGCATATGGTAGCCCTGGTTGGTATGTTCTACGCGTACGCCACCAGTTACTTCCAGTTCAGCAGCCTTGAATTTAAACATACCATAACCGGCAGTCGTTTTTTCGGAGGCATCATAGGTAAGTGCGTTGGCTACAGCGCCTTTAGGATTCTGTACATCCCATTCAATTTCGGTATAGTCATTGAAATCCACGCCATACATGCCATAAGTATTCACTGCTTTCAGCACATAATTGTTGAAAAAGCTGCTACGTTGTTTGTCGCGGTATAAGCCACCAGCAGTGAAATCTACCTTAGTACCAGCAATCTTAGCGGTATAAGTCAGGTTGGCATAGCCAGCGATATCATTGTCGGTATTGCGTTCCCAGCGACGGTTACTTCCTGAAACGGTAGTAGGGGTTTCTTCAAAGTTTTTACGTATACCGTTTAACTTAATGGTGGTATTGTCTGGTACTTCGTTACGGGCGGAAGAGAATACAGCAGACCAATCCAGCTTTAATTTACCTGGAATAATCTTATGATCGCCATGCAGAGTGGAATTATAGATCTGTTGGTTGATCTTCCTGGAACGGCTTTCGTAAGAAAGCTGGGCATTACCGGCAGGGCCATTGTAGTCTGCATTGGAGAAGTTGGTGTTAATACCTTCCCTGGTCTGTAAGTTCTGTAGGTTCATGTATACACTGTAAAGCGACAGTTTGTTGTTTTCATTGAAAGCATAGTCTACCTTACCATGGAAACCACTACGTTGTTGTTGCTCGCTGTACTGTCTGTTTACCATACTGGTGATTACCGCATATTTATCTGTTTCCACTACAGAGGAATTATAGAAAGTGCTGGTAGTGCTGCGGTAGTTGTTCTGGAAGCTACCTGCCAGGATGATGCCCAGTTTATCGTTTAAGAAGCGTTGACCAACAGACAGGCCGGCTACCATGTTAGGTGCGAAGTTTTTATTGTGGTAATTAAGCGTACCAGTAGCGAAGTCTTTCGGACCGGCATCGTAATTTTTTCCATGTGCTTCATAAGGAGATTTACTGTTGATACCACCGGCATCGAAAGCGGTAAAGCCCTTATCAAGTACCATCTGGCTATAACCAGTAGCTACATTGGCATTGAGCAGCAGTTTGTTGGGCGCATCTTTCATTACCATGTTCACAGCGCCACCAATAGCGTCGCCTTCCATGTTAGGAGTGAGGGATTTGTACACTTCCAGGCGGTCCAGCAGCTCGGAAGGGAAGATGTCCAGCGGTACATAACGGTATTTATTATCCGGGCTGGGGATCTTCACACCATTAATGAGGGTGTAGTTATATCTTTTATCCATACCCCGGAGAATGGCATATTGACCATCGCCATTGCTGCTACGTTCTACAGAAACGCCGGATATGCGCTGTATCACATTAGCTACAGTGAGATCGGGAGATACTTCTATCGCCTGACCAGACACTACGTTCATGACCTGTGCAGATTTCTGTTCCAGCTTTCTGGCTGTTTTTTCTGAAGAGGCCTTGGTGTTGGCAGCTACTACTACTTCACTGAGGTTTTTGCTATTGCGCTCACTCAGGTAGATATTCACAGGGGCATTATCCTTTTCCAGGACAGTGATCTGTTGGGTCAGTGTTTTGTAGGTAAGATGGGAGATCACAAGGGTATATTGCCCTGGCGTCGTCTTTTTAAACTCAAAGGAACCGTCCAATCCGGTGAGTGCCACCGCTTTGGTTTGTTCCAGTAGTACGGTTACGCCTATCAGCGGTTCTCCTGTTTTCTGATCGTAAACATGTCCTTTAAAACCGTCAGCTTTTGCGATAGCAGTGCTGAGCAGCAGACATAAAAACGTTTTTAAAAGTGTCTTCATTTTTTTGATGAATTTGATGCGGTCCGGGTTCCTGTTTGGATCGCGTTGCAAAGGTGAACTGTCGCCAAAAAAATCACAAGAAATCGGCATAAGCAAAACGTGAACAGCGTTATCAATACCGTAAACAAAGCGTAATCAGCGTATACAAATAGATTGTAAGTTGTTGATTATTAATTATTTTGTTGTAACATAAACCGCCATTACCATTATGTTACGGCAACATTAAGCGAATGTTAAGACTATAGGTTTTGTACGAACGCATTAAGGGTATCCCCTTCCGGAATGTTCAGTTTTTTCTTGAGCCGGTACCTGGCTACCCGTAAACTATCTGGAGAAATATTCAAGATAGTGGCCATATCTTTTGAGTCCATATTCATTTTATGGAGGGCCAGTAATTTAATATCATTGTTGGTCAGGTCACTATATAATGCATTCAGTTTATCAAAAAACACCTGGTGTACTTGTTCAAATATGCCGGTGAATTCTTTCCACTGTTTTTCATGATTTACATTCTGGTTTATCTTGAGTACCAGTTGCTGCAATTGTTTTTTCTGGTCCCTTTTGTCTTCCTGTACCATTTGGGAGAGGGTATTGCGCAGTTCATCGAGGAACTGGTTGCGTTGGATCACGTCCAGGGTATGGGTAGCTAATTGCTTGCTTTTCAGTTCCAGTTGGTCTTTTTGTATGCGGTTCAGTTCCGCATTCCTCTCGGAAAGGGCCTGGGCCTGGCTGATCCGGAGTTTTTGCCGGGAAATGGTCAAGAGGCAGAGGATCACCAGTAATACCACTACAACTACCACAGCGGTATAAATAATAAGGTTCATTTTATGGCTGTTTTCCAGCTGCATGATCTCATCATTCTTTTTATTGGTATCATAAATGATCTGGAGGAAGCTCATCTGCTGGTTGTTTTGAGCCGAATAAATTTCCAGGAGGCATTTCCGGCTTCGCTCCATGTAATAATAGGCGCTGTCGTTGTGTCCCTGTAAGTTGAACAATTTTGCCATATCCTTACAGGCGGCGGCTTCCTGGTATTTATTATTGGTTTGTAAGGCAATGGTGAGCGCCTCGCGGGAGTAAGGCATGCTGCGTTTATAGTCGCCCGTTTTTCTTAATACGTCTCCAATATTATTCAGCACTTCTATGCCAGCTACCCTTTCATGGCGCAGTTCGTACAGGTGCAAGGCTTGTTGGAAGTAGTAAAACGCTGAGTCGTATTTGGCCAGGTCTTCCTGGATGGTACCCAGATTTTCATAGATGCCTGCCATACCCAAGGTATCGCGGACGGTTTGGTATTGTTTCAGGGCCAGTTCCTGGAAGTATCTTGCACTGTCGTATTGCTGCTGTTTCTCGTAGTAGTGGCCGATATAGCCGTAGGTAGCCGCCATTCCGCTTTCATCGTGGCTATGTTGGTAAAGCTGCAAGGCCCTGTCGTATTGTTGCTTGGCAGCTTTTTTATTAATATTACGGTAATACAGCTGGCCAATGTCGTTAAGTACTGCTGCTTCCGCTTTGGACTGCTGTTGGGCCGCAAAAATAGTGGCGGCTTGCTGGTAGTATTCGAGTGATTTTGAATAGTGTCCGAGCGTATAACAGATCTTTCCCATTTCCTGCAAGCATTTCCCGGCAGTCACTTCATCATTATTAGTGAGTGCGGTATCGTGCATTTTGCGCAAGGTTAAGAAGGCAGCATCGGGCGACTGTTGACCAAGCCTGGCCGCCGCTTCCAGCTGCAGTTGTATGCTATCTTGCGCCCACATGCTCATAGCCGGACTCATCAGCAAGCATAGTAATATAATCTTTAAAACCCCTTTCATAAACACCAAAACAATCTGCAAAGAACCGCTTTTAGTGTTAACTGGATGTTACCAAATTGCGCTGCCATCTGCGTAAAATTGCTTGCGCCGCAAAAGGATTTTATATATTATTGTGCGGACGGCGATTTTTTGACCCGAAAAGCAGATCAATACAATCAGCATTAATTCCAGTTAAAAATTGATTATGAAAAGAAAACTCTTATTGACAATGTTATTAGCAAGTGGTTTTTGCGCTGCTAATGCCCAGGAAAAAGCAAAACCGGAAGATACAGAAGTATATAGCCCTGTACCGCCGGAAATAAAGCCCGGTAAAAAATGCGGAGAAGCGCCTTCCGATGCTATTGTATTGTTTGATGGCCATAACCTGGACCAGTGGGTAATGGCAGACGATCGCAACGCACCTGCCAAATGGACAGTGAATAAAGGCATCCTCACTGTTAACAAGCAATCTGGCAATATCGAAACCCAGCGCACTTTTACCAACTACCAATTACATATAGAATGGCAGGTGCCTTCCAATATCACTGGCTCCGGACAAGCCCGCGGTAATAGTGGTATCTTCCTGGCTTCGCTGGGTAAGGGAGATGCAGGCTACGAACTGCAGATACTGGATTCTTATAATAATAAAACCTATACGAACGGACAGGCCGGCAGTATCTACAAACAATTTGTGCCCCTGGCTAATCCTACTTTACCCCCTGGAGAATGGCAAACTTATGATGTGATTTGGACAGCGCCCGTATTTGGAAGTGATGGGACACTTGTATTTCCTGCTAAAGTAACTGTACTTTTCAATGGCGTACTGGTACAAAACGGTGTTGAACTGAAAGGACCTACCCAGTATATTGGTACTCCTGCTTACCGTCAGCCACATGGCGCCAGCCCGATTAAACTGCAGGCACACGGCGACAAGAGTGAGCCATTGAGCTTCAGGAACATTTGGGTGCGTGAGATATAATTTATTGCATGGCGATGATGATCGTCGTGATGTTTAATTTTGGTGGTTAATATTTTATAGAGGCTGTCTCCTAAGTTTGCAAAAACGGAGATGGCTTTTTTTATTCAGTTAGCTGAGGGATATACTGAGACAATGCCTGTTTTGATGTTTCTTCATTTTGAGGTTCCCCGAAGAAGACCATCCGAACTTTATTTATAGAAACAGGTCTTTCTGTAATTGTGCCCCCGGTACGATGGCATATTTATCAAAATTGGTGATCCCTGCAGCTTGTAATACTTCCTCATCGGTGAACGTATGCCCGGTGTATGTAGAAGAAGGCTGCTGCAAGATATGTGTTGCGGCATCTGCGAGTATTTCGGGGCTGCGGCTTTTGTTGACCAGTGCATCTCCTCCCAGCAGATTTTTCACGGCAGCAGTGCCTATAGTAGTAACAGGCCACAAAGCATTGGAGGCAATGTGATAGGGGGCCAGTTCTTCAGCCCATCCCAGCGCCAGCATGCTCATATTATATTTGCTGATGGTATAGGCTATATGTGGACTGAACCATCTTGGGTCGAGGTTTATCGGCGGCGAGAGTGTGAGTATATGTGGGTTGTTGCCTTTTTTCAGGTAGGGGATACAATGTTGGGTGACCAGGAAGGTACCGCGTACATTGATATTATATAAGAGGTCGAACCGTTTAGCAGGTGTTTGTTCCGTGTTGGTAAGCTGAATGGCGGAGGCATTGTTGATAACAATATCGATGCCGCCAAATTTGGCGACCCCCATTGCAACAGCATTGGCTATCTGGGCTTCATCCCTGATATCCACTTGTACAGGAAGGGCTTTTCCGCCAGCGGCTTCCACTTCTTCTGCGGTGGAGAAGATAGTGCCGCCCAGGCGAGGGTCTTCTTCAATGCTTTTAGCGGCGATAATGATATTGGCTCCTTTGCTGGCAAGATGTAAAGCAATGGCTTTACCGATACCGCGGCTGGCGCCGGTGATGAAAACAGTTCGTTGCTGAAAAGACATAACCCTTGCTTTTTACGGTGAGCAATGAATTTAAGGAATCTTTTGCTGACCACAAAAAGCAAGGGTTACTTAAGAAATAAGAAAGTGCAGGGCCATGAATAACCCTGCTTATTACCAACCTAAAAAATCAAATGGGGAAGATGAACTTCATTGGGCATTGCGAATAGCGATGAAGGAACAGTTAAAATAGGATTCAAAGAGTTGCGTAAAATTGTCATTTACTTTAAAGCCAAGGTCGAGGGCAATTTCTTCAGGGGTGGCTTTTGTACCTACCGTAAGATGATAACCATGGATCATTTTACGTTGAAAAGCGTATGCCTCCGGAGTAATAAAGTAAATGTTTTCAAATGCATCTCTGAGTTGTTGTGCGTTTACATCGAGCAGGTATGCCATTTTTGCCATAGAGAATTCTTCTCCAATGGATTCCTCTATATAGTCTAATGCTTCTTTGAGGATGTCATGCATTTCCTGGGCATACTCTTTGGTAGCGTTAGCTTTGCCAGTAGCGTTATCTTGATGCGCAAAATTGATGAAAAGATCGATGCAGCATCTGTAGAGGAATACATCGGCGTGCATTTCCAGGTATCTGCATTGACAGATTTCATTAATCAACCTATAACAGGCCAGGTTAATTTGATATGGTTTTGTATTAATAGGCCCGATGCTGGTTGTTATTTCTTTTGCAGCCAGTTGTTGCAGTTCGGGGTGTATTTCGGCTAACTTGGGAAGGGTAGCAGGCAGCATGTTAATATGAAAGCTGAACATGGTATCTCCCCTTTTCATGGGCGCTTTATGTTTTTCGGTGCCCAGTTTGAACAGGTTCATTTCTTTGCCTGCCATTTTATAGGGGCCACGGTCCAGTATTTCGGCGGTAGTTTCACCGCTGGCCATAAAATGTAGGGCAAGGATCTCTCTTTCTGATTGGGGAGCGAGGATAATATTTTCCATAGCAAAAACTTCATGCATCCAGATAGAGAATTCTTTGATCCTGATGTTCTGGCAAATCATGTCGTATTCATCGTCGTGGTTGTAAAATACCGCGGCGGCGGGGATAATGAGATTCCGGAATTCTAAAGGGATTTTTTCAAATGGTGTGAAGTTGGGATTATCTGTTTCGATGAGTAGGCGTTTTTCCGGTTGCATAACCATTTTAGTGTTTGGATATTAAATAAAATTGTTATTTCCTGCCTGATGCAAATCTGATTGAATAGGATAGCAATAAACTATTTCAATCAGGCTTGATACTTTTGATTCTTTTTATGGATCGTACCTATATAATATAATGCCTGATAACGATAGGTACTATACGAAATGCGAATTTTTTTCAGAATAAACATATGTCGTTGATTTTAAATGTTATAGTGAGGTGTCAGAATTATCAGAGAAAAAAGGTCACCAATAAGACTATTAGCGACGTGCCATTGTTATGCACAAGGGGTGTAAACCTGCACCCACTTGTACCGCGTATGTGATTAGTTATTTTGAGGCCAGGTTGGCTGGCCGGCTTTCATTTTTTGCAGGTTGTCGGTATATTCTTTTTCATCGGGCGCCCCTTTTTTCCGTTCTACGGCTTTTTCTTCCCACTTAATGGCATCCGCTGATCTATTTAGTTTATGCAGTAAGTTTGCATATGTATCGTATGCTTCCGCAGACCCTCCATCGAAGGCTTGAATATCATATTTCATTACTTCGGCGGCAAAGTCTAAAACGGCGGAGTCATTAACGTGTTCAAATAATGTCCATGTTTTATTATTAATGTGATAATCGGAACGTTTTATTGCCTTTTTAAAATAAAGGACATAGTATTTACCATAGTTCTTCCAATCATTGGTAGCTTCGCAATATGCCATATGTTCTCCCAGTATCACTTCTTCACCTAAAGATCCATATTTGGCAGCCATGGCTTGTTGAAGGCTATCCCAATTGGCAGTCGTTTTATTATTGGTAAGATAATGTGCTACATCTTCCTTATTGATGATAGCTCGTACGTCGTATTCAATGGGATGCTCTCCTAGCGTATTATTTACTCTTTCAGGTGATGAAATAAACATTTGGAATCCTTTATCTTTTGTCGTTCTGGTAATCTGTCTGATAAAAACAAGGTTTTCTTTGGAATATGGATCAGTGAGTGCTTCGATGTAAGTATTCCCAGCCAATGTAGCATTAGACTGGTCTTTTTTTCGCATAGCCATTAAAGTTAACCTTCTCAGAAAAGCAGAGTCGCGATTACCTTGTTTAAATTGTGATAACAATTCCGTATACCGGTTATCGTTGTCGTTTACATCCATATTGGCTGCTATATAAAAGTGTTGGTCGAGTGAAAAACCACTTGTTTGTGCTACCAATGTTTTATTAATTTCTCTTATCTCATTTACGGGCATTTTAATAATTTCACGATCGTAGGTTAGCAATCCATTTTCTTCTCCTTCTACATCGTATGGCTGGGTGTAAATAGAGCCGCTCAAACCAAGTGCTTCCAATTTTTTGAGAGAGTCGACCATGAGTGCATATTGATTTTTTAATTGTGCCGGATCTATCTGTACATATCCCCAACCTTGCATGTCATTCCATTCATGACCAGGTACGGCAACGCCTATGCCGCCAAATTCTCCTACTACTTTTGCCTTGCCCGGTTGCGTTGGCGGGTTTCTTGGATCAGGGTAGGAATGAACATCAGTCATATCACTGCTAATCCAGGGAGCGGCGGCAGGAGCTCTTAATTGATCCCCTACATATAACAGTTCGCCAGAATGCCCGTTTACAATGCGACTTGGATCATAATGTTTTACCCATTCTGTTATTCTTTGCTGATCATATGCGCCCCATCTTTCATTAAATACTACCCAGGTCACTATGCTGGGGTGATTATGTAACTGGTCCATGGTGGCTTGTACTTCTTTTTCGAAATGCTCTTTAGCCCCTGCCGGTAGGCCTTGGGCTGGATTTACAAAATCCTGCCATACTAATACACCAATTTTATCTGCATGGTAATACCATCTCTCCGGTTCAATTTTAATATGTTTGCGGATAGTATTAAAACCTAAGGATTTTATTGCTTTTATATCAAAAGCCAATGCTTCATCAGTAGGAGCAGTATATAATCCTTCTGGCCAGAATCCCTGGTCAAGCGTACCCAGGTTATAGGTGAATTGATTATTAAGAAAAATCCGGTCTATTCCCTTTTCATCTTTTTGAATAGCAATTTTTCGCATACCGAAGTAGCTTTTAATCTCATCTGTTGTTTTACCACCTGTTATTAATTTTACTGTTAAGTCATATAGAAAAGGATCATCTGGCGACCAAAGATGGGCATTGGGAATAGCCAGGCTTAGCGATGCATTACCTGTTAGCGGTATTTTTTTAGTAGTTACTATCTTGCCCTTTGTACTTGCGGTAACTTCAAGTTGCATATTGGGCTGGATAGCAGTAGTGGATACCTGCACATCCAGTAGCTTTTTATCAATATCCGGAGTTGTTTGAATCCGGTTTATATGAGTAGCAGCCACTTTTTCCATCCATACAGTTTGCCAGATGCCACTGGATGGGGTGTAATAAATGTTTCCAGGATTTAATACTTGCTTTCCGTGTGGATTAGGGCCTCTGTCAGAAGGGTCATATACCTTAATCAATATTTCATTTGGGCCGGCGTGTAAGTAATCAGTAATGTCTGCAGAGAAGTTTTCATATCCTCCACTGTGCGTTGTTACTGCTTTATTATTTACAAATAGCGTTGCTTGCCAGTCAACAGCTCCAAAATTAAGTATTAACCGTTCATTGCGTTGTAATGTTGCTGCTTTAATATTTCTCTTATACCATAGTCGCTGGTCAGGCATTAGTTTTTTTTGCACGCCTGAAAGGGCGGATTCAAGCGGGTAAGGCACTAAAATGGAGCCATCAAACGATGTAGGAAAGGCAATCGATGAATCGGTGATAGCATATTCCCATAATCCATTTAGATTTTCCCAGTTTTTTCGTTCCATTTGTGGGCGTGGGTATTCTTTGAGCGCGTTATCTGGTCCAACCTCTTTTGCCCAACGGGATGGCATGTGAATGGGCTGCATTTTGTAGTGGGATATTTCAGTACCATTAAGCGTAGTGTTTTTCCCATTTTGCGCGTAACAGTTACTACTCAATAGTAGAATCAATAGCGCGCTGGAATTTTTTTTAACATTCATTATTGGTTGTTTTACTTAAGCAGGTTTCTCATTATAAATAGTAATTAATATCCTGGATTCTGCACTAAATTGGGATCTTTTAATAAATCCGAAGAGGCAAAGGGGTATAATTGGGCAGTGGTATTCCAGGTGCTTCCTTTTTTAGGCGCTTCCAATAGCATTACGGCATCTATTGTTTTAGTTCTTTTTAAGTCAATCCACCTGTGGCCCCATTCGGTAAATAGCTCTGCCCGTCGTTCCCGTAAAATTGCAGTTAGTAAATCTGTTCTTGAACTGGCTGGCGTATCCCCAAGGCTGGCTCTATGGCGAATAATGTTCAGGTCTTCCTGGGCGCCGGCGATGTTATTTTGTTGTGCCCGGGCCTCTGATCTGATCAGGTATTGTTCTTCTATGCGGAATACAACGCTATATTCTGTTACAGGGGCATTGGGAGCGATTACTTTATACTTATATGCATAGTAATAGATGATGGGAGGGTTAGGACTTGCCTTTACTATAGTGCTATCTATCCAATGTACGCTACGTTGGTCGCCGGTTTCAAAGCTGTTGACTAAGCTATTGCTTAAATATACAGGATAAGAAATATTGGGGCCTACGGAGTCTGGCAGAACAAAATATCTTGCCTCGGGAGTATTGGTAGTATAAGAAGGTAAATCAACAGGTTGTAATTGCCAGATAGCTCCCTGGTTATTGGCTAAGAACGTGCTATCCAAGGAAGTGAGGCTAAATAGAGCGCCATTCTCAATGATTTTTGACGCTTCGGTTTCTGCATTGGGCCAGTCGCCCGTAAATAGATAAACTCTGGCTAATAATGCGGTAGCCGCCCATTTTGTGGGTCTTATCCGGTCTGTGCTAACGGTGATGGCATCTCCTGCCAGATAATTGGTACTTAGCGAGCTTTCCGCGTCTATGAGGTCAGTAATAATTTGTTGATATACTTCGTTCTGAGGGGTTCTCGACAAGAGCCTGTTCTTAGTGTAATCTGTAGTAAGCGCAAGAGGAAGATCTCCGTAGAGGTTTACAAGGTAGAAGTAAATAAAGCCTCTCATGAATTTTGCTTCTCCCAGTAATTGTTGCTTTACTGCTGGCGTTAAACTAGATGACTGTTCTATTCCTTCAATAGCTGAGTTTACAGTGAAAAGCATAGGATAAAGGTTTTGTGTAAAATCCAGCGGGGGGGAGGATGAGGTAAGTATATTAAGGTAATATGGAATCAAATCGCCTGTTTGGCTACTGGCGCCTCCAAATAGGGTGAGCTCATCGGCAGATAAACCAAGAAGTAAGGAAACGGATGGCAGCCCGGCATTTCCCATTCGTTTACTCATTTGAGTATATAATCCTGTTAATACTGCTATTGCATTTGCATCCTCTGTATATACATTGCCTGCATTGATACTGGTGGTAGGAGGATCAACGTGTATTAATTTTTTACAGCTTTGTAACGTAGGAATAATAAATAAAAAACATACAATAAACGAATAGCATTTATATGAACGGGTAGTGTGTTTTGATATGTTATAATATAATAGTCTCATGTTTATTCATTTTAGAAAACATACGGGTAGTTCTTTGTTAGTGGTATTATAAAGAAGCCATTAATCCAATTGACAGCACTCTTAATAGAGGTAAGTTGTATATACTTTGCGTTTTGGCATCTAACCCTAAGTAATTGGAAATGGTAAAAAGGTTTTGGCCATTTACGTACAACCTACAGTTTTGTATATGTATTTTTTTACACCAGGTTTCCGGGAAATGCCAGGAGAGCGTAGCTGTTTCCAGGCGTATATAAGATGCGTCAGCCCAATTTGCATCACTATATAAGTCGGCATTTAGAAAACTTTGAAATAGGCTATAGTTGGAGTTAAACCGTTGAATGTTGGTTTGGTCTCCCGGGTGTTGCCAACGGGTTAAAACGGAAGTAGGTTGGTTGGTGTTAAAGATTCCAGGAAAGTATCCTAAACTATAATCTATTCCTTTTTGCTTGCCAAATGAAAATAGAAATGATAGTTCTATGTTTTTATAACGGAAATTATTGGTAATTCCTCCATAGAAGGTTGGGGCACTATTAAGGATAGTGGTTCTGTCTTGTGAGTAATCGGGATTTAAGGTGGGGATACCTTTAGCTGTTGTAAACAGATAGGCGCCTGTTGCGGAGTCTACGCCTAGTGAATGAAACACTTTTTGAATACTAATAGGTTGACCAACTACATAACCGGTAGCATAACTGGATGTTGCTAAACCAGGAAAAGATATTAATTTGTTTTTTGGAATGGTTAAATTAGCATTGGTAGACCAGGTAAAATTTCGCTTGTTAATATTCGTGCTATTAACGCTTAACTCCAGACCTGTATTTTGTACAACGGCAGGAAAGTTCTCTGTTATAGAAGGATAGCCTGCGAAAATAGGTAGTACGTATGCAAGCAGCTGATTAGAAGAGCGGTTATGATTGTAGTTTGCGGTGAAAATAACCTTATCCCGAAGAAATCCCAGTTCAATGCCCAAATTAAGTTTTCTTGTTTCTTCCCATGCCAGATAAGGATTAGGTATGCCAGTGGGTTGAAGTCCTATTATGCCTTGATAGGGTACGCCGGGATTAGGTATAGCAGTATAAAGGTTTAAAAACCGGTAGTCCAGGATCTGATCATTTCCCGTTGTACCATAACTGGCTTTTAATTTCCCGAAGCTTAAAACGGACTGCTTGTTTTTTATAAAATCTTCGTTGGTAAATATCCATCCTATACCTACGGCGCCAAAATTATGAAATTGCTTTTCTGAACCAAAGCGACTGCTTCCATCTCTTCTGGCGGTTAAATTGATGATATATTTATCTTGCCAATTGTAATTGATACGACCAAATAGCGCATTGTATTTGTAAATATCACTTTCTGTTGAAGCAACAGTAATATTCGCTGCAGATTTTATATCCTCCATAACTACATCACTGTTGAAGCCCGAGGCATTTATTGACGACATATTACTATTCCTTTGTTGAATGGTACTACCAATAAGTACTTCGAATATACCCTTGCTAAGGGAATGCTGGTAGCTAATTTGGGGTTCTATATCCCAGCTACTGATAGTAGAGCTCCCGAAAGTACTGGCCCTGGTATTATATGGTCTGGATTCAGGATTGTATTGATCTAACAAGGAAATAATTGTTTCATTCATTTCTGTTCTAGTGTAGCCCAAATTGCTGCTTATCTTCAGGCCAGGTATAATTTGGTAACTGATGTTCATGGCACTTATCAGGTTGTCTGTTTTACCGGTATATCTGTTATATAGTTGTTGGGCAAGAGGGTTAGTCCATGTAGAAATCCCATTTACCTGCGCCCAATTCAGGCTTCCGTCAGCGTTATAAAGGGGAGGGGCATCGGGCGATAATAGCAGGGCTGTATTCGTTAGGTCAACCTGTGGTAATTTATTAATATCTTTAAGATAGTCTCCCGATAATTGGATTGAAAATTTTTTATTAAGAGAAGTATTGCTGATGTTAAAATGTAAACTACCTGTTTTGTCATCGTAATCGCCTGGGAATACATTGGTTTGTTTAGAGTAACCTCCATTGATAAGATACGTTGTATATTGATCGCCGCCCGATACACCTGCATTTATTTTAGTGACGCGGGCGGTACCTCCTAATAATTCTTTCTGCCAGTTGGTATTTCTTGTGGTATCCCAGGTACCATTCACATCATAATCGGTTGGACTTATAGATGCGTTGTCATTACTTATCGCTTCATGTCGCATGCTAAGGTATTGTTGGGTATTCAGTAAATGCAATTTTTTAGGAACTTTTCCCCAACCCGTGTTTATATTGATATTTGCCCTTGTACTTCCGGCTTTCCCTTTTTTAGTGGTAATTAGAATTGCCCCGTTGGCTGCACGGGAACCGTAAATGGCGGTAGCATCTGCATCTTTCAATACGTCGATGCTTTCAATATCCTGAGGGTTAATATAATTTAAAGGATTACCTAGTGGCATACCGGGACCAGATTGTCCCAGGATGGATGGAGACGTGCCAGATAGTAATTGAGAAATATAAGGGGTGCCGTCAATTACGTACAAAGGATCGTTGCCAGACTGGATACTGTTTTGCCCTTGTATGCGCACGCTTATTCCTGCTCCTGGTACGCCTGTACTGGGCTGTATATATATGCCCGGCACCCGGCCTTGTAAAGCCAATAAAGGATTGCTGATAGGTTGGGTTTCGAATTCACTACCTTTTAGTGTACTTGTATTGCTCGTATTCATTCTTTTGGTGGTAGTGCCATATGCAATTACTACAGTTTCATCCAGGGTGTTTATAAATGGATTTAATTGCGTTATTATATTTTTATCGTTCACCGGAACATCCTTTGAAGAAAATCCTATGGAACTTATGGTGACAATTTCGCCTTTGGATAGATAGGGGATTCTAAATTTGCCATCCGGATCTGTAGTAGTGCCGATATTTGTGCCTTTTATTCTTACTGTAGCTCCTGGTATGGAGTTACCAGATATGTCTGTTACTCTGCCGGTAATGATATTGGTAGGAACGCTATCAACTGTTTTTTTAATATAAGCGTTTTTGGATGAATAATCCGTGTTGTAAATATGTATGCTTTTTTTATGGAGCTCAAAGGTAAGGTCCCTTTTATCACTCAGTAAAAAGGCCATCACTTCATTAAGCGCTGTTTCGGAAAACTGTACGGTGATTCTTTTACCTTCATCCAATTTTACTGCTGCGGCATCATACATTATGATGAGCCCTGTTTGTTGCTGGATACTTTGAAATACGTCTCCAAGTCGTATATTCTTCCCGGATAAAGTTATTTTTTGGTATTGTCTGTAAGGCGTTGCGTAGATATTATTAGTATTTATTGATGAGATAAACAATATGATTATTATGCAAATTCTGTTTATAAGATTCAATAATTGCATTTTTAACATGGCCTCGGTTTTTGGGATGGTAAGTATAGAATGTAAAATATGCAACCCAGATAGGCGTAGTCCGGATATCTTGTGCATTCAAGATATAATACAAGTCTGTTTGAGGTTAAGTACTATTAATGGGTATTAACTGTTTATTATTTTTTAAATAGTACAATTTTATCAGTAAGGTGTAATATGTTAAACGTTTTCCGCTTGTAATAGGATTGCAGTTGGAATGATTAATTTTTGTTTATTGATATGTGATAATTTAAATATATTATACTATATGAATAATAGAACACCTTTGCTGCTGCTTTTTATAGCTTTAAGTCATTGGGTATTTGGGCAAAATAAAATGTTAAGTGATCATAGTAATTACATAGGAGGCGAGAAGAAGGTTGTTGATTCCAGTGTTTATAATACCTGGCCATCTTATGATCCTCGGATGTATATCAGCAATGATGGTAAGTTTGTGATGTATTTTGAAACTAATCCTTCGTTGCAACATACAACTTTATGTGTTCAGTCTGTTAAAGGCAATTGGTTGTTAAAACTAAAAAATGTTGATGACGCTTTTTTTTCAAATAATAGCCAATCTGTTTATTTTATTAATCGAGGTGATAGCCTGTGTACGCTAAAGCTGGGTACTAACTTAATTGATTATATTCCTAATGTTATTGCTTTGAATAGCGATGCCCTTAAGCGGGATTTGTTGATTTATGAATTAAAAGGAAATGATACAAATCTGGTTGTTAAAAATCTGAGAAATGAAAGTAAATCCTCTTATTCATTTGTGAAACGATACTGGCTAAGTGATAATGATAATAAAATGATCTTGCAATTTTCTGGGGGCAATACTAATGGAATTGATTCGCTGGTTTGGATAAATTTAAATAAGCATACAAGATATGCTTTTTGGCAGGGCAGGGGAGTGGAGAAAGTTATTTTTAATGATGAGTCTACTCAAATTGCTTATATAACTGCCGATAAGTCTGAGAAAGGGAATAAAAAAGCAATCTGGTATTATACTGAAGGAGCTAAAGGGGGTGATATACTTTTAACTGATAGTATGCTCAATACTAATGAATTAGTGTTAAACGATATTCTTCGGTTTAGTAAGGAAGGCGAAAGGCTTTTTTTTAATTGTAAGGATCGGCTTTTACCGTTGCCCAAGGTAAACGATGAGTCAACAGTGGAAGTATGGAGTTATAAAGACGCCGTATTACAATCAGAACAGGTAATGGCGCTCCAAAATGGAGGCCGGAGTTATTTAATGGTGGTTAATGTAGACCATCACCAACCATTAAGAATAGAGAGGAAGTATGAATCCGTGGTGTATTGGGATGTCCGAGGTAAGGATGATTTTTTCTTGGTCCAGGAGGCGGCTGGCATGGAACCAGGTGAAAGCAACTGGAATGAGGCTTGCCAATCTACTTGGTATAAAGTATCTACTACCAGTGCGCAGCGGGAAAGAATGTTTTTATTGGATACGATACCATTTCCCATGGTGTCGAAGGAAGCCAATTTTTTAATATACCAAAACAAAGAACGGACTGATTACTTTACATATGAAATGTCAACCGGCGTTGTGAGAAATATTACCAGCAAAATTAAAACTGATTGGACAAAGAAGCACGCTCCTGGTATTGAAAAATGGTTAGATAATGATGAAGGAGTAGTTATTAATGATCACAATGATGTTTGGATATTAGATCCTAAAGGAGAAAAAGCTGCCCTTAATTTAACCCATGGATATGGTCGAAGAAATGACATTGTTTTTTTTCTGTTAGATATTGAGAGTATCCACCGTTTTCCGGTGAATGGAGACCGGTTTATCTTTTCGGCGTTTAATAATCAAACAAAGGATAACGGATTTTATGGAGTAACGGTTGGCAAATCAGGGGCTCCTGACTTGTTAACGATGGGGCCATATCTCTATTGTGCAAAATATCATCCTGATTTTTTTCCGGGGAATTTAAATGTAGAACCGGTTAAGGCCAAAGATGCGCAGCTTTACCTCGTTAAACGCTCCAGTGCCCGGGAGTCTGGTAATTATTATGTAACGTCCGATTTTAAAACCTATGCTAAGTTAACCAACTTACATCCCGAATCTAACTACAATTGGGTGGTACCAGAGCTGCACACATGGACATCGTTAGATGGACATTCTCTACAGGGCATTCTTTATAAAGCGGAGAACTTTGACGCTACTAAAAAATACCCTGTTATTTTTGAGTATTATGAACAAAAATCGGATAGGCTTAATGTGTATATAGCGCCTGAATCATTGAGTGGTTATTGTTCCATAAATATTCCCACTTACGTAAGTAACGGGTATTTGGTATTTTGTCCTGATATCAGGTACGATATAGGAGACCCTATGCAGGGGACTTATGATGCTGTTATCTCAGCAGCCCATTATATGGCCCGGAAAGATTTTGTAGATTCTTCTAAAATGGCTATCACCGGATGCAGTTGGGGAGGTATTCAAACCAATTATTTGGTGACTCATTCTGGTTTATTTGCAGCTGCTAACGCTAACTCCAGTCTTGGTGATTGGGTAAGTAGTTATAGTGCCTTATCATTAGAGGGGCACTCGCAGCAAGCGGCGTATGAAATGGGACAAATTCGGATGGGATCGAATTTATGGGAGAAGAAAGATATTTATCTTAAGAATTCTCCTGTTTTAAGTGCCGATAAAGTGACTACTCCTATTTTGCTGATGCAAGGAAGGAACGATGGTGCTTGCACTTTTAATAACGCGATGGAGTTTTTTACCTCTTTACGCAGATTGGGGAAACGGTCTTGGTTATTGGCATACGATGCAGGCCATGGGCTTGAGGGTACATACGCAGTAGATTTTGGCATTCGCCAACGGCAATTTTTTGACCACTATCTGAAAGGAACACCACCGCCTAAGTGGATGATGGAGGGAGTGCCTGTGGAAAGGAGGGGGGTAGAAAGTGGATTAGGATTGTATGATAAATATGTAACTCCGGGCGTTGGTTTGCTTAGAGCTGGTAAGTGAGGAGGGTGAGTAAGTATCTTATAATGCTAAAACATACCATATTATATGAATAATAGAACCTCTTTGCTGCTGCTTTTTATCGTTTTAAGTCATTGGGTATTTGGGCAAAATCAACTGTTAGGTAATCATAATAATTACATAGGAGGCGAGAAGAAGGTTGTTGATTCCAGGGTTTATAATACCTGGCCATCTTATGATCATCGGATGTACATCAGCAATGATGGTAAGTTTGTGATGTATTTTGAAACTAATCCTTCGTTGGAACATACAACTTTATGTGTTCAGTCTGTTAAAGGCAATTGGTTGTTAAAACTAAAAAATGTTGATGACGCTTTTTTTTCAAATAATAGCCAATCTGTTTATTTTATTAATCGAAGTGATAGTTTGTGTACGATAAAATTGGGCACTAACTTAATTGATTATATTCCTAATGTTATTGCTTTGAATAGCGATGCCCTTAAGCGGGATTTGTTGATTTATGAATTAAAAGGAAATGATACAAATCTGGTTGTTAAAAATCTGAGAAATGAAAGTAAATCCTCTTATTCATTCGTAAAGCGATACTGGCTAAGTGATAATGATAATAAAATGATCTTGCAGTTTGCTGCAGGTAACGCTAATGGAATTGATTCACTGGTTTGGATCAACTTAAATAAGGATACGAGACATGCTTTTTGGCAGGGCAGGGGAGTGGAGAAAGTTATTTTTAATGATGATGCCACTCAAATTGCTTATATAATTGCCGATAAGTCTGAGCAGCAGAATAAAAAAGCAATCTGGTATTATACTGAAGGAGCTAAAGGTGGTGATATACTTTTAACTGATAGTATGCTCAATACTAATGAATTAGTGTTAAACGATATTCTTCGGTTTAGTAAGGAAGGCCAAAGGCTTTTTTTTAATTGTAAGGATCGGCTTTTACCGTTGCCCAAGGTAAACGATGAGTCAACAGTGGAAGTATGGAGTTATAAAGACGCCATATTACAATCAGAACAGGTAATGGCGCTCCAAAATGGAAGCCGGAGTTATTTAATGGTGGTTAATATAGACCATCGCCAACCATTAAGGATAGAGGGGAAATCCGAATCCGTGATGTATTGGGATGCCCGAGGTAGGGATGATTTTTTCTTGGTTCAGGTGGCGGCTGGGATAGGACCAAGTGAAAGCAACTGGAATGAAGCTTGGCAATCTAGTTGGTATAAAGTATCTACTACCAGTGAGCAGCGGGAAAGAATGTTTTTATTGGATACAATACTATTTCCCATGGTGTCAAAGGAAGCCAATTTTTTAATATACCAAAACAAAGAGCGGACTGATTACTTTACATATGAAATGTCGACCGGCGTTGTGAGAAATATTACCAGCAAAATCAAGACTGATTGGACAAAGCAATATGGTTCTAGTATTGAAAAATGGTTAGATAATGATGAAGGGATAGTTATCAATGATCACAATGATGTTTGGATACTAGACCCTAAAGGAGAAAAAGCTGCCCTTAATTTAACCCATGGATATGGTAGAAGAAATGATATTATTTTTTTTCTGTTAGATATTGATAGTATTCACCGTGTTCCGGTGAATGGAGACAGGTTTATCTTTTCAGCGTTTAATAATCAAACAAAGGATAACGGATTTTATGGGGTAACGGTTGGCAAATCGCAGGCTCCTGAGTTATTAACGATGGGGCCATATCTCTATTTTGCAAAATATCATCCTGATTTCTTTCCCGTGGATTTAAATAGGGACCCTGTCAAGGCCAAAGATGCGCAGCTTTACCTTGTTAAACGCTCCAGTGCCCGGGAGTCTGGTAATTATTATGTAACGGCTGATTTTAAAACCTATGCTAAGTTAACCAACTTGCATCCCGAATCTAACTACAATTGGGTGGTACCAGAGCTTCACACATGGACATCCTTAGATGGGTATTCTTTGCAGGGCATTCTTTATAAACCAGAGAATTTTGATGCTACTAAAAAATATCCGATCATTTTTCAGTATTATGAACGTAAATCGGATTGGCTTAATGTGTATATAGAACCTGAATCATTGAGTGGTTATTGTTCCATAAATATTCCCACTTACGTAAGTAACGGGTATTTGGTATTTTGTCCTGATATCAGGTACGATATAGGCGACCCCATGCAGGGAACTTACGATGCTGTTATCTCAGCAGCCCATTATATGGTCCGGAAAGATTTTGTAGATTCTTCCAAAATGGCTATTACCGGATGCAGTTGGGGAGGTAGTCAAACTAACTATTTAGTAACTCATTCTGGTTTATTTGCAGCTGCTAACGCCAACTCCAGTATTGGTGATTGGGTAAATGATTATAGTGCCTTATCATTAGAGGGGCACTCACGACAAGGGACGTATGAAATAGGGCAACATCGGATGAGGTCGACTTTATGGGAGAAGAAAGATATTTATCTTAGGAGTTCTCCTGTTTTAAGTGCCGATAAAGTGACTACTCCTATTTTGCTGATGCAAGGAAAAAATGATCCTGGTTGCGCTTTTAGTAATGCGATGGAATTTTTTACCTCTTTACGCAGATTGGGGAAACGGTCCTGGTTATTGGCATACGATGCAGGCCATGGGCTTGTGGGTACAGACGCAGTAGATTTTGGCATTCGCCAGCGGCAATTTTTTGATCATTATCTGAAAGGAACACCACCGCCTAAGTGGATGATGGAGGGAGTGCCTGCGGAAAAGAGGGGGGTAGAAAGTGGATTAGGGTTGTATGACAAGTATGTAACCCCAGGCGTTGGTTTGCTGGGAGCTGGTAAATAAGGAGGGAGAGTAAGTATTTTATAATGCTAAAAAATATCATGTTATATGAACAATAGAACCTCTTTGCTGCTGCTTTTTATCGTTTTAAGCCATTGGGTATTTGGTCAAAAGCAAACGCTAAATGATCCAGGTAAGTATCTAGGAGGCGAGAAAAAGGTTGTTGATTCCAGGGTTTATAATACCTGGCCATCTTATGATCCTCGGATGTACATTAGCAATGATGGTAAGTTTGTGATGTATTTTGAAACTAATCCTTCGTTGGAACATACAACTTTATGTGTTCAGTCTGTTAAAGGCAATTGGTTGTTAAAACTAAAAAATATTGATGACGCTTTTTTTTCAAATAATAGCCAATCTGTTTATTTTATTAATCGAGGTGATAGCCTGTGTACGCTAAAGCTGGGTACTAACTTAATTGATTATATTCCTAATGTTATTGCCTTGAATAGCGATGCCCTTAAGCGGGATTTGTTGATTTATGAATTAAAAGGAAATGATACAAATCTGGTTGTTAAAAATCTGAGAAATGAAAGTAAATCCTCTTATTCATTCGTAAAGCGATACTGGCTAAGTGATAATGATGATAAAATGATCTTGCAGTTTTCAGGGGGCAATACTAATGGAATTGATTCGCTGGTTTGGATAAATTTAAATAAGCATACAAGATATGCTTTTTGGCAGGGCAGGGGAGTGGAGAAAGTTGTTTTTAATGATGAGGCCACTCAAATTGCTTATATAACTGCCGATAAGTCTGAGAAAGGGAATAAAAAAGCAATCTGGTATTATACTGAAGGAGCTAAAGGGGGTGATATACTTTTAACTGATAGTATGCTCAATACTAATGAATTAGTGTTAAACGATATTCTTCGGTTTAGTAAGGAAGGCAAAAGGCTTTTTTTTAATTGTAAGGATCGGCTTTTACCGTTGCATAAGGTAAACGATGAATCAACAGTGGAAGTATGGAGTTATAAAGACGCCATATTACAATCAGAACAGGTAATGGCGCTCCAAAATGGGGGCCGGAGTTATTTAATGGTGGTTAATGTAGAACATCACCAACTATTAAGGATAGAGGGGAAATCTGAATCCGTGATGTATTGGGATGCCCGAGGTAAGGATGATTTTTTCTTGGTCCAAGAGGCGGCTGGCATGGGGCCAAGTGAGACCTCCTGGAATGAGGCTTGGCGATCTACTTGGTATGAAGTATCTACTATCAGTGAGAAGCGAGAAAGAATGTCTTTATTGGATACAATACCATTTCTCTTTGTGTCAAAGGAAGCCAAATTTTTAATATATCAAAACAAAGAACAGACTGATTACTTTACATATGAAATAGCAACCGGCGTTGTGAGGAATATTACCGGCAAAATCAAGACTGATTGGACAAGGAAATACGGTCCTGGTATTGAAAAATGGTTAGATAATGATGAGGGGGTAATTATTAATGATCACAACGATGTTTGGATACTAGATCCTAAAGGAGAAAAAGCTGCCCTTAATTTAACCCATGGATATGGTCGAGGAAATGACATTGTTTTTTTTCTGTTAGATATTGATAGTATTCATCGTGTTCCGGTGAATGGAGACAGGTTTATCTTTTCAGCGTTTAATAATCAAACAAAGGATAACGGATTTTATGGGGTAACGGTTGGCAAATCGCAGGCTCCTGAGTTATTAACGATGGGGCCATATCTCTATTTTGCAAAATATCATCCTGATTTCTTTCCCGTGGATTTAAATAGGGACCCTGTCAAGGCCAAAGATGCGCAGCTTTACCTTGTTAAACGCTCCAGTGCCCGGGAGTCTGGTAATTATTATGTAACGGCTGATTTTAAAACCTATGCTAAGTTAACCAACTTGCATCCCGAATCTAACTACAATTGGTTAGTACCAGAACTGCACACATGGACATCGTTAGATGGACATTCTCTACAGGGCATTCTTTATAAACCGGAGAACTTTGATGCTACTAAAAAATATCCTGTCATTTTTGAGTATTATGAACGTAAATCGGACAGGCTTAATGTGTATATAGCACCTGAAGCATTGAGTGGTTATTGTTCCATAAATATTCCCACTTATGTCAGTAACGGGTATTTGGTATTTTGTCCTGATATCAGGTACGATATAGGCGACCCCATGCAGGGAACTTATGATGCTGTGATTTCAGCAGCCCATTATATGGCCCGGAAAGATTTTGTAGATTCTTGCAAAATGGCCATTACCGGATGTAGCTGGGGAGGTATTCAGACTAACTATTTAGTAACCCATTCTGGTTTATTTGCAGCTGCTAATGCCAACTCCAGTCTTGGTGATTGGGTAAGTGATTATAGTGCATTATCATTAGAGGGACACCCACGGCAGGGGATATATGAAATAGGGCAATGTCGGATGGGATCGGCTTTATGGGATAAGAAAGATATTTATCTTAAGAGTTCTCCTGTTTTAAGTGCCGATAAAGTGACTACTCCCCTTCTGCTGATGCAAGGAAAAAATGATCCTGGTTGTGCTTTTAGTAATGCGATGGAGTTTTTTACCTCTTTACGCAGATTAGGGAAACGGTCCTGGTTATTGGCATATAATGCAGGCCATGGGCTTTTTGGGGGGCCAGACGTAGTCGATTTTAGTATTCGCCAACGACAATTTTTTGATCATTATCTGAAAGGAACACCACCGCCTAAGTGGATGATGGAGGGAGTGCCTGCGGAAAAGAGGGGGGTAGAAAGTGGATTAGGGTTGTATGACAAGTATGTAACCCCGGGCGTTGGTTTGCTTAGAGCTGGTAAGTGAGGAGGGTGAGTAAGTATCTTATAATGCTAAAACATACCATATTATATGAATAATAGAACCTCTTTGCTGCTGCTTTTTATCGTTTTAAGTCATTGGGTATTTGGGCAAAATCAACTGTTAAGTAATCATAATAAGTACATAGGAGGTGAGAAGAAGGTTGTTGATTCCAGTGTTTATAATACCTGGCCATCTTATGATCATCGGATGTACATCAGCAATGATGGTAAGTTTGTGATGTATTTTGAAACTAATCCTTCGTTGGAACATACAACTTTATGTGTTCAGTCTGTTAAAGGCAATTGGTTGTTAAAACTAAAAAATGTTGATGACGCTTTTTTTTCAAATAATAGCCAATCTGTTTATTTTATTAATCAAGGTGATAGTTTGTGTACGATAAAATTGGGCACTAACTTAATTGATTATATTCCTAATGTTATTGCTTTGAATAGCGATGCCCTTAAGCGAGATTTGTTGATTTATGAATTAAAAGGAAATGATACAAATCTGGTTGTTAAAAATCTGAGAAATGAAAGAAAATCCTCTTATTCATTCGTAAAGCGATACTGGCTAAGTGATAATGATAATAAAATGATTTTGCAGTTTGCTGCGGGTAACGCTAATGGCATTGATTCGCTGGTTTGGATCAACTTAAATAAGCATACGAGATATGCTTTTGGGCAGGGCAGGGGAGTGGAGAAAGTTATTTTTAATGATGACGCCACTCAAATTGCTTATATAACTGCCGATAAGTCTGAGAAAGGGAATAAAAAAGCAATCTGGTATTATACTGAAGGAGCTAAAGGGGGTGATATACTTTTAACTGATAGTATGCTCAATACTAATGAATTAGTGTTAAACGATATTCTTCGGTTTAGTAAGGAAGGCCAAAGGCTTTTTTTTAATTGTAAGGATCGGCTTTTACCGTTACCCAAGGTAAACGATGAATCAACAGTGGAAGTATGGAGTTATAAAGACGCCATATTACAATCAGAACAGGTAATGGCGCTCCAAAATGGGGTCCGGAGTTATTTAATGGTGATTAATATAGCGCATCGCCAACCATTAAGAATAGAGGGGAAATCCGAATCCGTGATGTATTGGGATGTCCGGGGTAAGGATGACTTTTTCTTGATCAAAGAGGCAGCTGTCATGGATCCAGGTGAAAGTAACTGGAATGAGGCTTGCCAATCTACTTGGTATAAAGTATCTACTACCAGTGAGCAGCGGGAAAGAATGTTTTTATTGGATACGATACTATTTCCCATGGTGTCAAAGGAAGCCAATTTTTTAATATACCAAAACAAAGAACGGACTGATTATTTTACATATGAAATGTCAACTGGTGTTGTGAGAAATATTACCAGCAAAATCAAGACTGACAGGACAAAGAAGTACGGTTTTAGTATTGAAAAATGGTTAGATAATGATGAAGGAGTTATTATTAATGATCATAATGATGTTTGGATATTAGATCCTAAAGGAGAAAAAGCTGCCCTTAATTTAACCCATGGATATGGTCGAAGAAATGATATTATTTTTTCTCTGTTAGATATTGAGAGTATCCACCGTTTTCCGGTGAATGGAGACCGGTTTATCTTTTCGGCGTTTAATAATCAAACAAAGGATAACGGATTTTATGGAGTAACGGTTGGCAAATCAGGGGCTCCTGACTTATTAATGATGGGGCCATATCTCTATTTTGCAAAATATCATCCTGGTCTTTTTCCGCCGATTTTAAATAGAGCCCCCGTTAAGGCCAAAGATGCGCAGCTTTACCTTGTTAAACGCTCCAGTGCCGGGGAATCTGGTAATTATTACGTAACGGCCGATTTTAAAACATATACTAAGTTAACCAACTTGCATCCTGAATCTAATTACAATTGGTTAGTGCCAGAGCTGCACACATGGACATCGTTAGATGGACATCCTCTACAGGGCATTCTTTATAAACCGGAGAACTTTGATGCTACTCAAAAATACCCTATTATTTTTGAGTATTATGAAGGTAAATCGGACAGGCTTAATGTGTATATAGCGCCTGAAGCGCTGAGTGGTTATTGTTCTATAAATATTCCCACTTACGTAAGTAACGGGTATTTGGTATTTTGTCCTGATATCAGGTACGATATAGGCGACCCTATGCAAGGGACTTATGATGCTGTTATTTCAGCAGCCCATTATATGGCCCGGAAAGATTTTGTAGATTCTTGCAAAATGGCTATCACCGGATGTAGCTGGGGAGGTATTCAAACCAATTATTTGGTAACTCATTCTGGTTTATTTGCAGCTGCTAACGCTAACTCCAGTCTTGGTGATTGGGTAAGTGATTATAGCGCTCTCTCATTAGAGAGGCACTCACGACAAAGCTTGTATGAAATAGGACAAAGTCGGATGGGAGCGTCTTTATGGGAGAAGAAAGATATTTATCTTAGGAATTCTTCTGTTTTAAGTGCCGATAAAGTGACTACTCCGATTTTGCTGATGCAAGGAAGGAATGATGCTGCTTGCGCTTTTAATAATGCGATGGAGTTTTTTACCTCTTTACGCAGATTGGGGAAACGGTCCTGGTTATTAGCATACGATGCAGGCCATGGACTTGTGGGTACAGATGCAGTAGATTTTGGTATTCGCCAACGGCAATTTTTTGATCATTATCTGAAAGGAACACCACCGCCTAAGTGGATGATAGAGGGAGTGCCTGCGGAAAAGAGGGGGGTAGAAAGTGGATTAGGGTTGTATGACAAGTACGTAACCCCAGGCGTTGGTTTGCTCAGGACTATTTCGGCACCTATCCATTAAATGGTTGATCTATTATCTTCCTTTCAAAAGATAAGAAAAGGATATCATAAAAAAGCGTTGCATTACCATATTATGGGATGTTTCTATATAATTACTTCCCACATTCTGATGAATGCTGAGGTTTTTATTTAACAGGTCAAATCCCTGTAATTTTAGGATAGCATGCTTTTTTAATATAGCTTTTGAGATGGAGGCATTCAACAGTAAGCCGCTATTGCTACTTTGGATGGCCTGTGTGTTATTTATTACATAAGTAATGTTACTGATGAATGTATAATTAGCTGGTAGATTCAATATTCCGTCAAAGAAGAGGTGATACATGAGCAGTTCACTATAGCTGTTTGTTTGCAAGCGGTATATAATATTGTTATAACGAACTTCAGCGGATAATGAACAGTCTAGTAATTCTTTAGATCTGAAGTTGAGCTTAATCATTTGGTCGATCATTCTATTGTCTATATTTCCATCAATGTTATCGATAATATTCACGTCGTGATCGAATGATAAGTTTGTAACCGATCTTAAGGAAAAGTTTTGTTTGTTGATGTTTATATTGTTCTCTATTGTAGTGGAAATATTATAAGCTCCGTTTTTATTAGTAGGCTCGCTGATTTGACGCCCAATGGAATCTTGATAGGTATTATCAATTATTTTATTTTTAAATATCACTCCTGTGATATTTATGTTCATGTTATATGCATTCGTACTATTATATTGACTATATACAATAGTAAAGTTATTTGTTTTGGGAGATTTCAAATTAGGATTTCCTTTCTGAATAAATAATGAGTTACTGTTGTCGGGTACCAACTGTAGTTGATTGATATTAGGGATTATAATACCTTCTCTGTATAGTAACAATAACCGGGAGTGATTGGAGAGGTAGTAGTTGAAATCTAATTGTGGGGCTAAAGCAGCGGTATGTGTGTTTATATGATAAGGGTGGCTAAAATTTATGTTTTTTATATCGTTTATAAAACTGTAGAGTGAAATCGAATAGTCGTATTTTTCTTTTTGTTTGGTTACGCCAATACTTGTGTAATGCGTGACGGAAGTACTTTTATATTCGTTTGTTAAGCTGTCGTTTAAGAGATCATAAGTATCTTCTTTTATATCATAGTCATAAGTGGAACGACCAAATTTGGTGAGAGAATTAGTGTATAGATATTGAAACTCAAGCGAGAAATATTTAGTAAGTGGTTCTGTGTAATATATTCCCAGTTGAGCGGTTTGTACTGTATTTGTTATTTTGTTTTTTTGGTTAATTGTATCTGTAGCTAATGCGCCATTGGATAGTGCATACGAATTATTCGACTCGTTGTATGCGCTGCCATTATTGTTGTTGTTGTTCAAGTAGATATTTGCACTCAATTTTCGATTTGGTTTCTTGAATTTTTTTATAAGATTGAAGCTTTCGGATGCATTAATAAAACCGGAATTATTTTTATTATGCATGTCGCCAATATTGATGAGGGATTGCGTATTGCTATACGATTTGTAATCGTTGTCTGATGTTGTTTTGTTCTGTGTATAATTTAAATCACTTTTGAGTGAAAGAAGAGTAAAGGAGTCTACTTTATAATCTAATTTACTGCTAATGGTATGTTGGTGCATCCAATTACCAATTGTATTTTTCTGGTCATTATAATAATTGCCTTCTTCCTGGAAGTTCTGTCTTATGCTGCTGCTTTCATTTTTAAGATAATTATCATTTAATGAATAGCTTCCATTAAAAGTAAATTTTTTACTCCAATCTTCACTGTAGTTTATGCCAACATTCCAATTCCTGATGTTACCTGCGGGAATATTGGTGCTTCCCTCTTGATATCCATTGGTATTATTACCATTACCAATAAATATCAATTGCTGATCAGACTTGAACCTGCTGGCGTTACTTTTTAGTGCATACTTATTTTGTGTTCCTCCACCAACAGTTAATTGACCGGTTACTTTGTTTTGTTTTTCTTCTTTTATAGTAATGTTGATTGTTTTTTGTTTCCTGGTATCTATTTCTCCTGCTTGTGACAGTTCATCTGGTTTCTGGTCAATTAATTGTATTTTATCGACTAATTCTGCTAACAGGTTTCTGGTAACCATACCTGGATCGTTCATGAAAACGGGTCGGCCGTTTATTAATATATATTTAACTGTTTCTCCATTTACTGTTATCTGGCCGTCTTCGTTAATTGATACACCGGGTATCTTCTTTAATAATTCTTCTATGGAAGCATTTTCCCTTATTTTTATAGATCTGGCGTTAAATTCAATAGTATCTTTTTTGATCTTCCAGGGTGCACCTGTATGAACTATCTCCACCTCAGTTAAGGTGAGTCCTGTTTTTTGTATATCTATATTGCCAAGGTTAACTATTTGTCCGCTTACATGGATCGGCTTCCTGGAAAGTAGTGGTTTGTATCCCATATAGGTAATGTAAAGTAAGTAATCCCCACTGGGAATATTATCTATTAAAAAAGCGCCATTCTTATCTGTGAAAGTTATATTGATTTTACTGGAGTCTTTTGCACGTAAACAATTAACGGTTGCTCCTGATAGCCTTGTAGTAGTTGCACTGTCGCGTATATAACCTTTTAAGCCAGACGTAAGAATGTATTGCCCGCAAACATTAAGGGTGAAAAACAGTAATACAAAAATAGTAATGAGGTGCTTCATATAGAGGGATTGCCAGTGTTCTAAATTCTGTCATTTCAATGCAAATAGGTGGCAGTAGCACTTTTAATTCTTTGTATACGTTTATTGAATTTTTATGGGCTGAGTGGAGATTGCAGTGGAAGAATCTAATTTTGGTTTATGAGAGAATAAATGAATAAATAGTATTACCTCTCAAATTCTCGTTAGATCTGTTTGCACGGTTACTGCTGAAGTTAAGAAAAAAGTATTTGAATTGCTTTTTAATACTAAACCCTCAATCTATAAACCATGTCAAAATAATTCCGTTTCCTGTATTCGATTTTATCATTCATGTTATGGTGTATTGGTCTAATGATATTAGCTGTTCCTGTAATAAATATTGTATGCCTTCCTGATTGAATATAACATGTAATAATCCATGTTTATAATTATTGATGCTCGTTAATTGATATTGTCAATGAAGTAGAGGTAAAATAAGCACTGACTTGTTAGTATTAAATGAGACTATTTGGTAGAAAAAATGAAATAAAATGATGAATATTTTATTAAAACAATTAGCACAGGTAAATGCACAGGAAAGAGTATCAAGCATTCTGATCAATTATGTGTTTAAGAATGCCAGTAATAAATGGTTTGTTAGAATGATTATTCCTGCTATATTCATACAGTTGATAGTGTTTAAATACTTTTATCCTTATGCAGGATTTATCAATGGGGATTCTTATGCGTATCTGGAAACTGCTTATCATAATTTAAGTATTAATACCTATCCGGTTGGGTATTCAATGTTCCTGCGATTATTGAGTGTGTTTACTAAATCAGATACTGTACTCGTTGTATTTCAATATTTACTTTTACAGGGTAGTGTATTGTTTTTAGTATTTACGATATTTTATTTTTATAAGCCCGCCAGGTTCACTAAAATACTCTTATTAGTATGCTCGTTGTTTAATCCTGTATTCTTATATCTGGCCAACTATGTGTCTAGCGATGCTTTTTTTCTTTCGCTTAGTTTAATTTGGTTCGCTCAATTGATATGGATTATACATTATGCTGACATACGATTGGTTGTAGCCAATGCGATAATACTTTTTTTAGCATTTACGGTTAGGTATAATGCCTTGGTGTATCCGATTATATCGGTACTTGCCTTCCTGTTGTCCAAACACAAAAACATAGGTAAGATCGTTGGGATGGCTTTAGGAATAGCTTTAATTGGTCTTTTTGTTTCATTCACGAGCAATAAATATCATAAACTAAGTGGTTATTACCAATTTAGCCCATTTACAGGCTGGCAGTTAGCGAATAATGCCATGTATGCTTACCGGTACGTAGATAGTGCGCATGTTAAGAAAGCGCCCAAAAAATTACAGTATTTAGATAAGATGGTGAGGAATTATTTTGATACAACAAGGGATATAACCAAGCATCCGGAAGAAACGTTGATGGCAAGTACGGTATATATGTGGGCCCCTAATTCCCCCTTGCAACTGTATAAAAAGTACATGTTTAAAACAGACTCTACTGCGCCGGAATTAAAGAAATGGTCTGTGGCTGCACCGGTGATGGCGGCGTATGGATCTTTTCTCATGAAAGCATATCCCGGAGAATTTATCAAGTATTACCTTATTCCTAATGCTGTTAAATACTATGCGCCACCTGTGGAATTTCTGGATAGTTATAGTACGGGGGTGGATAGTGTACAGCCAATTGCACAATCTTGGTTTGGATATAAAACTAATAAATTAAAAACAAGGACAAAGGATTACAAAGTGCATGTTCTGGATTTTTATCCCGTTTTGACTGGGGTAATGAATGTGGTCTTCTTTTTTGGAATAATAAGTTTCCTGTTTTTAGAAGGACATAAACAGCAGCTTGAACTCAGGAGAGGAATAACCCTGGTAGCTGGTGTATGGTTACTGAATTTGGGGTTTAGTGTATTTGCTTCTTCTATTGCATTAAGATTTCAACTGTTTCCGATTATTATATCGTTTTCTTTTTCCTTTCTGTTAGTGGAGTTTCTTATAAGATCTGCTATCGGGAATGGAATAAAGCGTGATTTGGAGGTTGACGTTTTAATCGATGCTTCTACTCCTGGCGATAATCAAGTATTATAAGTAAACTGATAAAGTCATTTACGATGTCAATGAATAAGAATGTTAAATATATTTCTATCGTATTGGCGGTAGGTATATTACTCTACATAGGAATAAGCGAATTATTAGGTGTTCCAATCTTGGGTGGCGCCCCGCCAATCGCACTTCGGATGCCTGAAAAAACGGGTAAAGAAGGCGCTAAAATACCACAAATTAGTCTTTTGACATATGATAGCACATTGTTTAATATTAACGATTTGCAGAAAGAGAAACCTCT
Source organism: Chitinophaga sp. 30R24 (assembly GCF_049056765.1). Classification (NCBI taxonomy): domain Bacteria; kingdom Pseudomonadati; phylum Bacteroidota; class Chitinophagia; order Chitinophagales; family Chitinophagaceae; genus Chitinophaga; species Chitinophaga sp. 30R24. The sequence continues at coordinate 717,264 of NZ_JBJGXX010000002.1, forward strand.
GGTCTTATTTTATTTTAGTGCAGAATGTGCCTATTGCCAGGCAGAATTGGAAGCGATATTGAGAAAGAAGGAGATTTTAAATAAAATTCAATTATGCTTACTTACTTCAGAATCGTTCCATGATATGAAAATGTTTTATGACCGGAATCATTTGAATGAATATACTAACATTAAAATTGGTGTTGATTATAATAATAAGTTTATTTCCTATTTCAATGTAACCGGAACTCCTTACGTTGCTATATATGGACGTGATAAATTGTTAAAGGGTGCTTTTAGTGGGATATTAAGTACACAACAAATAAAGATGGTTGCAAGTGAATAAAATTATTGCGCAATGTAGATTGGTCAGACTTGCAAGCTGGATCAATCAAAGAATGGGGAAGCCGAAAACCAGTATAACAGAGTAGGCAATTATTGAATATTAAAGTTTCGCCTTTTGATTTTAAATGGCATCTATCATTATGAAAAAAGCAAAAATCGCATTATCTGCTATCGCTGTATTAGCTATCGTTGGCGGTGCTTTCGCATTTAAAGCTGCTACACCAGTTCGTTTTTATGTTCCTGCTGCAGATGGTAAATGTACACTGTCTACTATTTTTACTTATGCTACTACTACAATAAATGCTCCTGGTGCATTTACTTATCAGTTGAGCACTCTGTCTACAACCACTACTTGCCCAATTACTTATGTTGTTACTACCCTGTAATTAGAATTTTGTCAGAGTGGATTGTTATAACTATCCACTAACATTAATTTTAATTATTGAGTAAATTTGGCAAAGTAAGTGCTTGGCACTTTTGAAGGGGCTCATGAGTAAGTGAGCCCCTTTTCGTTTAAATGTGCTGTATTATCTATTGAGATAAAAATGTGTATTTACTGATTTGAGGAAGGAAGGGGCTAATCGAGTAACGCTTATCAATCCTTGGTAAAGTATTCTACCGTAGCAAAACTAATTAATTGCCAGAATCTGAATCATGGTATACACGATGAAATTAAAGCTGCAAAAAGAGTATTAATAGGATTTATAAATAGCTTAGGCCTCAATTCAGCTTGTTTAGTATTTATGAACAGTTATGAATTTCATATGAAATCTGATTTCATTAGGTTTGAGTAAGTTTGTAGCCGAGCATAATATTGTTTTAATTTAATTCAAAAATTAAATAGATATCATTATGAGAAAAGCAAAATTAATGTTAACCATTTTGTTTTTATTAACGGTTATTAGTGGATCGCTTGCCTATAGTCTTATAAAAAAAAGACAAGCCGGACATTTTTACGCCCCTAATGCCTTTAAGGGAAATGCTTGTAATTTGACGGTACTTCTTCTCTATTCAATAGCACCTAATTGTGAAATGCCAGGCGCCTTTACTAGTTATATAAGTTCGTTGCCTACAACAACAGGGTGTCCGCTTACTTGTATGGTTAGTGTTCAGTAATGTGTTTGAATGAATTGATTCTTAGTGTATAAATAAATGAGCTAATACCTTGTACATTGTTTACTTCCTTTATAATTATAATAGTTAGCTTCCCATAATTAGTAATTATACGATAGGAGAGAAAATTGTGGGAAGCTAAGCTCTTGGAGCTAGAAGAGGGGATTGAGTTGTTGTAGAAAGAGCGAGATCTTATTTACTTTACCATTAGTGCATTAGCTATCGTTGGCGGTTTAAATCTATTGTAATAACCCTATTTTTTATTCTTCGTGTATGTAGTAAATGTACACTCCCAACTATTACCGTTTCATCCTCTTTTCCAGGTGCAACTACTTATCGGCTGAGCATTTTTCCTACAACCACTAGTTGTCCAATTACTTATATTACTATTTACGGTTAATTGAAATTTTACTTGGGTGTCTCTTACGTTAATGTGGCAAAAGGTAAAAAATCCTATTGGATAATAATGAACAGACGAAAATTTATCAATTACAATTGACGTGATTTAACTAAATACAACAAATAAAGATGGTTGCAAGTGAATAAAACTATTGCGCAATGTAGATTGGTCAGACTTGCAAGCTAGATCAATCAAAGAATGGGGAAGCCGAAAACCAGTATAATAGAGTAGGCAATTATTGAATATTAAAGTTTCGCCTTTTGATTTTAAATGGCATCTATTATTATGAAAAAAGCAAAAATCGCATTATCTGCTATTGCTGTATTAGCTGTTGTTGGCGGCGCTTTCGCATTTAAAGCTGCTCTACCAGTTCGTTTTTATGTTCCTGCTGCAGATGGTAAATGTACACTGCCAACTCTTCTGACTTATAGTACAGTTCCATCCACTTTCCCAGGTGCAACTACTTATCAGTTAAGTACTCTGTCAACAACTGTTAGCTGCCCAACTACTTTTATTATCATCGGTGACTAATTAAAGTATTGAGTAATTTTGGTACTTGGCTCTTTTTGAAGGGGCTCATGAATAAGTGAGCCCCTTTTCGTTTAAACGTACTGTATATTGGTATAGAAATGTATATTTACTCATTGGAGAAAGGAAGGAGGGATTCAAGGAACACTTGGTAAAGAAAGCATTCTACTGTAGCTAATAAACTAATTAATTACCAAAATCTGAATCATAGTATACACGATGAAATCAAAACTGTTTTTATTTCATCTAATCTAATTATGGGCAATGGGGCATATCGTCTTATTAAGAGAAGTAAAATGATTCACTTTAATGCCGCCTTATTCCTTCCCAGACAACTTCACATATGTTGAGCAAGGTCCTGGCTTCAATGCTAATTCAATTTTTTCTCCTGGGGTATTTGTATCTGTAGTTATGCTATAAGATGGGATGGTAGAAATGGTGCATTGTCCGCCTTTGTAGGCAGGACGGTAATAGATGGTAGGCCTGAACACTCCGGCTGCAGTGCCTAGCAGCACAATGGCGGCTAATAGATACCTGGCTTTTTTCATAATATGAATATAGATGAACCAACTGCGGTAGGAATGCAAACATTTATCCGATACTGGGTTGAAAGGAGATATTAGAGAAAGGTGTAATCCGAATTAAAGAAGCCCAGTCAGATAGACCGGGCTTAAGGGAGGGCGTATCATAACAAAATAATTACTTTATGCGAATTAATTTAGGGGGGATGTTAGTATTATAACAAAGTTCCTGAATTAAATAAGTAAATCAAACTGCTAATGTGTATTCGGTCTGTTTTTTTTGCTGGCCGGCGTATTTTGTTTAGTAAATGTAATTACTTACTTCCAGCAGATTGCCATCCGGATCACGGAAATATATGGAACGGATCTTACCGGTGGCGCCTGTACGCTCTACAATACCACTTTCCAGAATAGGGATGTGATGGTCTTTTAGCTCCTGTACTACTTCCGCTAACGCTGTATCTGCAATAAAGCATAAGTCTGCTGAGCCTGTGGTAGGGGTATTGGCGTTAGGAGTTATTTCCTTTCCTTTTTCGTGCAAATTGATCTTCTGCTGACCGAAACGCAAAGCCTTACGGTTATTGTCGAAAGTAATTACTTCCATGCCTAGTATTGTTTCATAAAAGTGGCAGGTGGCGGCTATGTCCTTCACGGTGAGTACGAGGTGATCCAGGTGATTAATAATCATATAAGCAGGTTTTATCGTTTATGGGGAATGCCTGTTTAACAAAGGAATACAAAATACAAATATATTCTGGAGGCTTTCATCAAGGTGATAAAATGGTAAGAGCGCTCGCTATAAGGAAACAATTGGGAGTTAATTGAATTTGAGTTAACTTACTGTATACCCATTAATTATACTGATTTATGCAAAAAAAGGCATTCGGTAGTCAACTCAGTAACTTCTTCAAAAAATTAGGCCCCGGATTAATTACAGGCGCCAGTGATGATGATCCGTCAGGTATTGCTACCTATTCCCAGGCAGGAGCACAATTGGGATTAAGCACGTTGTGGATGTCGTTGCTTACCTTTCCATTAATGGCTGCTATACAGGGGATGTGCGCCCGCATTGGCCTGGTTACTACCCAGGGGCTCACCGTAACCCTTAAAGAACATTACCCCAAGCCCGTATTGTATATTATGCTGCTGTTCAGTTTTCCTGCTATTACGTTCAATATAGGGGCTGATATACAGGGTATGGGAGCCGTTTGCAATATGATGTGTCCTGTGGTGCCGGTATCCGGTTTTTGTATATTGATTACCGGCCTGTTGATGTTTATCATTATCAGGTATTCCTACCGTAAAATTGCGATGATCCTGAAATGGCTCTGTGTTTCTTTGTTGCTGTATGTGATTGTACCATTTATGTTGAAGCTTAACTGGAAGGAGGTGTTATACCATACCTTTGTGCCGGAAATCCGTTGGACCAAAGACTTTTTCTCCATCATCGTAGCGGTATTGGGTACTACTATTTCTCCTTATCTTTTTTTCTGGCAAACCACAATGGAAGCAGAAGACCAGCAACATGCGCAAAAAGGGATTATGGTAGATAAAAGAATTTTGTTGGCAGACATGAAAACAGATGTCAATTTTGGTATGTTGTTTTCCTGTGTTGTGATGTTCTTTATTATCCTCACTACAGGCGCTGTGCTGCATCCTGCTGCCATATACCAGATAGATACAGTAGATCAGGCGGCCAAAGCATTGGAACCGCTGGCAGGCCGCTTTGCGTATATTGCTTTTGCGTTAGGTGTATTGGGTACGGGTTTACTGGCTATTCCGGTGCTGGCGGGGGCGCAGTCGTATATGCTGGCGGAAACTTTTGGCTGGGAAGCGGGGTTGGATAAGAAATTTGCAGAAGCCAGGCCCTTTTATATCTCCATTGTGGTGTCGTTGCTGGTAGGGGTATCACTCGATTTTTTTAACGTAAGCCCTATCCAGGCTTTGTTATATACAGCTATTGCGTATGGGCTCACCGCACCCATAATGATTGTGTTGATCATGCATATCGGCAACAATAAAAAGATTATGCGACAATACACGAATTCGCTTTTATCCAATTTCCTGGGCGCCCTTACCCTGTTACTCATGACAGGGGCTGCCATAGCTATGATTTGGTTCCTTTTCTGATTCTAACGCTAACGCTCCTTTGCTACCCGGAAGGCTTGCTTATCTCAAAACAAAAGCTGGCTGTGCCTGCGCAGGTTCTTTTAACATATAATTTTAAACCCCTTTTTGTATAGGGTTGTTATTTGAATATCATTTATCACACCGGATCTACGGGATTTTATTTGAATGTTAAAATTTGCGATCATGAAAAAACTAATGATGTCTTTAGCATTGATCATCGCGGCTTTCTCCATCCAGGCGCAAACTGTCACTACCACTACTCCTGTTACCCGCAAGGATATGCGTAGGGAGCGCCGGGAAGAAAAAATCACTTTAAAAGCGTTAGAAGGAAGAGATGTAAATGTACAATCCAAACGGCAGTTTGGAATCGACTTTGGGAATGTGCCTGCTACATGGACTCATCAGGAGTATTTTGATGTGGCCAGCTTTGTCAATGATAGAGGTTTAAGAACTGATGCTTATTATGATTATAATGGTCAATTAGTAGGTACTACTACTATGGCTAGATTCAGCGATCTGCCTGAGCCTGCACAGAAAGATATTATAAAGCATTATACCAATTATTTAGATGCCCCCGTTGTTTTTTACGATGATAACGAAGCAAACGATACAGATATGATTCTTTATGGTACCCAGTTCGATGATGCAGATAATTATTTTATTGAATTGAAAGACAAGAAAGGTAATCCTGTTGTATTAAGAGTGAATATGGAAGGAAACGTAAGCTTTTTTGCAGATATGAGATATGCACATTATGAATAAATAAATAGTGCTGGCACAAGGTGGTATTTATTGCTTTGTGCCAGTTTCTTCGTTATGTATTTTATCCCATGCTTCCCGCGTAAGGGCCGTTAGCAAATGTTTCTTGCAGTCCCAAATAGAAACATATTTCTCCGAAATTACATAGTATTGTTGCCAATCTGTAACACGTTCATATAATAGCAAGGTGCAAATATCTGTGGCGCTGATGAAGTCGCCGGATGCCTGCAGGTGGTTGTGAAAGGCGGCTATAACCTTCTGCTGTGAAGAATCTTTCGATGGAAGCTGTACTGGTATCAGGTTTTGGTGGATGCGTTTCTTTTCCAATAATTGGTTGTCTTCTCCATAGGTGAACAGGTAATCATTGCCAAACAATACAATACCTTCAATAGAAGTGCCTGTTAGTATATACACCTTCTTTTGTCCTCTATATACGAGGGGGATCAGGTTCAGGTTACAGTGTTCGTAAAAACGTACGAAGCTGTCTTGTTTGTTAGCCTCTTCCAGGGCTTCTTTCCGGATGCTGTAAAGCATTTTTTCTTCTTCGGTAAAATTCCGTTCTTCCCCGAAAATAATGGCCTGTTCTAGGTTGTAAGTACTGTCAAATGAAATAGTGACCAACACCTTTGGTGCTTCACCCTTCGAAAAGAATATGCAATTATATAAGCCATGATTGGGGTAAGAGAGATACCCGCCAGATTGCTCTTTTAATGTTTTAAATCTTTCCAGGAAAATATCCGTACCATACCACGCAGCCAGTTCGGAGCGGTATAAACGTTCGCCTTCTTGTGCAATGGAGTCTGTAATAAGATCCAGGTTGAGCTGTGCAAACGTCTGCGTTGTGCCGAGCAAGAAGAGTAAGGATAAGAGTATATTTTTCATGTAGATACAATTGAGGTGATATAAACCGCTGCCTGTAAGGCTTATTGCAATGTAGCCACTGTCTCTTTAAGGGCGGCTGCAGTGGTCTCATAAAAGGCCGGCCCTGCAAGGAGTACAAAGCCAGTGAGGGGTTTGAATACAGCCATTTGCCTGTTTTGCAGATATAATTGGGTACGATAAGCTGCAATAGCGCCTTTTAGGATATTCGCGGCTACCTCGGCAGTAGGGGAATCTATTCCGGCATCTTTCAGATCACTGGCATGGGCGTAGCGGTCTACACCCAGCCTCAATGCTTCCCGCATACCAACGCTACCCACCAGGGTCATTATGTCGGGTGTAAAGTGTTGCCGGTTGCCTAATCCGATCAGCAACAGCCGTTCTGCTGGTATGGTGCCTGCTGCTGGCGTAATTAATAGTGTTTCAAAGGCATGGCCGCTGAATTTTCCACTTTTTCTCAGGTCTGTAATCAGGCCATGCAAGGCTTTGTCGAGTTGCTGCATACCGTTCACTGCTGCAGGTAGGGCAGGAGGATTGTAAATATCCCCTTCCTCGTACTCAAACACACAAGCAATTTGTAGTGGGGTTTTTTCTTCGGCAGGCCCCTGTACGGTAGCGCTTATCGTAATGCCATTGATGGTACCTGCTATAGTACTGGCGCCCACAGCAGGTAAAGATTGCGCCTCCACATGAAAAAATAGGAATAATAAGCTGGGGAACAAAGGGAGCGTTTTCATACAAATCATTTACTACCTGGTTAACATTATAATGCAAGGAATAGTTGTTTATTAAAAGCTGGTAGTGCTTTGTTGTATAATTTTTTTAATATTTCTATGGCTTCAGGGCATGGGTAAAACCGGTATCCGAAGGTGGACAAAAAACAAAATACGCAAATAAATATAAAAAGGAAGCACGTAGAATTGTCTATTTTAGCTCCCGGTTTTTAATTAATACTATACTATCATGAAATTCACTATCCTCTCTTTAGGTCTGCTGTTGGCCCTTGGCCAGGCAGATGCCCAACGGGTGCAACCAGATGAGCTGAAAACGGCTAAAGGCGCGCTCACTATCCAGCCCATCGAACATGCCACCCTGCTCTTAACAGCAGAAGGAAAAACGATCTATGTAGATCCTACCGGCGGCGTGGAAAAGTACAAGGGATTTCCTGCACCGGATCTTATTGTGATTACAGATATCCATGGCGACCATTTTGACCAGCCTACCATCGACGCTATTAAAACAGCTAAAACCACGCTTATTGTGCCAGCCGCAGTAGCCAGTAAATTGTCTGCTGCTGATCAGCAAAGAACAGTGGTCATGAAAAATGGCGATAAACAAGTAAATGACGGCTTTACGTTTACGGCTATTCCTATGTATAACCTGCCTGAAAGCCCGGATGCTATGCATACCAAAGGCCGTGGCAATGGGTATGTAATTGAGATAGGTAAAAAAAGGATCTATATCTCTGGAGATACCGGTGGTATCCCGGAAATGAAGTCCCTCAAAAACATTGATGTGGCTTTCGTTTGTATGAACCTGCCTTATACGATGAATGTAGATCAGGCTGCTGAAGCCGTATTGGCTTTCAAACCAAAAATCGTGTATCCTTATCACTACCGTGGAAAAGATGGTTTCAGCGATGTGCATAAGTTTAAAGCCCTGGTTAATGCAGGAGATAAACAGATAGAGGTACGTTTAAAAGACTGGTACCAGCAGTAATGCTTTAAATGATATTAATGATGGTCCTGGTGTGCGGCTACCTAAGCATTTTCACGCTACTATTTGCATACCAGGACAGTCATAGTATCCAACGAACGAATTACTGCAATCATTTATGAAAGAATAAATTTTTAGCTTCACTTTTTCATGATGCAATCCTCTCTCCTGGAAATTATTATTGTGCTGTTAGTGTTAATAGCGGTGGTGATCATCTGTATAAAAACCAATAAATTAACTATACCTGCTGCATTAACAGGGGGTGTTATCGGCTTCCTGATATGGTTGGGAGCTGGTGTTGGTGGTTTGGTATTATTAGGTGTTTTCTTTTTCCTGGGGGTAAAAGCTACCTCCCACCGGAGAGCGCTGAAAATGGTTCCCGGTGAACAGCATCAGGAAAAGCGCAGTTCAGGCCAGGTATTTGCCAATGGAGGAATGGCTGCTATTATGGCTCTATTGGCCCTGTTGGATACTGATAGGGAAGCATTGTACCGGATGATGATGGCCGCTGCCCTGGCCAGTGCTACGGCAGATACTTTGTCGTCTGAACTGGGAATGATATATGGCCGGAACTTTTATAATATCATCAGCTTTAAAGAAGAACTTAAAGGACTGGATGGTGTGGTAAGCCTGGAAGGCACGCTGTTGGGCGCCGCCGGCGCCTTGATAATAGCTGTGGTTTACGCATTGTTCTTTGGTATTACAGGTAATGTAATAATTGTTTTTATAGCCGGTAATGTAGGCAACCTGGCAGATTCCTGGTTGGGAGCTACCCTGGAACGTAAGCAACGAATCGGCAATAACACGGTAAACTTCCTGAACACTCTCCTGGCTGCTCTCGTAGCGATGGGAGGATGGTATTGTTAATCCATTAGTACATATAGCCCTTGAGAATGCGGCAACTAATAATATATGTTTACTTCTATGCCGTATAACAGTATGCGCTGTTTTTATATTTACGTTTATTCGTTATTGTTACCTATTACTGTCTGGTGGGATGGCCGGATCCTGCCTGTTGGATTACTTCCGTAAATAAGGCTTGCCAATTTTAATTTTTTAATTCCATATTAGTGTTGTATGCTTGCCGGTTGGTAAAGATGTCTAAGGTAGAAGTGTATAGTATTTGTGTGTGTTGTACATTAATAGTTAGGAAAGTTAACCATTTTTAGGTAGTGTGATGTATATATGGGTTATGGTCATTTTAAAAAAAGAAAAAAATTCTTAAACTTTCTGTAACCTCGGTTGTTAGTAATTCCTGAAAAGATACAGTTGCTGCGCCAAGATGTATGTAGATCGCTGATGTATCCCCTTTTTTATTGTCAGAAGTTAATTATATAGCTACATGCTGTAGATGTGGTACACCATGAAGGTGTGCAGGAAACCCTTTTTGTATGATGGAAACTGACGCTTGTTGATCCCCGCAGAATAAGGAGTGCAGTGTATATTATTGATCTGACAGACTATATATCTGAAATGATGCTACTATGGTGAATAGATCCTCCATGCTGAATAGCGTAACGCTATTGTCATTATCCGCTGTTTTTTTAGTAATGCTGCTCCTTAAAAAAAGCCAGTGGTGGAAGCTATTCGTATATAGCGTCCTGTTAAGTGTGGTGATGGTGGGCCGTAGTAATGGGCAGAGCTGCACAGGCTCTCTGGGAGATCCTATATTTAAAGAAACTTTTGGTGAGGCGCCTACGTCGGCGAAACCCACATTGGGCCCGCCTTTGCCTGCAGGTGTTACCAATTACGTTTATTATGCGCCAGAGATAAATGATCCTGTGGGTCCTTATCCTGGGCAGTACACGATCAGTAACACTACCAGGGGATATAACAATCCTTATTTTGTAGACAGGCCCGATCATACCTCTACGGATGGGCGGGGCTTTTGTATGGTAGTAGATGCCGAGGCCACGCCGGGTAAATTCTATGAAAGAACGATCACTGGGTTATGTGCAGGCACTACTTTCGAGTTTTCCGTTTGGATGATGAATGCTAATCCATCGATTGGGGTGTCGCAGCCTAGTTTGCGGTTTGATATTGTGGATGCCAACAACCCTGGTGGACCGGTTATCACTTCTGTGTCTACAGGGCAGGTGCCTTATCAGGCGCCGGGTACCTGGGTAAGGCAGGCGGGCGTTTTCCAAATGCCTGCTACTACCAATGCTGTTATTTTGAGGATATTTAGTAATACACCCAGCAGCTATGGCAATGACCTGGCGCTGGACGATATTGCTTTTGCGGCCTGCGGCCCGTCTGTCACTTTTGGTCAGGCGCCAGGTGTAGTGTGCGGTGGCGGCACTGCTGAGTTGAATGTTAGTGTGCCTGTTGGCAGTTATTCTTCCTATTTTTTCCAGTTGCAGAAACGATCTATAGGTAGTATCAATTGGACCAATGAAGGTGGTGTTGTTAATAACGGGGGCAATAACCAGCATACTTTCACTGTCTCTAATGCCAGTGCAGGTTTCGAGTACCGTGTATTAGTTGCGGGAGGGGCTGCGGAAATCAATAATGTGAGCTGCCGCGTAGCGTCTGGTGTGGTAGAATTAAAGGTAGTGGATTATACTACTTCCATTACAGGGCAACAACCTATCTGCTATAATACTGCTACACAATTGTCTGCCATAGTAACGCCGAAAGCCGGAACAGGTACACCTGCTACCGGCTTTAGCTATGTTTGGGAAACCAGCGCTAATGGTAGTACAGGGTGGACAACCATAGTGGGGCAAAATACCGCTACACTAAATACCGGCGCGCTTACCGCTTCCCGTTATTACCGTGTAACCGCCAGCGTAAATGGCTGCAATGGCGATGGAGCTTCGCAGCCTTTCCTCGTAACGGTGAGCCCTGCTCTTATGGCTACCTTGGGTACGGTGACGGATATATGTGCGGGTACTACTGTGTTTTCGCTGCCTTATAGCATCACTTCCGGTAGTCCGGACAGGTATAGTATAAGCAGCAGTAATATGCCTGGTTTTACGCCGCCCAACAATGTTCCGTTAACCGGATCACCTATAAGGGTGGCAGTTCCAGATAATGTGCCGGCAGGTACCTACAATTTTACGTTGACGCTCAGTAATAACGGTAGTGGATGTACTACCATCAGCTTGCCTTTTACGGTAAGAATAGATGCCGCGCCCACCATGGCGGATGCGGGGCCTGCGCAAAATCTGTGTGCTACTACTGCCACGCTGGCCGCCAATCCTGCCACGGTAGGCGTAGGCACGTGGACGCAGGTAGACGGTCCTGGTACAGCGGTATTTGCAGACTTGCATAATCCGGCAACTACGGTGAGTGGATTAGTGTCAGGTGTCTACATTTTTAGATGGACAATTACGAATGGTACTTGTCCTTCTACTGCCAACAATGTGCAGATTACTATTGCGGCGCCACCTACTGTTGCAAATGCCGGACCAGACCAGATCCAGTATAATTCCGGCATTTTTAATATGAAAGCCAATACACCGGTTATTGGCAACGGCCATTGGACAGTGGTAAGCGGTACTGCTACTATTCAAAATCCAAACGATCCGCAAACCGAGGTGACCTTAGCGTCCAACACTACCGCTACCCTGGCCTGGACCATCACTAATGGAGGATGCCCACCCAGTGTAGACCAGGTAATGCTCACTTACACCGGTAAGACAGATATCCGGGTAAATAAAACCATAGTCAATGCTGGTCCTTACTTGGCAGGTCAGAATATGTCGTATGAAATTGACGTGACCAACCTTGGCCCGAGTACCGCTACCAATGTACACATTACGGATGTGTTGCCCGCAGGTTTTGTGGCTACCAATCTTTCATTTACCACTAATGGCGCGGCACAGATCCTGCAGAATAACTCCACGCTTACCAATATCGACCTTAATGCCAGTATCCCGGTGGGTGTGGCAGATGTGGCCATTATGGTAGAGGGGCATATTAAATCATCTTTTGATGGTAACCTGACGAATATCGCTGCGGCAACTTCGTTGGTGGAATTAGATCCTAAGGGAACTGCTACAGGTATGATAACGGTACCGGTTACACGTCGTCCTTATTTCGACGTTGTGAAAACGGCGCCATCTTCCGCGGTGGCAGGAGATGTGATCCATTTTGGTATTACTGTTGATAATAAAGGGTTAGGAAATGCTGAGGGGGCAGTGATCACAGATGTGATCTCTTCCCAACTCAGTAATGTGAGCTGGTCGGCAGTGAGCACCGGCACTGTGCAAATTACTTCCGGTAATACAGGTACCGGTAATAATATCCGGTTGGTAGCTGATATGCCCGGAAATGATACCGGTAAAATCTATATATCCGTTACCGGTACTGTGAATGCGGATGCTACCGGTACTATTCTCAACACAGCTACAGTTACAGCCACAGAGCCCACTGTACCGCCGGCAACTTCCAATACTACCAGTACGCGTATTACCAGCTCTCCGGGATTGGTGGTAGATAAGAGCCGGACCAGTGCTGTTATTGCCATTGCGGGAACAAGAATAGACTATGTGCTTACCCTCCGGAACAATGGGCCTAGTGATGCGGTAGGAACAGTGATGACAGACTCGGTTCCGGCGATGATACAAAATGTATCCTGGACTACTGCTGCGCAGGGGGCGGCTGCCATTACCGCCGGTGCTTCCGGAACAGGTAACCGTATCAGTGTTACCGGTAATATTCCGGCAGGCGCATCTAACCGTATCATAGTATACGTGACTGGTACTGTAAGTGCCGACTACGCCGGTACTATCCTGAACAGGGTAACGGCTAAACCGTCAGAACCAGGCGTGCCACCTGTAACAGCAGATGATATAGCTACGGTACAGAAATCACTGCAGTTTAATGTCCGCAAAAACGGACCGGCTACCAGTGTAGCAGGACAACAGCTCTCTTATACAGTGGATGTCACCAATCAGGGTCCTTCTAATTCCACTGCCACAGTGATCCGGGATAATGTGCCCCTTTCCTTAAATAATGTTTCCTGGACTACTGCTGTAGTACAAGGTACGGCTACGGTGCAATCAGGTGCTACAGGCACTGGTAATGTAGTGGAAGTGACAGCGAATATAAATGCAGGCGCTACTATTCGTGTAACCATTACCGGTACCATATTGCCGTCTACTGTTAATGCTATCCGGAACACCGCACAGGTAGTGCCGGTTGAGCCTAACCAGCCGGCGGTTACTTCTAACGAAATTATTACTACCATACAGCAGCAGGCTGCCTTACAGATCACTAAAACAGGCCCGGATACCGCTAATGCAGGGGCAATGGTCACCTATATTATTACAGCAGGTAATAATGGCCCAAGCAACGTGAAAGGCGTGCAGATCACTGATGTGGTGCCAGCCGCGATACAAAACGTTACGTGGTCGGCGGTAGCCAATGGCAATACAGCTATCTCCGGTGCTACTTCCGGCACAGGCAACAATATTGCGCTTACCGGCAACATTGCTGCAGGCAGCGGAAATACAATCACTATTACTGTTCATGGTCAGGTATCGCCGGATTTCTCAGGCCAAGTCTCCAATATGGCGGTCATCACACCTGTTGCGGGTACCGGTACTGCTGATACGGCTACTAAGGTAACCAACGTTAGGCGCCAGCCGCGGCTTACTGTCAGCAAAACCGCTGTAAATGAGGTTTTGGCAGGTGATAGTATTACCTACACAATAGAAGTAAATAATACCAGCACTGCAAATGCCCAAGGGGTAACGATTGCGGATCTGGTGCCTGCACAGATCATTGGGGTGTCCTGGACGGCTACAGCTACAGGTGTTGCCACCGTTACCAACGGGGCTACCGGTACTGGCAACCAGATTAACGTGGTAGGAAATATACCGGCAGGTATCGGTAATAAGATTACGATTACTGTAAAAGGAAAAACAAATCCTGCTTTTGATGGCACGGTGGTGAACACAGCTACTGTTACTTCTTCCGAACTGCCTGCTCCTATATCTGCCAGTAAGAGTGTAAAAATACGGAAGATACCTACCCTGTCTATTACTAAATCAGGACCGTCTGCACTCGGCGCTGGTTCGCCTATCGTATATACAATTGTAGTTACGAATACCGGAGCATCGGATGCTACCAATCTGTTGATAAATGACTTAATACCCGATCAGGTGCAGCAGGTTACCTGGACCGCCACTACTACCGGAGCAGCGGTGATCACCGCCGGACAAACCGGTAGCGGTAATCATCTTAGCGTAACAGGTAATATCAATGGCGGTGGTAATAATGCTATTGTGATTACAGTGAATGGGGTGGTGGATCCTGCCTTTAATGGCACCTTCCAGAATACCGCCAGCTTCCAGCCATCAGAACCTGGTGCTGCTCCCGGCACTTCCAATCCAGTGGTTACCACTGTTACCAGCAAGCCGTCCTTGCGTATTGTTAAGTCGGGACCCACTAAAGCTAATGCTGGTGAAAATATCATCTATACCCTCCAGGTAACTAATAATGGGCCTTCTAATGCCATCAGCGCCCGGATCACCGATCAGTTGCCCGCACTATTGGCTAATACCACCTGGACGGCTACTGCCAGCGGTGGGGCTACCATCAGTGCCGGCGCTACCGGTACAGGCAATGCCTTGGGGGTTACTGCTTCCATTCCTGCCAGAACAGGACTGGTCATCATTACTATTAATACCCATATCCCGTCTTCAACGGCAGATGGCAGCATAAAGAACTTCGCAGTGGTAACACCTGCCGAACCAGGTAATCCTGCTGTTAATTCTGATACCGTAATTACAGTGATCGGCCAGAAGCCCGGATTGCTGATTACGAAGATGGGCCCGGCTACAGCTAATGCGGGAGAACAGATCACCTATACTATTCGTGCTGTTAATGTAGGCCCTAGCGACGCATATGGAGCGGTGATCAGGGATACTATTCCGGCTGCAGTACAGAATCCTACGTGGACAGCTGTTACTACTGGTGGCGATGTAGTGAGTGGCGCCGTTAGTGGCACAGGTAATATTATACAGATTACTACCGATCTTATAGCCGGGGAACAAAATGTTGTCGATATCACGGTAACGGGTACCCTGCGCAGCGATTATGCCGGCCAGTTAACCAATAAGGTTACCATTACACCGGCAGAACCAGGCCTACCGCCAGTATCGTCACAGGTAACTACTACGGTGAGTCGCCGGGCTGTATTGCGAATCCGTAAAACCGGACCGGCAGAACTTTCTGCGGGTAATCTTATCCGTTATGATATTGACGTAACCAACAATGGTCCGGGAACAGCTACTAATGTAACGATCAAAGACATATTGCCGGCAGGCATCATCAATGCCACCTGGGTGGCCACTGCCCAGAACGGCGCTGTAATTACCAGCGGTAATACTGGCAGCGGAGATATTCAACTGTTGGCAGATATACCAGCGGTTGCCGGTGCTGCGGTGAATATTGTGGTAACGGGTAAAGTAGATCCCGGCTTTAGCGGCCCGTCTATTACTAATACGGCCATCGCCCTCAATGATCGTCCTGTTACACCGGTAGGTGATACAGCTACTGTACTCACCACCATCTCCCGGCTGGCAAATCTGCGTATTGCCAAGAGCGGCCCTGCTAATAAAGGAGCAGGAGAGCAAATGCAGTATTTAATCAGCGTACAGAATGCAGGTCCGGCTAATGCAGTAGGAGTAATTGTGAACGATATCTTACCAGCTGCTTTATTGAATCCTACCTGGACGGCTACTGGCACGGGTAATGTGACTAATATTTCTCAGACCACTGGTACCGGAAATGTTAACCTCACCGCCGATATTCCGGCAGACGGCAGCGTATTGAATATATGGGTGACCGGTACTTTAGACCCGGCCACAGTAGATGGAACAGAAATAGCTAATACGGCTACCGTATCCTTACCTGCCGGTAGTCCGGTTGTAGATCCTTATCCAGGGGATAATACCAGTACCATTCATACTAAAGTGGATAATGATCCAATAGTGAGGATTGCTAAGGGGGGGCCGGCAGTGGCCAGTATAGGGGATACTATTCTTTATCAGATTATAGTAACCAATGGTGGCGCAGGGGATATTACCGGTGCCCTCATAGAAGATAACGTACCGGCAGATGTGCATGTAACCGGATGGACCGCTGTAGGTACCGGTACAGCTACGGTAACTGGCGCTACTTCCGGTACAGGCAATACGATAAGCACTACAGGAGATATTCCGGTGGGTAATAATAGCATCCGTATAGAGATCTATGGCGTGATCGGTAAAACCGCGGGCACTACTATTACCAATCTTGCAACTGTAACAGCAGGTAAGCACAAGGAAGGCTCCATAACTACTGCGATCAATAATTCTACTGATGTCCGTATCGTGAAAAATGGCCCGGCGAAATTATTAGCTGGACAAGCGATTTCATATACCCTGCAAGTATATAATGATGGCCCTCGCGATGCTCACGACCTGTTGATCACGGATCAGATTCCGTCTGCTATTACCGGTGTTACCTGGGAGGCGGTAGCCACCGGTGATGCTACTGTGCTTAACCGCCAGACAGTAGATAGCAGTGGTAATGTGATTAATCTGCCAGCTACATTGGCAGCAGGTCCGGGAAATTATATTACGATTTATGTAAACGGTATTGTAAGCGGTGCCACTACAGCAGGTGTGTTAACCAACACAGCTAATGTAGCGGTGAATGGATTAACCGATTACAATCCGGCGAATAATACCAGTACTGTTACTACCAACATAGTTACCTCTACAGATGTGCAGGTGAAGAAGACCGGCCCGGCCCAGGCTGTGGCGGGTAACGGCATTACCTATAGCGTGGTAGTAACCAATAGTGGCCCTTCCGACGCGATAGGACTGAACATCAACGATATGGTGCCGGGAGAAGTAACAGGTACCAGCTGGGTAGTTGCCGTAAATGGCGCAGCTACTGTTACGGGTCCATTCTCTGGTAATACCAATAATATTGCTACAACAGTGAATATACCTGGTGGCTCCGGTAATAGTGTGGTGATCACTGTAACGGGTACACTGAATAGTGATTTTAATGGTACTATTCTGAATAAGGCAATTGTAACCGGTACAGGCATACCTGCTGTGAGCGATTCAGTGTTGACACAGGTAGATCGTGAATTCAGTCTGAATATCTGTAAAAGTGGTCCGGCAAGCGTAACTGCGGGTGGCATGATCACATATGTGATTAACCTGAGCAATCAGGGACCTGGATACGCCCGTAATATAGCCGTTACTGATACCATTGATTCCCGTATACATAATGTAACCTGGACGGCGCAGGCCCAGAATGGCGCTACTATCAATAGCGGCGGTTCCGGTAATGGCGCACTGGTAGCGCTAAATGCAGATATTCCAGCAGGTGGCGATGCTACAGTAGTGATCACTGTAACAGGCACTGTAGATGCTGATGCAACAGGTACGCTTACCAATACAGCTACGGCTACACCGCCAGGTACGCATAATCCGCCGGTAGTTTCACCGCCAGTGGTTACTACAATCAACAAACATCCAGAGCTGAGCATCACCAAAAATGGTCCTGCTTCCCTGGCCGCTGGTCAGCAGATCAATTATCTCTTGCAGATAGTTAATAATGGTATCAGCGATGCCGTAGGGGCAGAGATAACAGATGTGGTGCCTGCTACGGTCAGCCAGGTACAGTGGACAGTACAAAGTGTGAGTGGTGGTGCAGTGGTTACTGCCGGCAATACAGGTACTGGCAATAATGTGCAGCTCACAGCTAATATACCAGCTGCTGCCAGCTTGTTGGTAGCCATTACCGGTAAGGTAGACTCCACCTATGCTGGTAATATAGTGAATACGGCAGTAGTAACGCCAGCGGAACCCGGCAACCTGCCAGATACCAGCCAGGTACAAACGGCTGTGACCCTGCAACCTAATCTGCAGATCTCGAAGAGTGGCCCGGCTACTTTACATGCTGGTGAAAATATCACGTATACCATTGTGGCTACGAATAATGGTCCAAGTGCGGCTTTAAACGCATGGGTGCATGATGCAGTGCCTACTGCTATTTCACCGGTATCCTGGACAGCTGTAGCGGCAGGAAATGCGCATATCAGGGGAGCCAGCGCTGGTAATGGTAACATGATAGACCTGTATGCGGATATACCAGGAGGACCAGGTAATAGTATTACTATCACCGTTACCGGTACCGTAAGTGCGGCCTTCCGGGATACTTTAAATAACCTGGCTATTATTACACCGGCCGAACCAGGCCTGCCAGCTGATTCTTCCAACCTGGTACAAACCGTGGTAACAGCCGAACCGCAGTTGGTGATTGTAAAAACCGGTCCGGCTACAGCTACTGCCAGTCAGCCTATTAGCTATAATATTATTGTGACCAATGAAGGATTGAGTGATGCACAAAACTTTAACATCACCGATCTGGTACCTGCAACTGTTACACAAATTAACTGGCAAGCGGCGACCAATGGCATGGCTACTATTATCGGCGCTACTTCCGGCACTGGTAATAATATTAGTCTGAATGGCAACTTGCCAGCTGGTGCTGCCAACAGTATCGTGATTACCGTAAATGGTATAATAGCAGATAATGTAAGCGGCAACATTGTGAATACGGCTACTGTTACGCCATCTGAACCAGGTACATCACCGGTACAATCTACCGTTACCACCGCCGTGAGTGTAGCAGCTAATCTGAAGATCATGAAAACAGGAGCGGCTGTGCTCATCCGTGGTGGCCAGGCGAATTATACCATCAATGTGGTGAATGTAGGCCCGAGCAATGCTACCGGCGTAAATATTACAGACCTGGTGCCTGCAGAGTTAACAGCTGTACACTGGACCGCTACGCCGGTGAAAAATGGGGTGATCACCAACGGTGCTACCGGCCAGGGTAACAACGTAAACATCACAGCGGATCTTCCTGGAGATACCAGCGGCATCCTGATAGATGTGAGCGGATTGGTAAGCCAGGATACCCCGGCGGGCCAGATTACCAACATCGCCCATGCTACGTTAAGCACCGGCCAAGACTTCCCGTCCAACCCTGTGGTGAGCGCTATACAAGGTCAAACGAATTTGGCTATTACCAAGGCCGGTCCTATGGAAGTGTATGAAGGTAGTACAGTTACTTATCAGCTGACTGTTACTAATGATGGAGTTTCCAATGCCGATGGTGCTGTGGTGAATGATGTATTGCCGCCAGGACTCCTGCAGCCATCGATCACTGTATTGAGCGCTTCCAATGGTGCTGGCAATATACAGGCTGCCGTTAACGGTAATACTGCTACGGCGTTGCTGGGGCTCTTCCCGGCAGGGGCAAGTGCTGTCTTGCAGATTACGGCGGTTGCACCGCAACCAGGCACATTAAGCAATACTGCTGTAGTAAATACACCTGCAGGAGTGCCAGACACTGATTCTTCGAATAATACCAGTAATACTGTTATCACCCAGGTGCTGGCGAAAGCAAAACTCACGATCAACAAATCAGTGAATCCGGCTACGGGTCCTTATACCATAGGACAACAGGTTACATATACACTTACAGCTGTAAATACCGGTGGCGCCGGCGTAAATCCGGTAACAATCACGGATACACTGCCGCCGGCTGCGTTGCTGAGCGATCCTGCTTATAACAGTCCTGCTCAGGGCAGCATAGATTATAACAACAGTACCCGGATATTGAAATGGAACGTAGGATTGCTGAATGCCGGGGAAACCGTTAGCTGGAGCTACACAGCTACTATCGTTGGCGCTGGTACAATACATAATACTGCCGTGATAACTGGTCCGCCGGATGTGAGCACGCCGGATAGCAGTACGGTGAATATTACTACGGGGAAATATGCGAACCTGAAAGTGCTGAAAGTACTGAATGCACCCGAACCATTAAATGTGAACGAGGTATTGCAGTTTGTGGTTACCGCTATCAATAACGGACCAGACAGTGCTACTGGTGTAGTGGTGCAAGATCTGTTGCAAAGTATGTTAGGAGTGCCGCTCAGTATTGTTACCACTAAAGGAAATGCTGTATATGATCCGGTTACCAAGGGTATTATCTGGCAGTTGCCAGACATGGCCAACGGTACTCAGGAAACGCTGACTTTCACCGTGAAGTTGATCAGCGGTGGGGAGGTAATTAATACAGCTACTATTGCAGGTAATGAAATAGATGTAGACCTCTCCGATAATACTGCCACCGTTACGCAACCGGTAACCGGTAATGATATTTTCATCCCTAATGTGATAACGCCGAATGGTGATGGAAAGAATGATTACTTCGTAGTGCCGGGCATAGACAGGTATCCGGGAACAGAATTATTGATCTACAACCGTTGGGGCAACGAGGTATATCAAAGTAAGAACTATGATAACAGGTGGAATGGACATGGCCTTAGTGAGGGTACTTACTATTATATCATGAAGTTGCATACAGCGCAGGGAGAAAGAAAATATAAGGGTTGGATAGAATTAATGAGATAACAGAATACTTATTGACATCCTAAAGGTATTTCGTATGGATACAAAATTACCATTCAAGTTGATGCTGCTATGGTTGATTTCAGGCATGTTATTGATACCAGAGCTGATGAAGGCGCAGCAGAACTTACAATTCAGTCAATATGTTTTTAATATGTTGAGTGTAAACCCTGCCTATGCAGGTTATAAGGAAGATTTATATGCGAGCGCCATTTACCGTAAGCAATGGGTGGATTTTCCGGGTGCTCCTCAAACGGCCAACGTTTCCGTTGATGGTGCGTTGAATGCTTCCAGGGATAACCGGGTAGGACTTGGTTTTCAGGTGATGTATGATAAGCTGGGACCTCAGGATGCCACGTCTATGTATGGAATGTACGCTTACCGCATTCCACTGAATGAAGACGGTGATAAAAGGCTTTGCCTGGGGGTAGGTGCCGGCGTAACCCAATACGCCATAGATGGCAATGCCTTGCAATACAACGATCTGAACGATCCGGCTATTCCGTTAGGGCGCGCCACTACCTGGGTGCCAGATGCCCGCTTTGGTGTGTACTACTATACTTCCCGGTTTTACGTAGGCGCTTCTATGATGGACCTCTTTTCTTTGTATACAGATGATTCCCGGTATTACTGGAAAGGGTATGAGTATAAAACCATCCGTAAAACACAGCACTTGTACGTGAATGCCGGCGCTGTATTCGGCTTATCAGACCAGGTGAAATTTAAACCTTCTCTGTTGGTGAAAGAAGATTTCAGAGGGCCTACTAACCTGGATCTTACTGCCCTGTTCTACATTGCCGACCGGCTATGGTTAGGCGCGTCTTACCGGACCGGTGTAAAATTGTGGAGCAAGCCGGCCCTGGCCAGCGACCTCGAACAGTTGGACGCTGCCTGCGCACTCGTGCAATTTAATATTACGGAGCAAATAAGGGTGGGATATTCTTACGATCTCACCATCAGTAAAATGGCTTCTTATCAGAGTGGCTCGCATGAAATCTCCATCGGTTTTTTATTTCAGGGTAAAAAGCAGCGGGTGTTGAGCCCCCGGTATTTTTAGTATTCGCAGCAGCATTATTTTAAAATTATTCTATGGAAAAGCAGATAGCTATAATTTTACTCACCTTGTCTGTACAATTTGCACTGGCGCAGGAGCAACCGTCGTTAAACAGACAGGCAGCCCTCTGTTATGCTAAATACGAATACGCCAAAGCAGCTTCTATATATGAAAGGATTGCCGCCAGAAGAAAGGAAAAAACGACAACAGTAGTGTTAGAAAGACTGGCTAATTCTTATCGGAAAATGAACCGTTATGGTAAATCGGCCGAATGGTACGAGCAACTGCTTAACCGTTCAGATGCTCCTGCCGATGCCAGGCTGTATTATGGCGATATGCTCAAAAGTCAGGGTAAATATGCAGAAGCTAAGGCGGCCTATACCCAGTATGCGCAAACCAGCAATCAGCAAGACCAGGTAAGGAATCGTATTGCCGGTTGCGATGCCGCTACTGAGTGGATACAATCGCCTGCAACTGTTTTTATCCGTGGCGTAGATCGCCTCAATACTACCTATTCTGACTGGGGGGCTATCCGTTATCCGGGAGGAGTGGTATTTATGACAGATTCATTGTTGCGCGATCAGCTGAACGACCAAAGCCGCTTTAACAGGAACAGGTATTTCCGTACAGAGAGAGGATATTATAAACTGTACCTGGCAGATACCAGTAATTACGGTGCCGTATATATTAAGGATTTTTCCCCCACATTCAACCAGTCGCGTTACCATGTAGGACCAGTGGTTTTTAGTAGTGATTACAATACTGCCTACGTTACCATGACTTACCCGGAACGCAGTGTGCCTGACAAAATAAAAGAAGGCAGACCGCCTGTGAAGTTAGGGGACCGCCGCCTGGAATTGTATACTTCGCAGAAAGATGGCGCCGGCCACTGGCAACCCTTGGCAGCATTTCCTTATAATAACCCTACCGCATATTCATTGGGAGACGCAGCGCTTAGTACAGACGGTAATACACTCTATTTTGTTACCGATATGCCGGGAGGACAAGGCGGAACAGACATCTGGTATTGCGACAAACAGGCAGATGGTAAATGGGGCGCTCCTGTAAACTGTGGTCCTGGCATCAACACGCCAGAAGATGAAGAGTTCCCCACTATTGCTCCTGATGGCAGTTTGTTTTTTTGTAGTAAGGGTTGGGTAGGTATGGGAGGTTTCGATATTTTCCATGTTACCGGCAGCAGGTCGCAGTGGGGCACGCCGGAAAACCTCCGTTACCCTATCAACTCTCCCGCCGACGATTTTTATTTTGTAGCGGTGGCTAATGGCGATACTTATTTTGCATCGAATCGTCCGGGAGGAAAAGGTAGCGATGATATTTATGCCGTTACAACACCTGAAACATATACGGTACGCAACGTTCCATTATTGGTAATTCCTTTTATAGGTACAGTTTGTCCACAATTAAGCAACGCTTGCATTTATATTTACAATCGTCAGCGTGCTATAGGTTGGTGTTTTATTGGTGAGCCAAATCGGGAAATCAATTTGATGTTGGAAAAAGAAACGGATTATGTGATTCGCATCACTTATCCTGGTCAGCGTAGGGATTCTATTGAGTTTAATACTCATGGCATGCAGCCACCGGCTACGCTGAGGATGCCCATTTGCACAAAGTAAAAAGCGGTCTAATCTAACCAATAACAGCGGGGGCTGCATCTGATGGTGCAGCCCCTCTTTTTTCCGGGAAGCTAAAGGGCGGCTTCCCAGTCTGTGTCAAACCCGCCGAAATCAGTATATGAGAACGTAAAATAGCTTATCTGCACATGGGCTTGGGGGAACGTTTCATTTTCTTTTTGAGTCCTTAAAAACGCCTTAAAACACCACGCCCAAAGTAAAAACATTAGTGCTTACGTGCTCATCCGGTATAGGGATCAGTTCTTCATTAACAACAATATCTTTTGGGTTTTTATAAGTATACCCCCGGTAAGTATAAGCTGCAAAAACACCGATATACTTATTAATCTGGTAAGTGATGCCGCCGCCTACACCATAGAATTGTTTTCCTTTTTCATTGTATTCTATTTGCTGTCCGCCTGCATTAAGGATTTTATGGCTACTGTAAGCATTGTAACCAAACTGCCCTTCAATATAAGGGGTGATCCTGGGTAACGGATATCGCAGCTTTAGATCCAGGAAAGCTGGTACCAGGGTGCGGTGGTTAAAGGAAGTGATTTCCACTCCCGGCCCCAGGCCAAGGTATTTAAACAGGAAATAATTGCCAGTTACGCCTCCGCCGAAGTGGCCATCATGTAGCATCAGGTAGCCGTAACCATGCAATAGGCTACGGTCGTAGTTATTGATATTATTGTTATTATCGTCATTATCGTTGTCTGCTGTTTGTGCAAACAGATAAATAGGGAAGCACATCGCCAACACTAATAATTTAAGCACTTTCATATGTAAATTTTATAAAGTAAAAAACCTATCTTCCTCACTCATAAAACCATTAATATGGGGTCCTTGTTTAAACGGTGCAGGCGCTTCGGCGGTTAGTTGTGGAAAGAGGATGTACAGGCTGATATATTGATGGATGAACCTGCTATAAATATATTGTAGTGGGTGAAATGGGCAGAGGTAGATGGTAAGGGAATGTTATAGTGATATATAAATTAAACTAAATAGCAGTATGCCTTACTTGCAATTAGAAGTGATAAAGCATTATCCGGCGGATACTAAAAAAGCGTTGGCAAAGAAGATGGGAGAGGTGTTCTCAGAGATTATGCATACTAATCCTATGCGGATCACTGTTTCTATCAGAGAATTGGGAGAAGGGTCTATTTGGCGTTGCAGCGAAGGAGACCCTACTCCCGGTGCATTGTTGATGTTGGATGTGCGCCAGGGCCGTTCTATAGCAGTGCGTGCTACACTGGCCAAGGCGTTGATTGATGTTTGTACAGAAATGCTGTCTTTGGAAAAGCACCAATTGAATATTGAATTTACCCAGCATTCCGGCGATGAAATGTATCATGCGATATGGGGAGGCTTCAGCGATGACTGGGAGCCTGATGAGGAATAACTTTTCTTTATTCGCCATTATATTGCATTTCCATTTCTAACAGTTTGCTGCCTCCTGCAAAATCTGCTGCAGCATCGGGGCATAATATCATTCCCATAGAGGCCATCATCTTATCTGATACATGGTCAATATCCTCTGTGGTGGTGCCAAAGAATGGCGACTGGCTTTTCAGGCGTTGCAACAGCACATTTTTTTGGTTGACGGAAATATCTACCAATTTGTTGATCCTCTCTACAGCAGCCTTGTACAACTCTTCATAATAAAAAAGCATATTCATAAAAAACTATATTTTGTTAGGATCAAATGTATGCCTAAGCTTATAATCCTGGCTATATGAAAATCTTATGACCTATAATTAATAGTTATAGATGGATCTGGCCATTTTAATAAAGCGTTTATTTAGGTCGCTGGTTTCTCCCTTGCGTTGTATAAAATAGAAACTACGCTCAATTCGCAGTCCTTCAAAGTTAAGGATGGTAAGCTCTCCATGTTGCAATTCTTTGGCAATGGAACGGGTAGATAAAAAACCTACGCAACCAGATTCCAGTAAAAAATTTTTCAACGCTTCTGTACCGCCTAATCTTACTTTGATTTTCAGGTCATTTAAGCTGATTCTGCTCTTCTGTAACCCGTTTTTAAGCGCCTCTAATGTACCGCTGCCCCGTTCGCGTATCGCTACAGGCATTTGCAGAATGTCTTTCAACGGATAGTTTTTTTTCCTGGCTAATGGGTTGTCGCGACTACATACTGCCACAATCTGATCCTTTAAAAAGGATTGGTAAGTAATATTGCTCAGTTTGCCTTTTTCCTCTGTTACACCAATGTTGATTTCTTTATCCAGTAAAGCCTGTAAAACAATCTCACTGTTCCGGTTAAGCAGGGAAATATCTACCAGGGGATATTCCCGGTGAAACGCCGACATTACCTTGGGTAAAATATATAATGCTGCCGTAGTGCTGGCGCCCAGGTTCAACATTCCCGTGGCTTGCTGCTGGTCATGTATAACAGAGATGTCGAATTCTGTTTCTTGTTGTATATGCCTCACCGTTAGTAAGCGGTTATAGAGCAATTGCCCAGCTTCGGTTAGTTCTATCTGCAATCCCTTCCTGTCAAATAATTTTGTTTTGTATTGCTCTTCCAGTTCTTTTATATGCATGCTTACTGCTGGTTGCGAAATAAACAATACCTGGCTGGCCTTCGAAAAGCTCTTCTGGTGGGCAACTTCCATAAATATTAGATGTCTGTTGGATAGCATGTGTTCAGATTTTAAGCAGCTAATGTTTGCAATGGTATTTAAGGTACGAAAAAATCGATGGAGACCGGAAAATGGAGGGAACGTATAATTGTAAGAAATAGGGTAAAAAAACAAATTTTATTATTTTGCATGGAAATACATGGCTTCCGCCCAACCTATGAGCACAACTTTTTATCCTGCCAATCCATTGCAGGTACCCCCGGAATTTACAAAGCCTGCCGCTGCTTTCCAACGTCAGGTGATGAAAGTGATCTGCGCTATCGTTTTTTTCTGTTTGGCTTATTTACTGTTATTAGCGATAGCAATAGCCCTGGCGATAGGTAGTGTGTACCTGGGAGGACTTATTTTCAGTATTAATGCGAACGCGATCACCATGGGGGCCGGACTGGGTATTATCGTTGTAGGGCTGTTAGTCGTTTTTTTTATGGTGAAATTCATTTTCAGCACTTACTCCAGCAAAGACCCAGGAAGAAAAGAGATCTTTGCACATGAACACCCCGAGCTTTTCAGTTTTCTGGAGCAGCTGACCCATGATACAAATACGCCCATGCCTAAACGTGTTTTTATAACAGCAGATGTTAATGCAGGCGTATTTTATGATTCCAGTTTCTGGAGCATGTTTTTTCCCGTAAAAAAGAACCTGGCCATTGGATTGGGGTTGGTGAATTGTGTGAACCTGAGCGAACTTAAAATGATACTGGCGCATGAGTTTGGGCATTTTTCCCAGCGGAGCATGAAACTGGGTAGTTATGTATTTACCATGAACAGGGCCATTTATAATATGTTATATGAAAATAATGGCTATAATGATATACTGGAAGCCTGGGCCAGCCTGCATAATGTTTTTGCCCTGATGTCGGTGTTAACGGCCAGAATTATCTACGTTATTCAAAGCATATTGAAGCTGTTGTACCGGCTTATTAATCTCAGCTATATGAAGTTGTCGAGAGAGATGGAGTTTCATGCAGATACAGTAGCCTTGTCCGTAACCAGTAGTAGCGTGGCTATTTCCGCCATGCGTCGCGTATCTTTTGGCGCTAACTGTATGCAATTTTGTACGCAGAAGGCGGCAGCTATAGCCGGCCAGCAGCAAATACTGGTCAATATGTTCTCTTTGCAACAACGTATGATGCGATATGGTGAGCAGGT
This sequence comes from Chitinophaga sp. 30R24, assembly GCF_049056765.1. NCBI lineage: Bacteria > Pseudomonadati > Bacteroidota > Chitinophagia > Chitinophagales > Chitinophagaceae > Chitinophaga > Chitinophaga sp. 30R24. The sequence continues at coordinate 744,568 of NZ_JBJGXX010000002.1, forward strand.
GCATGGTATGGAGATAGAGAACGGATTGCCTGTGATCTCAGACGAGTTGCTAAATACTTATGTGCCATCGCGCCTGGTGATCAAGAATCAGTGGGCCAGTCATCCTTCTGAGGAAGAGCGGGAGGCACGTTACCGTGCGGCAGCTATAGAAAATATAACCGACATCCGCTCCGCCTGGATATTATTCCGCAATAGCACTACTTTGCAGGAAGAGATGACGAAACACTATGCCAGCGTACATTTCAAAGAAATGGTAGCCAGCGCCCTTGTAAGCGATGATGCGGTAATGGAAGAAGTATTTAACGAAGGCCGCCTATACGAATACCCGGCCGCATTCGGCGGTTTTTACGATAGCCGGGAATTCCAGGTAATAGATGAATCGTTTGTGGCAACCGATGGTATGTCGTTCGACATGCTGTACAGTCCGGAGAATATCCGTCTGCTAAAGCGTCATGCTCAAAATGTATTTGACCTGCAGGTGTTATGGGCTATTAAAGAGAAGAAGATGGATATTAAGCATTTTCAGTTTGATGATGATGCTTATACTCAACAACAGGCAGCGAATGTTTTCGCAGCACTCGAACAGGAAGTAATATCGGCTGATGAGTGGCTGAGCAAGCTAAACCAGGAAGCTTACTATTATCATCAGGCAGCGGCTGTTATCCAAGATCCAAATGTCGCCACCCTGTTGCAGGAACAATATAAGTTGGTGTTGGTGCTACAATCAGCAGCATCCACCTTTCATACTGCCATACAAATCATTTGTGAACGGATAGAATATATTTATGCGGCGGAAGGTTTCGAATTATCTGTAATGAGGGAGCTTGCTGCTGAGATTAAAACCCAGGAAGACATAATAAAAAAAATATTTAAGCAGATGCAGCAACAGAAAGTTGCTGTAGATACTGCAGATAAAACATTTGCTACAGATGTGGCAGCTTACCTCGACACGAATTATACTTATCTGATTGGCCGCGAATGGCAGGAGGCAGAGCTGGTAGCCACCTTTCGATTTTGCAGGAAGGCAGAGCATAATAGCAACAATGTTCTCCGCCTGGCCAGGAAGGCTTACTTACAAACAGCTGTGCAATTATATACAGGAGAAGTGAATCACCTTTAATACAAGAATTGTTTTTCTTGACAGGATATGGTAAATTAGCTGTATGTCCTATTCCTTACCTGATCTCTCTCATTAAGGATAATAGATTATGAAAACTACAGACATTACCGTATACATCGATAACAAGCCTTATCGTTTTCATGTGCAGGTAGATTACCTGAATGATTCTACCACCTATCAGGTATCTTCGGCAGAAGAAGCCAATGTGGCAAGCGATTATGTTCCAGCACATCTGGAGTTCAACGAAAATGGCCATGTAACATTGAAGGAGCGCTTGAAAACTGTAGAGGAAGAGCAGATTGCCCGTTTAATCTGGCAGGAGATATTGGATAAAATGAAACCTTGATGAGCATGCTGAGGCATACCTGAACAAAAGCCATTTACTATTTGTTGTCCATTATTATATCATATCTAAACCCTAAATTATCAAAGTATGAAAGTAGTTCATTTTTTAACGGCAGCGTTCTTGTCTGTAATGGTATTGGCAGGTACGGCTAGCTTCGGGCAAGAGCGTCATCACCCTGATGCTAAAACAATGACAGACTCTATGAAATCAAAGTTGTCATTATCAGATGATCAATATTCAAAAGTGTATAACATCAATCAGCAGTTCTCTGACGATATGTCTAAAGTAAAAACTGATAACGGAGATAAAACAGCGAAAAGGGAACAGGCAAGAAAGGCTTATGAACAAAGGGATGCTGAATTGAAAAAAGTGCTGACAGACGACCAATACAAAATGTATAAAAATCATGAGATGAAGATGAAGAAACGGATGGATGAGCATCGTCAGAAAAAGGCAGCATCTACTTCCGGAACAGAAAAATAATAATGACAGCTGTTGCTGTAATTCCGTTTTAAGTACTTTATTTTCGGGGCGTGATGATCATCACGCCCCGTTTTATGTAGGTTATCTATCTTCAAATAGCTTTTAGTTCCACTGTACGTGATAAATGATTTCTATCGATCATTTCCCGCGCGTACATGGCATTTTCTCCATGATTGTATTTTAACAAATAAGCTTTATTGATAGCAACGTTTAACTCGTGATCATCGGGAATAACAATAGCTGTTACAGGTACAATTTCGTCGCCACATTCAATAACGCCGGTAGGGTCTTCCTGGAATGCGGTGAACCAACTCCTTTCTGCCAATCCCCACGAGCGGGCAAAGATGCGATCATCCACTACCACCATCCATATTTCAATAGATTTATCCCGGTCGCCCCCCGCTTTTATCCCAATCAAGTCATGGGTATTTACATACTTAATGATATGGTCAGGAAAGGGGTGTGTAACCAAACTTTTCATGGCTTCCTGTTTTTATAAAATTACATTTTTATTTCAAGATAATTAGCTGGCTATAACGTTGCATGATAGGATCGTTTGTTCGTTAATAATTAATAGTAGAAGATAAAATGTATATCTATCGTGTTATAACTAAATAAGGATATATGATAATTCCTGCACCAACAAGCGTTGTGTAGTTGTAGTAGTCATCATTAACGTGTTTAAATGATAATCATCAGTATGCCTGTTGATTTCTGTCATTGGGTGTTTTAACAGAATTAGATAGCTTTGGGTAAATCTTGGTTTATGCAAAAGATAGCAGCCATTTTTGATGGATTGAAATTTTCAGAGAGCACACTTTACTATGCCGTGTTATTGGCAAAGGAGCAGCAGGCGCATCTGACAGGCATTTTTCCGGATGATTTTACCTACAACAGTTTTAGTATGTATGAACTGTTAAAATCTGGTGTGGAGCAAGCGAAACTCAATGAATTGGAAGAGGAGGATAAGGCCAAACGGATCGCTGCCGCTGCCACTTTTGAGGCGGCTTGCAAGCAGGCAGGTATTTCATATAATATGCATCAAAATAAGAATATTTCCCTGTTGGAAGTATTGCAGGAAAGTATTTATGCCGACCTGTTGATTATCGATGCACATGAAACATTTGCGAGGGTGGAAATGGCGCCTCCTACGCGGTTTATCAGGGATCTGTTGGTAGATGTGCAATGCCCTGTGTTGATTGTACCTTCTGAATACCATACCATACCCAGTATCAGCGAAATTGAGAAAGTAGTATTGCTATATGATGGAGAACCTTCTTCGGTGTACGCTATTAAAATGTTTAGCTATGTAATGCCATTGCTGCAACAACTGCCTGTTACAGTGCTTTCTGTAAATTATGAAGGAAACTACCTCAGTAATAAGGAGTTGATCAGGGATTTTATCATACAACATTATCCACAGGCCAATTTTGAAGTGATGGAAGGCGTACCGGAAGAGAAAATACCCCATTACCTGAAAGAACAGACCAAAGGAACCCTGGCGGTGCTGGGCGCTTACAGGAGGGGCGCTGTATCGCGCTGGTTCCGCAGCAGCATGGCAGATGAGCTGATGCAGTTTGCTTCAGCGCCATTGTTCGTTGCCCATAACAAATAACCCCTTTTTCACTGATGCTAATCAGGTATCTTCCTGATAAAACTCATTTTCAAGCAACAAATACTAGGGTAATATTGTATCTGTTTAAAACGCCCATTATGCAGATATACATAAGTGAAGAGGCAATAGTGGCGGATATTCAGGATAAGTTCAACAAACTGTACCCTTTCCTGAAGCTGGAGTTTTTCTGCAGACCACAAATGTTGGGTATGTATTCGCTGAAAGATAAATTATCGCCAGATACGCCAATCGAAAAAGTACGCATGTACCACAGTTTTGGATGGCTCGACGTGAGTGATGATCGGACAGCGGCGGCAGTAGAGCACGATTGCAGCAGTCTTTTCGGTTTATGTGTGCATATATTGCCCGCTTCCGGTAGCAATTGGGATAATGCTGCTGATAGCGACAACCGGACATTGGAAGAGCTGAATACCGGCGCTCTGCATGCGTAGACAACCCAGATTAAAGCAAGCGCTGCATAAGCCATTATTTCAAAGAGGATGCCAGGAGAGTATCCTCTTTTTTATGCTCATATAGAAGATAGAAAATGAGTATCCAGATCGTAAGTAAGTGGTATGCCTGTTGCCAGTTCTTTGTTGAGTATTTCCTCCGGACTGAGCTGCTCCAGGAACATCACTAATGCCCGCAAGCTGTTGCCGTGTGCTACTATCAGCACATTTTTATTTTCTTTGAGTCAGGGAAGTATAGTATGCTTGAAATAGGGTATCACCCTGTTATAAGTGTCTTTCAGGCTTTCTCCACCGGGAGGCGCTACATCAAAGGAACGTCGCCAGATGTGTACTTGTTCCTCTCCATATTTGACAGCAGTATCAGCCTTGTTCAATCCTTCTAAATCGCCGTAAGACCGTTCGTTTAACGCTTTATCCCGGATTACAGGGATTTTGGTAAGCCCACATTCTTCCAGGATAATGTACAGCGTATGCTGCGCTCTTAGAAGGGTAGAGGTAAAGGCTACATCTATTTCTTCTCCTCTAAGTTGTATACCTGCCTGGCGTGCCTCTGCTCTTCCCTTTTCCGTAATATCTATATCTTTCCAGCCAGTAAAGCGGTTTTCAAGGTTCCATTGCGATTGTCCGTGGCGTACTAAAAATAACTTCATGAGTGGATGGTTGAGTAGGTTTCCTGATTTAAGATACTGATTTTCCGGGCACTATTTTTATCAAGGTATTGGTTGAATGGAAAGTAGGTATCAAAAAAATACTATTTTTACCCGACTTAAAATACCATTCAATAGTCTGCTATTTGCAGCCGCCCTATTTTTCAGTACTAAACAGCATAGATAATGTCCCATTCTAATAACCCGAATGATATTCTTTCTTCCTGGATAGCATTGGAGGTGCTTTCACCACAAACATTCAATTACCCGCATGACCTCACCTCGGGCAAAGAGGCGGCAATTGCCAATTTTACCGGTGGCAAGTTGCCTTGGGCAGGAGGAGGAGAGGAGCCGCGGCCTAATTATCGTTTATATTATCAGGTGATCATCGAAACGATTGATTATAAGAAAGCGGTTTACGATTTATTGGATATATACGCAGATAAGCGCCCGGAGCGCCCTTCTGTTAAAAATGAAGCGGTATTGGCAACTGTAGTGGTAGACGAGAAGGGAAGGCCTTGTAAAGCTCCGTCGGTTGCTATATCCAGTTTTGGCTGGGGATTAAATATCGCGCTTAACCAGGAGTTAAAGGAGTTGGCCAAGTGGGCTACCGTGGAAAAGGAGTTGGTGTACCAGTTGGAAACCCTGATCAGGAAAACGGATGAAGCGGGCAATATATTACCGTTAGACCTGGTTATGTTGGCAGAAGCCCGTAGTTTTCTCTGTAACCGGTTTAATATCCCGGTTGTTCACCTGAAGCATCATAGCTTTGCTATCCGTAGCTACGAGTACGGTAAAAATGCGGAGGCGCCAGATCCTATGTTGCTCAATAGTTTTTTTATCAGTGATCTCACTACTGCACTTCAATTGTTTAATACAGGTGCTGCTCCGGAAAATTTACAACGTTATCTGGGCGCCCGGAAGCCAGCGAAAAGGAGTGAACTGCTACATAATTTTCCGGTATTGGAAGAAGTAATTGCTCCTGCCCGGATACCGCCGGCACGGTGGCCGGGTCCTGGTAGGCATCCATTGGTATTGTTACAGCAAGCAGCTGTTAATATAGCGTTTAGTGAACTGAAGGGCGGTGGTATCATGGCGGTGAACGGACCACCCGGAACCGGCAAAACCACGTTGTTGCGTGACATCGTGGCTGGCCTGGTTGCCGAACGGGCAGAGGCCATGTGTACTTTCAACGATCCCGTCGATGCTTTCATTGATTCGGGAGAAAAAATACACATGGGGGCTGCCTTTTTAAGATTATACCAGGTAGATGAACGGCTCAGAGGCTTTGAAATGGTAATCACCTCCTCTAATAATAAGGCAGTGGAGAATGTAAGTGCAGAATTGCCCGGATTGAAGTCTGTTGCAGATGATGCAACGGAGTTAAGATATTTTAGCAGCTTATCCAATGCTTTGTTAGATAAAGATAGCTGGGGACTGGTGGCTGCGGTACTGGGCAACGCTAAAAACAAGAACGACTTCAGGCAAACTTTCTGGTGGGATAAGGAGGTGGGTTTCTCTACTTACCTTGCGGAAGCAGCAGGTACCCCGCAGTTTGTAGAGGCGTATGATGCTCTTACGGAAACAAGAAAAAGAAGAAAGCCCCATATCATTACAGCAGAAAAGGCCCCATCAGGACCAGCAGCAGCACGGCTTAATTGGGTAACAGAACGGGCTGCCTTCCTGGCTATACTTGCCGATAGCCGCAAACAGCTTGCTCAGCTGGAAAAGGCCAGGCAACAGCTTTTCAAAGTAGCGCCACTCGAGAAAGAAGTAGCTCAACACAAAAAAAAGCTGGATAAGGCCATTTTTGAAACAACAGCCTGTTATCAGGAATACCAGCAGGAGATAGCCCATCTGAATAGTCTGGAACAACAGATATTGTATGCTCAAAAGGAGGTGGCCATACATCTTGGGAAACGCCCGGGTTTCTTTGCCCGTTTATTGGGTACCCAAATAGCTAAAGTATGGAAACAAGCATTAGTAATTAAGCATACGGAATTAGATTTTTTAATCGGCAAACACCGGCGGATAGAGCAGGGAGTGCAGGTACTTGACCAACAGCTACAGCGTTGCAATGAGTTGCAGCGTCAGTTAGACCAAGAATACCGGCAGGGAGCAGGTAAACTGGATAGCGTGAAAAAAGAATTGGCTACCGTGGCCACTGCATTGGGACATCATTTTATCGATGAGGAGTTCTTTCGTTTGCCGCATGAGAAAAAGCACCTGGTTTCACCCTGGTGTGATGCAGTTACACAAAGGCTGCGTGATAGTGTATTTATAGCGGCGATGCGGGTACATAAGGCATTTATTGATGCTGCTGCGAAACCCTTGAAACACAACCTGGGCGCACTGATGCATGTATTTGCCGGTGGAAGTTTAATGGAAGATAAAAAGATAAATGTTTTACCGGATTTGTGGTCTTCCTTGTTTATGGTTGTTCCGGGTATTTCTACCACTTTCGCTTCCGTAGAACGTATGTTTAAAGAGTTGCCCATTGCCAGCCTGGGTTGGCTCCTAATAGACGAAGCGGGGCAGGCATTGCCACAGGCGGCGGTAGGAGCTATGATGCGCACACAGAAGGCAATTGTGGTAGGTGACCCTATGCAGATTGAGCCTGTGGTATTATTGCCGGAGTTGCTCACAGAAGCTATCTGTAAACAGTTTAATGTAGATCCCAATGTATACAATGCACCTGTTGCTTCTGCCCAAACCCTGGCTGATGCTGCTACTACTTATTATGCAGAATTTGATGGTAAACAAGGTAGCCGCTATGTGGGAGTGCCTTTGTTGGTGCACCGCCGTTGCAATGATCCCATGTTTAGTATTGCCAATACAATCGCCTACGAAGGACTGATGGTACATGCCAGGCAGCCCGGATCATCCTCTATCAGGAAATGCCTTGGCACTACTGCCTGGATAGATATCCAGGGAGGAGCGCTGGAAAAGTGGAGCCCGGAAGAAGGGGAAGCGGTGCTTAGTCTGTTACTGGAAATGAAAAAGGCCGGTATCCCTCCCGATTTATATATAGTGACTCCTTTTACGGTAGTAGCAGATGAGCTCCGGAAACTAATCAGAAGGGTAGGGATTTTATCTTCCTGGATAGAAGAAAGTAAAGTGTTGGAGTGGCTGAACGAGCGGGTGGGTACGGTACATACTGCGCAAGGCCGGGAAGCAGAAGCGGTGATATTTGTATTGGGAGCGCCTGTGGGAGATCAGCAAGGCGCCCGTATTTGGGCAGGTAAAAAGCCTAATCTATTGAATGTAGCTGCTACCAGGGCCAAAGAAGTGTTATATGTAATAGGTAATAAACAATTATGGCAGCAGGCAGGGGTATTCAGGGAGCTGGCAGATGGACTGCCTGTCAGATCGCCCGACTTTTGAATAGAAGGTGTTCATCATTGAACCAGATTCCATTTAAGGGTTTTTCCAATTACAGGTATGCCCTTGTATACCCGCATATACATAACTTCGGCCTTTATATAGAGATCAACGTCGTAGGTATTGCCATTCTCAAAATCATAAATTTTTCCATTTACCCATTTACCATTTTTATAAGTTAAATTGGAGATGAGGGTGTAGTCTTTTAGGAGCCTTGACCGTAATGCAGGGTTTGGATTATGTACATCCTTTTTGTATGTTTTACCGTCGGCCTCGAGAAGGTATTTCCCATATAGCATTTTTCCATAATAATTTTCCCCGGATTTCAATATTTGCATTTTCCCATCTTTTTCTTCGGTTTCCCAAATGTGCATGATGGCGTCTGCTGTTGTAGATTTCCCATTTTGTGCTACAGCATTTATAACAGTGAACAGCGCCACAACAAAAAGAAGTTTTTTCATGTTTATAATAGGATTGTTTAAAAGAATTTATATACGCGTTGTATAGATGCTATCCTGGATTGCTACCTGTTGTTTAAAGTTTAATACAACAACGTGTGTATTAAAAAGTTCTTAAATGATTAGCTTAATACTGTTCTGCCCGTTTGAGAAGCCTTGTATTATCATATTTTTTCATCATTTTCATGTTGCCTGACCGATAAAACATCATTATATGCGGCCATTGCCTTTATCAAAACGTCCTATAGACATTATATTGATTGTCTTCTTTTGCGTTAACCTTTTTTTTATCACTTATATAGTTGACCTGGAACAGTTAGTTATTCCCGATGCGAATCATTTTCAATATCCCCAATGGCCCCCGGCAAAGTTAGTAGACCTGGTGCATTGGTATGGCCATAATTTTGATCCTGTATTGATTGCCAGGCCCGCCTGGTGGCGTGCTACTATATGGATAGATGCGCTTTTCTTTGGTCCCTTTTATGTCTTTGCAATTTATGCCTACGCAGCGGGAAAGAACTGGATACGATTTGTTAGTATCGTATGGGCATCTGTAATGCTTACCAATGTGTCGATCATTTTATTTGAAGAGGTAAATGGCGAGCATGCTTCGCCACAGCTGGCCCGTGTATTTCTATCAAATGCGGCTTGGGTAATTTTTCCCATAATTGTTTTATATCGCATGTGGCGTTCCATATATCCGTTTGCCTCGTCCCGGCATAAAAGATAATAATAATTATGACATTTAAGGAGAAATATGGTAATACGGCACTGGTAGCAGGTGCGTCGGAAGGAATGGGCGCGGCATATGCATATGCCCTTGCTGCGCGTGGCCTCAACCTGGTGCTTATTGCACGCCGTAAAGAGCCGTTGGAAGCTACTGCCCGGCAAATTACAAAACAATTTGGGGTAAAGGTGTTACCCATAGTATGCGATTTGGCTGCTGCTGATGCAACACAACAGATAGTACATGCCACAGGAGATGTGGTGATTGATTTCCTAGTATATAATGCTGCCTTATCTTACATTGGTCCCTACTTGGCTACTCACCTATCCACCCATACAAATATTGCTACAGTAAATGCATTGACGCCTCTTGCCATGCTGCATTATTTTGGCGGTAAAATGGTGGAGCGGCACAAGGGAGGAATTGTAATAATGGCCTCCATAGCAGGATTCCAGGGTTCCGGATACCTTTCTACTTATGCGGCTACCAAAGCATTTAATCGTGTGTTGGCCGAAGGATTATGGTACGAATGGCGTCCCTTGGGAGTAGATGTTATTGCTTGCTGTGCAGGCGCCATAGCAACGCCTAATTATATCAATACTAAACCTGTAAAAGCCAGCCCAATTGAACCCAGGGTCCAGCTGCCGGAAGAGGTGGTGGAAGAATGTTTACGGAGGATAGGTACCACGCCTTCGTTTGTGAGTGGTACAGGTAACAAGCTCGTATCCTTTTTAATGCAGCATGTTTTTTCCAGGAAGAAAGCAGTTACAATGATGGGGGATAGTATGAAGAAAATGTACAGGATAGTTCGTTAAGCATCATGGTAATCCTGAGAATGGGGTTCCTTTTTCCTTCGTTACAACTAGGTTTTCTGCCAGCAGTTGGGTAAGGGTGTTTTTAAGAGTCGCATAGGCGATGTTAAGCCCCATCATAGATTTCCTTGGAACCCCAAATTATACTATCTTTCAAAATGCAGCACCAAGAATTTGAACCTCCTGAAGAGCTACGGGATACCATAAAGTGCTTTTGGTATACTAGAATAGACTTCGGAGCACTACAATCTAGTTTTGAGATATTACCTGATGGCTACGCTGAAATTATTTTTCATTTCGGAAGCGCCTGTAGCATTTCTTATAATGGAGGCTTGCAGCCATTGCCATCACCGTTTATAATGGGGCTGCTTAATCAGCCTGTTATTTTAAACACGAAAAACCGTTTAGAAATCATTGGTATCAGGTGCTTTCCTTGGACCGTGTTCGATTTGCTCGGACTGCCGTCCGGTAAAGATGGCGTGCGCATATTTGAGCATCCTATCGCCCAGCTTCAATCCACGTTGAGTAAGTGGATTCATGCTGATAGGATAGATGAAGTGCTGGCTCAGGTAAAACAGTATTTCTTGAATGAACGATCGCGGATTGCTATTGACAGTATGCTATTTAAAGCGGGAGTTGCTTTGAGGGAAGCAAACGGCACTATGCCGGTAAGCCAAATAGCGGCGGCGGCTCATGCAACGGTTCGTACATTGGAAAGGAAGTTCAAGCAATCTTCTGGCTATACTATTAAAGACGTGTCCGGTCTGATGCGCTTTGAGCAAGTACGAAACAAATTATGGCTTTATCCAAATTCCAACATTGCCGGCTTAGCTCATGAGCTGGGCTATACGGATCAATCCCACCTAAGTAGGGAGTTTAAGCGCTATAGCGGTACTACGCCAGCGGCATTCGCACGAAAAGCAAAACAGGTTATAGGCAACGATTTTGTCGCGTTTATACAAGCCTAACGCAGGAGCATTCCAGAATTTTGTGTTTCAATCATTTTGTATGAAAGCTATACCTGAAAGCAAGAAATTGGCACAAAATCATTCTATTTATGATGTAATCATTTCCGGCGCAGGGCCTGTAGGTCTATTCCTTGCCTGTGAACTGGCCTTGGCCCAATGTTCAGTCTTAATCCTGGAAAAGGCGGAAAATCCGCACTCGCCATTGAAGCAACTTCCTTTTGGGATGCGGGGACTCTCAGCGCCTACTATTGAAGCGCTTTACCGTCGTGGGTTGCTAAAAGAACTAGAGGTACCAAACCGCCTTAAAGATCCCTTTGGCACCTCAACTTCCGTACAAGGGCCGCAACCTCAGCGTCAGGTAGGACACTTCGCTGGCATTCCATTTCATTACGGCAATATTGATACCTCACAGTGGAGGTATCGCCTGCCAAGCTCGACTAGCACCCATTTGTTGTCTGAAATGGAGGAGCTTGAATCTGTGCTGGCTCGCCGTGCGGAAGCCTTGGGGGTAGAAATTAAGCGCGGGCTTGCTATTATTGACTTTCATCAAACGGCGGATGAGGTGATTGTTCAGTCAGGTGACCAATCTTTTAAAGGTAAGTGGCTAGTGGGTTGCGATGGAAGCCGTAGTGTTGTTCGCAAGGCGGGCGGTTTTGAATTTGCCGGTACAGAGCCACAATTTACCGGCTACTCTGCTCAGGTTGATATTGCCGACCCGGAGAAGCTCAGTCCAGGCAGAAACGTAACACCAACAGGCATGTACTTCCAATCCCAGCCAGGCTACCTAATGATGCAGGATTTTGATGCCGGGGCATTTCATATTCATCATGCAGAAAAGCCGGTTACGCTTGAACACGTGCAGGAGGTTATACGCCGTATCTCGAACACCGACGTTACTATCAGCGCCCTGCATATCGCAACCACGTGGACTGATCGGGCACGGCAGGCCACAACCTACCGCAACGGCAGGATACTTTTAGCTGGCGATGCTGCGCACATTCATTCGCCGTTGGGAGGCCAAGGGCTTAATCTTGGACTGGGCGATGCCATGAACCTGGGCTGGAAGCTCGCCGCAACCATCCAAAAGAAAGCGCCGGAAGGCTTGTTGGACAGTTATCATACTGAACGACACCCAATTGGTGCACAGGTTCTGGATTGGTCGCGCGCCCAGGTAGCAATCATGAAACCAGGCCCAGATGCCCGCGCGCTGAATGCAATTGTCCGCGACCTTATGAATACGCGCGATGGTGCCACCTATATTGCAGGAAGGGTGTGGGGCGTTTTCACGTACTACAATCTCGGTGGCGATCACCCACTAATAGGCCGCAGCGTTCCCAACTTTGAGTTCGAAGACGGTGCAAGAATTGGCGAGTTAATGCACGATGGCCAAGGAATACTGCTTGATTTTGAGAGGAATGCTTCACTTAAAACTTTGGCGAGTAAATATGGCGACCGAATCAAGTATATTTCAGGCAGTGCAAAAAACCGATTAGCTGTAAGCGCCGTACTGATACGTCCTGATGGGATTATCGCCTGGGCTGCTGACAACAACCCAGATTGCAGCGAACTCCAAAAGGCTGCCGCTCGCTGGTTTGTTTGTGCATCGTGTATTGGATAGCGTTTAAAAATTGATTGCGTCGCTTCCTTGCTGAAGTAGATCGTGTGAAATGGATTACTAGGAACGCATAAATTATACAATGCCTTAATAGGAAGGAACTACTTGAAAAGCAAAAAGGGCTGCTTTTTTGAAGCAGCCCTTTGAGGATTTCGTCAGAAATCCAATGTACCCCGGAACGGAGTTATTTGGAAAATATTACCTCTTTTTTGTCTGAAATACATGGTTTGTTTATCTCTGGTCTAGAAATAATTTAATTGACATATTATAATTATATATATATATATTCAATATTAACTTTGCTCTACAATAAATTATTATATTTTAAAATTTTCAGGGAAAAGCTGTATCGGTTGAATACTAAGCTTTTATAGAGATAATCAAAGAAGTCAGGTAACGATTTGGTAACGGTGCTTATTGCTTTGTTTTTCAATGTGTTTCCGTTAGCTCAAGGCAAATATACGAAAATTTATTTTGGTTGAATATAGTAAGACTTCGTATCAATTGGATAAAATTACAGTCGAACACCTAATAACACTATTGACTCTTTTTACCCTAAAAGGTCAAAAATTCATTCCAATAGAAAAAAAAGAAAACTATTCTACAAACGGATACCGATACAAACGGAATGGATAAAATGAAACAGCAGATTGAAAGCAACTACCGTCAGATAAAACAAGACATTGTACAGATTATCGAAACGGAATTGGAACGCATCAAGAATGACCCCGATTTGCAACATTTGGTGCAACAGGGATAATCACAGGGAAACGAAAAAAAGAGGCTGCCTAAAAGCAGGCTTTTAATATTAATTACCGCTGCATACCCAGATAATAGATGGCAAGCCTATTTCCAACAATGCTATTGATAAGTGCGTCAATTAACACTACAAACATCAGTTTTCTTTCACTTCGTTGAAATGTATAAGCATTCCGAAGAAATGTATAAATAGAATATAGTCATCTATCTGACCTTTGCATTATAATTTAAAATTGAAAAACAATGGCAAAAACAGTATTAATCACAGGAAGTTCTTCTGGCTTCGGAAAAGAAGCAGCAAAGCTGTTTCAAAAAAATGGGTGGAACGTAATTGCAACAATGCGTTCGCCTGAAGAAGAAACGGAACTAAATACATTGGAAAATGTTTTGGTAACAAAGTTAGATGTACAAAATGTTGACAGCATTCATTCGGGCATAAAAGCAGGTATTGAAAAGTTCGATAAAATTGACGTGGTGGTAAATAACGCAGGTTACGGCACATTTGGCGTTTTTGAAAACGCAACAAGCGAACAAATCAGACGGCAATTTGAAGTAAATGTTTTCGGATTAATGAACGTAACACAGGCCATATTGCCGCATTTCAGAGAAAACAAAAACGGGCTTTTTATCAATCTTTCATCAATGGGCGGAAAAATTACGTTGCCAATGATGAGTTTGTATCACGCCACCAAATTTGCTGTTGAGGGATTTACGGAATCATTGTTTCACGAGCTGTATTCACTCAACATTCACGTTAAATTGATTGAGCCGGGCGGTGTTGATACAAACTTCGGAAAAACTTCTATGGATTATATTTCGAATACCATCAAAGATTACGAGCCTTTCCTTGAAAATGCCAACAGTTATATTCAGAAATTTCTGACTGAAAGAAAAGCGGCAACAGTTGAAAATGTTGCTCACACAATATTCAGCGCAGCGACCGATGATAAAGAACAATTGCGATATGTAATTGGCAATGACGCACAAAATTTCATCAATCATTTGCATCCGCAAAATGACCAAGAATATGTGTCATATATGAAACAATTTTTTGGAACGAAAAATCAAACATTATGATTAAAAAAATGGCTATTGCTTTCTTAGCATTCATCTTATCATTTTCTTGTTTTGCACAAGACACAAATGATATTACTGCCACCAATAAAGCAATTATTAAAAAGGGATTTGAAGATTGGGAAAAAGGTGTCGGGAATTTGTTTCCGATAGTAGCTGACGATGTAAAATGGACGATAGAAAATTATACGGAAAGTACCGAAGGCTTTATAAGCAAACCTATTGTTTACAACAGCAAGGAAGCATTGCTGAACAGTGACCTGAAAACACTTTATGCAAAATTGGACGGTATCATCAAACCCAAACTTGTCGGCATTTACGCAGACGGAAATACGGTAATTGCTTATTGGGAGGGAATGGCAACAGCAAAAGACGGCTTACCATATTCCAACACATACGTTTGGCTGATAGAGATGGAAGACGGAAAAATTGTAAAACTAACAGCCTTTCTGAATATGAATGTAATGAATAAGCTTTTAAATAAGAAATAAGAACAATGAAAATAGCATTAGTAACAGGTGCAAATACAGGCATCGGCTATGAAATAGCGAAACAACTGGCAGAGAAAAATATCACAGTTTTATTGGGTGCAAGAGACGCTCGGAAAGGTCAAACAGTCGCAAAGAACTTGCAAGAAACAGGCTTAGATGTTCGGTTTGTAAAACTTGATGTCAGTCAATCAAAAGATATTAACGAAATAAAAAACTACATCGAAAATGAATTTGGGAAATTGGATATTCTTGTAAACAATGCGGGTGTGTTTTTAGATGGAGAATGGTTTGGCAACAATACAGAAACAGTTTTAATGAAAACACTTCGTGATACGTTTGACATCAATTATTTCGGTGCGGTAGAATTGACGCAAACATTATTACCCTTCATCAAAAAAAGCGAAGCAGGACGTATTGTAAACATCAGCAGTGCATCAGGTTCATTTGGGGTACACTTAAATCCTGAACATTGGTTGTATGCACTAAAACCTTACGCTTACAGTGCTTCCAAAACAGCGCTCAATCAATTTACGGTTTTCTTGGCGCACGCTTTACGTGATACGAACATTAAAGTAAATGCTGTTCATCCGGGCTGGGTACAAACAGCTATCGGTTCAGAACGTGCACCACTTACACCTGCCGAAGGTGCAAAAATGGGTGTTGAATTAGCGATATTAGCTGATGATGGACAATCTAACACTTTTTCAGAGACAGGGAATCAATTACCTTGGTAATCAATATTCTAAAACTTCAAAACAATGGCAAAAACAATATTGACCACAGGAGCATCTTCAGGTTTCGGGAAAGAAACAGCAAAACTGTTTCAAAAAAATGGTTGGAATGTAATCGCAACGATGCGTTCGCCTGAAAAAGAAAATGAGTTATCTCAACTGGACAATGTTTTATTATTGCAGTTAGATGTAACTAACAAGCAAAACATTGATGAAGCCGTAAAAAAGGCATTGAAAATTCGGTACAATTGATGTTTTAGTAAACAATGCAGGTTACGCATTGGGAGGCATTTTTGAAGCCGCTACCGAAGCACAAATTCAAAAGCAATATGCGGTAAATGTTTTCGGATTGATGAATGTAACACAAGCTGTACTTCCGATTATGCGTAAAAACAAAAACGGTACTATCATAAACATTTCTTCTTTTGGCGGAGTTACAGCAGCAGAATTTATCAGTCTGTATAACAGTTCAAAATTTGCGGTAGAAGGTTTGTCCGAAGCGTTATCACACGAATTGGCGTTCTTGAACATTGTCGTAAAAATTGTTGAACCGGGTAGCGTGGCAACCAATTTCAGAAATGGAATGGAAATGACTAAAAATGAAATTGGAGATTACAATCCACGCTTGGCAACTTTTGTTCAACGATATGCAAAACGCACCGAACACCTTAAAAAAGCAAGTGCGGAAGACGTTGCCAATACAATTTATGAAGCAGCGACAGACGAAAAGCCACGCTTGCGTTACGTTGTAGGCGATGACGCACACTTTTATATAGATTTGAAAATGAAAAAAAGCGAAGCCGAATTGCTGAAAATATTGCGTAACTAATTTGTAAATTTGTTTTCATTATGCAACAAAAAATAATTGACATAAAATCCATTAGTGAACTGAATGATGTTTACGGTTATGAGAAGCCAAAGCACCCTTTGATTTCAGCTATTGACCTTGCAAAAGTCAGTGGACAAAAAGTTCAGGCAGATACGATGTATCGGGTGCATTTTTATTCGGTTTACCTAAAAACAACAAAAGGTGCAATAAAATACGGAAAGGCATATTACGATTTTGATGAGGCTACGTTGATATTTACTGCACCTTATCAAACAATTTCTTCCAATTCCAATATTGAACTTGAACAAGGTTGGTGTTTGGCTTTTCATTCTGATTTATTAAACCGGACAGAATTGGGAAAAACTATCGGCAACTATTCGTTTTTTAATTACGATGCTAACGAGGCATTGCACGTATCGGAGGATGAAAAAAACACTTTGGAAAATTGCATTGAAAATATCAAAAAAGAATACGGTCAAAATATCGACCAACACACGCAAGGTCTGATTGTGAATAATATTGAGTTGTTTCTAAACTATTGCACTCGTTTTTATAATAGACAATTTATCACAAGAGCAAAAATCAATAATGATATTGTACAGCGTTTTGAACATTTGCTGAAAACGCATTTTTCACAAGAAACATTGATTGAAATAGGTTTACCCGATGTAAAATACTTCGCCGCAAAATTGAGTTTGTCGCCTAACTATTTATCCGATTTGTTGCAAAAATATACAGGAAAATCGACACAGGAGCACATTCATTTGCAGTTAGTAGAAAAGGCAAAAACATTATTGTGGAGTACCAACAAATCAGTAAGCGAAATTGCATTTGATTTAGGGTTTGAATATCCCTCTCATTTCACAAAGATTTTCAAAAACAAAACAGGTACATCGCCTTTGGAATTTAGACAATCGATTAATTAAATCAACTGGAGTAATAGTTTTTTTAAAGTAATGCAGGTTGCTTATCAGCTGTTGCAATTAGAATTGCTATGTCTAATAAATATCAAATAGTTTAATTTTCGGATAAAGGCTATACAAAAGTACAGCCCGATAATGTATTGCTTGATATTAACGTGCTTTGCGTTTCTTTCAGTCAACTCTGGATGATGCCTAAAATACAGGCTTTTTCTATTAGCAACCAAACACCAAGATTTTAAAATAACTAAATGGATAAATTTTATAATGATGTGCTATATAAGCTGGAAACGGCAATCAACGAATTAGAGATTGAAGTTGATTACTCTATACAACGGATAGAAGCCGTTATAGATACCATCCTCAAATGCTTGTCTGAATTAAAGGAATATGTTCTAAATAGAGGATTTAAGAGTATCAAAGAGGAAATCCATTTTTTCAAATATCAGAAACCTGCCATCGTTTCAAAACTAATTTACTATAATGCCATTTATAAAATCGAAACCAAAAAGCCTTACGGTGCAAAACCTATTAAGAAATACCTGAATAATGAATTGAGAAAACTCAAAAGATATTTCGACAACAACCTTGAATTTTACAAATACTACCGAACCAATAATTCTTTTATTGATGATAAGCTCTTTGTAAGGGGTAAGTACGACATTAAGCTAAGTTTAGACACATTTTATTTTGAGGCAGACCATAGGTTTTCCACTTCCCACGATTATAAAGTAGCGAAGATTATAGCGAACGACCTGATACAAGTCTATCTTGAAGACCAGCTTCTCAACACGGCATATCAGGATAAATCAACAGACCTCCCGAAATTAAATTGGACAAGCAGTAAAACAGCAATGATAGAATTGATTTACGCACTACATTCACAAGGTGTGTTTGACAATAGGAATGCAGATATTAAAGTCATTGCCAAAACATTTGAACGCATTTTTAATATTGACTTAGGGGACGTTTTACCATACGTTTATGGAACTTAAATCCCGGAAAATAAACCGAACGAAATTCCTTGACAGTTTGCGTGATGCCCTGATTAAGAAAATGGATGAAGCGGACGAAAGATAGCATCTGTTTCATTGCAAATGCCTGGCTTCAAATTCTTCCGTCAGTGCAATCATCTTTTGGCACAATACAGCAAGTTCTGCCGTTTGTTTTTCCAATTTGTATAGATAAGCTGCCGCTTTTTTCTCTGAAAAATTACGGTATAACATCTTCACAATTTGGTTGTAGTTTACACCAATACTCCTGAACTGGCTGTGGAAATTGGTTAACCGCATATAGTAATCCATAGTAACCTTATCAATTTTTACTGTCTTTATTTCTTTTCCAAACAACACGGAAGTAATGAATTTAGCCTTTGTATGCAGACCCGATTTCTCAAACATTGCTAAAAATCGAGCGTTTTCTTCATCGGCAAGCCTGAACATATACCTGTTTTGTGCGGGGTTAAGCTTTGGTTTTCTACCGCCTTTGTTCCATTTTTTTCTTTGATTTCCATCCATAACAATCCATTTGAAATTTGTAACCATTCGACTTCGGAGAAATGGTTTAGCTCCCTGCTTAAGGGCAAGTGGTTTTGAGCAGCGGAATTTATTTCGAGCAGCTCAAAACACAACTTGCCGTGTTCCGGTGAACACAATAATCCACTCTTCGAGATGGATTAGAGTTAGCAGAGAAAATGCTCATCTCCTGTATCAAAATTCGGAAAGAATAATAGAAAACCTGTAAGCCATTGGACACCAAACACTGCCACCGAATACCATATTTCTGTGGTTGTTGCATATCTCCTTTTATTTGTCCGAACAATGAGCAAGTTGCACAAACGGAGAAACGTACAAACGGTCATATACAGCTCCCAATGTTCGAAAATACAAACAGCAGAGCAACACACCGTAGGTTTATTTGAAGCTACGTACGATATACAAGAGCTACAAATAAAAACAGGTGCAGTTATACAGTTGTATTAAAGAACAAACGACAAAATTTACAAACAGATAAACATAAAAATTATGAACAGAGACAATGAGAAAAAAGTGACACCGGATATTGATGAAGCGAAAATGATGGAATTGATGGTGGATGGAGTAAGAAAAGATGGCTTTAAAGTTCCTGCTGAAGAACCAATCCAACAGCCGGAAAAAGAAAGACCTGTTTCAAGAGAACGAAGCAGAGTAAAAAGTAATAATCAGGCTGATTATGAAAAGATATTTTTTAAGGAAGTAAAGAGTACGGCACGTCACGGGAAATCCGTATATATTGACCCCGACCATCACAAAAAACTCTCCCGTATCGTTCAGGTTATCGGAGAAGATAATATTACAATCTATGCTTATCTATGTAATTTATTGGATTACCATTTTCAGGAGTTTGAACAGCAGATAACGGCAAGCTTCAACGAAAAGAATAAGCCTATTTTTTAGACCGTAAATGTGATGCTTCATCCTCTTAAAATTGTTTCCAAAAGAAAAAAACAGAAAAAAAAGAAAGCCATTCAAACAAGGTAGACAAGCGAAAACCAAAAGGAAACGGAATAAGTCCCGAAGGGAGGCAAGGCACATAAAAAACTCGGCGAAGCCACCTTATTTGCCCTGCCATTATGCCGTAGTCTTTTGGTTGGGCGGTGCGGTGGGTGTCCGCTTTATCTTTGCTACCTTTTTGTTCTTTTTTTGGGTACATTTTCAACTATTCAATTTGGCAACTGAACGCCAAATGCTACCTCTGAAAGCAATATTGGAAAGCCACGTATAAGTACCTTATATTTTTGAAGTTCAAAATGATGCAGATATGGAAATAACGGTTTTGGACATTCAGATTTCGAAAGCACTACACAAGGAAGTAAAGGAAGTTGCCCGATTGATTGCGGAAATTACTGCACCCTATAAAGCATTGCAGCAGGCAACGAAATGGCTCGACCAACAGGAAGCCTGCCAACTGCTCAATATCAGCAAAAGAACGTTACAGACTTACAGGGCAAAAGGTATTCTTGGGGCAACGCAAATCAACCGGAAGACATATTTCAGATTATCCGATGTGGAATTATTGATGCGGGGAGAGCAACCATTAAAAAAGCAAAAGAAATGAAACAGATTGGAAATTCAAACGAGGATATGCTTGCTCTGCTCGAAGCTGTGGTAGGCATCAAAAACGAACTGCTGTATATCAGGGAATATTTCCACCCTCTCTTAAAAGGGGAAATCTACCTGTCAGGCGAACAGGTTTGCGAGATGTTGCATATCAGCAAACGGACGTTACAACAGTACAGAGATGACGGACTGATACCTTTTATCAAACTCGAACGAAAAATCTTGTTTCGTGAAAGTGATATTGTGAGGGTGTTGGAAGAAAATTATAATCGATAATTTTTGTGAAGGCAGAACAGGGAAAAATGACTAACTCAATTAATCTGCTCCTCTTACTCTCTCTACATTAATTTCAAATTCAGTCTTTTTAGTTCTATCATCTAACTCTACATTGGTATAATCAAATTGCCTTGCAACTGTATTAAGAATAAACCTTCTTTGTTCATTATCTTCCAATACTTTAGAATGATAAAAATGACTTTTTATCCCCATAATGGTCTGAGTAATGAAATACAATGAAACCTTATTATCAGGGAAAGTATTTAAATTACCATTTATTTCATAAGCAGTGTTTATCATAATCATTTCGTGAATCTCGTATCCACTTTTGCTCATATGGAGTGATTGAGTATCTTCTGTAAATAACTCTTCTTTTTTTGGAAGATATTTACCAAGTGCTTTTTTCATCTCATCTGAATATAGATGAATAAAAACAACGGAAGATTTCTCAATAAACTCAGAATCATCTATTATTAAGCTAGGAGATTCGTTTAGAATTAATATTAAAGCAACGGCTAATTTTTGAGGAACTATTTCATCAGAAAAGGTGTGTATTTCCAAATTAATTTTTCCTGCTATCGATACAATGAAAATCATTTCATCGTTTACCTCCCTAACTGAAAATATTGATAGCTTACTTGACAGATTTTCAAAAATTATCTCTAAATCATCTTGGTCTAATAGATTTCTTGATTGTTCAATCCCAATTCCTAATATACTATATGAGAATCGAGATTTACCGATATTATCAATTATTAAAGTGATAATTTTTTTAAATATTCTTTTCCCCTCTTGAAGTTCAAGTCCTTCACAATAATTTATAAAAGACAGGAAGGATCTGATTGCATTTTCTTTACTTTCTTCAGTTGTAAAATATCTCTCATATAAACTTTCAAAGTTAGATTCAACGGATTCAGTACTTGAGTTATCTAATATCAAACTAAACGTATCATCTACATTGATTCTAGTAGCTGTATTTTGAATAAGTTGATTTATCTGTTTATTTGCCTCTATTTGATGTCCTTCGTCATTGTAAATGCTAATTGCTTTTGAAATGTTATACTGATATGATTCTGAAAATTGGTCAATTCTTGAATAATAGGAAGCACTTTCAACTAGTGATTCAGCAGCTTTTAAAGGTTCTTCCATCAATAAAAAAGTGTCTGCTTTCTCTCTAAAAGCGTTTGCTACACCATAATAAAAATTCAAATCTTTACTTATAGCGATTGATTTATTCGCATATTCGATACTATCCTTATAATTACCAGTATCTCGTTCTATGGCAGATAAAATCCAATAAATTCTCCCTTCATCTTTTCGTAAGTTATATTCCCTACATTTGATTAAAGCTTCTTCGTATATTTTTTTAGCTTCTTCAATATCTCCTTCATCTCTTATAATATTGCCGTAATTGATTAGGTTTAAAATTACCTTATCTTTCATTTCATATTTCTGACAAAGCTGTATGGCTTTATTGCCAAACTCTTTAGCTTTTTCATAATTACCTTTCTGTCTATAAATACTTGTTAGTGCATTTAATACTATTACCTCAATTGAAAATTCAGATGATTCTTCGATCAATCCTAAAAGTTGTAGTCCATATTTTTCAGCTTCATCTCTGTATTCATTAATTTGACCTAAACAAGTAACTAAATTTACAAGACTACTTAACATTCCGGTTTTATCACCCAATTCTTCAAATATCTCAAAAGCTTCTTTACAAGCTTTTGCTCCCTTTTCAAATTCTGATAAATCAACATATATTTTTGATAGATTGACAAGGAGTGGTGCTTTGAATTCCTTTGCATCTTCTGAAATTTTACCAAAAACCTTATCTGCTATTTGCTTAGCTTCTTCAACTTTTCCATCTTCAATAAGATTCATTGCTTTAAACATAAGAGCACTTGCATAAAACTTCTTTTTTCCTGTTTTTTTTAAATGCTCTAATGATTTATCAATACAAATAGTAGATTGCTCCCGATTTCCTAAAAGATGATGTACGTGACACAAATGATAATTTAAATAGCCCTTATCAAGATCGCTACTTACAAATCTTAATTTAGTTTGTAGTACTTTTAAAGCAAAACCTAGTTCCCCCCAACTTATTAAGCTTGGAAAAACATCATATAAATATTTTTCAATTTTTTCTGGAACAATATCAATAAGAAGGTAAGTAGCTTGGATTATTTCTTCTTTAGATAAGTAATAGTTTCCAAGTTTTTCTTTGTAGTGATTAACAATTCCTTTACTATCAAGCTTATCAAAAACAAATTCGTCAAATGATGGATGAAATAACTCTAGATATCCATTCCTGTTATTTATTAATGATGATATATTATCTATCTCATTTGATAACTCAATGATTGAAGCTGAATTTAAAATTTCACTAAGCTCTGAAATATTAATGTTAAAATATGGAACAGAAATAAATGCTAAAATTTCTTGATGAACAGGAGTTAAACCATTCCAAATAGAATTTTGATATTCAACTAAACTTTCGGGTAGTGGGGATATTTTAAACCGAGAGAAATAGAAAAGATACAGAGGGTTACCCTTGGATGCTATCAAAATAGCATTGAGATCTAATTTTGATGGAGATATTCCATATGAAGATAGAAACTCAATAACCTCTTCATCGGTAAAAGGAGAACACTGATAAGAACTTATACCAGTTGATTCAAACAAACTTTTGTTCCTTGAAACAAAGAGAAAAGTAGTGTCAAATTTTGAAAGTGTAATTAATTTAGAAACAGTTTCTTTATCCCGCTCACAATCATCAATAATAAAAAATTGTTTAGATTTTTGTAAACAAACCTGTAACCACTCTAATGCTTCTTCAACATTTTTGAGTTCAATAAGATCTTCATTGTTCGACAACCTTATTTTGTTGACTAAATACGAGATGATAGATACAGAAGATTTACCTTTTACTGATATGTAAACAGTATCATCAATTTTATTTGAGATTTGGTAAATAGAAGTTGTTTTACCAATTCCAGGCTCCCCGTACAGTAAAACCTGTCTTTTCTCTTTTAATAAACTTTCTATTTTTTCTACTTCAGAATTTCTGGAAATCAGTTTTTTATTTTCAAACTCTTTTGAAAGAATATCGAAATAAGCAAAGGAATTAAGCTCCTTTAATTTATCTTGTTTTTCTTTCTTTAATAGAGCAACAACCTCGGGAGAACTGTGAAGTTCCATATTTCCCGCAATGTTGTATATATTTTCTGCGTTCTGTTCTTCTATATTCATCTACGATTTAATCCTTTTTTGGTTTATAATCTCCCTGAATATTGAAAATGCTTTTTCCGGCATTTTGAACTCCTATATTAAATCCTTTTTCATTTTTAAATTCCATCTTCGAAACATTGGTGATCTGTTCCTGATTTTCTTCAATCCATTTTTTTACTTCGTTGTAAAGTTCTTCATTATATGGTCTTTCTGAAATTTCTTCGTAACTATCCTCCACATCTCTAAATGGTTTGGATGTATTTTTAGATTCAGTATTGCATATTATTTCTATGTATTTATCTGCATCTTCTTCTTTTTGAAAAAATTTACTAATCCTATTTTTTAATGTTGAAAAATCGAGCACTTTTTTTAAACCATCATATGTTGCACTTGCAATCACTTTAGAGGCTATTCCTGCTTTTTCTGCTAATAAAAAAGCACAAAGGGATGAAAATATAGTTACCATTTCTGTTTCCATTATTTTTTTAAGTAGTTTTCTAATTCTCTTTGGTCATTTTTAACTTGATTAACAATGCGTTCTTCTGTATAGAAACCATCCGAAGGATAATAACTATCAAATGATTCATATGTTCCAAGTAGATATTCTTGTATTCTGTTTGGATATCCTTCTTTTGTAAAATCAGGAGACAAATTGTCCATCTGCTTTAATCTTTCAAAAATTGTCAAATTACAAATGGCTTGTTTTATAATCTCCATATCATAAGTTCCACTTAGTTTTTTTTGTATATCACCTAACCATAAATTGCTTAATTTGTTATAGGTTAGTGGTAATAACGATTTCATTTCGGAAACCCTTCTTTCTGTTATTTTTTCTATAGATTCCTTTGGTGGTTTTGGAAATTTACTAGGGTCAAATGATGATTTTCCTTTTACAGCTTGATAAGTCATTGCAGTTGAATTATTGGAAATATCATCTTGTTTACAAAAATGAAAATCTTTTTTGATAAAGTATTTTTTACTTTGTTTGATAATTTTATTCGCATTCCCAATAACATAGCCAATAGCTATACCGTCAGCTTTAGAATAGTTAGCTTTAAAATTTAAATAATTCTGACCTAATGTATCAATTTCCTTAAAGTGGGTCTGAACCATAAAAATGGGAGTTACTCTATTTCTTAGATTTTTTGGAATCATTCTGTTATGGAATCTATCAATTTCAGGAGAAATTGCTATTGTATATCCACCTTCATTATTCTCAATGAATTCCATACTAACGGCATCCCCATCATCATTTGATTTTGAAATCCATCCTAACAAATTATCCATAAATTTCTCGGCTGGTTCTTCATTTTGAAACATAAATGCCATTTGTACAGGAATCATTTCTTCTTCACTTTCTCCTTGTCTAAAAATGTAGGCAACACCTCTACAATCAGCCTTTTTAAACAAATCTGAAAACTCCATATCGCCTAATAATATAAAAAATGGTTTTACGCCATAATCGAAACCAATTTTTGTAAAGTTATTCTTGCTCATAATAAACTAATCTTGATGCCCATAACCAAGTTCTTCGTTCTTATCCCAAAAAGACATAAAAAGTTCTGCCGGCGTTCCTTTTCTACTTGTCCATTCTGCAACAATTTTTATTGCTTCTTCCAAATCTTCAATATAAGCCATTCTACCGTCGCTTCCTCGAATACCCTTTTCATCTTTTTTAGCACCTCGGTTTATAAGGACATTCTTTTCATCATATACTATTCTGCGAATATCTTCAAACTCTTTACCCTTAAGCAAATTATCTTTTAATAGTTTGGTAAGACCGTGATAGTATAACTGAAATTTTTGAACAGGGTCATCTATTTTTTGACCGAGTAGTTTTTCAGCTTCGTTTTCAATTACAACTTCTGAGTCATAATTTATAAAAAGCTGTTCGCCTTTTACTTCTTCTGATTTTTGTAAAATCTCTAATCTTTCTAAATCTTCTTTCGAGAGATTACGTTCTACTTTGCTTTTGTTTAAATTATTATCGCTCATTCCGGTTGCTTTATACAGTTAATAATTCTCTTATTTTTAATGATGCTTCTTTGATTGATTCCACATCCCAATTAGCAACATTCAATTTTTTGGTTATATTTTTTATGTTTGGAAAAGCATCTTTAAATGCTGCCCAATAATCGTTTCCTAATTCAGATTGCCTCCATTGATATTGAGAATAAATAATACAAGGATGTATTTGACACTCTTTGGCAAATTTTTCTACCATAAACTTATTATGAATCAATTTCTCAATGTATCTCATTTTTTCTGAGGACAACAAGTATTCAGAGGCAAATTCATTTGCTTTGTCCTCCTGAATTAAAAACAAATCCGGCTCTCCTGATAAATGGTAACTTGTTTTTTGTATTGTTTCTAAATCAAATAATACGTGATGTAATTCGTGGATTAACGCAAACCAAATGGTAGCATAGTTCTTATTAAAATCAGTGATTACAATACACGGTTTATCATTTATGAAAAAAGTTGCGCCTCTAATCTGTGTTTTAGGTAATAATGGCTGAAAAACTACTGTAACGCCGATATTATATAATGCTTGAAAAACAGTTAGCAGGCCATTTTCTATATTTTGAGTGTAAGGTTTGATTTTAGGAATCAGTTCGACCAATTCCTTTCTGCTATATTCATTTGGATTATCAATAAGCTCGAAATATTTATAACTGGATTTTATCCAAAAGTCTTTCATTTTATCACTGAAAGATTTTTTAGTTCTACTATAAAGAGCATCACTTAACTCTCTATCATAATCGTAAATAGAATCTAAGTCAAAAAAGCTACAAATGCGGTCTTTCAGAGTTTCTAAAGAATCATTCTTTTGAATAAATCCTAATCCCGCCAATGTTTTTAAATCAAAATATTTATTGATGAATGTAATATCCATTGATGATTGAAGCTCTCTGATTTCTTCAACAGGTCTATCTTTGAAATAAATAATGAGTAAGTCACTTAGATCGACCTCCAAAAACTCAGCGAGCTTTAATAGTTTAATAATATCAGTTTGCTTAGAAGTCTTATCTAAAATAGCATCCAAACTTCTTCTCTCCATTCCAGACAGCTTCTCAAATTGGGTTTTTGTTAAGCCTGACTGCTCTAATTTCTCTGTAAACAAATCTTCAATAGAAGGTCCGTTATACTCAAAACTCTTATGTAATAAATTATCTATCATTCCTATAAAAGGTAAATTTACCTCAAAAATAATAAAAAATTTCGAATAAAAAACAAAATAGAGGTAAATTTACCTCTATTTTTAAATAAGTTATTTTAATAATATGAAATCATAGCTCAGAAACAAAAGACCTTTCCATACTTTTAAACTTGTACGAAACCTTTTGCATATCCTTTCCGACTTTTTCGTTGAGAATCTTGGCATAAATCTGTGTGGTGGCAATGTTCTTATGCCCAAGCATCTTGCTCAAACTTTCGAGCGGAACGCCCTCGCTTAAAAACAGGGTGGCAAAGGTATGACGTGCCAAATGAAAGGTTACTTTCTTTTCTTTAATGCAGTCGATAAGTCCGGATATTCTCTTTAAGCTGTCATTGCAGACCGTGTTTGAGGGTACGGGAAAAACCCTTCCGTCCTTTTCCAGTCCTGCATATTTCTCGATAATCATTTTTGGAATATCCAAAAGCATCACGTTTGACGATGTTGCCGTCTTTTTCCGGCGTATGATAATCCACCTGTTACCGTCAAAGAACTCCTGAAGATGGCTGTTTTTCAATGCTTTCATATCCGAATAAGACAGTCCTGTAAAGCAACTGAAAACGAACAGGTCTTTTATCAACTCATCTTTCTTTGTAGCACAGTTGAATGTTACAAGTTGTTCCAACTCGTTCCGTAACAGATAGCCTCTGTCTTTGTCCTTTTTGGTATTCTTGTACTCGCTGAAAGGATTGAAAGCAAGATGTTTTCTGCTCATTGCTAATCGGCAAAGCGTGGTAAATCCAATCATATATACCCAAACCGTGTTATGCCCTAAATGATGGTCACGCAGGTAGTAATCAAAGTCCTGCACAAAATCAGGGGTAAGGTCACTAAACGATACATCGATATAACCGTATTTCACACGTGCAAAATTGCGAAGATGCTTTATGAGTGTCCTGTACCTCCGGTAAGAGCCTATAACCCTAAGTCCACTATTAACTTTTTTCTCGAAGTCTAAAAGAAATTGTTCGCAGAACTTGAAAAAGGTCAGTTCTCCGCTTTCCATACCGAGAAAGGCATTTTTAAGTTTCGCACTGTTTACTGCTCTCTCGTTCTTCAGAATTTTGGAATAGCACTCTTCAATACCCAAACGGATTTTATCAAGTTTGCCGTTCACGTCCTGGGCTTCCCTGCTTCTGCCTAAAACCCTGCCGTATTTTAAATCCCAATTTGTTATAGAAATATCCAGTTTGGTACTAAATGCAGACTGTGTACCGTTTACGGTAATTCTACACATAATCGGAACCAATCCGTTTTTCTTTGGGGCATTCTTTTTAAGGTAAAACAAAACCTTAAACGTTGATTTTTTTGTCGTTTCCATACTCACAATTCTTAATGATAAAATTAAACTTATGTGAGCCACGGAACAATATGAAAAACTATGCAAAAAGCTGAAATACAGTGTCTTGAAACGATTGTTTTCGATATTCAAAAGTAACGTTTTAGTAACCTTACTTTTGCCTATCGTTGCTTTTTCCTGCTTTTTACCTCATTACCAAAAAATCAAAAAACGATTGTAAAGCCTCTATTTACAACCGTTTTACCTGTTTTAATCTTTGATGTATTTTTACTGAAACTTTATTTTAAAAGAGCTTAGGTAATATTTGGAAAGTCGAATGCAAGCTGCTTCACTACATCACTTGTCAGCTTTGATAGTGGCCTTTTTTCGAATTCATCTTGATTATAATATGCGCCCAATGCCATTCGGTATAGCTCTGATATATTGCCCAATTTAGGAAAGGATCTTATTAGCATTTCAAGATATTTACCATATCTGCAATTTCTTCACCATGGCTTGCCTCATAGATTTCTTTCAGTTTGAATAACTTGAAACTTTTTTCTGCTCTTATTGCCTTGGAGGATGGTAGTGGATTTCTTGATGTCAAAATGGAGTAATTGTTGTTTAGCCCAAGAGAACTATCAAGATCTTTGGGGAAGTATCGGATGTGCATCGAATTATCAAATCCTTCTTCATAAGGATGAATATATTGTCCATAAATAACTTTAGCTTGATTTTTAACCGTGCGATTACAGATTGAGCAACTAGGAATTAGATTGTAGAATGATAAAGAAAGTAGTGGATACTGATTTTTAGGGAAAAAGTGATCAAAATCTGGCCTAACGACCCTTTGATTTCCTTGATCCACAGTTACTGTATAGTTTCTATTACAATAAGGACACGTAATGACATTAAGTTTGGAAGCTAGGTCATATGCGCAATAGAATTCTAAAGCAGCTATCTTTCACACCGGCTGATTTTGACCTGGTTCGGGATAAGGCTGTGAATTGGTTGCAGGAATACCGGAAGAATCAAAGTGCGCAGATAAAAACGTGCGTTGATCAGATAAAGACAATAAATCAAAAAATTAGTTACCTACAAATTGCCCTATTAAATGGGGTGATTTCAACTAGTATATACAAACGCACATATGCCGATTGCAGCCTGTATAAGGCACATTGGGAGGCAGTAGCAAATATCCTGATGAAAGAACAATTACCAGTACTGGATATGCTCAGTAGGGCGGGAGAGATGTTAATGCATTTGAATGAGTTGTTTACGACATGTGGAGAGGCGGAAAAATTTAAACTAATGAAATTGATTTTTCCGGAGGCACTTGAGTTTGACGGTAAATTATTTCTTACCTCGGCCATCCATCCAGCTTTGGCTTTCAACTACAAGAAGGGT
Organism: Chitinophaga sp. 30R24; assembly: GCF_049056765.1. Taxonomy (NCBI): domain Bacteria; kingdom Pseudomonadati; phylum Bacteroidota; class Chitinophagia; order Chitinophagales; family Chitinophagaceae; genus Chitinophaga; species Chitinophaga sp. 30R24. Next base: position 774,522 of record NZ_JBJGXX010000002.1, read on the forward strand.
TTGTTTTATGATCTTCTCACTTTAAAACAGTCTAAAGATGAAAACAAAGGCAAAACTTCGGAAGGCAGATAGTAGCTATCTTAACTGTTATGATAGCCACACGATTACCTTGTTGCAAGGAATATCTGATGAATCTAATAACAGGGATCTTGAATTTGATTTGCACAAAACGATTGCAATTCAAAGGGCAAATATTAAGCACCTGGTAGTACAGGAAATGATGGACAGTGATGAGATGAAGGATCTGCTCATTGATAAATTCCCGATGCCACAGACGTCACATGTGACGTCTGTGGCTTACCCTTGCGCTTCTGCACCTATTTCTTCGATATGGAAGATCATTATTTGTTTTTGAATGTCTAAAGGGTCATTTGCCCAGAGTGCTAGTGGATGCTGATGGAAGGCGCTATGATATGCCTATGCAAAAATGCTCGGACTGTGGCTTTGATATGACAGTATCACTGGAAGGGCTAAACGATGAATTAATCGTTAGCCACGAATGTCATTGCTGTGATAAAAAAGTTGAAGACACCGTAAAAGCTGACTGGACGGACTTCTCGCAGATCAAAGAGGAAGACAGAACGAAGTATTGCTATTCGTTTGTAGGACAAAATTTATTCATCCTTAGTTTATTTCAGCTAGCAGAGGGGATTTGAGCCAGATGGGATTTGAACACGTAAGTGGCTAAAAATGAAAATAATGTGTAAAAAACAGGGAAGCGAACTCGAAAATTTGGGCATAAAAAAACCGCCATAAGATACTGTCTTTCAAGTATTTATGACGGTTTCAAGTACCCCAGATGGGAGTTGAACCCACACTCGCATTGCTGCGAACGGGATTTTAAGTCCCGCGTGTCTACCAATTCCACCACCAGGGTTTGTAGGGAATAATCCGAGCGGAAGACCGGGCTCGAACCGGCCACCCCGACCTTGGCAAGGTCGTGCTCTACCAAATGAGCTACTTCCGCTTTTGTTGTATAAGAACTTTTTTCGTTGGGATTGCAAAGATAGGAATCTTTTTGAAGTTGCAAAATTTTTTTCCCTCTGAATGCAAATATTTTATGAATCTTAATTTTTTTGACTGTATCTATGGATTCAGTTCATAGCTGTATTTTACCAGGCCTAGTAACTCTTTCCCTTTACCATAGCAAGTTTCTCTTAAAGGTAAGCCATTGGGCTGATATTCGTATTGCCATATGGTATAAGACGACGTTTGGGCATTAACGGTAGTCATTTTAGTTAATTGTCCCTGTTCGTTATATTCAAAGATATAATCCGGCAACATACGTTGCTTGGTAGGTTGGTATCTGTATACGTCGGTGAGATGCCCGGATTTATCGTAGTTGTAATAGGTATGTTTAACGGGAGTACCGGGGCGCCGCTCTATTTCTTCGATTACATTACCGCTGCTATCGGTATTGAAGAGTACCAATGCGGAATCGCCATTCACTCCCTTTTTCTGGATCATCTGCTGCAGGTGTCCGGCGGTATCGTAGCTGTAGCTACGGGTTTCTTCGAAATGCATTTTGTTGTCGCGGGTAGTGGAACTGCTGTTAATGTATTGCAGTTTGCCCTGGTTATTGTACCGGTACAGCGTAATGGTAACACTGGCACTGGTGCTGTCGCTTGTTTTGGTGAGCTGGCCTTTCCCGGAAAAAGAGGAGGTCATAGCAGAATAACCGGTGGCACTGGATTGTGTCTGCGATTTCATCTGGGTAGGACTTAAACTGCGCTCGCAACGGAAATCGCGGTCTGTTTCCATATTGGCATCCAACGTTTGCACCATCTGGATCTTTACTTTATTACCTTTAAGTAAAGCCATGGTGGCCATGGTTTGCTGGGTATTATAAATATCTTGGAAATAAAATTGACTGAAAGCCTGGCCGGCAAATGCCAATGTACTCAGTGCCAGTAGGATTGTTTTCTTCATGAACGTAAAGTCGCTGATTTTTAGTAGTTGCTAAGGTAAAACGCAAAAATCATATTAAAATTTTATAATTCTGTATTAACTCGTTATGTGTTTTATCAACAACGCCTGAATCCCGGTAATATTGGTAGGGGCTGTGTACTGATTGTTATAATATTTTTTTAACTTTAAGTATGCAGCCAGAATATATTATTATACACCAACAAGTGGCGCCCTATGTGGCCCACATTCAATTAAATCGCCCCAAAGAACTGAATGCCCTCAATTTACAGCTGATGGGAGAACTGAGAGAAGCCCTGAAAGTATTGGATGCAGATGAACAGGTACGGGTAATTGTACTGAGCGGAAATGAAAAAGCTTTTGCTGCCGGGGCCGACATCAAACAAATGGCTGATAAAACAGCTATAGATATGTTTAATGTAGACCAGTTCAGTACCTGGGACACGATCAAAAAAACAAAGAAACCTATTATTGCGGCTGTTAGTGGCTTTGCGCTGGGTGGTGGTTGTGAGCTGATGATGCTCTGTGATATGATAGTCGCCAGCGAAACTGCCCGCTTGGGCCAGCCCGAAATTAAACTGGGTATCATGCCCGGTGCTGGCGGTACCCAACGGCTTACACGTGCTGTAGGAAAAGCCCTGGCCATGGAAATGGTGCTCACCGGCCGCTTACTCACCGCTGAAGAAGCCCTGCAAGCAGGCTTGATAAACCGGGTGGTGCCTACAGAACTTTACTTGCAGGAGGCCATAAAATTGGCCGCAGCAACAGCCAGTATGAGCCCTGTGGCGCTTAAGCTCGCGAAAGAAGCGGTATTAAAGGCCTTCGAAACCAGCTTGGAAGAAGGACTCCATTTTGAACGTAAAAACTTTTATCTTCTCTTTGCGTCAGAAGATCAGCAGGAAGGTATGCAGGCGTTTATCGAAAAAAGAACACCTGTATTTAAAGGAAAATAATCCAAAAATTTATCTGAAACCATTAAACTATTTTATTATCTGACTTGTTAATCTTCCGCCGACTTTAGCTGATCAATTCGCTATATAATCGTTTCCAATAGGAGAAAGTAGTGCCTGTCGGCTTTTGTAACTTCTTGCAATCAAAGAAATAAAAATTTTAACCATGAGTGCGATGAGGATTCCTGTTGCATCACTATTAACGTTTACTATATGTGCCGTTGCTTGCAACAACTATCCGGCACCGCATACAAAGACTGTAATATCGGTTGGAAAACCACATATTCCCCGTATGGATTCAATGATTGCCAGTGGAGATACCATTCAAACAGACCAGGTAGCCTCCTGGAACGGCTTCAGAATATTCGAAGGTAAATACGCCATAGAAAGTGGCCTGTTTGAAAAAGAACCGCTGAAAAGCCGGTTTGAGCTGCTTTTGGGCAAAGCCAGGAAATCCTTCTTCGAGCGCCTGAGAGTAGCGCCTCCCATAGAAGTAGAAGATGGTATCCTCTTCAGTGAAGGGTATATGCCCGGGAAATCAGGCTATGATGAAGCTGCTATGGCTATCGATATAGACCGTGATATCATCTATGCCGGCTTTACAATCAATAAACACCTGGTACTTTTTATCGAAAATGGCAATACAAATTACCCGGATAAATTCCAGCAATGGATAATAGATGGAAGCAGATAGCGGTAGTTGAAACGAGGCGTAACATATTTGATATAATAAGAAGAGCGTGTGCCTTGATGGTACACGCTCTTCTTATTATATCTAGATCTGCCTTAATCTTAACGGTCGAACTTATTCTTTAAGGCAGCCAATTTTGCCTGGAAATCATTCAGTGGAGCTTCCTTCACTTCCTTGGCTGGTTTACCGGCTGCTGCCGGTTTATCCCGGCGTAGTTGTTCTTTGCGCGGTGATTGTTGTGTATTGCCAGGCGCTTTTTCATTATCTTTCATAGACAAGGAAATACGCTTACGGGCTACATCTATTTCCAGTACAGTAACTTGTACTTTCTGGTTCAGCTTTACCGCTTCATTTGGATTGCTGATGAATTTGTTGGACAGATGAGAGATATGTACCAGGCCATCCTGTTTTACACCTATATCCACAAAGGCGCCAAAGGCGGTGATATTGGTGACTACGCCTGGTAACACCATACCTGGTTTTACGTCTTCTATTTTGTGGATGCCTTCTGCATATTCGAAAATAGAGATCTCATCACGGGGATCGCGACTAGGTTTGGCCAACTCCTTTAGGATATCTTCCAGGGTAAGCAAACCTACTTCTTCGCTGATATAATCTTTTGGATTGATTTTTTTGCGCAGTTCTTCTTTGCTCATCAGATCTGGTACAGAGCAGTCTTGTTTGGCCGCCATTTCCTTGATCAAATCGTAGCGTTCCGGGTGTACGGCAGAATTATCCAACGGATTATCGCCGTTTTCTATGCGTAAGAAGCCCGCGCATTGTTCAAATGCTTTATCGCCCAACCGGTGTACTTTCTTTAACTGCATACGGTTGCTGAAAGCGCCATTCTCTTTGCGGTATTTTACAATGTTATCCGCCAGGGAGGGGCCCAAACCTGAAATATATGCCAATAGGTGTTTGGAGGCGGTATTCAGATTTACGCCCACGTTATTCACACAGCTTACTACTACGCGGTCCAGGCTTTGTTTCAAGGACGACTGGCTCACATCGTGTTGGTACTGGCCTACACCGATCGATTTAGGATCTATCTTCACCAGTTCAGCCAACGGATCTATCAGGCGACGGCCAATAGATACCGCGCCACGTACTGTAACGTCGTGATCCGGGAATTCTTCACGCGCCACTTCTGAAGCAGAATATACAGAAGCGCCGCTTTCATTCACCATAAATACATTGATCTTTTTACCGAAATCGATCTTCTTTACAAATTCTTCTGTTTCCCGGCCGGCAGTACCATTACCTACTGCTATCGCTTCGGCATGATATTTTTCTGCCCACTTTTTCAACAGGGCTTCTGCATCATCTCTTTTATAATTTTTTTCCAGTGGGAAAATAACATCATTGTCCAGCATGTTACCTTGGTTGTCCAATGCTACTATTTTACAACCTGTTCTGTAGCCAGGGTCTATCGCAATAACGCCTTTAGGCCCTAATGGCGCTGCCAGTAACAGCTGACGCAGGTTCTCTGTAAATACTTCAATGGCTTCAGCATCCGCTTTTTCTTTGGCTACCGCCCGGAATTCATTTTCCAGCGAAGGGCGCAATAAGCGTTTATAGGCGTCCGTTGCTGCTTTTCCTACTTGTTCTGCTGCCTTGCCTTTACCAGTTACAAATTGTTTGTTGAGCAGGCCTATCGCTTCTTCTTCTTCAGGAGCAATGGAACTGAACAAAATACCTTCATGTTCTGCACGCAGAATCGCCAGTACGCGGTGGGAAGGCATTTCCCGCAAGTCTTCTGAAAACTCAAAGTAGTCTTTATATTTATCGCCTTCCACTTCTTTTCCTTCTACTACCCTGGATGTCAGCTTACCGGTATTGGTAAACAATTTACGTAGCTTATCACGACATTCTGCATTTTCGTTGATCCATTCCGCAATGATATCACGCGCACCTTTCAGTGCTTCTTCTGAACTGCCTACCTGTTCGTTGATGAAGGTTTCGGCAGCAGCGATGTCGCCATCCTGTGCTTCAAATAACAGCTTTGCCAGCGGCTCCAGACCTTTCTCAATGGCAACAGTAGCGCGGGTTTTGCGTTTGGGTTTATAAGGCAGGTAAATATCTTCCAGCTCTGCCAGCACCCAGGTTTCTTCCAACTTGGCCAGCAGCTCAGGCGTCATTTTTTCCTGTTCTGTGATCGTTTTGATAATAAACTCACGGCGTTCATCCACCTCCTTGTAACGCTTCTGTAAGTCTTCAATACGGCCTATCTGCACCTCGTCCAGGCTTCCGGTTACCTCCTTACGGTAACGACTGATAAAGGGTACTGTAGATCCTTCAGCTAACAGGTTCATGGTATTTTCTGCCTGCTTGCCGGAAATACTTAACTCCGATGAAATAAGCGCAATGTGTTTCGGATTCATAAATCAATACATTTTGGGATTTTTGATTATCAGATATTAAGACCCTGTAATTACCTTGCAGCAACAAAATTTTAACATCTTCAACCAGGAAATCGCTACAAATTAATAGCTCGCAAATGTAACTAAAATGGCCTTTTTATCAAGGAAAAACAAGAGAGAACAAAAAAATAATATGTGCCCGGCTAAAGGCTTGAAATCCCCTCCTGTTCTTTGTCATTTTCTTGCGGCATTGCCTTGTGGGGAAGTCCCTGTAGCCCCCTTTGCATGAAACAATACCCGCTGAAAATCCCGAAATGTCCCTATTTTTACAACATATGGAAAAGACAGCTACTTTTGATCGCCTATTAAAGATCATGGATGATTTAAGGGAAAAATGCCCCTGGGACCGTAAGCAAACTATCCAAACGCTCCGGCAGCTCACGATTGAGGAAACCTATGAACTGGCAGACGCTATTACTGAGGAAGACTGGAAGTCTATTAAAGAAGAACTGGGAGATATCCTGCTGCATATTGTATTCTATGCTAAAATTGGTTCGGAACAACAGCAGTTTGATATCAATGATGTGATCAACGGAGTTTGTGATAAGCTGATCCACCGTCATCCGCATATTTATGGAGATGTGAAAGCAGAAACCGAAGACCAGGTAAAGCAAAACTGGGAGAAGCTAAAACTCAAAGAAGGGAAGACCTCTGTGCTCAGCGGTGTGCCTGTTTCGTTGCCCGCTCTGGTAAAGGCGATGCGCCTCCAGGAAAAAGCTAAACAAACCGGTTTCGAATGGGACAATACCAGCCAGGTATGGGAAAAAGTGCAGGAAGAAGTGGCGGAATTAGGCGAAGCGGTGCAGTTGGGCCATAAAGATGCTATAGAAGATGAATTCGGCGATGTAATGTTCTCGCTTGTCAATTATTCCCGCTTCCTGCACATTGATGCCGAAAATGCTTTGGAACGCACCAATAAGAAATTCCAACGCCGCTTCCAGGCTATGGAAGTACTGGCCTTGCAACAAGGGCGTACCCTGAATGATATGTCCTTAACGGAAATGGATACACTCTGGAACCAGGTAAAAGCCACTGAAAACAGCAAATAACCTTTTAACTCCGGCATCTATTGATTGATACTAAAGAAATACGGCTTTTTTTTCTGCGCCATGGATACCTGCTTATCGTAGCGGCCTGGTTGTTTACTTTTGCCTTCCTGTTTAGCAATTACTGGTCTTATTACTCCTCTCCGCAAGGCGTAAAACGCAGTATGGAGAAGAGTATTCAGCAGCGGGAGAAGCAGTTTCTCAGACTCACAAAAGATACGGTTCTCTGTTCTTCTTTACTTCAACGCAGTTATAACCAGCATGAGCTGGACCACCTTACCAGTCTGGAATATTCGTTGTTTGCCTACGATTCTGCTAACAGCGGTATCTGGCTCACTTTCTGGAACACCAGCCAGGTGCAGCCGGAAGAATTGCAAACAACATTGGAAAACGGTGAACGCTTCATGAAGCTCAAAAATGGGTATTATGAAGTAATCACCCGGAAAGTGAAGTCGGCCCCGGGCCACAAACAATTCCTGGTGGGCGCTATACCGGTACGTTTAGAGTATGCCATCAAAAATAACTATCTCGTTAACCACTTTTATCATAAGGAAGAACTGGGAGAAGAGTACAGTATCCTGTTTGAACGGCCTGTATTGATGTTGCCGGAGCATATTATTTTGCCTGTTAATAACGGTAATGGGAAAACGCTTTTTTTTCTGGACTACAACAGCGGCATGCATGTGCATCCACCTAATCTCCTCAGTGTATTGCTGCGGGTGCTCGGATGCATCTGTGTGCTTATATTCCTGAACCTTTTTGCTACCTTACTGGCTAAAACCACCAACCCGCTATATGGTTTTCTGTTCCTGTTCCTGATTGTATTTGGTCTAAGGGTATTGAGTTACCTCTATCCCTCTTTTCCCTTTAACCTGCATACGCTGAATGTCTTTGATCCCAGAATATATGCAAAAGATGATATTTTCCGTTCCCTGGGTGATCTGCTCATTAACGTATTGCTTGCTTTCTGGATGATCCTGTTTTTCCGGGAGCATGTTAAAACCATTAATCCGCCAGTGATCCGCAACAGGGGGCTGCAAAGTGCGGTGATCATCGTTGCCAGCCTGATCCTGTATATCGTGGAACAATTCCTGGCAGAATTGATCCAAAGCCTGGTGATCGACTCTAAGATCTCGTTTGATGTTACCAACTTTTTTAGCCTTACGGAAAATGGTCTTGAGTACAGTGTAATCGGGTTTATGGTGCTGGGATTTATCTCTTTCAGCTTCTTGTTTTTTTCCCAGATTATCAACTATCTGTTAAACGAACTAACTAATTTTCAGTACCGTACCAAATACATCTGGCTGGGTGCAGTAGGCGTTATCTGGCTGCTGTTCCGCATTCATAATCCGGAACTTCCTTTCTCCATATCTATGGTGGTTTGGTTGCTGATATATATAGTACTGCTCGATTTTATCGCCGACCGTTTTGAAAGCAGTATGGCTACAGTGCCTTTTCTTTTCTGGCTATTCCTGCTCACCATTACTACTTCCGGCGCGCTGGTACATTATAATAACCATAAGGAATTATCTGCCCGCGAAAACCTGGCGGAAGAGCTGTCCAGGCAAAAAGATCCTTACCTGGAAATGTTGCTGAACGACATTGGTAAAAAAATCGAAAGTGATGAGGCTATTCAGTATTTCTTCTTGGACAGTAGCAACCGGCAACGTAAAAAGGCGGTTTTCGACAGTCTCCTGCTGGAGAAATATTTTCAAGGCTATCTTAATCGCTTTAAGGTAAATATTTATGCTTACGATGAAAACGGGGCCTCATTATTCTCTTCAGATACCGTAAGTCTCATGACCTTTAACCGGCGTATGTTCTTCGATCCGGAGGCAACGCCAGCTTCGGTTACCGGTAATGATCTTTATTATTATGAGCGTAGCTTCAACGATTACAGCTATATTGCCAAAAAGGAATTCCATAATGTCAATAATGAGGTAACGGGGTGGCTCGTGTATACCTTGTCGCCTAAGCCGGTGAGCACCGACCGGCTTTATCCGGAGCTGCTGGTGGAAGGAGACGTGAATGACCCCGGTCGCGAATACGCCGGCGCCTATGCATATGCCGTATACGATAAAGGTATATTGGTAAGTAACAACAGCGCCTATCCATTCCCAATTCGTATATACCCTCACGATATACCGCCTACGGATATATCCATAAAATCAGTTAAAGGTTATTCAGAGCTTACCTACCGGGCTTCTCCCGATAAAGTAGTGGTAGTGGTAAAGGAAAACAGGATGTTTATAGAGTTTATTACCCTGTTTGCCTACATGTTCTGCCTGTTCCTGCTCATTGTGGTGATTTATAAGGCATTCGACCTGTTGATCAAAGCCAGGATGCGGTTGAGTAATCTCCGCAGCCTGATTAATGTAAGCATCCGGATAAAGGTGCATGGCACTATCATCTTTGTAGTACTATTCTCCTTCCTGATATTGGGGATCACCACGATCAAATTCTTTATCTACCGTTCGGAGTCGCAGAACCGGGAACGTTTAAGTAAAACCATGCGGGAAGTGGCCAAAGAGGTGGAGAAGGTGTTCGAAAATCAGCGCGACCTGGATCAGGTAGGGGATATATATGATTCTGAACTGATGAAGAAGTTATCCGCATCTCTGTCTGATATTGCAGATGAGCGCGCGTTGGATATCAATATCTACGACCGTGATGGCAATATGCAGCTTACCACCCAACCATTGATGACCGACAAAGGATTGATCTCTTCCAAAATGGACCCACAGGCCTATTACCGGTTGTCACGATTGGAAGAAATACAGTTTATACATACGGAGTATATTGGCGTAATGCCTTTCCTTTCTGGCTATACGCCTTTGCGTAACCACGATACCCACGAAGTGATTGCCTATCTCAACGTGCCTTATTTTGCTACGCAAACAGAGCTTAATCAACAGATTTCCAACTTCCTGGTGGCGCTCATCAATTTCAATGCATTCATTTTCCTGATTGCCGGTATGGTGGCATTGTTGATCACGAATTCTATTACCCGTTCGTTTTCACTGGTAACCGAAAAATTACGGCATGTGAACCTTGGGCAACGTAATGATGAAATAGAGTGGGACAAAGACGATGAAATTGGGGCGTTGGTAAAAGAATATAATAAGATGGTCCGTAAGCTGGAAGTGAGCGCTGTGCGGCTAGCCAAAAGTGAGCGGGAGGGTGCTTGGCGTGAAATGGCCCGGCAGGTAGCTCATGAGATCAAAAATCCGCTTACGCCCATGAAGCTGAGCATACAATATTTACAACGTGCAATAGCCAACGATTCGCCGAATGTAAAAGAGCTGTCGCGTAATGTAGCAGGTACTCTGGTAGAGCAGATAGAGCATCTGTCTAATATTGCGTCCGACTTTTCTGCGTTTGCCCGTATAGGTGAGCCTAATAATGAAGAAGTGCTGATCAATGAAGTGTTGCATTCCCTTACTGCTTTGTACCAGGGGCATGAAGATTGTGAAGTAACCTATGTGCCGCCGGCGCAGGATTTTTATGTGCTTGCAGATAAAACCCAGATGAACAGGCTTTTTACGAACCTGTTGCTTAACGCTATACAGGCTATCCCGGAGGGCCGGTTAGGGCAAATCGTTGTGCGCTTGCAGGCTACGGCAGATCAATATGTGATCGTGAGCGTGTCGGATAATGGAGAGGGTATTTCTACCGAAGTGCAGTCCCGGATTTTTGTGCCTAATTTCACTACCAAATCTTCCGGCACCGGCTTAGGACTGGCAATGTGTAAAAATATTGCAGAGCAGTCCCGGGGAGAGATCTGGTTTGAAACGAAGCTCAATGAAGGCACTACTTTTTATGTGAAGTTGCCACTACAGCAGGTATAAAAATCCCTAGAAATTACCGTGCCGGCTATACGTGATTTATTTTATTGCCATCCTATCAGGGCTCCCTATACGCTATTAAATAAACTAAATGCATAAAAAAATCCCCGTTCCTTACCGGAACGGGGATTTTAATAATTTTGTATTGGCGGCTAAGCTTCCTTAGCTTCAGCTTCAAAGCTTTCTTTAATTTTCTCCAACAATTTGCTTTCGATCATTTGCTGGGCTACCTGGATCATATTTTTAAAGGCTTTTCCTTTGGAAATACCGTGACCAATAATCACGGGTTTGGAAACGCCTAAAACGGGTGTACCGCCATATGTTTCAGCATCCAGTTTATTGATGTACTCATCATTGATGTTGCGTTGTTGTGCAATATCATGGAATGATTCAGCCATCTTAAGTACAATGTTACCAGTGAATCCTTCACATACGATTACATCAGCTTTTCCGTTGAAGATATCCCTACCTTCTATGTTGCCGATGAAATTGATCTGTTTATTCTCTTTTAACAAGGGATAAGTGGCTTGCGCAAGCAGATTGCCTTTACTTTCTTCTTCTCCGATATTCAATAAGCCTACCTTAGGGTTGTTCACCTTCAGAATGTGCTTTGAATAAAGGGTACCAAGCATAGCAAATTGCGCCAGGTTTTCAGGTTTACAGTCGGCGTTGATACCTACGTCAAGCAAGAGGCCGTACGAACCGTTTTCACGGGGTACCAGAGTAGATATAGTAGGACGTTGCACTCCATCTATGGCTTTAATGGAATAATAGGTACCCACCATCATGGCGCCGGTGTTACCTGCGCTGATGAAAGCATCTATTTTCTCACTTTTCAGTAAATGAAAGCCGATAGAGATGGAAGATTGTGGTTTTTCTTTCAGTGCCCTGGTAGGGTGTTCATCCATCCCGATTATCTGGGATGAATGAACGACTGAATATCTTGATTGGTCCAGCTGTGCTTCAGTTAATAATGGGACAAGCTGTTGTTCATCGCCAATTAGTACCAGATGCACATCAGGTGCAACAGTGTCTAAATATAATTTTACTCCTTTTACTGCTTCTGTGGGCGCAAAATCGCCGCCCATCATATCAAGCCCGATTCTCATGTAACTCAAGTTTGTTCTTTGTTAGCTCGGGTAAAAATAGTAAAATTTATTATTTAGCAGCACTCTGTTTTTCCAACACTACCTTTCCTCTGTAGTACAGTTTGTTTTCTACCCAATGAGCACGGTGTCTCAGATGCACTTCACCGGTTGCGCTGTCTGTGCTTAACGTATCCGCTACCGCCTTATAATGCGTTCTTCTCTTTGCTGATCTCTGCTGAGAATGTCTGCGTTTAGGATTTGGCATTTTATTTAATTTTTAATTGTCCTTAAATTTATCCAATCCTTTCCAGATTGGGTTGTCGTTTGCTTTCGCCTGCTGGTTCATTTGCTCCAGCATTTCAATTACTTTCGGATCGCATCCGCTGGAGCCATCCGGCTTGTTGGGATGTATCCGTTGCATTGGAATGCTCAGGTGGATGAATTCGTATATATAGTTGGCCACGTTTAAATGGCTCTCCGTTTTGGAGATATACGATACATCCGGGTCTTCCTCTCCCTCCATCATCTCTTCCGGATTGTCTGCCAGTTTTACTATCTGGTTGAAATCGTCCCAGAGCTGCATTTCAAAAGCCTCGCCACACCGGTCGCAGGTAACGGTTACCTTGCCTCCTATGGCAAACTTCAGCAGGAAAAAATTACTCTTTTTATCCATTGTGAGCTGTACATTCACCTCACAATTGCTGAAATCCTTCGGCTCTTCAAAATTATCAAAGAAACTGTCTCCGATAGTATACTGAAATGAATGTTCCCCTGGTTTTAAACCAACAAAGGCAATATCAAATTCGCGGAGTGGTTTCATATCAATATCCTCACTTTTAGAGGGATGCAAAGGTAATTAAATATTTGCAATTGCAAAAATTTCCTAAATTTGTTCACTAATGATATCTTATTTATATATATATTTATAATATAAAATATCAGCCATATTCATGTTGTGATAAACAGGCGTGAGGCGCAAAGGTATATAATTTCGCTAATCTTATTCCTGTTTTTCGCAATGCAAAGATTAAATTGAAAACCCTCCCCATTTTGTTTTAGATGAAGGCTATAGGAAGAAACAGTAAGAAAAAAACTGCTGATAGCATCGGCATGCCATCAGAAGGCGTACCGGATATCTTCTCCTTGCCCATTACTGCCTGGCTCAACAATACGATTGCCGGCATACTGGTGACCAATGAAAAACATCGCTGCATTTGGGTAAATAATGCATTTACCCGGCATATTAATAGCGCTTCCCCCTTAAACCTTTCTTTTGCCGGATTAATTCGTTTTTTTAAGCCCATGGTGCCTGCCCACGTGCCCCTGGAAGAAAAAATGAAAAGCCTGCGCCGTAACAAAAAGCCCTGGTTTGGGTGGGAAGTGCCCTTTATAAACGGCCAGATATGGGAAATTACCTATCTGCCCGTATACACCGATAAGGGTTTTGCCGGCAGCATCTGGCAGGCAATAGATATTACCCGCCGCTATCATCTGCAGGAAGAAATAAAACGCAATGAGGAAAAGTTTAGGGTTATCCTTAATAATCTCAATGCAGCGATGTGCGAAACAGATACCAACGGCAACATTACCTGTGTATACGAAAGCTTCTGTCGCTTATCTGGCTATCAGGAAGAGGAATTGATCGGTAAAAATATCACAGATATCTTTGTGCCTGAAGAGAACCAGGCTTTTGCCCGTGCACTGCGCCGGAAACGCCTGGAAGAAAACGTTCCCTTAGTGTATGATATGGAGGTAAAACTCAAAGAAGCCCGCAATGCCCAGAAGGATTTCCTCGCCAGTATGAGCCACGAAATCAGAACGCCACTCAACGCTATCATCGGTATGGCCCACTTACTGGAAGAAACCCATCTCGATGCACAACAACAGGAATACGTTAGCATCCTCAAGCATTCTTCGGGGATATTGTTGGGTATTGTCAGTGATATTCTTGATATTTCCCGCATAGAAGCCGGGGAAATCCGGATGAATCAACGGGAATTCAACCTCCGGGACCTGATTCAATCATTGCGCCATACCTTTGAATTAAAAATAGGGAGGCGCCCTGTTAATATAACCGCCGAATTGGACGCATCTCTCAATACCTGGCTGATAGGCGACGATGTGCTATTGAACCAAATACTAATCAATTTGTTAGGTAATGCAGAGAAATTTACCAGTGAAGGAGAAATTGCTATCAGGGTTACGCTCGAAAGCTGGCAGGATAACAAACACTGGATACGCTTCCGCATATGCGATACCGGTATCGGTATCAAAAAAGACAAATTAGAGCTCATCTTCCGGAATTATAAACAAGCAGAAAGTGATATCCGGGAAAAATACGGAGGTACCGGTCTCGGGTTAGCCATCGCTAAACAATTGGTAGAGTTTCAGGGAGGCAATATCCAGGTGGAGGAAATGCCCGGATTTAATACCTGTTTTAGTTTCAATATTCCATTTCTGGATAGCCGGAAGCCTCTCACGGCCTCTACCGGCAAACGGAGCAGGAAACTTTTGCATCGGTCTTTCGAAAACGCCAGGGTACTGGTGGTAGAAGATAATCAAATGAACCTCCGTTATATCATGAGCCTGCTGGAAAAATACAATATCCGTTACCAGCTCGCTACTAATGGCCCGGACGCTACCTGGTTTCTGGAATCCAGGCAATACGACCTTATCCTGATGGATATCCGCATTCCTGGTATGAACGGACTGGAGCTGGCCCAAAAGATCAGATCAGATGAACAGCAACCTAATGTAGCCACTCCTGTAATAGCCACTACTGCTGTAGCGATGGAGAGTACCGCAAATATGGCAAGGGCAGCCGGAATTACGGATATACTCACCAAACCCTACACGCCAGACCAACTATTACAGATTTTTAATAAATATCTCAACGAAGAAGAAACAGAATTAATAATGGAAGAAGTGCAGCACCTAAGTGGATTTGAATTTAACAACGAGCTGGATGTAAAGTATCTCACAAATCTTTATGAGAACAATATTTCCTATGCAGCAGACTTGTTCGAAATTTTTATCAGAACCATACGGGAGGAAATCGCTAAACTCAATGTGATGGTGGAAAACGACGACTGGGAACAAATGAAATTTCAGGTACACAAACTAAAACCTAACTTTTCCATGGTAGGTCTTACCTGGATTAGCGCTAAAATGCAGGAACTTGAAAATTTACTCCGGATCAATCAGGAGGCTTCCCATGATGAGATCTCCTGCCTGTTTGATGAAATCAGGGAAGAGGTGAACAAATACTACCCACTTGTAGAAGATGACTACCACAAAATGCGCGATTATATTGATCTGCCGGGTGAAAGTCAATAAGCTTGCAGGATCTCCCGGATGTTACTGTAGTAATTACCGCCAAACAATATCAAATGTACCATTAAAGGATAGAGCTGACATATGCCTATCCGTTGTTGCCATCCCGGTAGCAATGGATAGGCGGTTTGATATGCATAATAAAAGCGGGTATCAAAACCGCCAAACAAACGCGTCATGGCCAGGTCCATTTCCCGGTACCCATAATATACTGCCGGGTCAAACACACAGGCTTTGCCGTTATTGCCTACCATGAAATTCCCCGACCACAGGTCGCCATGCAGCAAAGCCGGCGCTTCTGCCGGAAATATCTGTGGCAGCTGCTTGCAAAGCGCTTCTACTTGTTGTACCAGCTGCTTGTCTACAATCTGCTGATCATAGGCTAACTTAACCAACGGCAGTAAACGGTTAAATGCATAGAATACCGGCCAGCTGGTATAAGGAGTATTGTATTGTTTTAATGTGCCAATATAATTAGGGCCTGCAAATCCAAAATTGGGCTGAGTAACCTGGTGCTGCCGGGCGAGTGAGTAGGCAAAGTCTTCCCAGAAATCTACAATGGCATTCCCCTTAATAAGAAACTCCATCAATAAATAAGACCGGCCGCTTACCTGCCCGTAGGCCAATGGCTTGGGGGTTTGCAGCGCATGGGCAGCAGATAATGCTAACAATCCCGCATACTCTTGTCCAAACATATCCGGGTAACGCTTCGCATCGTTCATCTTCACAATAAAATAACCTTCGTTTGTGCCTATACGGAAAGTTTCATTAATATCACCACCGTGCACGCTTTTTGCGTCATTTATATGTATTTTTACTTTCAATTGTTCGGATAAAGCCGTACTTAATTGTTTTTGCAGCGTTTCATCTATCATGTTCCCAAATTATATGGAGACAAAAGTCCGGATTAAAAAGAAAATTGTCCGTATTGTACTAACACTTACGGCTATACTGTTGTTAAAAGGATTATTCGCCTGGAGTAATCGTTGCTGCGATTTCTACTTCCATAGCTGGTATATTTGGAGTAGCTTGGCTTTCAGACAAGTAACAGGTATAGTGCCATTCAGTATTGGCGATGTAATATATAGTGCTTGGATTATTGGTGGAATAGTTTATTTGTTAAAACTATGTTATAAACTTATCCGTATGGCCTGGGCTGCAATCGGGCTGCAATTACTCCGCGGCCTGCATTTCGTGCTCAAAGCCTACCTTGTTTTCCTGATATTATGGGGTTTTAACTATGAAAGGGATTCGCTGGAATCTGATACCGGTTTAGTGACAAGTACTTACAATACCCAACAGCTCTACCAACTGTCGGATACTCTGCTGCAACTCGTTAACCATGATAAAGCTGCTATAGGTGATACGATGGGCGTACTGCTCCCGGATACAGCTGCTGTTCCTGTTTTTAAAAGAGCGGTTGCTGCCTACAACATTGCTGAACATACTTGGCCGGCCCTGCGCTACCGTGGCGTTAGTGTTAAGTCCTCCCTGTTTGGCAAGTGGCTGAATTATATTGGCACTACGGGCTACCTTAACCCCTTTACCAATGAGGCGCAGGTGAATACCACCGTGCCACCGGTTATGCAACCTTTTGTGACGTGCCATGAAATAGCTCATCAGCTGGGCTATGCGCCGGAAGAAGATGCTAATTTTGTGGGGTACCTGGCTGCTACCAGTATTCCGGATAACCGTTTCCGTTATGCTGCCAATTTTGATATGTTTATGTATAGCGTCCGGCAATTGTCTCGCCGCGATACCACACTGGCCCATTATATCTGGAGCAGGGCGGTACCCGGCGTAAAAGCCGATTACAAAGCTATTATAGACTTTTATGAACCCTATACCGGTAAAGCAGATGAATATTCCGCTATGCTGTATGACCGCTATCTGAAAGCCAACAACCAACATAAAGGTATCAACAGCTATAGTGAAGTGATAGGGTGGTTAATGGCTTACTATAAATTATGATGCCGGTAGCTGGCAGCTAATTCATCATTAGTACATTCACGCTGCGCTGCAATATGTTAAACGCTATTTCTGCCATCAGGTTTTCCCGGTCCAGTGTCGGGTTTACTTCTGTGATCTCAAAACAGCAGATTTTACGGTGTTGCATAAACTTGGCGATCAGGTCTTCTGCTTCCCGTTCCCTTAGCCCATTGCTTACGGGGGTGCCGGTGCCCCTGGAAATGGAGGCATCCAGGCTGTCTACATCAAAAGAAACATAGATATACTCGCAATCGCTCAGGTAACGGAATACAGAACGGGAAATATTTTCAGGTCCTTTCCGGCGTACTTCACTGGTGGTAATTACCTTCATGCCGTATTGTTTGATCAGGTAATCTTCTTCTTTCTCATAATCCCTCAGAGAGATGAACACAATATCTTCCGGCAGCACCTTAGGGGCTATTTTGCCAATATTTTTCAGGGCGTTCCAGGTTTTTGCCGTATTCTCATCAATGTCATGCACCTTACAATCTATATTATCTTCTGCAATGGCGGTAGCCAGCGGCATGCCGTGCATGTTGCCGGAAGGGGTGGTATAAGGTGTATGCAGATCGGCATGGGCATCTATCCAGATCACGCCCAGCTTGGATTCTGGGTGTGCCATTTTGAGGCCGGCAATAGTGGCGCCGGCGGTGCTATGGTCGCCCGATAATAGCACCGGGAACCAATTGGCTTTTACCGTTTCAGACACGCTTTTACTGATGCGTTCGTACATGCTCAGCGTACCTTTGATCCGTTTGGCATAGGGCGATTCAATAGGTTCAAACAATAACTTATTTTCGGTTTCAATGGCCTCGGTAGGAAAGTGCACAAAAAAATTGCTCATGAAGTCCAGGGCCGCGATCTTGATTGCGTCTACACCTAAACTGGCGCCACGGGTACCTGCGCCTATTTCAGATTTGACTTCTATTATTTTAATATTCTTCATAAAAACATCGTTACAGGCAAGCTACAGGATTTTATGGGAATATTCATGGCAGTGAAACGCAGAATGGTATAAAAGTAGTGGGGGATAGCTGAACCAAATCCAATACAGTAGCTTTATCCTAACGATTTGTTCAATAATTTCCTTGTTCTGGTTGACAACATTGAATTTTAGAAACCCCATTTTTTTAGGTCCTGATTTATAAATAATTTGAAGACTATTACTTTATAAAACTACAACCATGGATTATCAACTTACGGAAGAGCATCTGATGATACAAAAAGCAGCACGTGATTTCGCTACTAATGAGCTGTTGCCAGGTGTAATTGAAAGGGATGAGCATCAGAAATTCCCGGCAGAACAGATTAAGAAGCTGGGAGAGCTCGGATTTTTAGGTATGATGGTGAGCCCAAAGTATGGAGGGGCCGGACTGGATACAATTTCCTATGTGCTGGCAATGGAGGAAATTTCGAAAATTGATGCATCTGCTTCCGTGGTCATGAGTGTAAATAATTCTCTTGTTTGTTGGGGATTGGAAGCTTTTGGTACAGAAGAACAAAAACAAAAATACCTGGTTCCACTGGCAACAGGGCAAATTATTGGCGCTTTTATGCTCAGTGAGCCGGAAGCCGGGTCCGACGCTACCCATCAGCGCACCACCGCAGAAGATAAAGGTGACCATTACCTGCTGAATGGTACCAAAAACTGGATCACCAATGGCAATTCTGCCAGCGTATATCTGGTAATGGCTCAAACCCATCCTGAAAAGGGCAGTAAAGGCATTAATACCCTTATTGTGGAAAAGAATATGCTAGGCGTTACTATCGGCCCAAAAGAAAATAAAATGGGTATCCGTGGCAGTGATACACATAGCGTTATGTTCCAGGATGTGAAAGTGCCTAAGGAAAACAGGATCGGGGAAGATGGCTTCGGATTTAAATTTGCCATGAAAACCCTGGGTGGCGGCCGTATTGGTATTGCTTCACAGGCGTTAGGCATCGCCAGCGGCGCTTATGAGCTGTCATTGAAATATGCTAAGGAAAGAAAGGCTTTCGGTAAGGAAATATCCCATCACCAGGCTATCCAGTTTAAGCTGGCTGACATGGCTACCCGTATAGAGGCCTCCCGTTTATTATGCATCAAAGCTGCCTGGGAGAAAGACCATCACCTGGATTATACCCTCAGCGGCTCTATGGCCAAAGTATTCTCTTCAGAAACGGCTATGTGGGTAACCACTGAAGCTGTGCAGATACACGGCGGATATGGTTATGTAAAAGAATACCATGTAGAGCGCCTGATGCGTGATGCCAAGATCACCCAGATCTATGAAGGTACTTCAGAAGTACAACGCATTGTGATCAGCAGGGCGATCTTATCCTAATCTGGCTTTTATTGTCAATAAGAAATGAGCGAAAACAGGACGTCTGTTTTCGCTCATTTGCTTTACGTCAAAATTCAGCCATTCGTGCTTATCTTTACGGGATGGCAATTAATATAGGAGCATATCAAGAGGTACTTGCCCGGCTAGCGCCGTATCATGCCCGGTTGGTGGCGGTTTCAAAAACCAAGCCAGTGGAAGATATAGCGGCATTGTACGCAGCAGGGCAAAGGATCTTCGGAGAAAATTATGTGCAGGAATTAACAGAAAAACAAGCTGTACTGCCGGCAGATATCGAATGGCATTTCATCGGACACCTGCAGTCCAATAAAGTAAAATACATAGCGCCTTTTGTACATACTATCCATGCGGTAGACAGCCTGAAACTGTTACAGGAAATCAACAAACAGGCGGCAAAACAAGAACGGATAATCTATTGCCTGTTACAGGTGCATATTGCGATGGAAGAAACCAAGTTTGGCATGGATCAGCAGGAGTTACAGCAGCTGCTGAACACGTACAAAGCCAATCTTCCGGATTTTGCAAATGTGCGTATCGCCGGTTTAATGGGTATGGCTACCAATACCAACAATGAAACACAGGTCCGCCGGGAGTTCCACCAGCTTCACGCGTTATTCGGATCAATTAAAATCACTTATTTTAACAACGAATCGTCCTTTAAAGAATTATCCATTGGCATGAGCGCTGATTATTCCATTGCACTGCAGGAAGGTAGTACCATGGTGCGCATCGGCAGCCTGCTGTTTGGAGAAAGGACCTATTCACAAAAGTAGATGTATGAAGAAATTATGGATTTTTTGCCTGGCAGGCATAGGTATGGCTGCCTGCAATAATGGTCATGCTGCAAAGAACCTGGCCAATGGTGTGTGGCAGGCTAAACTGCACCGCCCAGACGGAGCAGATATTGTTTTTAACTTTGAAGTGAGAGATACCACCGGTAAAAAAGTGTTATATGTGGTCAATGCAACAGACCGGTTGTTGGTAGATGACGTAAAGGTGAATGGTGATTCCCTTTTTATCAAAATGCCTTTCTTTGATTCCGAATTTAAAGCAAAATTACTATCCGACAGTGCCCTAGAAGGTCTATGGATAAGGCACCTGGCCGATAAGGATGTAAGTGTGCCTTTTGCTGCAGTAGCCGGTATTGCTGAACGGTTTAAAGTAAATACCCCTGCTGCTGCCGATGTATCCGGTCGTTGGGTTACACAGTTTGTATCTGCAAAAGATAAAGATAAAACACCATCTACCGCTATTGGTGAATTCAAGCAATCTGGCAATACTGTGCATGGTACGTTTTTAACGACTACCGGCGATTACCGTTTCCTGGATGGCGTGATGGATGGAGATACGCTGAAGCTCTCCACTTTTGATGGATCGCATGCCTATCTCTTTACCGCATTGGTGGGTAAAGACAGCATCACAGATGGCCGTTTTTATGCGGGTATCGGGGATGGCCTCGAGAATTGGTGGGCCGTAAAAAATGATACGGCCACATTACCCGATGAAAGGACGATTGCTACCATGAAACCCGGTGAACAACAGCTGAATTTCTCTTTTCCGGACCTGAATGGCAACAAGGTAAGCATAAAAGACGACCGCTTTAAAAACAAAGTGGTGATCATCACGCTGATGGGTTCCTGGTGCCCTAATTGTATGGATGAAACCGGTTACCTGAGTAACTGGTACAAGAAAAACAAAGACCGTGGTGTAGAAGTAATTGGTTTGGCCTATGAACGCACCACGGATTTCGAAAAATCCAGAAAAAGCCTCGAAAGCTTCCTGAAACGCTTTGATATGCAATATCCGGTACTCATTACCGGGGTTACACCTGCAGATCCTGAAAAAGGAGCTAAAACGCTTCCGCAGTTAACTGGCATTAAAGGTTTTCCGACGACTATTTTTATCGATAAAAAAGGGAATGTGGCAGAAGTTCACACCGGCTTTTCCGGCCCGGGCACCGGAGAACATTACGAACAGTTTCAGGCCGACTTTAACCGGTTGGTAAATAAGCTGTTGGAAGCGAAGTAATCATTATAACATAAAAAGGCAACACCGGCTTTAATAGGCCGGTGTTGCCTTTTTTAGCACGGAACTTCATCTGCATTATCATTTTTCCCCACGGGGTTTCTATTTTTTAGAGAGCAAATCTGTATTGCTTATTTTAACGGCACTCTCTAACGCTGAAAAATACGTTTAAGGTATGTGTAACGCCATAAACCGGTTGCTGGCTGTTTTTATACTGTGGGCCCACTGCGGTCCGGTGCAAGGTAAATGAGTAGCCTGGATAAGCTAAAATGTAGTACCATGGCTAATCTGACAATGCTGCCAGCAGCATTGGAAATGGTATTTGATCCAGGTCATAAATACCCGGAATTTCTACCAAAATATTTGCTAAAACGTTTAAGCTAAATCTGATGAACACTGGAAATTTGATTTCGTATTGTTTTATTTATTAATATTATAGCGTTTCCAGGAAATTCTGTCTGGTATTGGGTTTTCGACGAAAATCAACTTTTTAAGAAAATTTATTATTTCATTTCTTTCAAAAAGGTTTGAAAAATACCGGAATGTAACTATTTTACTGCTCCGTTTGACTTTTATAAATTCCATTATCTAATACGCTTATCTTATCCACCTGCCGGGGCAATGTCTGTTCTGATGTTGTCCTGGATAGCGTTTCATATCCGGTTTTACGTTATTGATACAATCCATTCAACTTTCATTCAAAGCAGGTGGTTTTCCCCTTTTTTATAGCCGCACGTGCTATATTTCTCTTGCTAATACCAGTATAGTGGCCTGATATTTGAAAATTAAGGCGATAGATAGTGTGAATGAACTATGCACACCTGACTTTTGTTAAACCATAAAAATCCAGTAATCATGTCTACAACTAAATTCTTAGCCGGCGCAATCGCCGGATTAACTACCGGATTAGTAATAGGATTGTTAACCGCCCCGGACAGTGGTAATAAAACCCGCAGAAAAATAAAGAACAGGGCAGACGATTGGCGCCAGAAGATCAACGGACTGATCAACAACGGGGGAGATGATCTTTCTGATCTTAAAAATGTATTCGAGCACGAAATCAGCGGCTTACAGGATGATACCCGGCAACGTGTGCTAAAACTGATTAATAGAAGTCAGGGCTATTTTAACCGGTTCAAAAAGGAAGCACTCTCTTAGCTGTGCATAGATGAACGCCTTACTGGCTATATGAATATATGTCAGCAATGCTAACGGCTATATAAAAATAGCGGAGATACCTGCTAGGGTCTCCGCTATTTTTATATAGATACGCTTACTTGGCAATTTCTCCGGTTTCCATATAATTCTTGAACCGCCGGACATCTTTGATGATCATGTTTTCAAATGAAGGGTTGAGTAACCACGCCAGTCCGGAACCTACATAACCCGCCGGCGGACGGTAAGTGATCATCACATCTATTTCCGTACCCCCATTAAAAGTATCCCGGAAGGTAACCCGGCCCGCTGTGGCAACAGACGAACCTGGCAACGAACGCCATCCGATAATCTCTCCGGGTATTTCTTTCACTATCTCTGCGTCCCATTCCAGGGTGCCAATGCCCCCTGGGCCTTTCACCACCCAATGCGAATGGAAAGGGTCTTTTTCTTCCACTGTTTGCAGGTGCTTCATAAAAACTGTCAGATTGCTCAATTGCCGCCAGAAATAATACACTTCCTCCTTAGGATTGGCAATTGATATGGCAGTACGGATATTGATTGCGGTGGTATGCTTATCCGGTTTTCTCTTGCCCATCAAGCCGTTCACCAGGTCATTGCCACTAATGCCCCTGTAAAGAAGATAACCCGCACCAAATAGCTTAAAAAGGCTTTTAAAAGGAGATTTATCCACCTTGCTGATGGCATTGCCCAGTAACCAGGCGCCCGTGAAAATCGAGACAATTCTACCCTCCGGCGTGACATTAATAATATTTGAACTCTCATACAGTGCCCCTGCCTTGGGTTGATCTGGATGATTTCCGTTGTGTTGTTGTGTTAAGGTTTTTGACTTCATATATACAGTTTGTGGAACTTACAGCTAAAACCCTGCACTTTTGGGTAAAAGCAGATAAATATTTGATATTTATTATGATAGATATATTATAACTTTTGTTGTTGATGCACCTAATGAGGAATGCTGCGTATTTTCTTACACACTGTTACAGTAGCTGTACTGCCATCTATTTGCTATCAGGGCATGCGCCACGAATTATATGCCATAACAAGGCAACTTGCATTTCTGTTGCCGATCTGCTATCTTAACCCGCTAAATAAAACCACTTATGAAAAAGGTACTGACCGCATTATTCCTGCTAGCTGGCCTGCAAAGCGTAGCGCAGCAAGAAATTGCCCCTAATAAATGGCTGAAATTGTTCAATGGAAAAGACCTGAAAGACTGGGATATCAAAATAACCGGGCATCCACTTAACGATAACTTTGGCAATACTTTCCGGGTAGACAGTGGGCAGCTTAAAGTCTGCTACGACCACTATACAGGATTTAACGACCAGTTCGGGCATATCTTTTACAAAAAAAACTTCTCTGCTTATCTGCTGGTAGTAGAATATAAATTTACTGGCGACCAGGTAAAAGGTGGCCCGGGTTGGGCTTACCGGAATAGTGGTGTGATGCTCCACGGACAAAACGCCGCCAGTATGACCAAAGAACAGGACTTTCCTGTTTCCCTGGAAGAGCAACTGTTGGGGGGTAATGGTAAGGACTCCCGCTCAACGGCCAATCTCTGCACGCCTGGTACTAATGTAGTCATGAACGGTAAACTCATCACCGACCATTGCATCAGCTCAACATCTAAAACTTATCATGGCGATGTTTGGGTACACGTGGAGGCGCTTGTATTGAGAGACTCCGTCATCAAACACATCGTGGACAAGGATACCGTGCTCGTGTACAATAAACCGCAAATTGGTGGCGGAAATGTTTCATACGCCGATCCCCGCTTGTTACAAACAGGAAAACTGCTAAAGGAAGGCACTATTTCACTGCAAAGTGAAAGTCACCCGGTAGCTTTCCGGAAGGTAGAGCTATTTGATCTGTCGCCCTATATCAATGACCCGGTTAAACTAAATAGAATACTCTACTTATTACAACACCGCTAAATAAAGAAAAATGTTGCAGTGGTAGGGGAAAGAAAATTAGTTGCATGTGGTCTTGGAGGATGCGGCGGTCTTGGTGGCCTGGGAGGTCTGGGTGGTACACAGCTGGCTATCAGCAGTAATGCGCAGATGCCCAGTACCGGTAAAGATTTGTTCTTCATATCGCAAACTGTTTATATGTTGAAAAATGGGGGAACGATGAGGTCTCATGGAGAAGGGCAAATCTGGTTCCAATTTTAACTCCTTTGGGGGTTACCTTTGCCATCTCGAAAAATAAAGCATGGAAAATTGCACCCGCTATACGATTCTCTTACGGTAAATATTCACCCCCCAGTACTTGTAATCTGTAGCTGGGGGGATAAAAAAATAAAAATAATCCTGGCTAACTAACGGCTGGCAGCTAGTGGCCAGTTCCCAGCATTGCTTCGCGGATATACTTTACCGGTGCACTGCCATAGCTCAGGAACTTTTCGTTAAATGTTTTAAGGCTGTAATGCTCGCCCTGTTGTTTTTTGTAGGCTTCCCGCAGGTCGATAATTTCTTTATAGCCAGTGAAATAACTGGTGAGTTGTACACTGGTAACGCTTACCCTTTTCCATTTACCTGCCGCCTCGGCTGCCTGCTGAAAGGCTTCCCTGGTCAGCAAACGGATGGCATCTTCCTTACTCATATCTTTTACGTGTACGCCGTAGTCCAGGATGGTATTGCATACGGTGCGGAGGTTCCATTTATACCACATCAGCCACATTTCCGGTTCATTGCCGCCGTAGCCATTCTCTAGCATCATTTGCTCTGTATATACTGCCCATCCTTCAATCATAGCGCCATTGCTCATCAGGGATTTGATCAGGCTGGGAGATTGATTGGAATATACCAACTGGGTATAATGTCCTGGAATGGCTTCATGTATATCCAATATTTGCAGAATGTAGCGGTTGTACTCACGCAGGTAGCTTTCTGCTTTATCTTTTGGCCATCCTTCGAGACTGCCCACGTTGTAGTAGGTATTGCCGCCTTTGTCGTAAGGGCCGGGGGCGCTAACAGACGCACCAGCCACACCAGCCATATAGGCAGGTTCTTTACGTACTACCAGCGGTTTGGAAGGATCTATGTATAACAGGTCTTTTTCTTTGATAAAGGCAACCAATGCCGGTAATTGTTTTTCGATGGCAGATTGGAATTCTTCTGGTTTTACGTGCTGGAGGGAAAGCGTGTCTATCATCCGTTTAACCAGTTCCAGTGAGTCGGCAGGCATGGTAGTTTTACCAAAATATTTAGGCCACAGTTCGCGGCTGATCTTCGTCATTTCACCATGGATATACGCTTTTCTGGCGATAGCGGAATCGTATATCTGTTCGGCGGTGAAAGAGGATTGTATGTTGTACTTGAATTTTTGGTCGTATAAGGTTTTGCCCAGGCGGAAACTGCGCGGATGTGCTGGTTTCAGTCCCTTTAGCCAGTCGGTGTATGCACGGATAGCATTGGTGGCAATTTGGGCAGATGCTGCCATAGCAGCTTGCTCTGCGGCCGGAATGGTAGTTTTTTTGAGCGAGTCGGTGAAGTCTTTTTCAAAAATGGATAGGCCACCCAGGTTTTGTTCTATGGCCAGGTCGGTCAGTTCCGGAACCGGGTCTTTGATCTGTTGTTTCGCTGCTTCGTAGTAAGCTGGAATGTTGCTGAGCCTGGCGCCGAAGCTACGCAGCCTTGTTTCCAGCGGCGCATAGTTCTCATTTAAGATGAACGCGAAAGTGCCGCTTACATTATAAGAAGCAGGGTCCCATTGATTGGTTTTTTCTTCATTGATCTCCCACTGTGAAGATTCCAGGAAGTTCTTTATCAGCTGGTAATCAATTTTATTGGCATCGCTTAAGCCTTCCGGTCCGAAAGATTTCAGGGAATCCAATTGCGCTTTTGCAAAGGCCAGTTGTTCTTGGTGGGCGGCGCTGTCAGGAATAATCAATACAGCGTCGTAACGATGATACCCTACGCTGGTAGCCCAGGAGGGATCTATTTTCCAAAGCGCATCAATGAAGCGGCTGGAATACTGGTTGAATGACAGGTTTAACATACTGTCTGTTCCCTTTGTTTCACTGCCGTTGCCGCTGTTGTGGCAGGCTGTTAGCGCTCCTGCTGTTGCTGCGCAAAGAAGAAATTTTCTCATAGCACTTGGTAGTTGTTGATTCAAATAAGCAGCTTAAGTTACTACTAATCATCGGTAAACGATCTCTGCTGCATTAGCTGATGGCTAATAGCTGGCGCCTATCGGCTAGAAGTCGTTGCGCCACATCATGCTCTCTACAGGTTTAATGGTGCGGCCGTTATATTTGGCATTCCCTTTTTTGTTGTAAAGAGTTTCTACATCTCCTTCTACCACAAAGTAGATCAGTTGGCCAATTGGCATGCCAGCGTATATACGTACTGGTTGTGCGCAGGAAATTTCAAGAGTCCAGGTATTGCAAAAACCTACATCTCCTTTGCCGGCGGTGGCATGTATGTCTATTCCCAGGCGGCCGGTGCTAGACTTACCTTCCAGGAAAGGTACATGGGCATGTGTTTCGGTGTATTCCTCGGTAACGCCCAGATATAAGGTGCCAGGTTGGAGTACGTATCCTTCTTTTGGTATTTCGAAATGCTCAATTTCATTGTGTTTGCGTGCATCCAGCACACGGTCCTTGTAGGTAGCCAGGTATTTACCCAGATGTACATCATAAGAATTGGTACCCAGGTATTTCCGGTCAAAAGGTGTAACAACGATGGTGCCTTTGTCAATTTCCTCCAATATCCGTTTGTCTGACAGAATCATGCTTAGGTCGTTTAGTTTTAGTAGCTTTTAGTTTTTAGCCGTTAGCAAATAGTTAAACACCAAGGGCTAAAAGCTGTTTTTTCTGCTTTTTTGCTTTAATTTGGCAAGATATGCCATTAATACGAACGATACAAATTGACCAGGATACGAAGCTGGGAGTATGGGAGATTGAAGAATCCGAAGACTTTTTCCGGGAGAAGGTAAACATCAGCCCCGCGATTCACCATCCGCACAAACGGTTGCAGCATTTTGCCGGCAGATACTTATTGGTAACGCTCTTTCCTGAATTTCCCATTCAAAAGATCATGGTCACCAATTCACGTAAGCCGGTACTGGAATGTGAGAGCTATCATTTTTCTATTTCACATTGTGGCAATTATGCCGCAGCTATTGTAAGCACTAAAGGGGCGGTAGGCATTGATATTGAAGAAGTGAAAAAGAAAATAGACTTGGTAGTGCATAAGTTCCTGTCGCCGGAGGAAAGATTGTTTATAGATAATGCTCATTCTTTGCCACATGAAACGGTTTGCTGGAGTGCCAAAGAGGCAATTTTTAAGTGGTACGGACTAGGGAGTGTCGATTTTAAAGAGCATATGCGGTTGCATCCTTTTGTATACCAGCAGGCAGGTTTTATAACTGCCGATTTTAACAAACCTGATTCAAATACGCGGTTATATTTGCAGTATATTATGGAAAATGGCCTATGCCTGGCATGGACTCATCCTGCGTGAGGAAAGAATTTTTTTAGACCTGTTGCGTTATTTATGAAAGTATATTTACTCGGTTTTATGGGTGCCGGAAAATCCTATTGGGGCAAACAGCTGGCAGATCACTGGCAACTGCCCTATTACGATCTGGATGAAGTGATTGTGGAAGCGGAAGAAATGGCCATCGCAGATATTTTTGCAACTAAAGGGGAAGACTATTTCAGGGAAAAGGAAAGCACGCTGCTGCGTGAATTATCCATGCAGGAAAACTTTCTGATCTCCTGCGGCGGCGGAACGCCCTGTTTTCAGGAGAACATGGATTTTATGAATCAACATGGTACTACTATTTGGCTTAATCCTTCCCTGGAAACGATGGTAGAAAGGTTACAACGGAAGAAGAATAAGCGCCCGCTCATAGCAGATCTGGAAGATAAAGACCTGATGGGCTTTGTAGAGAAGAAATTAGCGGAACGTTTGCCTTTTTATCAGCAATCCAGACATATAATTTCATCTGATAATATTTCATTGGATACCTTTACCGAAAATTTATAATATGCATAAAAGCTTTTTAGTATGGGCAGCGGTATTAGGTGCATTGGCCGTGATGTTAGGCGCATTTGGTGCGCATAAACTCAAAGAGCTGGTGCCTCCCGAAACCGTATCTACTTTTCAGACAGGCGTTACGTATCAGTTTTATCATGTATTTGCATTAATTGCTACCGGCATCCTCTTTGCGCATCTTCCTGGCAGCCAGTTGGAATGGGCGGGCAGATGCTTTATTATTGGCGTGCTCCTTTTCTCTGGTTCATTGTACCTGCTCACAATATTAAAAATGACCGGTAATGTTGGATTAAAAGGTATCGGTATCCTTACGCCTATTGGTGGCGTATTCTTTATTGCAGGCTGGATCTGTTTCCTGGCAGGCGTTTTAAAAATAAAAGCATAAAAACATTATAGATGTGGAAGGGTTTTTGGATGCTGCTGCTGGTGATGCTGCCAGGTGTTGTTGTGAATGCACAAGACAATAACAATATAGGTATTGCAGGTAAATGGTATGGCGCCTATAAATTATACTACGGCGATAAGCAACGGGTGATCATACAATTGCAACAAACCGGTAGTGGGTATACCGGCCAGGTGCAGTTTCCCGATGTGGCAGATGGCGATACCTTTGAGCTGGAATCGGTGGTGTATCGTAAAGATACCCTGTTGCTCCGCACGGCCGAAGTAAAATTTACTTTTGTAGGCGTTTGGGACCCCGTAACAAAGCGGTTCAAAGGGGTGTCTAGTTTCGATTCCGAAAGGAGCGCCCTGGAATTGGGCAGAAGGGAGCTAACCCGTGCAGATCTTTACAAACGTCCACAGGAACCTAAACCTCCTTATCCTTATTATACAGAAGCGGTTAAGTTTTATAATACCAAAGATGGGGTTTCCTTGTCCGGCACATTTACCCGTCCGGCTGCTATGGGTAAATACCCCGTGGTGGTAATGCTGAATGGCTCCGGGCCTCAAACCCGCGACGACGAAATGGCGGGTCATAAACTGTTCCTCGTTATAGCGGATTATTTTGCCCGCAATGGCATTGCTACTTTGCGGTACGACGACCGTGGCATAGGCGCTTCTTCCGGCGATTTTGATACTTCAGATATTTATGGTTTTGCCCGGGATGCGGCCGCCGCTATGGCATATGTAAAAGCAAGGAAAGATGTAGACCCTCACAGCGTAGGATTGCTGGGACATAGTGAAGGCGCCATCGTAGCCCAGATAGTGGCGGCAAACAATCCGGCGGTAGCTTTTGTAATATCCATGGCCGGAGTAGGATTGCCAGGCAGGGAACTGATAGATCAGCAGGCATTTATTAAGGGGAAACTAGAAGGTAAGCCGGATAGCCTGATAGAGGCAGACAGGCAACGTATGAAGCCTTACTGGGACCTGTTGGCTAGTGATAGCAATATCGCCGTAGTAAAACCCAAGGCACAGCAATTGATCAGGGAATTATACCGTAGCTCCGGAGAAGAGGTGAAAAAAGAAGTATCGGAAGAAGACATGGTACAAAGTGCCAATCTAAGTCCGGAAGCCATATCAATCTTGCGTTATCAGCCACTCACCTGGCTAAAGCAGATTAAATGCCCGTTTATGGCAATCAACGGTACTGAAGACCTGCAGGTAGATGCCACCAGCAATTTGAATGCTATTCAGCGCGCATTAACGGAGAATGGCAATCAGATGGTAACAGTCCGTAAGTTTAATGGATTAAACCATTTGTTCCAACGCTGTAAAACTTGTACTACCAGCGAGTATGGAGAGCTGGAACAAACCATTGATCCCCTGGTTCCGGAATTTATGGCGCACTGGATTGTCCAGTTACCGCCGTCGGCCAGGTAGTCCCAAAACCTGAAGTTAAATTATGTCTAAGAATAAACTGAAAACTGAAAAACCTGAAAGTAAGAAACCAAAAGGCCCTGCAACGAACCCTGATGTGCTGAAGAAAGACAGAGAGCCGGAGGTAAAGGTAAAAGAGCTGGTAAAGGACGAACGCACGCATAAGGTAATGGGCGTGTTCTTCCTGCTACTAGCTGTTTATTGTTTTATTGCTTTCACCTCCTATTTATTTACCTGGGAAGATGACCAGGATAAGATTTTTCATTACTCAACCCGGGAATTGTTGATAGGCGATGTAAAAGTAGATAACCTATTGGGCAGACTGGGAGCCTATGTGTCGCATAACTTCTTTTTTTATGGCGTGGGTATCGCCGCTTACCTGTTTTGTTACTTCTTCTTTATTATAGGCGTCAACTTTATTGTAGGCCGCCGCGTGTTCCGTATCTGGCGCAATGTGAAGTACATTTTGTTTGGCCTACTGTACGTTAGTATGACCATGGCATTTGTAGCCAATGGAGCTGAATTTCCCTGGGGGGGAGCTTTGGGAGATGCCCTTGATAAATGGACCTCTGGTTTTGTAGGTAAAACTGGTACGGCCCTTTTATTGCTCGTTGTAGGTTTCTCCTGGTTGATCTGGAAATTTAATTTTGATTTTAAGTGGCCTGAAAAGAAGGTAAAACCAAAGAAGCCGGTACCAGCCGCCGCTCCGCCGGCGCCGGTAGGTAAGCCTGCAGCAACGGTGGCTCCGGTAGCCGTTCCGCCTTCTCCTATTAAAGAAGCTGAGAGCCGGAAAAATGGGATGAAAGAAGGTGGTATGATGGTAATCCCTACTCAGGGTGCTGAAGAGGAGCCGGAAGACGACCTGCCGCCCATGGAGCTGGTGGAAAAAGAAGATATTACTGTGGCGCCTGTTCGCGCTGCCTACATGCCCCCAGTGGTAGCACCTGTGGTTACGCCTATGGCGCCAGCCGCATTTGAAGCATTCGATGCCGCGGCAGAAGAAGAGGAGGTGGAAGAAGATCCGGGTCCGCTATTATACATAGAAGAAAGATTGGAGCAAGCGCCTGTTTCCCCGAAAAAGAAAAGTACACCAGAGGAAGTGGCTTTCGAAATAAAACCTACTTACCGGGATGAAGAAGAGGAAGCGGATGAAATAGTAGCTCCCCGGCCAGTAGAACCAGTAGATCCTTATGATCCATCGCTCGATTTGCGCGATTATAAATTCCCTACCCTCGATTTGCTGGAAAACCACAACGCCGATAAAGTAATCGTACAGGATACTACTGAGCTGGAAAAGAATAAAAACCAGATCATTGATACCCTGAAAAACTACGATATTTCTATACAGAAAATAAGCGCTACGGTAGGTCCTACCGTTACGTTATACGAAATTGTGCCAGCTGCCGGCGTACGTATCTCCCGTATTAAAAACCTGGAAGATGACATTGCCCTAAGCCTGTCGGCTTTGGGTATACGTATTATTGCGCCGATCCCAGGCAAGGGCACTATTGGTATTGAGGTGCCTAATGTAAAGAAAACGGTGGTATCGCTCAAAAACCTGCTGGCGTCCGAAAAATTCCAGACCAGTACTATGGATTTGCCTATTGCTATTGGAAAGAAGATCGATAACGAGAACTTCATTGCCGACCTGGCCAAAATGCCGCACCTGCTCATGGCTGGTGCTACAGGTCAGGGTAAATCGGTAGGTATCAATACGTTGCTGGTGTCGTTGTTGTATAAGAAACATCCGTCGCAGTTGAAGTTTGTGCTGGTAGATCCCAAAAAGGTGGAATTGTCCCTGTATAAACTGATCGAAAAGCATTTCCTGGCCAAGCTGCCGGGAGAAGAAGACGCCATCATTACCGATACCAAAAAAGTGATCCATACGCTCAATGCCTTGTGTATTGAAATGGACCTGCGCTACGACCTGTTAAAAGAAGCCGGGACCCGTAATATCCGGGAATACAATGGAAAATTTACGCAGCGTCGCCTGAACCCGCTCAAGGGACATCGCTACCTGCCATTTATAGTGTTGGTAGTAGATGAGTTTGCAGACTTGATTATGACGGCCGGGAAAGAAGTGGAAATGCCGATTGCCCGTTTGGCCCAGCTGGCCCGTGCGGTAGGTATCCACTTGATTATTGCTACGCAGCGCCCGTCTGTAAACATTATTACCGGTACGATTAAGGCCAACTTTCCTGCCCGTATTGCCTTTAAAGTATCTTCCAAAATAGATTCCCGTACTATTCTCGATATTGGAGGAGCAGAGCAGTTGATCGGGCAGGGAGATATGCTGGTATCGTTTAATGGGGAGCTGGTGCGCTTGCAGTGTGCTTTTGTGGATACGCCGGAAGTGGAAAGTGTGGCAGAATTTATTGGCCATCAAAAAGGTTATCCGGATGCTTTCCTGTTACCGGAGTATGTAGACGACAAAGATCCGGACGGCAAAGAATTGAGCATTGCCGACCGCGATCCACTGTTTGAAGAGGCCGCCCAGGTGATCGTGTCTACCCAGCAGGGTTCTACGTCTTTGTTGCAACGCCGGATGAAACTGGGATATAACCGCGCAGGCCGCTTAATGGATCAGCTGGAAGCTACCGGTATTGTAGGGCCTAATATGGGCAGCAAAGCCCGTGAGGTGCTGGTAAAAACAGATAGCGAGCTACAGGAAATCCTTAACAATTTGTTATAATATGTTGGTGGCTTTCGAATTTATTATCCTTTTTCAGGAAATATATCGAATTTTGCGTCCTGCAAAGACCAACTCTTGTTATGCGGCATAGCATTTGTTTTGGCCGGATAGCACAAACTAAAAAAAACTACGATGAAGAAATTTGTATTAACAGGAATGTTGTTGAGTGGTATCATTTTCAGCGGCATGGCACAATCCAAAGGAGCCTCAGACCCTAAGGCAAAATCTGTTCTCGATGGCGTTAGTAATAAATTCAAATCTTTAAAAACAGTAGTAGCCAATTTTATATTGAAAGTGGAAGGCGCCAATAACAGTGTAACAGATTCCAAGAAAGGAACTGTGTACCTCAAAGGTGCCAAGTATAAAGTAACGCTGCCAGGTCAGGAGATTATCAGTGACAACAAAACATCCTGGACTTATGCCAAGGATGTAAATGAAGTAACGATCAATACGGTAGACCAGAGCAGTGGTGCTATGACTCCCGCTAAATTGTTCACCAACTTCTATGATAAAGATTATCTCTACAAACTGGATGGGGAAACCACCGAAAAAGGCAAGGTGTTACAAAATATAGAACTAACGCCTACCGATAAGTCTAAAAATATTTTCAAAGTGATCGTTTCTGTAGATAAGAAAAACCAGAGCATTGCGAGAATGAAAGTGTTTGAGAAAAACGGTAACCACTATACGTATGATATCACCAGTTTTACGCCAAATACAAATCTGAGCGATGCAATCTTCACCTTCGATGCTAAAAAGTATCCTGGAGTAGAAGTAGTAGATCTCCGGTAAACGATATTCATCATGAAAAAAGCCACTAGGGTAAAGATAAAGCTGGTCAACATTGATCTGCCGCTTTGTCTTTACGCTAGTGGCTTTCTGCTATCACTCCCTATATAATAGGCAATTCATAATTATTTTTTTACCTTTGGCAAGTTCAATTTAAAATTAAACAATATGGCATACGACGTAATCGTAATTGGTAGTGGGCCCGGCGGATATGTGGCTGCTATCCGTGCTTCTCAGCTGGGATTTAAAACTGCAGTAGTGGAAAGAGAGAACCTGGGTGGTATCTGTTTAAACTGGGGCTGTATTCCAACCAAGGCTTTATTAAAAACGGCACAGGTATTTGAATATACGCAGCATTCAAAAGACTATGGTATTACAATAGGTGATGCGAAAGTAGAATTTGATGCAGTAATCAAACGTAGTCGCGGTGTTGCTGATAAAATGAGCAGGGGCGTTCAGTTCCTGATGAAAAAGAACAAGATCGACGTGATCATGGGCACTGGAAAATTGAAATCCAAAGGCCAGGTGGAAGTAACCGATAAAGACGGTAAAGCCACTGTTTACGACGCAAAACATATCATTTTGGCTACCGGCGCCCGTGCACGCGAGCTGCCTAACCTGAAGATTGATGGTAAAAATGTAATTGGTTACCGTCAGGCAATGGTGCTTCCTGCACAGCCTAAATCTATGATCGTAGTAGGTTCTGGCGCTATCGGTGTTGAATTCGCTTACTTCTACGCTACCCTGGGTACTAAGGTAACCATCGTAGAATTCCTCCCTCGTATTGTGCCTGTGGAAGATGAAGATATCTCTAAAGAACTGGAAAAGATCTACAAGAAAAAAGGTATCGAAATCATGACCAACGCTTCTGTAGAAGCAGTGGAATCTAATGGCGACGGCGTTAAAGCAAAAGTAAAAACACAAACTGGCGAAATTACGCTGGAAGCAGACGTAGTATTGAGCGCTGTAGGTATTGCTGCCAACATCGAAAATATTGGGCTGGAAACATTGGGCGTTAAAACTGATAAAGGCCGCGTATTGGTAGACCAATACTATCAAACCAACATCCCTGGCGTATATGCTATCGGCGACATGGTACCTGGTCAGGCGCTTGCGCACGTAGCATCCAAAGAAGGTATCGTTTGCGTGGAAAGTATCGCTTACAACGAAAAGAAATACGCACACAAACCTGCTACTATCGACTACATGAACATCCCAGGCTGTACTTATTGCGCACCTGAAATCGCTTCTGTAGGTTATACTGAAAAAGCTGCAAGAGAAGCCGGTTACGAAGTGAAAGTGGGTAAATTCCCATTCTCTGCTTCCGGTAAAGCTTCTGCTGCCGGTGCTACTGAAGGTTTCGTAAAAGTAATCTTTGATGCTAAATACGGCGAATGGTTAGGTACACATATGATCGGCGCTAATGTAACCGAAATTATTGCTGAAACAGTAGTAGCCCGTAAACTGGAAACTACTTATCAGGAAGTGCTGGATGCTATCCACCCGCACCCAACCATGAGCGAATCCGTGAAAGATGCTATCGAAGTAGCCTACGGAGAAGCTATTCACCTGTAATAATTTATTGTAAATACAATTAGCGGCCGTTCTGATTTAATCAGAGCGGCCGTTTTTATTAATGGCAGCAAGTATATTGGGAATTCAACAAGTGTTCAGGTGAGCGTTTTGCCGCTAGTTGCCAGCTGCCAGCTTGACGAATTGTTTAGACCAGATGTGTTTTCCTTCCGCATAAATGCTACAGTTATATATCCCATTGGCTAACTGGTGTACGGGTACACTTTCTTGCGATGCTGTTAGTTGTTGCTGCCATACTATGCGTCCACTTATATCTGTAATCACTAATTTTCTGGTGCGTAATATTTTATCCAGGATGGTCAACTGGGTGCTAACAGGGTTAGGGAACAGAAGGATATTGTTGTCCTGGTATATTTCCACGGTTACCGGATCACTGTAAATAAATTTTCCATCAGTAGTTTGCAACCGTACGCGGTAATGCATTAGTCCTTCCGGGGGCGAATTATCCATTAAGTTAAAATGAAGTCCTTCATTTACCTGTTGCATGGAAAGCGTCAGCCAACCTATACCGGAAAGCCGTTCCCAGTATATGTTTTCGAGATGGTAGTTACTGCCCAGCGATAATGAAAGCAGGATGCTGTTATTGGTAGTTTTATCTGCCAGGAGGTACTGTACATAGCAGCCTACGCCTTGCCGTGAATAGTCTATAGCATAGCTGCGGGCGCCTGTCCATCCTTCACCGGATATGGGGCTTACAGCAAAGAAGCGCGAAGCCGTAGATCGTGGAACAAATAGAAAAGTATCACGGGGTTGACTATACGGTATTAAGTTTGTATTGCCCATGGTATATAGTTGGTAGGCAGTGGCTCCGGGTTGTGCAGGCCAGTACAGTAATACCGTATCGCTACAATTAAATCCTGTATGCAAAGTGAGCATGGGGGATAGGTAGCAAGTAGGGCTTATAAAGGTAGTATCTGCCAATGCCAGTTTCAGCAGTAGAGGTGCAAAAGCAGTTGGTGCATGCCAGTTATAGACGCCTGGTTGCAGAGGAACCTGTTGTGCGATCGGCAGCCAGGTATAGCCACTGTCTGTGCTGTAACTGAGATCACCTTTACCACTATACGTAGTTTGCCATTGTAAGGGAATAACTTCGCCAGCAAGCAATGTTGCTGCTGCAGTAGGATGTTGCCATTGAAAACTTTGCTGTGGTGTAAATTCATAGGCGAGGTAAAAAGGCTGTGTAGCTGTTGTGATCCGGGTGCCTTTTACAGTAATGTGCAACTGGCCAGGTGCTGGCTTTTCAATACTGATCTGTTCAGTATTATTAAGGCTGTCCCGGCCCCGGTAAGCAGCCTTGCCCAGGGAGTCGGGCTGTCCGCTAAGCACCCAGGGTAACCATACCTGTTGGTCCCCGGTAGCGGCTTGTAGATCCAGGTCGTTTACTAATGCCGTCATTGCATTAATGGTGGCGGGCGGATCATTCCAGCATAGCGTAATTTTTACGGTCGCTGTTTTTTCAGGTATGGTAATATCAAAAGATGTGGTGTTGCCGTTGCTGATTTGTCCGTGTAGAATATGGTTTTCTACAACGGTCTGCAATGCACCCAGGGCGTGCAGGCTACCATAGCCGTGGTTGTATGCGGGCGGTACTCCTGCCGGGCGAAGTGCACTGTTGATAATAGCAGCTTTTACCAGTGCGGCAGAAGGCGCCTGGTGGTATTGAAGCCGCCATGCATCCTCTATTAAGGCTGCTACGCCGGAAGTAAGCGCAGCGGCTCCGGAAGTGCCATCTTCTCCATATGCTACAATAGCTGGTCCTATACGCCCATCGTAAGTTGGGCCTTTAGAACTTAATGGTACTACGGTGCCGGTGGCATCGGTACCGCCGGCCACTAGGATGTTCTTAGCCTGTTTGAAGTTGCCGGATAAATTAGCGTAACCTGTCAACCCCTGGTATTGCCCGGCAGTTGGCGCCGTGGTACCAATATTGCCAGATGAGTATACATGTAACACGGTATCAGTTTCCCATATCTGCTGATCATAGGCCATCGCTTCTGCGCCATAATAATTTTCGATGCCAGTGCCATAGGAGTGGTTTTGTATGGTGGTACCTGTATGAGTGTAATAGGCGCTGTCGTCGGGAAATAAGCTGATATTGTAATCGGAGCTGCTGAGACGTACTTCCGGCGCAGCGCCTTTTCCATTGGCGCCGCTATTACCGGCGCCTCCTATAAGCGTAGCCATTATCAAGGCATGTGAGCTCCGAAATTCCGATATATTGGAAGAAGGCAGGTATCTTCCCTGCAGATCCAGGTCGGTTGTATCAAACATATCCTCTTTAACGGAAACGGTTATACGTTTTCCGGTAATGGCAGGAAATTGTTGTTGCGCAATCAGAATGCGGTTTATATATAGGTTGGCCGTATTGATGATGATTTCGGGAATGGGTTGTTTTACCAGATCTGCAAACCGGATAGTTGAATCGCTGATAAAAGCCATCCAGTCTTGTTGCTTTACTTGTACAATGGCTACTGCAAAGTGATCATTGCGCCATTTCACTGCGGCATATGGAATAATTTTTTTTCCTGGTGTATAGGATACTTGTATTGCAAGGCGATCATTGGCTCCTGCTTTTTCCATTTTTTGCAGTAGGCCCGAACTTGCTTTATAATTATTGTTAGCATGATAACAGTAAAGCACAGTGCTATCTGTAGGTGCTTGTTGTAAAATATAATGATAACGGGAAATAGCGAGTAAGTAACCGTAGCGCCGTAAAATAGGTGCAGCAGGAACAGATTTAAATTTTACCAGGTAAGGCGAAGTTGCCGGCTGCCAAACGTTGCAGGTGTCTGTTGCGTAACGTTGAATCACAGTATCTGCAAGCAGACGTAAAGTTTCTTTTGCCGTTGTATCTGTAAATATTTTATTGTGGATAACAGCTTGCCCCGTACCTGCAGTATTTTGTGTAATGGAAGAATGCTGCAGTGTTAATATGGCAGGGGATATATTGGAGGAAGAAGCATTGGATGAAAGCGTAGGGACATTACCTTTAGTGGTACTTGCAATAACTTTTGGTTGCGCTGCCATAGTGTAACAGTTGTATAACTGCAGAAGCAATATAGGCCATATTTTCAAGGTAGGGAAAAGCATGGAGAAAATGGCAATAGGTAAAAATATGTTGGTTTAATATGTTGAATTAAAACTACTGTATTTAGTTATGCCAACATAATTTTATGCAGATTAAAGCAAAATATTTTTTTTAAATAAAGCGAAAGTTGTAATATTGAAACCGGAAATCCTAAAGTATAAACTCAACGAAATCCGAGCAACGATATAGAAAGCCAAAGTTTAAAGTTAATCTGTAGAGCAAGTCTTAGTAGCCGGAAAGGACCGGTAGTTCCGAGTTATAGCCAATTTAAAATCTGTACAATGTCATAGACGATATGTCAATTGTAGATGTATCCAAAATAAGAGCGCTCTTATTCAATTACTGTTTTTGGAACATTTTTCAGCATTGTTAACAAATTGCTTGCAGTGCAAGTGATTATCCTTTATATACAATGGGGAGGCCATTTATAAGGCATTGCTTATTGCAGGTAATGAATATGTTTCATGATGCCTGTGATGTTGGCTGGTATCCTTTGTATGCAATAAGGAAGCTATTTTATAAGGCATTGTTTGTTGCAGGTAATGAATATGTTTCATGATGCCTGTGATGCTGGCTGGTATCCTTTGTATGCAATAGGGAAGCCATTTTATAAAGTATAGGATATTTATTATTTGAGCACTGTTGGCCGCATCCAAATTATTGTTTGGAGATAGTGTGTAACGTGCGCTTTATTTACGTACGGACCATTTGCTTATGTGTTCCTGCTGAACGGATTGGTTTACAGTATATCAAACGTTGGCCAGATATGGCTGATGAGGAAGCGTGTATGCCTGATATGGCGACAGCGTAATTGATCCGCGCTTAAATATTACTGTTGTGAAATGGGGTTATATAATCGTCTTTTTTTTCTCACATAAATCCAAAAATCTGAATCTATGACAAAACACACAATTCCTGTGATCTGCCTGATGGCAGTAGTTTTACTGTTTGCATCCTGTCAGAAAAAAGGTGCACAAAAAGAAGTGACACCTGATCCTGTACCAGCAGAAGTATTGGCCCAAATCAAATCCTTAGGATTTAGTACCGACAATGTTGTTAAAACAAAAGACGGTTATTTGGTAGAAGGTGATATTTTACTGACTGCAGATCAGTTAAAAGAAAAAGTTAGTAGTCCTATTATTAGGATAGCCGGAACGGAACAGTACCGTACCAATTATCTTGTTACTGCATTACCCCGTGTAATTACCATAAAGGTAACAGGTTTGGGCGCTGCATTTATTGCGGGTACGGATACAGCCATCGCAAGGTACAATAGGCTGGGATTGCGTATCACTTTCCAGCGTATTGCCAGCGGTACTGCGAACATTACTATCCAAGGATTTAATCAGGGGCCCAGTGGCGGTTACATTACCCTGGGATCTTCCGGATTTCCTACCAGTGGCGGCAATCCTTATAATACCATTCAGATGAACACCAATCAGTATGCTTATGGTTCCAACCCAGATGTATTGTATGTAGGTTCTGTTATCCAGCATGAAATAGGGCATTGCATCGGGTTGCGTCATACCGACTACCTGAACCGTGCTTATAGCTGTGGTGGCAGTGCTGTAAATGAAGGTGATGCTGGCGTAGGCGCTATACAGATCCCTGGTACTCCTTCCGGAGCTGATGCTAACTCCTGGATGCTGGCTTGCTCTAATGGTGGTAACCGTACTTTTAATGCGAATGATATTATTGCATTAAACTACTTGTATCACTAATCGTTGCGTGAGCTATCTGTTGAGTTGTTCCGGGTGCTGATAGGATATCGGCATCCGGATATTGCTTTTATTATTTCCTAAGGTTGTTATTTATGGTAATGGAATTTACACTTCTAATTGTAGTGAAATGGTGTAAGCGCCGTTTTCATCACTGATATGTAGCTCGTACTTGTTGGGATATAGATGATCCAGCCGTTGCCGCGTGTTAGTAATACCAGTGCCGGTATGGGCTGCATCGGGTGTGAGCCTGAATAATTTATTGCTGCAGTAGAAATGTATGTAATTGTCTGCGCTGGCTAACAGGATATTGATTTCTGATGGCTCGTGGTTACTCACGCCATATTGGAAGGCATTTTCGAGGAATGGGAGTAATATCAGCGGGGCTATGCATTTAATACCGGGGTTGCCTGTAACGGAGAAATTCACTTTTGTTTTAGTGGTGAGCCGCAATTTTTGCAGGTCTATATAGTCGTGTATACATGCGATTTCACTTTCCAGCAATACAAAATCACCTTTGTTTTCTGCTGTGATATACCGTAGCATGTTAGATAATTTCATAATACTCATAGCAGTGTATTCACTGCGGGTCATGGCCAGTGAGTAAATATTGTTCAGGGTATTAAATAAGAAGTGTGGGTTGATCTGGGCTTTCAGGAAAGATAATTCTGCCTGGCTTTTGCGGGTTTCTGCATAAAGTGCCCTTTTTTCTGTGAGCCGCCAGCGATGGGTAGTTTCAATGGCAGTACTCAGTGCAATGGTTAGCAAAAAGAGAAAGTCGCTGATAATATCTATCCTCACCGGTGGCCTCATGTTTCTGCTAACTAAAGATGGCTGCCCATAATGCGGTGGTAACTGGAAAAACAGGTGCTCGAAAGGCCGCATGTAATTCACCATCAGCAATAACAATAATAGGGAGAGAAAATAAACTAGATATTGTTTGTTGAAATAAAGCCGGGGGAAAAGAAAGATGGTATGAAAATAGAAGAGTGCCACATACGTGACAAGAAATATGAGGTACTCTGAAGAGAGCAGGATAGAAAGAGCCCGCCGGTCGCCTGTTTGCCCACTGATGAACAGTAAGGGTAAACCAAGGCATATCAGCCACCCAGTAATATGTGCTATTACTACCGAAGATTTTAACCGGAACATTTGCGACAGATAGATATGTGGTGAAATTCAGGCAATCTGTTCAGATAACAGTGGTATTCTCTGTAAATAGCTGCTTTATATCGATGAATGATAGGAAACCTGGGGTGATCTTTTCTCCCCTCCGTGATTTATAGTAAATTGCTTCTTTTATAAAAAGAATATCAGATATGTTGCAACGAATTGTGAAGCCGGTGTTATTGTTGGTACTCCTCGTACTTACGCATCGCACCTACGCTACAGAAGGAATGTGGCTCCCCCAGCTGCTCTCCGGTCTTAATGAGAAGGAAATGAAAGGAATGGGGATGAAAATCAGTGCTGCCGATATTTATAGTATCAATAAAGGTAGTCTGAAAGACGCAATTGTTAGCTTCGGTGGCTTCTGTACGGCGGAAGTGATCTCCGAGCAAGGTCTCCTGCTCACCAATCACCACTGTGGCTATGATGCTATTCAAAAACATTCTTCCCTGCAAAATAATTTCCTGGAAAATGGTTTTTGGGCAAAATCCGCAGTGGAAGAGTTGCCTAATCCCGGGCTCTTTGCGACGTTCATTGTAAGGATAGATGACATTACCAAAGCTGCGTTGCAAGATGTAAAACCTGGTATGAGTGAAAGGGAACGGCAGTCGGTGATTGATAAGCGGCTCAACGAAATTAAACAGGGCGCCCGTAAAGAAAGCTGGCAAGACGTCATGATAAAACCTTTTTATGAAGGCAATCAATATTTCCTGTTTGTAACGGAAACTTACCACGACGTTAGGTTGGTTGGGGCGCCTCCGTCTTCTATTGGTAAGTTCGGATCTGATACCGACAACTGGGTATGGCCCCGTCATACCGGCGATTTCTCTATGTTTCGTATCTATGCCGGTAAAGATGGCCGTCCGGCTCCTTATTCTAAAGATAATGTGCCCTTAAAACCTAAATACGCGCTTACCATCTCCCTGAAAGGAATGAAGCAAAACGACTTTACCATGGTATTGGGTTTTCCTGGCCGCACTACCGAATATTTGCCTTCTGAGGCGGTAAAGCAAACCGTAGACGTACTGGATGCTGCTAAGGTGGAGATGCGCGACGCTGCCCTCCGGATAATGGATGGGTATATGCGTAAAAACGAACAGATCAAAATACAATATGCTGCCAAATATGCCGGCACCGCCAACTATTGGAAAAAATGGATGGGGGAAATGCAGGGTGTGAAACATACTAACGGTATCGGGAAAAAGCAGCAATATGAAGCCGACTATCGCCAAACGCTGGCCGCTAACCCGGTGTGGCAACAACAATACGCCGGTGTGCTGGATTCCTTGAATCACTACTACCAGGAAATCCAACCATATGCCCAAACACGCGATTATTACAGTGAATTGATCCGGAATGTGGAACTGTTCAGCGCCGCCGACCGGTTAATTACTTTCCTGAATGATGTCTACGAAAAAGGAGAGGGGCAGTATGAAACCATGCGCCAGCAGTTTCTGGATGGTATGCAGCCGTTTTATCAGAACTATAGTGCAAAAGTAGACCAGGATATTTGCGTAAGTCTTACAGACCTTTATGTAAAGGGGGTACCGGCGCAATATGCTGGCAGTGAATTCGCCCAGGTTTGGCAGGAGTACAATAAAGACAGCCGCGTGCTGGCGGAAAAGGCATATGGATTGTCGGGGCTCACTTCTATGGATAAACTAAAGGCATTCATGCAGCAGCCATATACTACAGTCGTAGCACAGATGTGGAAAGATCCTGCTGTCCGCCTGGTAATGGCGCTGCGTAAAGGCTTTGTGGAAAATGTAAGCCGGCCGCTAGCAGATCTGCAAGCCAACATTAATAACCTCCAGCGTACTTATATGCAGGCCCAGATGGATGTAATGGGTAACAAAAAGCGTTTTTACCCTGATGCTAACAGTACCCTGCGCATTACCTATGGTAAAGTGGATGGCTATACGCCCCGTGATGCTGTGCAGTACGATTTCTATACCTACCTGGATGGAGTAATGGA
Organism: Chitinophaga sp. 30R24; assembly: GCF_049056765.1. Classification (NCBI taxonomy): domain Bacteria; kingdom Pseudomonadati; phylum Bacteroidota; class Chitinophagia; order Chitinophagales; family Chitinophagaceae; genus Chitinophaga; species Chitinophaga sp. 30R24. The sequence continues at coordinate 818,201 of NZ_JBJGXX010000002.1, forward strand.
AAAATATATTCCGGGAGATTATGAATTTGATGTACCAGCCAAGCTGATTGAGCTATATAAGAAAAAAGATTATGGCCGCTACGGGGTTAATGGTAAAATGCCTGTATGCTTTATCGCCTCCAACCATACTACCGGCGGTAATTCCGGTAGTCCGGCCCTGGATGCATACGGACATTTGATCGGACTTAATTTCGACCGTACCTGGGAAGGCACGATGAGCGATATTAATTATGATCCTTCTATCTGCCGTAATATTATGGTAGACATCCGCTATGTACTGTTTATTATTGATAAGTATGCAGGATGCACCCGCCTGGTGAATGAAATGAAGATTATCTAAATATTTGCAGGATATAAATAAAAGGCGCAAAACATCATGCTATGTTTTGCGCCTTTTATTTTATCTACCCGGAAAATCAGTTTTATAACTTACACTCATATACGATAGAGCTGCAGCGGTCTACCTGCTTCAGTCCTTTTCTCCAGGAACGGAAACCATAAAAAAAGCCAGCAACAAGGCCATTTTTGCCAGTTTTATATTTTTCACTGAGCAAGCTCACATAGAAGCCATCAAACACCATCGGGTATTTTTTTACCAGTGTGATCTGATGTTGTGTTAATAACTGCTCCATGGCGCCTGGAGAGAAATGGTACAGGTGGCGCGGCACATCGTAAGCAGCCCAATACTCCTTATAATGATCAGCATCAGCGGAGGTATAATTGGGAACAGCGATGAGTAGTGAGCCGCCCGGTTTCAGCAAGGTACGGATATGATCCAGGTACCGGTGTAGTTCGTGTACATGTTCCAGTACATGCCACATGGTAACGGCATCGTATTGCTGGGCAGGAAGGGTATAGAGTTGTTCTATCGGCAATGCCTCTACGTTGTAAAGCGCTTTGGCATTGCTGCGGGCAACGTCGTCTGGTTCCAGGCCGGTTACCGTCCAGCCTCCAAGCTGCATGTAGTGGAGGAAAGCACCGGTACCGCTGCCGATATCCAGAAGAGCGCCTTGTTTAAGCCCGGTAGCGTGGCGTACCCAGTTTTGTTTGGAACGCAGGGTGATCTTTCTTACGCTGTGGTATAAACGATTAATAAGCCCTTCTTTAGTTTCGGAATGGGAAATGTATTCCTGCGACTGATAATAGCGTCCGATCTGATCCGGACCTGGTACGTTCTGGGTGAACCTGCCACTGCAATCTCCGCAATGGAAGATATCGAATGTTTCTTTTGATACAGTATAGTCTTTGGCGCTTAGCGCTTTATATATCTCTGAAGAGCCACAAAGCGGACAGTTGTTGTAGTAGATTAAACTCATCTTATTGTTAATACGCTAGTAATATTATTTATATTCTCCCCAAACCTCTCTTAATACATCTGCTATTTCGCCCAGGGTACACAAATGTTCTACCGCTTCCACTACCAGCGGCATGAGGTTTTCGGTTCCTCCGGCTGCTGTACGGATACGGGCCAAAGCGGCTGTTACCGCTGCATTGTTACGGCGCTCGCGCAGGTGTTTCAGTCGTTCAGATTGTACGATCCGGATGCTGTCGTCTATCCGGAATACTTCTGGTGTTACGTGATCCGCGGCTGTAAATTTATTAACACCGATGATTATTTTCTCATTATTCTCAATTTCTTGTTGGTATTTATATGCACTGCGGGCTATTTCATCCTGAATAAACCCTTGTTCTATAGCGTTTACTGCGCCGCCCATCGCGTCAATTTTATGGATTAGGTCCCAGGCATTGCTTTCTACTTCATTAGTGAGCGCTTCTACATAAAAAGAGCCTGCCAGGGGGTCTACCGTATCTGCTATGCCGCTTTCGTATCCTACAATCTGTTGGGTGCGCAAAGCTATGCGGGCCGCTTCTTCGGTAGGTAGCGACAGGGCTTCATCGTAGCCGTTGGTATGCAACGATTGGGTGCCTCCCAATGTGGCAGCCAATGTTTGAATGGCTACCCTCACAATATTGTTATGGGGCTGCTGGGCGGTGAGTGTACTGCCACCCGTTTGGGTATGGAAACGCAGCATTTGCGCTTTGGGATCAGTAGCTCCTAGTTCCCGGGTGATATGCGCCCACATACGTCTGGCAGCACGGAATTTGGCCACTTCTTCAAACAGGTGGTTATGCGCGTTAAAGAAGAAAGAAAGCCGTTTGGCAAAAATGTTGATGTCCAGCCCTTTCTCCTGAGCGGCTTTCAGATAGGCTTTACCGTTAGCTAATGTAAAAGCCAGTTCCTGCACGGCGTTGGCGCCCGCTTCCCGTATATGGTACCCAGAAATAGAAATAGTGTTCCACTTGGGCACTTCTTTACTGCAGTAGGCAAAGATATCCGTGATCAGGCGCATGGAAGGCTTGGGCGGATAAATGAATGTACCACGGGCGGCGTATTCTTTCAGGATATCGTTTTGTATGGTGCCGGAAATCTTTTTAAGGTCGGCGCCCTGCTTTTTGGCGAGGGCAATATATAGGGCCAGGAGTATAAATCCTGTGGCGTTGATGGTCATGGAGGTAGAAATCTGTTCCAGGGAAATTCCCTTAAACAGTATTTCCATATCTTCCAGCGAATCGATGGCTACGCCTACTTTGCCCACTTCCCCTTCCGACATAGGATGGTCGGAATCATAACCGATCTGGGTAGGGAGGTCGAAGGCCACACTCAAACCCATTACCCCCTGGCTTAACAGATAATGGTAACGCTTGTTAGATTCTTCTGCAGTGCTGAAACCGGCATATTGGCGCATGGTCCAGAGCTTATCACGATACATGGTGGCATGTATGCCCCGTGTAAAAGGAAAGACGCCGGGCTGCTCCTCCATGGGTACCGGCTGTGTGTACAGCGGCGCTATAACAATGCCTGAATCGGTTTGAATGGTCTTTTCCATAGTATCAAAAACTAGCGCTGCAATGTTACATAATTATTATGGTACTTCGCCGCTGAGAAAAATATTGATAATTTGTGTGAAAGATTGGCAGGTTACTATGATCATTTATTGTTTATTAAGCATTACCCTCGTACTGGCCATTTATAGTTTGTACCTTGTTGGGAAAGCCGGAGGCAAGCTCTTTTCTGCAGCAAACAGTTACTTATTGCTGGGGCTTTCTTTAGGTGTTTTTCTCTATTTTTATGGCACCTGGGTGTATCTTTCTATTTACACAAAATATGTTTTCGGTAGCTTACTGGTAGTTGCCCTGTTGGTATACGTGCTCCGAAAGCGCTACCCTGTAGCCAGGCCCGTTCCCCGGTGGAAGCGGCGTAGCAATGGCATCCTCGCCGTGCTGTTTGTTCTGTTAAGCATACTCTATTTTACCGGCACTACTGGCAAGCCTGATACTGTGGAACTTGCATTCCCGTTTAAGTCGGGGAATTACTTTGTGCTCCAGGGTGGAAAAGGATTGCCTACTAATGTGTTCCATTTCAGTTTGCGTGGCGCTATTTATGCGATGGATATTGTAAAACTCAACAGTCAGGGACAACGTGCCACCAAAGTCTTTTCCCGGCACTTAGATGACTACCTGATTTACGGGGATACTATCTACGCTCCCTGTGATGGATTGGTGGTAAGCGCTTTCAGCAGCAACCCGGATAATATCCCACCTGCCATGAACCGTGGCCCTAAAAATACTAACCAGGTATTATTGGAAACGCCCGGGTATTTTGTATTCGTAGGGCACCTGAAAATGGGTAGTGTAGTCGTGCACGAAGGACAATATGTAAAACAGGGGGATGCCCTGGGATGTGTGGGAAACTCCGGTTTTAGTACAGAACCTCACCTGCATATTCAGGTGCATGCAAAAGAAACCGGCGTGCCCTGGTACCTGGGAAAGCCCCTTTATATACGGTTTAACGGAAGAAGTTACCTGCTCAATGAAGTGATCCACGTCCGCTGATTATTTCATCAGCCTTTTAGCTTCTGCATTAATGATCTGGGAGGTGAGCTCGGCAGGAGATTCGCCTGCTTGCAGGAATACTTCCAATATTTGTTTGTTCAATTCCAGGGCAGGGGCGTCTGGTGGTAATTGTACTGCCACCTGGTTAATAACGGAAATAGTTTGTTCCTTTAAGGTCTTTACAGCTTCCCAGGCCATGGCAGATACATAAATCTGTTGGGTAACGTTATGCTCATATTCAGCTTTGATGCTTTGTACCATGGTCATCTGCATATCCACAGCAGATAATCCGTGCTGGTAAATGCGTCCTATCAGGCTTTGAGGAGTGATACGGTCTACATACAGCGCCATTCTTTCATAGGCTTGCAGTTGTAAAGGAAGCACAGCGGCATTAACTGGTGGCTGGCTTTCTTGTGTAGCGGTATCCTTTGACTTGTTTTTTTTGAAGAGATCTTTTATTGTCGGGTATACGATAGCAATTGCACCCGCAGCAACTGCTACATATAGAAAATTAGTCACATCCATCTTTATACGTTATGCGCACAAATATATAATAATATTATATATTATTGATATCCTTAATCATTTTAGGGAATGCCATAATTGGGCTGGCAACCACTGCCGTCACTAATAATAGCATTCCCGGATCCGGTTAATGACAATTAGGACAATTTGCCCAGCCATGTTTTCATCCTTTCTACGCCTTTTTCCAGTTTATCCATGCTGGTGGCATAAGATAACCGGATGCAGTTGGGTTGTTGGAAGGCAGCGCCAGTTACTGTAGATACGTGCGCTTTGTGCAGCAGGTACATACAAAGATCGTCGGCATCCTTTACATGGGTATCTTCAAACGATTTATTGAAGAAGGCACTCATATCCGGGAACATGTAAAAAGCGCCTTCAGGATCATTTACTTTTAATCCAGGAATGCTTTTCAGTGCTCCGTGAATATACGCCCGGCGTTTTTTGAATTCTGCTACCATTTCAATGGCAGAAGTAAGTTCGCCGGTAAGGGCTGTAATTGCCGCCCGTTGGGTGATGGAACAGGTAGCAGATGTAATCTGGCTTTGTATTTTATCGCAGGCTTTGGCAATCTCTAGCGGTGCCGCCAGGTAGCCCAGGCGCCAGCCCGTCATGGCAAAACCTTTACTCAGCCCATTGATAATAATGGTACGGTTGATCAGGTCGCCAAATTGTGCAATGCTTTCGTGCGGTCCTACATAATTGATATATTCATATATTTCATCTGAGATGATATATACATTAGGATGCTTTTCAAATACTACTGCCAGCGCAGCCAGCTCTTCCTTGGAGTATACAGAACCTGTTGGGTTACAGGGAGAGGAGAACATAAACAGCCTGGTTTTGGGCGTAATGGCCGCTTCCAGTTGCGCTGGCGTGATTTTATAATTATTTTCAATGCTGCAGGGGACAAATACTACTTCACCCTGACATAGCTTTACTTGTTCTGAATAGGTAACCCAATAAGGAGTGGGGATAATCACTTCGTCGCCGGGGTTTACGATACTGAGTACCGCATTGGCCAGGCTTTGTTTGGCGCCGGTGCCTACTACTATTTGTTCTGGCGCATAATCAAGACCGTTATCTCTTTTCAGTTTTTGCACTACTGCCTGTCTTACTTCCGCGTAGCCTGCCACAGGAGTATAGTGGGTAAATCCTTCGTCAATCGCCTTTTTCGCGGCTTCCCGGATATGTACCGGGGTGTCAAAATCCGGTTCTCCGATACTAAGGTCCACGATGTCTATTCCCTGGGCTTTCAACTCGCGGCCGAGTTTAGCCATTTTAATTGTTTGAGGCTCGGAAATCCTTGACAGCCTTTCTGCTAATTGATTCATATCTTAACATTGATTGACCGGAACAAACCTACACAAAAAAAGTAGATAATGTACGAAAGATAATGGCAAGCTGCCGTATAAATGCAGAACGGGCCGCAATCACGGCCCGTTCTGCATTTATACGGATATAAATTTAATTGTTGATTAATAGGAAGGGTAATAGCTTGGGAAAGCGTTCACCATTAATTTGTCTGTGCCAGTGCTGCCCGCTGTACCTGCAAAGTAAATAGTATATACATTGCCTGTATTAAAAGAACCAACAATCAGCTGGCTGCTGTTAGCAGTGGCTAGTACTTCAGTGGTACCCGCTTTTTTAACGGTAACGGTGTTGTTGATGCTGAAGCTACTGAACTGTGCAAAGGAAGTTGCTGCTACCAATTGATACTGGGTCATGTAATTCCGGTTGCTGTCAATTTTTTCACTGCCTACGTAAAAATCTACCGGACCTGCGTTCTGGCTCAGGTTGAAGCAACGGATGTTGATCTTGCTGGTGCTGGCTGTAGAAAGATCTGTTTTAATAGTTACTGCCTGTACAGGATTGTTGTAGATCAGGTAAGTATAGTAAGGAGAGCTGGAATTAAGTACATCGGTAGAATCGTATTGGTAAGTAGAGGAAACGATTACGCTATCGCTGCCTTTTTTACGGAGTTCAAAGATATGAGGGCCTCCATAAACGGAATAGCGGGAGTAAAAGTTAAAACCGATGTTGGTAGTATCATTGCTTATTTTCCGGCCATTATCGTAAAAGGTAGCGGGAACAGTGCTGTTGGAAACGTTCAGGAACCAGATTTGGGCTGTAGGTCTTACCGGTGTATTATCCGTATTATTCTTCAAACAGGAAGATAATCCTGTAACAGCGGCCAACAGGGCTAAAGCAGCCCATATGCGATTTTTTTTGGTTAGCATTTTGTGCTCGTTTTTTAAATTGTGTTTTATAGATTGGTAGTTTTCCCAATGTTTAACCTCATCATCAGATGAGGTCATAATTTTTATTGCGTTCTTGTGCTGTTGTCAGGAAGGTCCCATGTTTTCCGGTATCCGGGTATTCATTTCTACCCAAAAGCAGGAACCGGTATATGTCTGGTGGTATTGTTCCGATGCTACTCCGGAATGCTGGCATTCTTTCCGGATAGCGACATGGCCAGGTACAAAAAACGGTGATTTTTTTCAGTTAAACGAAAATGCCGCAACTTTGTTACAGTAGCTTAAAAAATTATATTGGGCAGCGCCGGGATACCTGACTGTAGGTGAAGTAGTTGTGGAACGCCACCTTCCCAGGGCGTTGCGGGGCTTAAAAATACAGCGATCAGGCCCCGCCGATTTATAAAAAGTATGCTAACAAACCTGTAAAGCCAGACGCATATTGTGTTTACACCTCTTTTAACAAGGACTTTAATATATCGATTTAAATTCTATCTTTGCAACTCTTAAAATTTTTTTTTATAAACCCGAAACAAACAGTATGCAACTTAAAGGACTGGTAAGATTTTTTGCCATCGCACTGATCCTTATCTCTTTGTACCAATTGTCCTTCACGTTTTTGGTGCGGAACTATGAGAAGAAGATAGAGCAGCAGGCCGAAAACGATGTGGCCAAACAATACCCTACACCTGACAAGAAATATCCTGGCAGTCAGGAACTGCAGGGTTTCTACTCAGATACACTGAAAGGGTATGTCAAAGAGAGGAGACAAGAGATCATTGACAGTACCAGCAGCAAGCAAATTGCAGGTTTCCCGTGGAATGTCACCTACACCAAAGCTAAGGAAAAAGAGCTGAACCTGGGTCTGGACCTGGTAGGTGGTATGAACGTGGTATTGGAAGTAAACGTGGAGGATGTAATCCGCGCTTTATCCGGCCAATCCAAGGACCCTGCTTTTAACAGAGCGCTGGACAGGGCAAATGAACTGAAAAAAACAAGCCAGGGAGATTTTGTTACTTTGTTCGGACAAGCATACGCCGAGGTAGCACCCCAGGGTAAACTGGCGACTATTTTCGCTAATGCATACCAGAAAGACATTAATTTCAACTCTACTAACCAGCAAGTGCTGGATATGATCCGTAAGGAATCAAGGGTGGCTATTAAGAATACCTATACCGTACTGCAAAAACGTATTGACAAATTCGGTGTGGCTCAACCTAACATCAGCCTGGATGAAAATAAAGGGCTGATCTCCGTGGAACTGGCTGGCGTAGACAACGCTGCCCGTGTACACAAATACTTACAGGCAACTGCTAACCTCGAATTCAGGGAAGTATACAAAAACAGTCCGGATTTTATCCAGAATGTATTGTCTCCTATGAACGAGGCGATCAGGAACTCCTTGAGCAACAAGCCAGCTACTCCTGCTACCGCTACTCCTGCTGATTCTGCCCAGCAAGCGCCTGCAACTGCCGCTGCTGCTAAAGATACCAGCAAAGACGCTAGCTTGAGCGATTACCTGGCAAAAGATAAAGCCAAAGATACCGGTGCTACCAGTAAAGAATTGCAGATCAAAGAACAGCAGAAACAAAACCCGCTGTTCATGGTGTTGTTCCCGAACGTAGATCCGCAATCCGGTACCGTATTCCCTGGCCCTGCGATCGGTCGCATCTTACCTAAAGATACTGCTACCTTTAACCGCTACCTGGAACTGCCAGCCGTTAAAAATGTGCTGCCTAAAGATGCGGTATTTGCATATGGCCCTGAGAATAAAGAAGATAAGCACGGTCCTATTTCCGTATACGCGTTGAGGGTAAATCCTGCTAACCCTGCACCCCGTGTAGGCGGCGACAGGATCGTTGATGCCCGTCAGGATATGGACCAGAACAACCAGCCAGAAATCAGCATGACCATGGACAACGTGGGCGCGCATGAATGGAAAAAACTGACCGGTGAACTGGCTCCCTCCAATCCTAAAGACCCTGCTACTTTTAACTACATCGCCATTGTACTCGATAATATCGTTTACTCTGCTCCGTCTATCCATGGCGAAATTGCAGGTGGCCGTTCTTCTATCAGTGGTAGCTTTACTATTGAAGAAGCCAATGACCTCGCCAATATCCTGAAATCCGGTAAAATGCCAGCTCCTGCACAAATTGTTCAGGAACAGATCGTAGGACCTACCCTTGGTGCTGAATCCATCGCTGCAGGCGCTAAATCCTTCATGATCTCCTTTGTGATCATCTTCGTGCTCATGCTGGTATATTATAACTCTGCCGGCTGGGTGGCTAACATCGCGCTGGTACTCAACCTGCTGTTTACTTTCGGTATCCTGGCCTCTATGGGCGCTACGCTCACTATGGCAGGTATTGCGGGTATGGTACTTACCATCGGTATGGCGGTAGATACCAACGTAATCATCTTCGAAAGGATCAAGGATGAACTCAGCCACGGTAAATCGTATGAAGATGCGGTAAAAGATGGTTACAAACGCTCCTATGCTCCGGTATTGGATGGTCACGTTACCTCTTTGCTCACTGCCTTTATCCTGTTCTACTTCGGTTTAGGTCCGGTATTGGGCTTCGCTACCACTCAGATCATAGGTTTATTCCTCTCCCTGTTCTGCGGTATCCTGGTATCCCGTATGGTAACCGACTTCTGGTTGAAACGCAAAAAGCACTTTGAATACTTCACTCCGATTTCCCGTAAGGTATTCAAACACGTTGCTTTCGATTTCGTAGGTAAACGTAAATACGCATATATCGTTTCCGCTATCGTAATGGTAGCTGGTATCTCTTCTTTCTTCCATGGCTTCGACCACGGTATCGACTTCTCCGGAGGCCGTAGCTATACCGTTCGTTTTGAACACCCAATGGACAGACAGCAAGTAGCAGATGTACTGAAAAAAGAATTCGAATCAGAAGTATATGTAAAAACAATTGGTTCTACCAATCAGCTGAATATCACTACTTCTTATAAGATAGACCAACAGAACCTGCAAACAGATAAAGAAGTGTCAGATAAATTGTACAATGGCCTGAAGCCTTTCTATGATGCCTCTGTAACACCGGAAGTATTCAACTCCCGCTTTATTGTAGGGTCCCAAACGGTATCGCCTACGATCTCCGACGACTTGCGTGCAGGTGCGGTAAAGGCTACCGTATTATCTATCCTGGTGATCTTCGTGTATATCCTGATCCGTTTCAATAAATGGCAGTACTCTATCGGTACTATCTTCTCCCTGTTACACGACGTACTGGTAACACTGGCGGTATTCTCCTGGTGCAGGTCTTTTGTACCGTTCACACTGGAAATTGACCAGCACTTTATCGCTGCGATCCTGACTGTAATCGGTTTCTCCATGAACGATACTGTGATCGTGTTTGACCGTATTCGTGAGTACTTCAGAACCGGTAAACATGGCCGTGATAGAGATGTGGTGATCAACAAAGCGATTAATGATACGCTGAGCCGTACCATTATGACCTCCCTCACCGTGTTCCTGACCATCCTGATCCTGTTTATTTTCGGTGGTGAAGTTACCCGTGGTTTCGCGTTCGCCATGTTGATCGGTGTGATCACTGGTACTTATTCTTCTATCTTCGTAGCTGCACCAGTATTGGTAGACTTCGACAAGAAGAACCAGCTGGCCAACGAATCTGAGTCTGTGGAAGTAACTGCTAAGAAAGCTGCTTCTGCTACCAAATAAGTAGGATAACTGAAAAATGTTTGATAAATAAAAAACCTCCTGGTTATCCAGGAGGTTTTTTTATGGAGAGTAATGAGCAGTAAAGGGTAATAGGGGAGATATCAGGCCTGAGGATTACTGAAAATGAAGCCCGTCGCCTCTTCGTTTTGCTGGTAATCTATTACCATCCCCATTAGGTACATACCATGCGCTTTCTTCATGATCACGGGTATGCCGGCTACTTCAAATGTATCGTCGTCTTCCATTTTGGTATCAAAGCCTAGCATATAGGCCATACCGGAACATCCGCCGCCTTTTACGCCTACGCGTAGGTAAGGGGCTTCTATAGCGCCTGCCAACAGTTGTTTGATCGCTTCCACAGCGCTATTTGTTAATTGTATGGGAGAAATATGCGTACTCATGATCCTTATTTTTTCCAAAGTTAGGTAATTGGCCGGCTGTTTACCGGTGCTGCTATACCGCAGGTAACTTAATACGCTGCCAGTACCAGTAGCTCTTTGTGCAGTGCCAATACCTGGGGTATCACCATATGTTGTTCATCATTATAAATGACATAGTCGCTTAACCGCATTTTGATGGTTTCATCGATCTGCTTATGAACACGGGCCAGTACTTCATCGCGGGTAACATGGTCCCTTTTCATGACCCGGTGTATCCGCAATGGGAGGGGGGCAGACACGCCTATAATCTTATCAAGATGGTGAAAGGATTCTGTTTCAAAAAGTAAGGCCGCTTCTTTGATTACGTAGGCGCTATGTTGTTGCCCGGCCCAGTTGTCGGAATCCCGGATAGTAGCTGGATGCACAAGAGAGTTCAGTAAGGCCAGTTTGTTTTTATCGTTGAATACAATATTGCCCAGGTATTTACGGTTTAGTGCGCCCTGGCTGTCGTATACCAGCTCTCCGAAATGTGCTTTCACCTGGGCCGCCAGTTCGGGATCACGCACCAGTATATCTTTAGCCCTGTCGTCTGCATAGTATACAGGGATACCCAGTAACTCAAATATTTTGCTGACTGTACTTTTACCGGAGCCGATGCCTCCGGTGATGCCTATCTTTAACATAATCTGCAATTTAAAAAAGTGTCTGCAAAAAACAGGGTATAAAAAAACGCAAAAAAGCGAAGTTAAATTCATAACTCCGCTTTTTGCGTAATGCCTTTACTACGCCTGGAGGCGTAATTGGGGACTTTATTATTTTGTTGCAGCCGGTTTCTGGTGCGACTGTGTGTATTCCATGCTGATCGCTGAACGTTCAATGGTAAAGGTAGTTCCAGGGCTAACTTCTACCAGTACAGTGTTGTCTTCGTTCATTCTCTTTACTTTTCCATGGATACCGGCAATTGTAACGATCTTATCACCTTCTTTCAGGTTATCGATAAATTGTTTCTGCAGTTTAGCTTTTTTAGTCTGGGGCCGGATCATGAATAGCCACATTACGACAATCATACCGCCAAAAAACAGGAAGGAAATCGCAGAGCTACCGCCCTGTGCACCTGCCTGAGGCGCCATTAATGAAATGTTCAGGATGTTCATTTATAATTGATTTAATAGTTTTGTTTCGTCTATTTTGCGACGATATTGCATTGGATCTTAGGACCTAATACATAGCCATCATCGTTATTTATCTTGACCGAAATCTCTTTTTCGGTGTATCCGGATTTTCCGCGGCTATCGAAAATTACTTTCATATAGCCAGATTGTCCGGGTTTAATAGGTGCTTTAGGCCATTCAGGAACGGTACATCCACAACTGGAAATAGCATCTTCAATTACCAATGGGCTGGTGCCGGTATTGGTGAATTTGAAGGAATATTCCACTTTTTCCCCCTCCTGAATTTCACCGAAGTTATGTACCTTTTCTTCAAAGGCCAATCCGGCCTGGCCGGCATCGATTGTTTTACCATTTCCAACTCCGGTTCCTTCGTGAGCTGAATTTTTGTTGGCATTGTTACAGGCCGCTATGAGCAAGACTCCACAGGCAAGTAAGTAGAACAGTTTTTTCATGGCATTGCTATTTTCGGTAAAAATAACTTTTCCCACTTACTTTTTCGGACGGTCCTGTTTCTGAACTAATTGGTCTTTTTCCAGGTCTTTCAGGATATTATCCAGGATACCGTTGATGAATTGACCGCTTTGTGGTGTACTGTATGCTTTCGCCAGGTCTATATATTCATTGATGGTTACCTTGGTGGGGATGGTCGGGAAATAAAGAAATTCACAGACACCCATTTCCATCAGTAACATATCTACGGCTGCGATACGCTCAGAATCCCAGTTTTGCAATTTGGGCTTAATAAGCTCCAAGCAGTATTCTTTCTTGTCTATTACTGTCAGCAGCAATTCCCGGGCATAATCCAGTTTTTCTTTGCTGATCAGTTGCAGGAAATTGAAAAGATGTGGCTTATTGAAATAGTTATTGATCAGGATCCCCATCATTTCTTCGTCATCTCCCCAGTGAAGGAAGGTATCTTCCATGTGCTGGATGAACAGCTCGTTCTTTGCCAGTATCTCTTTATAGATGAATTCCAGTATTTCCTTTTCTCCGGCTTTTGTACGGATATTATCTGCTATATAAGCTTTATACGTATCCGTAGTTACTAACTGGTTATAAAGTTTCCTGATCAGATCTTCATCTGTGAGCAACTTCATTTTCCATTGTTCCAGATTTACCTGGAAGCCTTTGTCACTGGTTATCTGGTAAATAAATTCATTGCCTGCGATCTTGGTATTTACCTGCAAATCTTCGGCAGAGGGTAAGTGTTTGGAAGCACGGGCCTGCGCATCGGTTTCTGCGTATTGTGCTACCTGTACCACTGAATTAAGTAAGTAGGTAAAGATTTGGCAGGTTTGATCCAGCTTTTCATTTAAAAGTCTGGTGGCCGTACCTGGCTTAATACTGCTTTGCTCCATCGTTTCCAAGGCATAAAGTGTTTGCATAACCTTTACCCGGATGTTTCTTCTACTGATCATCGTATAAAAAAGAACTGGTATAAGGGCGCAAAACTAGAGAAAAAATTTCATATTTAAGGATTTTGGGTAGAAGATAGAAAGTCTGCAAACAGAAAAATGTCTGGCTTCCTGAGCATCTTTACAAGGAAATCTGACATTTTTTCCTTACACTTGTCATGATTTGTCAGTGTGAATCTGCGCAATACCTTTGCAGCCTGTAAATTTGACCCAAAAACTGCGTTGGCACAATTCTCGTGGCGGAGGCAAACACAAAAACTAAACATCTTTTTTAAATAAAAACTACTATGGCTAAACAATTAAGTATTAAACCTTTAGCTGACAGGGTAATCGTGAAACCTGCAGCAGCAGAAGAGAAGACAGCTGGCGGTATCATTATCCCCGATACTGCAAAAGAAAAACCAGTTAGAGGCACCGTGGTGGCTGCCGGTCCTGGTAAAAAAGATGAGCCGATCACAGTTAAAGTAGGCGATACTGTACTGTATGGCAAATATTCTGGTCAGGAACTCCCTATTGAAGGTGAAGATTACTTAATCATGCGCGAATCAGATATCCTGGCTATCGTTTAACCAGTAGCGCCCTACGGATATCGTTTTAATTCCTAAAAGAAAAATCTACAAAAAACATTATGGCAAAACAAATTTTCTTCAATATAGACGCCCGCAACAAAATGAAGAAGGGTGTTGACACATTGGCTGATGCCGTTAAAGTAACCCTGGGACCTAAAGGCCGTAACGTAGTCATCGAAAAGAAATTCGGTGCTCCTGGCATAACCAAAGATGGTGTTACCGTTGCTAAAGAAATTGAACTCGAAGACGCAATCGAAAATATGGGTGCGCAGATGGTGAAAGAAGTAGCTTCCAAAACTGCTGATCTGGCAGGTGATGGTACTACTACTGCTACCGTATTGGCACAGGCTATCATCGGAGAAGGACTGAAAAACGTTGCTGCCGGTGCTAACCCAATGGACCTGAAACGTGGTATGGACAAAGCAGTGAAAGCTGTGGTAGAAAACCTGAGAAAACAATCTGAAAAGGTTGGTAACGATAACCAGAAGATCGAACAGGTAGCTTCCATCTCTGCTAACAACGACAGCGAAATCGGTAAACTGATCGCTGAAGCGATGCAGAAAGTAACAAAAGACGGCGTAATCACCGTAGAAGAAGCGAAAGGTACTGATACTACTGTAGAAGTAGTAGAAGGTATGCAGTTCGACCGCGGTTACCTGTCTCCTTACTTTATCACCAACAGCGAAAAAATGCAGGCTGAGCTGTCTAATCCTTATATCCTGATCTACGATAAAAAGATCAGCACCATGAAGGATATCCTCCACATCCTGGAGAAAGTAGCACAGCAAGGCGCTCCGCTGGTAATCATCTCTGAAGATCTGGAAGGCGAAGCATTGGCTACCCTGGTGGTAAATAAACTGCGCGGTACCCTGAAAGTGGCTGCTGTAAAAGCTCCAGGTTTCGGCGACAGAAGAAAAGATATGCTGCAAGACATTGCTACCCTCACCGGTGGTATCGTTATCAGCGAAGAACAAGGTTACAAACTGGAAAATGCTGACCTGACTTACCTGGGTAGAGCAGAATCTGTAACTATCGATAAAGACAACACTACTATCGTAGGTGGTAAAGGCGAAAAAGAGGCTATCCAGTCCCGTATCGGACAGATCAAAGCTCAAATCGAAGTAACCACTTCCGACTACGACCGCGAAAAATTACAGGAACGCCTGGCTAAATTAAGCGGTGGTGTGGCTGTACTGTACGTAGGTGCTGCTACCGAAGTAGAAATGAAAGAAAAGAAAGATCGCGTAGACGATGCTTTACACGCTACCCGCGCTGCCGTTGAAGAAGGTATCGTGCCTGGTGGTGGTGTGGCTTATATCCGCGCTATCGAAGCGTTGGAATCACTGAAAGGTGATAATAACGACGAAACTACCGGTATCCTGATCGTAAAACGCGCTATCGAAGAGCCTTTACGTCAGATCACTGCTAACGCAGGTATCGAAGGTTCTATCGTAGTACAGAAAGTAAAAGAAGGTAAAGGCGATTTCGGTTTCAACGCACGTACCGAAACTTACGAAAACTTACTGGCAGCAGGCGTTATCGACCCTACTAAAGTAAGCCGCGTTGCACTGGAAAATGCTGCTTCTATCGCTTCCATGCTCCTGACTACAGAATGCGTAATCGCTGATAAACCAGAACCTAAAACTGCGGCTCCTGCTATGCCAGGCGGTCACGGTATGGGTATGGATTATTAATCTGTATCAACATAATCATAAAAAAACTCCTGCAGGGCTACCCTGTCAGGAGTTTTTTTATGGAAGACACTCCCCTGGCTGTAACTTTATCATGTTATAACCGTTAAATAAGCAGGACCGTAAACAGTAGCGGATGAATACAGTTGTAAAACTAATCAGCACATGCATGCTCTTATTATTGGCTATTGCCTGTGCTAAAAAAGATGATGCCATAAAAAATATTGTCCTGGCGGATGCCCGGATGGATAATCAAATACAAGCCTATCTTTCTGCCCATAACGAAACCGCAGTGAGAGATGCCTCCGGTCTCTATTATAGAATTGTACAACAAGGCGATAGTATTCACTTCGTGAAAGCTTCTTCCGTACCCAGCCTGATTTACGCTAATGCACTCCTCTCCGGAGAAGTGGTTGGTACCTCTTTCGGCCCTACCGATTTTGACCAGCGGAAACTGAAAAATCATATTCCTGGTTGGCAGATCGGATTGCAAAAAATTTCGCTGGGAGGGAAAATCCGGCTTTATATTCCTCCTGCCCTGGCCTATGGCAGTACCGGCGTTCCCGGTGTGATCCCGGCTAATGTTGTCCTGATTTCCGATGTCCAATTAGTGAGTATCAAATAAGTAAATTGTCAACTTTTAATATTTAATCTGAAACTTGTTATTGTATGAAGCGTTTTTTCCTGTTGGGAGGATTGTTCCTTGTATTGCTGGCTGCTTGCACCAAAAAAGATAATTTACCTGCTTATGATGCTATTGCACAGTACGATACCGACTCTGCAAAAATAGTAGCCTACCTGGCCGCTAACAACATCACAGACGTAAAACACGATCCCCGTGGTATTTTTTATCAGATTATTAACAGAGGAGATACCAAAGACAGCGCAAACGCTGCTGCCTTCGTAACCGTAGCCTATAAAGGTACTCTCCTCGATAAAACTATGTTTGATAGCAGTGATAGCCTTAGCATTGGCCTGAACCAGGTAATCCAGGGTTGGACAATAGGCGTGCCTAAAATTGGTAAAGGTGGAGAAATCAACCTGTTCCTGCCTTCTATCTATGGTTATGGCCCTAATGCCGGCCGTATACCCGCTAACAGCGTATTGATATTTAATGTAAAGCTGAAGAATTTTGTAAATAGATAAACTATTTAACTTAATAATGAGCAGGGGATGTATCAAACTTTTGATACATCCCCTTTTTATGCTCCGTCTACCTGCTTTTGTTTTATTCGTTCGCTTTCCGTTAATTTTACATATAAATCAATCATTAAAAATAAAAAGTGGCACACGAAAGTATTTCCGTATTCGACATCTTTAAGATAGGCGTTGGTCCCTCCAGTTCTCATACTTTAGGCCCTTGGCGCGCTGCCCTCCATTTCCTGGCACAATTGGAACACATCAATAAATTAGCCTCTGTTAGCAAAGTACAAGTGTTATTATATGGTTCCCTGGCTAAAACCGGGCATGGACATGGCACCGACATTGCTGTGCAATTGGGTTTATGCGGAGATGACCCGGTAACCTTCGATGTTAACCAGATCAATAGCAAAATGGATGATATCCGCCGTAGCCGTCGGATGTTGCTGGCCGGCAAATACGAAATAGATTTCGACCCCGTACAGGATATTGATTTCCTTTTTGAAGAATCCCTTCCCTTCCATCCGAATGCACTTACTTTTCTCGTTACCTTCCTGGATGGAGAACAGATAGCTTCCACCTGGTATTCTATCGGTGGCGGTTTTGTAGTGCAGGAAGGAGATAGCGGCAGCAGCGCACAACAGGTAGACCTGCCTTTTCCTATAGATACCGCCCGTCAGTTATTGCAATGGTGCAT
This sequence comes from Chitinophaga sp. 30R24, assembly GCF_049056765.1. Classification (NCBI taxonomy): domain Bacteria; kingdom Pseudomonadati; phylum Bacteroidota; class Chitinophagia; order Chitinophagales; family Chitinophagaceae; genus Chitinophaga; species Chitinophaga sp. 30R24. The sequence goes on from NZ_JBJGXX010000002.1 coordinate 835,645, forward strand.
CAAAACTGGCTATAGTATCTCTGAAGTAGTAATGGAAAATGAACAAGCATGGCGTCCTGAAGCAGCAACCCGTAGTGGCTTGCTTAATATCTGGCGCGTAATGCAAGAGTGCACTTTCCGCGGTTGCCATACTACCGGCGATCTGCCGGGTGGGTTGAGGGTAGCCCGCCGTGCCGCTGTACTCAATAAAAAATTGCTACAAGGCCGTACCTACACCGATTATGCTTCCTGGATTGAAGCAATCCGGGCAGGAGGGCAGCATTTTAGCTATACCCTCGACTGGGTTAGCTGCTTTGCACTCGCCGTAAATGAAGAAAATGCTTCTTTTGGCCGCGTGGTAACGGCGCCCACCAACGGTGCTGCTGGCGTGATCCCCGCTGTACTGCAATATTTTATTACTTTTTGTGATGGTTCCCACGAAGAGAAGATCCAGCAGTTCCTGCTCACCGCTTCTGAAATTGGCAGCATTTTCAAAAAACGCTCTACTATTTCAGCTGCTATGGGTGGCTGTCAGGCTGAAATAGGCGTATCTTCCGCCATGGCCGCGGCCGCACTCACCGAATGTATGGGCGGCTCACAACGCCAGGTGCTAATGGCTGCTGAAATAGCTATGGAACATCACCTCGGACTCACGTGCGACCCCATAGGCGGGTTGGTGCAGGTGCCTTGTATTGAAAGGAATACTATGGGTGCTATTAAAGCTATTATGGCATCTCAACTGGCCCTGCAAAGCAACCCTGAACTGGCAAAAGTATCCCTGGATGCCGTGGTAAAAACCATGTGGGAAACCGCGCAGGATATGAATTCTAAATACAAAGAAACTTCCGATGGCGGACTGGCAGTAAATATCCCTATCAGCTTACCGGAATGTTAAGTATAAAATAAGAATAACAGATTACGGAGCTGTTCGGAATATTAATGATTATAATATAAGGAAAGAAACTTACTTTCGTTTATACATCCGCACAGGTCCGTAATTTGTAATTCGTGATTATTTTATGCGCTTTATCCTTGCCATTTTTTCTATTTTTTCCCTTTCATTATCGTTATCGGCTCAACAGTTTGGAGGAAATCCCCCCTCTTTGAAATGGCAACAGATCAATACGGATACGGTACGTGTGATCTTTCCTTTTGGCATGACAGCACAAGGTGAGCGGGTAGCCAGCATTACACAATACCTGAACCGGTATACCCGCGCTTCTATTGGTAACCTGGAAAAAAAGGTAGACATCGTTTTGCAGAATCAAACGATGCAATCTAATGGATATGTACAATTAGGCCCTTTCCGTTCAGAATTTTATCTTACGCCGCCTCCTTCTTCTCTCGACCTGGGCTCATTAAATTGGATAGAACAGTTATCGGTACATGAATACCGGCATGTGTTGCAGAATATGAACTTCCGTCAGGGTGTTTCCAAAGTGTTTTCTATTCTCGGTGGCCAGCTCGGACAAGCGGCGGTTACCAATATTGCGGTACCCAATTGGTTTTGGGAAGGAGATGCTGTGGTGATGGAAACTGCGCTTACCCCACAAGGCCGTGGCAGATTGCCTGGTTTTTTTGATGGGTTCCGCGGCCTTTCCCTGGCAGGGAAACAGTATGCATATATGAAGATCCGCAATGGCTCCTATAAAGATTTTGTACCAGATCACTATCCCCTGGGGTACCTGATGACTGCCTATGGCCGCGAACATTATAGGCAAAATTTCTGGAAAAATGTGACCAGCGACGCTGTGCGTTACCGCGGAGTTTTTTACCCCCTGTCGCATAGCTTAAAGAAAAGAACAGGAGAAAACGTTACCGGCTTCTATCATGCTATGCTGGCAGAATATCAGCCGCTGTGGAATAGTTACGCGGCCAGGCCGGATACTACGCCTGCAGTGCCTTTGCTGCCGGTGGCTAAAACCGTGACTAACTATAAATACGTATACGCTACCCCCGACGGATGGATCATACTTAAAGACGCCTGGAACAAAGTGCCAGGCATCTATCTGCTGAAACCAAATGGAGATATGCAATTGCTGGTAAGACCCGGTATTGTGTACGACGATTTTTTCAGCTATCGTGATGGCCGCATTGTATGGGCTGCTGCCCGCTTTGACGCCCGCTGGAGTTGGAAAGATTTTTCGGTGATACGTGTATGGGATCGTGCTACCGGGCATACGAAAACAGTTTCCCTGCGCGGTAAATTTTTCTCTCCGGATATCAGTACAGATGGTAAGCATATCATCGCAGCAACTGAAACCACCCATATGCAGTATAGTCTGCAATTGATCAACACACAAACCGGAAAAACAGAGCGGCAACTACCCAATCCTGATAACTGGTATTACACCTATCCACGCTTTGCTGCAGGGGAGCAATCGGTGATCAGTGCAGTACGGAATATTAAGGGAGAGATGGCCCTTGTGCAACAGTCGTTGGCTACCGGAGAAAATACAGTGCTAACGCCCTTTAGCTATAATGTAATTGGTGCTCCGGCAGTGAACGGTGATACGGTTTATTTTACCAGCGGCAACCGCGATGTAAATAACGTATATGCCATCACGTTATCGGATAAAATTACCTACGAAGTAACAGACCGCGGCAACAGCGCTATGCATATGTCGCTGAACCATAATAAGGATAGTATTACTTTCAGCGAGTTCACGGTAAAAGGATACAAACTATATCAGGCTGCTCTCAATGCCAGCGCCTGGAAGCCCGTGCCTGTTAGTGAAGATCGTCATAGCGCCTGGTTACAGCCAGACTTTAAAGAAGGAGGCAATATCCTGGATAAAGTGTCAAGGGATTCCCTGCCGGTAAAAAAATATCCGCAGTTCACCCGTCCGTTTAATTTCCATAGCTGGGTACCCTCTTTTAATGATCCAGAGTATGGTATTTCCCTGATCGGTGAAAATATCCTCAATACTACTTCTACCAGCATCGGCTATACGTATAACCGTAATGAAGGTAGTTCAGACATCGGTGCAGGGTTTACTTTTGGTGGATGGTACCCGGTATTGGCCATAGGAACAGATTATAATATTAACCGCAATGCTTATGACCAGTCCGGTAAACTGGTGTATTGGAACGAAGCAACGGCTAGTGCCGGATTTTCGATACCACTGAATTTTAGTGCAGGTTTATACAGCCGCGGCCTGTCTTTTGGCAGCAGCTATAATATCCGTGAGCGTTACCTAGACGACAAATACAGGGGTAACCACCTGCAATTTGTTACCAATACCCTGATCTTTAGCAACCAACGGATCAAGGGTTCACAGAATATTTATACGCACTTTGGGCAATATCTGGCTATGCGGTATAACCGGACAGTGAACGGCTTGTTTGCAGAGCAGTTCTATGCCCGCCTTGACCAGTATCTGCCTGGGTTATGGGCCAATCATAACCTGGTATTACAGGCCGCCTGGCAGCAACGCGATAAGTTATTTAACTATAGTTTTACGGATAATTTCGTATATGCGAGAGGGTACAATACACCGTTGTATACGCATATCTATAAGCTGGGCGCCAATTATTACTTCCCACTTGCGTATCCCGACTGGGGATTTGCGCAGCTGTTGTATTTTAGCCGCATCCGCGCCAACCTGTTCTACGATTATAGCAGGGCTACTTATTTACAGACCAATACCCGGTACAGTTCCCTAGGTACAGAATTATACCTGGATACCAAGATTGGCAATACGTTACCATTCTCATTTGGCGTACGTTTTAGCCATCTGCTCGACCGTGATCCGGTGGATCATGCGCAGAACCGGGTAGATTTCATCATACCGATCCAGCAACTATTTAATTACTGATTGAATTATTTCACATTGATCTGTAGCGCCGGTGCTTTATACAATTTGTCTGGCGTATAGCGGATAATGATTTCATCAAAGTACAGCACATCACCTGTTTGCAGGTTTTCTTTCAGGCCTTTGCTCCAGAGGGGCGTCAGGGAAGCGGATTTGAAATTATCTCCCGTATAATCTTTATACACTGCTACTTGGCCAGTGGTATCGTTGAGATAAGGTTCATGTCTTTCGTAAGTAAAGGCGAAAGAAATAACAGCATACTTAATATTTTTCTCATCCCGCACAATCAGCGCGGAATCCAGCAGTTTTACCACCTCGCTTTTAGGGAGTGTGTCGCTTAGGTAAATGCCCCAGCTACTGCGTAATTTCATAGGTCGTTTATTGCTGGCTACTGCGGCCTGAGCAGGTGGCGTAGCGCCTTTTTTATTTGTTTGCGCCAATGCGGGTGTAATAGCCGCTATTGCGAAGCAACAACTAAGTAACAGTTTTTTTTGCATGATAGTACCGGGATATAAAAAGATCGCCCGGCTATAGTAACGGCCGGGCGATCCCAAAAATTATAAGGATTTTAAACTTTCCTCGATGACAACAATTTTAGCTTCAGCGTCTGCTTTTTTACGGCGTTCCGCTTCTACTGCTTCCGGCTTGGCATTTTGTACAAAACGTTCGTTGGAGAGTTTCTTTTCTACAGATACCAGGAAGCCTTTGAGGTAATCCAGGTCTTTCTCCAGTGCGTTTTTCTGTGCGGTAGTATCCAGTGCTGTTTCTGTGCCCAGGTAGAACTTATCTTTCTGTATTACCAGGGTGATACAGCCTGGAACAGCTTCCTGTACATAATTGACTGTTTTGGCATTCACCTGTTTGGCGATCATGCTCTCAATCTGTTTGAAAGCATTTTCGTGTTTGGTTTCTATATGTAGTACAATCGGATCTTTTGGTTTGATCTGGTGTTTATTGCGTGCATCACGGATGCTGCTGATTACTTCCTTGGCTAGTAAACCTTCCACCAGCGTGGCTTGTACTGGTACTTCCGGCGTAGCGAACTGTTTAATCATGAGAGAATCATTTTCTTCCCTGGTTTGCAGCAATTGGTAAATTTCTTCTGTAATAAAAGGCATGTACGGATGCAGTAATTGCATCAGCTGTTCAAAGAAATAAACGGTTTTATTGTATATGGAAGCCGGGATAGGTTGTTCAAAACCGGGTTTCACCCATTCCAGGTACCAGCTGCAAAAATCGTCCCAGATGAGGCTATAAATGGCTTTGAGGCCTTCGCTCAGGCGGAAGTCTTTATGCAGGGTAGCAACTTCTTGTTGCACTTCATTCAATCTGCTTTCAAACCATTTTACGGCGAAGCTATCAGCGGCAGCATTGGCAGTGCCGTCATCTTCCTGGCGTTGTTCCCACATTTTTACCAGTTTCAGGGCATTCCATATTTTGTTACAGAAGTTACGGCCCTGTTCACAGCTAGAATCATCGTACAGCAGGTCGTTACCGGCAGGAGAGGAGATCATGATACCGAAGCGTACGGCATCGGCGCCAAAGGAATGAATGAGTTCCAGTAGATCTGGGGAGTTGCCCAGCTGTTTACTCATTTTACGGCCTTGCTTATCGCGCACCATCCCTGTGAAGTATACATCCTTGAATGGTTGTTCGTGTTTAAATTCCAGGCCCGCCATGATCATGCGCGCTACCCAGAAGAAGATAATATCCTGACCGGTTACCAGTACAGAAGTAGGGTAGTAGTAGTTAATATCCTCGTTGTTGGGCTGGGAAATACCATTAAATACTTCCATTGGCCAGAGCCAGGAGCTGAACCAGGTATCCAGGCAGTCTTCGTCCTGTTTCAGGTCGGCGGCGTTCACGGTAATATTGCGTGTGGCAAACTGTTGTACGGCTTCTGCTGCAGTGGCTGCTACTTCAAAAGTGCCATCCGGCGCATACCAGGCAGGGATGCGTTGTCCCCACCAGAGTTGGCGGGAAATACACCAGTCTTTCACATTCTCCATCCAATATTTGTAGGTCGCCAGGAAACGGTCGCCGGGATGTATCCTTACGTTGCCATCTACAACTGCGTCCAGTGCGGGCTTGGCCATATCGGCCATTTTCAGGAACCACTGGGTGGAAATACGGGGTTCTACTACAGTGTCTGGGTTACGTTGACTGTAGCCCAGGCGGGTAGTATATTCCTGTTCCTTGATCAGCAGGCCTTCTTCTGCCAGGGCTGCTACTACTTTTTTGCGGGCTACGAAGCGGTCTTCTCCTACAAATACTTCTGCAGCAGCGCTAAGTGTACCGTCGTCGTTGAGGGTATCAATGATTTCCAGGTTGTGTTTCAAGCCCAGGTTATAGTCGTTGATATCATGTGCCGGCGTAACTTTCAGCGCACCGGTACCAAATTCTTTGTCTACGTAAGTATCGAAAATAATAGGTACGCGGCGGTTTACCAATGGTACGGTGGCAAAATGTCCTTTCAGGTGGCTATATCTTTCGTCGTCGGGGTTTACGCAAATGGCGGTATCTCCCATAATTGTTTCCGGACGTTGGGTGGCAATGGTGATGAATTCACCAGTAGGCTGTCCTGTTGCATCTGTAATCGCGTATTTCACGTGATACAATTTGCCCTGCAGGTCTTTATATTCTACTTCTTCATCGCTGAGGGCTGTTTTAGCTTTCGGGTCCCAGTTAATCATACGGGCACCGCGATAGATGACGCCCTTTTTATAGAGGTCTACAAACACAGTGATAACTGCTTTGTAGTAATGGTCGTCCATGGTAAAGGTAACCCGGTCCCAATCGCAGCTGCAGCCGAGTTTCTTTATCTGGTGGTAGATGATATCACCATATTTTTCTTTCCATTCGAAAGCATATTTGAGGAATTCTTCGCGGGTAAGCTGGGATTTCTCAATACCTTTTTCCTGTTTAAGCATATTTACCACTTTGGCTTCTGTTGCAATAGAAGCGTGGTCGGAACCAGGTACCCAGCAGGCGTTAAACCCACTCATACGGGCACGGCGTACCAGGATGTCCTGGACGGTTTCGTTGAGCGTATGGCCAAGATGCAAGACCCCGGTCACATTCGGAGGGGGGATAACTACAGTAAAAGGCTGGCGGCCATCCGGCTTAGAGCGGAAATAGCCTTTGTCCATCCATTGTTGGTACCATTTTTCTTCAACCGTTGCAGGCAGGTAATTTTTCGAGAGTTCCATGCTATTCATAATATAAGGTTGCAAAAATAACAGAGATTAGGCAGAGATGGAAATTAGTTTATGGCCTCTCTGATAATCTTAGTTGTCAGACAATTATCCGTTAATAACTGCCAGATATTAAATTTATCTTCCCAGTTAAACAATCATGTAATATGGCGAAATTAATTATTGTTATTTTGGTTGCTTGAATAGATCCCAAAAATTTAGATTAATCCGAAAAGTTGTGTTTTTCCGGCCGGTGATGTAGGGGGTGGTTGATGTGGAAAGCCCCAAAGATATTATCAGAACAAACCGATAGCATCTTCGGAGCTTTTATGTAGATCATTTATACCATTTGGGCAATTACTTCGCAGGTTTTTGCCACCATATCCGGTGTAATATCCAGATGGGTCACCATTCTGACCTGTGTAGGAGAAATAGCTATAGCCAGGATGCCTTGCTGTTTCAGATAATCAACAAACAGTTGCGGTGTCCAGGGGCTGTTTATATTAAAGATCAGGATATTGGTTTCAACAGGCAGTATATAGCCAACGAAAGGTTGTTCTAATAAAGCCTGGGCAATTTGTTTGGCATGAAGATGATCTTCTGCCAACCTGGCAATATTGTTTTCCATGGCATAGATGCCGGTAGCAGCCATATAGCCGGCCTGCCGTAATCCGCCACCCAGTTTTTTTCTGATTCTTCTGGCGGCGCGGATAAAAGCTTCACTGCCAAGGAGTACAGAGCCCATGGGGCAACCCATGCCTTTGTTGAGGCAAACGGAAATACTATCGAATAGTTGACCATAGGATTTTGGCTCCTGGCCGGTGGCTACGAGTGCATTAAACAAGCGGGCGCCATCCAGGTGCAGGGCCAGTTGATGTTCTTTGCATACCTGGCCTATTTTCACCATTTCTTCCCAATCGTAATAGCATCCGCCGCCACGGTTGGAGGTATTTTCGAGGCATACCAGGCTGGTACGGGCTTTATGCACATCATCTGGATTGATGGCCGCTTCTACCTGGGCGGCGCTGATCATGCCCCTGTCGCCGGTGATAGCATGTACCTGTGCGCCGGAGTTGAAGGCAATGCCGCCGCCTTCATAAATGTATACATGTGCCAGGTTGCTGCAAACCACTTCATCTCCTGGTAACGTATGTACTTTGATGGCGATCTGGTTACTCATGGTGCCGGAAGGGCAGTATAAGGCTGCCGGTTTGCCAAAGTAATCTGCCATCATGGCTTCTAGTTTATTGATGCTGGGGTCCTCACCAAAAACATCATCACCGGTTTCTGCTTGTAGCATCGCCTGTAACATACCAGGGCCGGGACGAGTAAACGTGTCGCTTCTATAGTCAATCATTTCATTGAAAAATTTGCAATGCAATTATGGATAAATTAGTTAATATGATAATCTGATAGTGATTCTTTATCAATTGTTAAAATTTGCATAAAGCATCCTTTACCTGAACTAAATGGCTATTAAATTCCGTTATAAAACTGTATTTTGTTATATGGCTGGCAAATATAAGAAGGATTTGGTAGAGTGGTTCGTTAGCACGATCTTTGCAGACTTATTTTCTGAATTCAACAATAAAGCGCGGGAAACTTCGTAAGTTAATAACTTTCAATAATTGAACAAAAAATTTCTTTCGCTGTTATTTATTTATAAACCAATACAATTTTTCATATGAGGCAACTTAAAATTGCCACCCAGATCACCAATCGTGATTCGCAGGCGGTAGAAAAGTACCTGCAGGAAATCTCGAAGATCCCTTTGTTAACACCTGAGGAAGAGACCGTTTTGGCGCAACGCATTAAAATGGGCGATCAAAAGGCTCTTGAAAGATTGACTACAGGAAACTTACGTTTCGTGGTTTCTGTTGCAAAGCAATATCAGCACCAGGGCCTTAGCCTCAGTGACCTTATCAATGAAGGTAATCTTGGCTTGATCAAAGCTGCGCAACGTTTCGATGAAACAAAGGGTTTCAAATTCATCTCTTATGCAGTGTGGTGGATTCGCCAATCCATCCTGCAAGCGTTAGCCGAACAAGGTCGCCTTGTCCGTTTACCGCAAAATAAAATTGGCACCTATAATAAAGCGAACAAAGCTTATATGGCATTTGAACAGGAAAACGAGCGTGAACCTTCTACCGAGGAACTCGCAGAAATCCTGGAAATGTCTGAATCAGAAATTAACAATATCTTCCAAAGCAATACGCGCCACATGTCATTGGATGCACCTGTGCACGAGGCAGAAGACGTAGCGATGGGCGACCTGCTGGAAGGTGGAGATATTACTGATGATGATGTTATGAGAGATTCACTCCGTGAGGAAATTCGCCGGGTACTGAAGTCCCTGAGCCCTCGCGAAGCGGAAATTGTGAATGCTTATTTTGGTCTGGATGGTGAAAATGGCGCAACAATCGAACAAATCGGTCAGAAATATGATCTGACTAAAGAAAGAATCAGGCAGATTAAAGAACGTGCTATCAAAAGGCTGCAAAAAGCCCGCTATAGTGGCGCTCTCAAATCTTACCTGGGATAGCATCTGTTTTTTTATATTTTCAGTCCAGGCGCCGGAACCAGTCCGGAACCAGATTTGAAAAGTGAAAATAAAAGAATCTCTACTAATCCTCTTTATTCTATAAGAACACCGGCTTTGTAAATACATGGCCGGTGTTTTTATTTAGTGAACACCCCTTATTTTTGCAGCTATGCATATTACGCCTCTTGGTACACTGCTTACCATTCTATTGGTAGCTTGTGAAAAAGATATCAATATCCATCTGCCAGGCCAGGAGTCGCAATTGGTGGTGGAAGGTAAATTTGAAAGTGGTAGCTATCCGCAAGTAGTGCTCAGCAGAAGCATGAACTATTTCTCCCAAATAGCTCCTGCCGTTTTAGAGAACAGCTTCGTACACAACGCTATAGTTACCATTTCAGACGGCAGTAATACTATGATGCTGAAAGAACAGGTTACCGGCACCGATAGCAACCGGTATTATACTTATGTGCCAGATTTCAGTCAAGGTGTCACTTTTAAGGGAAAAACGTCAGGAAGATATGCCTTGCATATCGAAGCTGACAATAAGACATACGACGCGGTGACTACCATTCCTCCCATCTCCTTACAGCTAGACTCTATGTGGGCTACCCTGGTGAGGGTAGATGATCGTATGGATAAGGTCCGGCTGTGGGTGCAGATCAAGGATACGTCGCTGGTGACGAATTATGCCCGCTACTTTACCCGGAAAAACAGCGAGCCGTTTTATCCCGGATTGAATTCTGTACTGGACGATCAACTCGTGAACGGCACAACATTTGAAATTCCAGTAGACGCCGGCGTAAACAGAAATGAAAAGCTGGAACTGGATACCTATGCCTTCTTTGACAGGGGAGATACCATTACCATTAAGTTTTGTAATATTGACAAAGCAACCTGGGATTTCTGGCGGACACTAGATTTTGCCTATAATAGCAATGGCAACCCGTTTTCATCACCTACTAAAGTACTAGGCAATGTACCCGGCGCATTAGGTTATTGGGGTGGGTATACAGTAACCTATAAAACGATTATTATCAGCAAGTAATTATAGAGTAAAAAAGTATGGAAAACAAGCAACAAGAGCATGTGCATTTATTGATCATTGGTTCCGGCCCTGCCGGTTACACCGCTGCTATTTATGCCGCAAGAGCCAACCTTAAGCCAGTATTATACCAGGGTATCCAACCCGGTGGACAATTAACTATCACTACTGAAGTGGAGAATTATCCCGGTTATCCAGAAGGTATTCAAGGACCGGAAATGATGGTGGACTTTGAAAAACAGGCTACCCGTATGGGCGCAGATATCCGTTATGGTATGGCAACTTCCGTGGACTTCAGCAAACAGCCTTATAAAGTGACTATAGACGAAGAAAAGGAAATCACCGCAGATGCAATTATCATTGCTACTGGCGCTTCTGCCAAATGGCTGGGACTTCCTTCCGAACAACGTCTCAACGGTAGTGGCGTTTCCGCTTGCGCCGTGTGCGACGGTTTCTTCTTCCGTGGTAAAGAAGTGGCAATTGTAGGCGCAGGCGATACTGCCGCTGAAGAAGCCCTCTATCTTTCTAAAATGTGCAGCACCGTGCATATGCTGGTGCGCCGCCATGAAATGCGCGCTTCTAAGGTAATGCAAGACCGCGTACTGAAGACTTCTAACATCATTGTATATTGGAACTCAGAAACCGACGAAGTACTGGGTGATAATAAAGTGGAAGCTGTTCGTATCCTGAACAATAAAACCGGTGAAAAGAAGGATGTGCCGGTGAGCGCTTTCTTTGTAGCCATTGGTCACCAACCTAATTCTGCTATATTTAAGGATTACCTGGAACTGGACGAACAGGATTATATTGTTACTGTTCCCGGCTCCAGCCGTACCAGTATAGAAGGTGTTTTTGCCTGCGGAGATGTGCAGGATAAAATTTACCGTCAGGCTGTAACTGCTGCCGGCAGCGGATGTATGGCCGCCCTGGATGCAGAAAGGTATTTGTCAGCAAAAGAACATCATCAATAATCATTTGGTTATTTTGTTATTTTGATGATGGATGGTTTGTTCCGAACAAATAGCCGTCATCAAAATAACAATAATCCAATCCTTTTTATGCTTACTATTGCCCTCGAACAAGCTACTTTTTATGCCTATCATGGTTTTTATCCTGAAGAAACCATTATTGGGAATACTTTCGTACTGGATGTTGCGGTTCGTATACCCGGTACCGTACCAGTAGACGATCTCTCTGAAACAGTGAATTATCAGGGAATATATGAAGTAGCCAGCCTGGTGATGGCAATACCACGCCCATTGCTGGAAGAAGTTGTTTACGAACTATCCGACGCCCTCAAGCAACGTTATCCCGCAATCCAGCACAGTACCGTTACCCTTCGCAAAATGAACCCGCCCATGGGTGCCAGCATCCGCAACTCTATGGTGTCGCTGGAGAAACAATATTGAACTTTAAAAGCCTGTTGGCTATTCGCTCCTGGCAGCTAAAAAGCGCCTAGCTTCCAGCGCTTGGCAGCTAAAAACTATAGGCCTCTTGCTCCTGGCTGCTAATAACTACCAGCTAATATTTTACTTGTGCGCCCCGCGTTTCCGATTTGTAATTTTCGTAAATTTAGGTATAAGTTAATCTGCAAATCCTAACGAATAAAAATCAGTCCCCATGACTACAAGAATCCTGTTATTTTGTTCCCTGATGTTGACCGTCTTATTGGTGAGGGCTCAGAGCGTCAGTGAGATGGTGGACGAAGCCAAGCAATTGGAAAGCCAGATGAAGGAATCGGAAGCATTTGACAAGGACAAAGAAATTCTCAAAATACAACCTAATCAACTAGATGCCCTAAACCAGGCCAGCCAATTGGCTTCCCGCATCGGTAACCGCCAGAAGAGCAAGCAAGATAAAATATCCTATTTTGATCAGGCTAAAAGTTATGCAGAGCAAGCCCTGAAAGTAGACCCTAATAGTGCGCAATCTAACTTATCCATGGCTATTGCCAGGGGACGTATGGCGCTGATTTCCGGCGCCAAAGACAAAGTGGCTGCTTCCAAGGATGTAAAGAAATATGCAGAACTGGCGATCAAATTCGATCCTAATCTGGCTGAGGGGTATCACGTATTAGGCAAATGGAATTATGAAGTGGCTAACCTGAATGCTTTTGAAAGAGGCGCTGCTAAAATGTTGTTTGGCGGATTGCCAGATGGCTCGCTACAGAATGCTATCACCGACTATGAAAAATGCCGGCAACTGGACCCCGGTTTCATATTGAACTATTATGAACTGGCCCGTGCTTATAAAGCTAACAACCAACAGGATAAAGCGATTGAAGTGCTCAAGAAAGCTTTAACACTGCGAAATATTCATCAAGACGATGCCAGCATAAAGGTAGATTGCAAGAAGATGCTGGACGATTTGCAATAGCACTTAGCTGCTATCGGCTTAGTCGCTAGCAGCTAAGATCATATCTCTTTCCCTTTCCATTTTCCGCTTCTCAGGTACCAGTAACTGAGCCCAAAAATGATGACCCAATAAATGAAGTCCGCTCCCCAGGCCCATTGTAATTTACTATGCATTCTTTCAATAATAATATCACAATAGATCAGGTAGCCAATAACGGCCATGATTTCTGTTATCAGATTTATACGGGTGTTGCCTGTGCCCACTACGCCGCTCATCACTACAGCTGCTACCGCCATTAAGATGGTACTGAGCGTAATAACACGGATCGAAGGAATGGCTACCGTAATCAGATCAGTATTGTTGGTATAAACATGCAATAAGGCATAAGGGAAGAGGTTTACCAGAATACAAACGCTGGTAGCACAGATAACGCTGAGCAACACATGCTTTTTGATGACAGTGAACACCAATTCTGGCCGTCCTTGGCCAATGATATTGCTCACTATGGTATTGCAGGCTGCTGCCAGCGACCAGGTGAAAATGCCAAAAAAGCCAAAAATGCTACGTAACATATTGGATACAGCCAATTGCCTTTCTCCCAGGTGTTCTATAAAGATGAAAAATATAAACCAACTGCCTATACTGAACAAGAATTGTACGATCAGTGGCGCAGATACATTCAATATGCTTTTAATGATATTCCAGTTGATCTTTAGGTAGCTGAACAGACTATATTGTTGGTGGTAACGACGGATAAACAGGATGCTGAAAGCTACCAAACAGCCGGTGGTTTCTGCAATAACGGAAGCCGTGGCGGCGCCATTGAGCCCCATGGCCGGAAAGCCCAGTTTTCCGAAGATAAGGGTGTAATCAAAGAAGATGTTTATCATTTCCTGGCAAAAGGAAGTAACCGCCAGCACTTTGGAATGTCCGCTACCAATATAAAACGCATTGGCCATGTTCAACAACATGAGCAGGGGGAGCCCCCATATACGTATACGGATGAACGAAACTGCGGCCTGGATAATGTGTGGATCATGCAAGCTTTTGGAAAAGAACCAGGGCGCTGCCAATAATGTCAGTAAAATAGCCAGGAGGGAAAAAAATACCCCTACCTGTATGCCGTTGGAAAAAAGCTGTCCGATACCGCTGTATTGCCGCTGTCCGGCCCTGCGGGCTATTAGCACTTGCATACCGTTATTAAGACCATATGCAATCATGTACATCACCAGGTAGTAAATACCTGCTATACCATTGGCGGCCAGTTCAAATTCACCTAACCGGCCTACAAAAGCAGTGTTGGTAATATGATTAATCTGGGGGATGATGAGCGCCAGACATATAGGGCCTGCTATTTTTATAATCTGCCGGGTGGTAACTTCCAGTTGCATGAATCTTTCTCTGATTGTGGGTCTGAAAAACAAAGATATAGTTATAAGTTGATCATCTACCGGATATAAAACAACAAAACGTCCTCACCAATTAACTAAAAAGATTATTATTGTAGTTCATTTGAAAGGTAAAATATGCCCGTGGCCTATAACATCCATCCTGCATTTACAGTAGACGATGAAACCCTGCTGGAAACTGATCTCACTACCTGTTATTTATTGGTACTGGTGGGAAGCGGAACATTCAGTTATGTTGTATATGATCCTGCTATTCAGAAGTTTCTGGCCCTGAAATCTTACCATTTTACACCGCAGAAACTGGCCCTGGCCGATCTGGAAATGATAGAACAGGTGTTTGATACCGATAAACTGCTGTTTACCGCTTTTAAATCTATCCTGTTAGCTTTTAATACCGGCAGTGGTGTACTGGTGCCGCATATGTACTATATGTCTTCCCTGAAAAAGGATTTTTTGCACCTGTCGGCGCCGGAAAAAGTACAGGAAGCCGTTTTGTCGGATCAGCTGTCTGGCTTGTCTATGGTGAACATTTACAGTGTGGATAAAGACCTGTTGGGCTTTCTGCGTAAGGAGTTTTCTACAGACCTGGTTGTGCATGCCAATTCCGCTTTGCTGCAATCTTATCCAATAGACCTGGATTTCAATGCTCCTGGAGGTATTGCTTTTGTGGAGATAGAACGCCATTCATTTACCATCACGGTATATGCTGGCGGTAAACTGCTGATCCAGCAGGAAATAGATTATCAGGTAGGGTTAGACGTAGTGTATGCCGTAGTGAATGTATTGCGGCAATTAGAGCTGGATGAGCAGCAGGTAAGGGTTAAACTTGGTGGGGCATTGGCTACAGATGCCGGCGTATACCAGGAAATGTACAAATTTATACCGCACCTGGAATGGATGCAACGGTTGCCCGGATTTAACTACATCAACAAAATGCAGGAAATCCCGGGTTATTATTTTCATAATTTATATGCGTTAGCGCTATGCGTATAATCGGAGGAAACAGTGGAGGAAGGAAAATACAACCACCGGCAAAGATGCCGCATACCCGCCCTACTACAGATATTGCAAAGGGTGGGTTGTTCAATATCATTGAAAACAACCTGGAAATATCCACTTTAAAAACATTGGATATTTTTGGCGGTACTGGCAGTATCAGCTATGAGCTGGCTTCCAGGGGGGCAACTGATATGACGATTGTGGAGAAAGATCCCGCTATGGCTGCTTTTATCAGTAAAACTGCCCAATCTTTAGGGATTACGACCCTGAAAACAGTGAAAATGGATGTGTTTAAGTACCTGCAGCAGTGCACGGAGCAGTTCGACTTCATTTTTGCTGACCCACCTTATATGATGGATACATTGGAGCAACTGCCTGGGCTCATATTTGAAAAAGGGCTGTTAAACCCGGAAGGATGGCTGATTATAGAGCATACAGCACATAACCGGTTTCGTGACTATTCTTATTACCGTACAGAAAGGAATTATGGCGCTACCGTCTTCTCTATTTTCATTAACCGGGAAGAACTAAAGCGTGGATAAATAACGATTGTTAATAGCACTTTCATGAGAACATGTTTATTCCCAGGTACATTCGATCCAATTACACTGGGCCATACAGATGTAATTAACCGTGGGCTCGATCTGTTTGACCGCCTCGTGGTAGGCATTGGCGTAAACAGCAATAAAACGCCTATGTTTACACTGGAAGAGCGGATAAACTGGATCAGGGAGATTTATAAAGATGATCCCAGGGTAGAAGTTGCTACTTATTCCGGATTAACTATCGACTTTTGCAAGCAGATAAATGCCCGTTTTATTTTACGGGGTATCCGTTACGTAAGCGATTTTGAATATGAAAAGGCGATTGCGGATGTAAACCGCACTGTAGCGCCAGAAATAGAAACGATCTTTCTTACCACCGTACCGCGTTATTCAAGCATTGCCTCTACTTTAGTAAGGGATATTTACCGGTATGGGGGAGATGTATCTCCTTTTCTTCCACCGGAAGTGTTGGAAAGTATTAAGCGCACTAAGCAATAAAAGCAGTTGATATGAAAACGATCTGGCATTCTACTAAAATTTCGTTGGACCAGTTGAATGAGATGGGAGATGATACGATGGCCGCTATATTGGGAATGGAGTTCACGGAAATTGGGCCCGACTACCTGAAAATGATGATGCCGGTAGATAAGCGGACTGTGCAGCCATATGGATTATTGCATGGCGGGGCTTCGGCAGCATTGTCGGAAACAGTGGGTAGCGTAGCCTCGGGGTTGATTATTGATCCAGAAAAGCAGATTTGTGTAGGGATGGAAATCAATGCCAACCACGTGAGAGGCGTAAAAGAAGGCTATGTGCATGCCATTGCCCGTCCTTTGCATATTGGAGCTAACAGCCATGTATGGGATGTACGGATTACCGACGATCAGCACAGGTTGGTTTGTGTAAGCCGGCTTACAGTAGCCATTCTGAATAAAAAATAATTGCGGGGCTGAAAAAAAGACCTCTTTTTCCCAGCCCGCTTTGCAGCCTTATCAGAGATATGCCGCTTTGAATACTTCCCGTATATTTTCATAAGAGAATTTCAGGTATTTCTCTACATTTTCCGGTTTAATCCATTCTATATCCTGGATATCTTCTTCAATTTGTGGCACTGTTAACTCTGTACCGGTAAACTGCATGCGGTACCAGTAGGTATGTTTCAGGACTTTCTTATTTTTCATAGGGTAATAGTGGTAGGTTTCCACAAGCTTACCCTCCAGTGAAACGTTGTGCAGGCCTGTTTCTTCTGCCACTTCACGCAGGGCGCAGGTTTCCAGGTCTTCTCCTGGGTCTTGTTTGCCTTTGGGGAGATCCCATTTGCCGCGGCGGAACATCATCAGCACTTCTCCGGCCGGATTGGTAATAAGACCGCCTGCTGCTACCAGTACAGTAAAATGTAGACATACTTTTTTCAGCAGTTGTTTGGCATCCGGTGCAATAAAAACGGCCGCTTCCTTTTTACCATCTTCCAGTTTATTGAGCACATTCTCTATTTTCGAATTGTCAGGATTCAGGTATACCTTGGCATCTGCCATATGTGGCGGGATGTCTGTTAACTGAGTGGCAAGTAACAGTGGACGTTCGTTGAGATAGATAGTAGTATTTGCTTGCATGTCGCAAATGTAATGAGGATCGGGATAAGTAAGGTAGACGGGGGAATAAATTTTTATCACAAAATGTGACGGGTGATTTTTTATTAAGTAGTGATAAACAACGTGTACTTTAATAAAATGGTAGTACTTTTGGCGCTTGTATGAGTACAGTAAGCGAAAAACAAGTTGCAGAAAAACTGCTGCAGGTGCAAGCAGTAAAATTAAGTCCTGCAAAACCATTTACGTGGGCTTCCGGTTGGAAATCTCCTATCTATTGTGATAACAGAAAGGTGTTATCTTATCCTTACGTGCGCGACTATATTAAATCTGAGTTGTGCAACCTGGTATTTGAAACCTTTCCGGATGCAGCCGTAATTGCCGGCGTAGCTACTGCAGGCATCCCGCATGGGGCGCTGGTAGCAGACCAATTAAAACTGCCTTTTATTTATGTAAGGTCCAAGCCTAAAGAGCATGGCATGGGAAACCAGATTGAAGGCGTATTACAACCCGGACAACCGGTGGTGGTGGTAGAAGACCTGATCTCTACCGGCAAAAGCAGCCTGGAGGCTGTGCAGGCCATCCGGGCAGCTGGTGGCGAAGTGATAGGAATGGTATCTATCTTCAACTATGGATTTGACGTAGCCGTAAAAGCTTTTGAAGCAGTGGGCGTACCGTTTTACTCGCTCAGTAATTATAATGCAATGATTGCTTTGGCAGAAGAAAAGGGTATTGTGTCTGCCGATGAAATAGCGACCTTACAAGCCTGGAGAAGTGCGCCGGATCAGTGGGGCAAATAGTACGTGTATATCTTTTTTTCGTATATTCGGTTATTAATATTAATATTTATGCGTATCCTGAAATTAGTAATGTTGTTCCTGTTTGCCGGTGTAGGCATGGCTATGGCGCAACAGAAGCAGAAAGCTATCGAAACCGTTAAAATCAACACGCCTACCGTGCAATGTGAATCTTGCAAAAACCGTATTGAAAGATATATGGCACATGAGGAAGGTGTACAATCCGTAAAAGTGGATTACAAAAAGCATATTACTACTGTAAAATATTATACAGACCGTACCAATATTGAGAATATCAAAACCGGTATCGCTAATGTAGGGTATGATGCAGACAACGTAACAGCTAATCCGGAGTCTTATTCTAAACTGCCTACCTGTTGCAAAAAACCAGAAGATGGCGGTGGTATGGATGAAAAGAAACACTAATCACATCGTATAAGCAATGAGCTTTTAGCCTGATTAAGCGTTAAAAGCTCATTGCTAAGCTAAAAGTTAATACCATTCCTATTCTGTTTAACCCGCTGAAGCATCATCTCTTCGCTCTTCAGCAAACGCTTTCCCAGATAGAGCAGCCCCAGGAAATCTATCATCGCCTGCTGATATTAGGCACCTCCCAGATGGATATGTATGATGGGACATTACCCATATCTGCTATTTTCAATGAAATTAGGATGCAATTGCAGCAGGCTGGCGTGTATACGCAGGCGGAATATGTGGCTTGGCTGGCAGCCAGTAGAGGTTATGCTACCCTTACTTTGTCTGATGCTTCACGGTGGATCTTACGTTTGGCAACCGGTAAGACAGTCTACATTCATCTGCATCCGGGTAGGTATAGTCCACACACTTTCCGGGTAAAAGCAGCGGCATTAAAAACAGCCCTGATTTATTGCTGGGCAATTCGAAAGGAACATTTGTTACCGGAAGATAAAACTGTTTATATTAACCAATTACGCGCTCATTTGCAATTACCGCCGTTGAAGAATGCTGCAGAAAGCAGTCATATTATGGCATTGGTGGCAAAGTTGGAAAACGGTTTAAAAGAAATTTAAGGATTGCCGGGTTTCGCATTTAATCGGGAAAGGTAAAAAGATGCCAGCCTTACCCACTTTACAGTTACCAGTAGCTTTAATGGTAACTTCTTTATTGGCAAAAGCGCTCAGGGCGTTTTTAAATACATTGCCCATATTTACCTCTAATTTTACAGGAAAATAAAAAGTATCCCTGGCAGGAATAGATATCATAGTATCCTGGATAGAATGGCCCACCTGGGTGTCGTCGAAATAAAGATCAAAATTGGCGTCTTTTACTTGGAGCCGGTATTTGTTCGGATTATAATATGCCAGGGTCATTCTTACTACGCTTTTAGACATCCCTAATTGTTCCAGATTGATACCGGCTACTCTTACAAATTGAATGTCCTTTGTTTTTTCACAAGCACTGGCGATGATGCATACTATAAATATGGCCAGTATTATTCGGATTGCTTTCATGATTCTCCCCGGAATTTAATTTTCATCAAACCTACAGCAAAGGAATTAGTTATCAAAAAGGGGGGTAGGAATTGGGAAACATTTAACGGGCGGCCTATTAAGATATATTAAAAATGAGCCATTTACCAACTTATTTCTTTAGTACTTTTGCGTTTTGGCAATTTTAGAGGAAAATAAATGCTTCCTTTTTAACTGTCTCATACCTTTTTTAAGTAGTAATCCGTTGGTATATTATCGATGTCAGCTGGTTATAAAAATCGAACATTATGACAGAGAATGCAGGAGGGAAAGTATTATTAATTGAATCCCAATATTTTCCACCGATTGATGTATATAAAGTTTTATTAAATCACGATACTTTACAATTAGAGCGATATGAGCACTACCAAAAGCTCAGTTACCGTAACCGTTGCTATGTGGCCGGGCCTAATGGACGTATGATCTTGAGTGTGCCGTTGGCGCGCGGAAAGAATCAGCGTACCGTCATGAAAGACGTGCGGATCAGTAATGAAGAGCAATGGCAGGGTTTGCATTGGAAAACGCTTGTGTCTGCTTATAGGCGCTCTCCCTGGTTTGAGTATTATGAGCCAGAGTTGCAGCAATTATATGAAAAGGAGTTTCAGTTTTTGATGGATTGGAACCTGGCTTGTTTGGAATGGGTAAATAACCAGTTAGGTTTTCATGTGCCAGTTACCTTTACGGAGAGCTATCAAAAAGAGGCGGCAAATGTAACGGATGCACGTGAAAGTATACTGCCGGGTCCGGTAACTATAGGAGAGCCGGCTTATACGCAAGTATTCCAGGAGCGCACCGGTTTTATTACCGGATTAAGCATCCTGGACCTGCTTTTCTGTGAAGGAAAACAGGCGATGACCGTACTAAAACAGGGTTAATGGTTGAAGGCGCTGAAGGGCGTTAGTATTCCTTTATTCTATACCTCCCGAAAAAAATTAGGGTGACAATCAACAAAATATTTAGATTTGCATCCTATTTTGCTGGGGTTCGAACTGACGTAGGTGTGTAAACCAGGAGTTTCCCAGTGAGGGAAAAAAGGTTAATTTTTCTAATTCCTAAAATTCATTTGTAGTACTAAATGAACAACACCTACACAGACCTGGTTAAGCAAACCTTTGAATTTCCCCAGGAGGGCTTTGAAGTAAAAGATAACTACCTGGAATTTAATGGTTTGGATATTAAGGCATTAATTGATAAGTATGGAACGCCTTTTAAATTGACTTTCTTGCCGAAGATCGGTATGCAGATCAATAAGGCTAAGAAAATGTTCCATGATGCAATTAAGAAGAACAAGTACGACGGGGAATATTTCTATTGTTATTGCACCAAAAGTTCGCATTTCTCCTTTATTATGGAGGAAACCTTAAAGCATGGTATACATATAGAAACTTCCTTTGCTTATGACATTGACATTGTCAATAAGTTATATGAGCGTAAGAAGATTAATAAAGATATCTTTGTTATCTGTAATGGTTTTAAAACCAAAGCATATACCCGGGCAATTGCGAGATTGATCAACAGCGGTTTTAAGAATGTGATCCCGGTGTTAGATAATAAAGAAGAGCTGGAAGATTATAAGCGGAATGTGCGCATTAAGGATAAGGTGAAACTGGGTATACGGGTGGCAGCAGAAGAAGAGCCTAGCTTTGATTTCTATACTTCCCGGCTTGGTGTACCTCCCCGTGATATTCTGGAATATTATGTAGATAAGATCAAGGGTAATGAGAAGTTTGAGTTGAAAATGCTGCACTTCTTCATGAATAAAGGTATTAAAGACGATATCTACTACTGGAGCCAGTTTAACCGTGTGATGAACCTTTATTGCCAGCTTAAAAAGATCTGCCCTGAACTGGATAGCATCAATATTGGCGGTGGTTTTCCGATCAAGCACTCTTTAGGATTTGAGTACGATTATAACTATATCGTAAATGAGATTGTAGCCAATATCAAGAGCATGTGTAAGAAGAACAAGGTACCAGTACCTAATATCTACACAGAGTTTGGCTCCTTTACCGTAGGAGAGAGCGGAGCGGTGATCTATAGCGTTGTAGGCGAAAAAATGCAGAACGACAGGGAGTCTTGGTATATGATTGATAGTTCTTTCATTACCACTTTACCGGATACCTGGGGTATTGGCGAAAAATTCCTGATGTTGCCTATTAATAAATGGGACCAGGAATACCAGGAGGTGCATTTGGGGGGTCTTACTTGCGATGGTTATGATTTTTATACCTCTGAAGAACATATTAATGCTGTGTTCCTGCCTAAGCAGCAGGCATCCAGTGAGCCGTTGTACATCGGATTTTTCCATACCGGTGCTTATCAGGATCAATTAAGTGGATATGGAGGCATCAAGCATTGCCTGATTCCTTCTCCCAAGCATGTGATTGTGGGATATGATAAAAACGGCCAGTTGAAAGATTGGTTGTATGCAAAAGAGCAAACTTCTCAGAGTATGTTAAAGATATTGGGTTATTAAAAAAATGGGTTAGTAATCCTACTGAAAGCCCCCCGATTATTCGGGGGGCTTATTTTTTTTCATTTTTTCTCTCAGTATATCAGTTACAAAAAAAAGGCTTTCATTTACTGAAAGCCTATTGTGGCATAGGTTAGATGATATTCACCGGCATAAGGAAAATAGGAGATGAATAATTGATGGTTCAAATATAATGCGCTCTTTAGACAGTGGTAATCCCCGAAAGTTGTAATTTTTTCCCGCCGAATTTTAATAAGGATGGCTAAATGAGGCCGAATTTATTACCAGTTTGTCAGGAAATAATATAAAAGGGTAATATTTACTTATTCATATAATGCATATTTTATTAATGTGTGAGAAGTCCATATAACACAGAAGTGTAGGACTATATTTTTTGGGAATCGTTCAGGTAATCGATAGCGCTACTGCATTGTTTTTCGATTTCAGTGAAACAGGCTTCTAATATTTCCAATTCTCCGTTCATAAAAGCGGATTTGCCTGAGCGGGAAAATCCTTTAACTAATAAAAATTGCTTGGTGAGGTGTTGGTTGATTAACGATAGGTGCTGTTTTTGTTTTTCAGCAGTTTTCAACTGTTCCATGGCAATAATATTGCGGTAATATTGGCCCAGGGCCCGGATCAGAAAAAGCAGGTACAGGCCCATGATAACGGGATTAACCAGGTATTGGAAAGCTGTAGAATAGCCAGGGCTCACATATACCGGTATGTTATTGAGCTTTATCCAGGCCACTGCTGCCAGGTAGCTGCATAACAGTAAGCTCCAGGTGAGCGCCGTGCGCAGGTTTACCGTGATATAGCAAAAGAGGATGCTCATCACCCAAATAAGGGTATACTTAGGACTTAGGTCCTGGTCGTTGAGCAACGAAGAAATCATGGGTAGGAATAAAGTAATGAAGGAAGTAAGTATCCCCATGGTTTTGGCCTGCCAGCCTTTTCTTAATAGCCATAAACAGCCGGTGAGCAAGCAGATTATCAGGGGGATGACCACCATATTCACGATGTTTTGGCTGAGCAGATTAATGAACAGCAACATCATCAGCAGTACAATGTAGAAAAAGGCATAATCGAAAATGAGTTTGATTCTGGCTTGTTCATGCGTGTTGGCTGTGCGGAATATTACCTTCCCGAGGACTACTCTTTCGGTGTTCAGGTAAATGTTTTTTATAAAGAACCAGCCTTGCTGGAATAGCTTTACCATGAGTGCTTACTTAGAGGGGCAAATTATTCCATAATATAGAATAGAAGATTCAACGTTTGTGTGAATTACATAAGAATAAAAAAGGGCGTTTTTATAGACGCCCTTTTTTAAATGCTTGTATTACTTCCTGTTGTACAAGAAGCTTACTTCCCTTATTCCACTACTATTTCTGTTACAGCGTCCTGTTTGTTTTCCTTTTTACCCAGGATCACTTTCAGGATGCCATTTTCATATTTTGCATTGATTTTACCGGCATCAACCAGGTCGCCGATCGTAAATGAGCGTTTAAAAGATTTGAAATTGAATTCACGGCGTACTTGTTTGTCGCCTTCATTCTTGGTTTCAGCTTTCTTTTCGGCGCTGATAGTGATGGCTTTTTCGTTGGTACTGATCTTAAAGTCTTCTTTAGTAAAGCCAGGTGCTACTACATCCAGTAAATAGGCTGCCGGTGTTTCTACGATGTTTACCGGAGGATAGGTGGTAAAATAATCGTTGGTTAAGAAATCGTCTTTTACGTATTTATTGAATCCTCCATTCAGAATATCTTCTACAATTCCACCAAAAGTTTTGGGAAGAGGGGCGTGGTTAAATTTAATGTGTGTCATAGTCGCTATAAATTTTTTAGTGTGAATTAATTTTTTATTTTGATGTTGGGTACAGATCAAACCAGATACCACCTGAGGAAAACTGCCTATTTGTTAGTAAAAAGGTTACAGATAAGGACATAATGTCATGTGTTTTGTATTTTAAATGTCAAAAAGTCTACCTAGACGGGGAGTTTTTTTCTTTATGGTGGTATATGCTTAACTTTGTAAAAATTCTAACAGAAAAAACTTTAACGATATGTATCCAGCAGAATTTGTATTGCCTAGAAAGGCTGAACTAACAGATAATGGTTTTGAAGAATTGCTGACAGCCTCCAGCGTAGATGAAGCTTTAAAACAGGAAGGTACTACCCTTGTTGTAATTAACTCTGTATGTGGTTGTTCTGCCGGCACCGCTCGTCCAGGCGTATTGATGGCGGTAGCGATGAGTGAAAAGAAGCCAGATAGACTGACGACCAGTTTTGCAGGTTTTGATGAAGAAGCTATAAGACAGATCCGTACTCATCTGTTGCCTTATCCTCCTTCTTCTCCAGCGATTGCACTGTTTAAAAATGGTGAACTGGTACACTTCATCGAGCGTCATATGATTGAAGGTCGTTCTGCACAAATGATTGCAGCTAACCTGAATGATGCATTTGAACAGTATTGCTAAATAATTCATATTTCTAATTTCGATATATAGAAATTCGAAATTGCATCGTACTTTGGTGGTTTGATTTTCCTGTTGATTAAATTCGGCTTTGTTCATAGGAAAGTTCAGATCACCAATTTTTTGTCGGCTATGTATCCAAATTTATATTACGCATTCAGAGACCTGTTTGGCCTGGAGATTCCGGTTTTTAAGATTTTTCAGACATTTGGCTTTTTTGTGGCCATTGCTTTTTTAGCTGCTGCCTATGTGATCACACGGGAATTAAAACGTCGTGAAGCTATGGGGCTGATGCAGGGTGTTCCGGAAAAAATCATCATCGGAAAACCAATTTCACAGGGTGAAATTATTGGTAACACGGTAGTAGGGTTTCTGATAGGATATAAAATCCTGGGTATTTTCTTTCAATGGGATATTGCCTCTGCCGATCTGCAGTCATTTATGTTTTCCAACCAGGGAAGTATAGTGGGCGGTATATTGCTGGCTGCTGTTATGGGAGGTTATAAATATTATTCCAGCAAGAAACAGGCTTCCGGCAAACCGGAAGAAAGAACAGTGCTGGTAATGCCGCACCAGCGGGTGCCAGATATTGTGGTAATGGCTGCTATTGGCGGCTTGCTAGGCGCCAAGATTTTTCATAATCTCGAAAATTGGAACGATTTCGTACAAGATCCGGTGGGCGCTTTATTGTCTTTTAGCGGACTTACCTTTTACGGTGGATTAATTGTAGCCGCTACTATTATCATTATATATGCACGTAAAAAGCAGATCAACGTACGTGGGTTGATAGATAGCGCTGCACCTGCCCTCATGCTGGCCTATGGTATTGGTAGGATGGGTTGTCATTTTGCCGGCGATGGCGATTGGGGCATTTATAACAGTGCTTACAGTATTGACACCAATACCGGCAATACCGTAAAAATGGCGCCGCTTACCTTTGACGAAGCAATACAGAAAAACAGCGTTTTCTTTCAACAACAATATAGCAGCTTTGATCAAATACCGCATGCCTCTTTTGAGAAACCTGCAGCATTGGGTTTTTTGCCAGACTGGTTTTTTGCTTATGGTTATCCCCACAATGTAATTAAGGAGGGTGTACAGCTCGCAGGATGCGAAGGACAATACTGTAAAGTATTGCCGGTTGCAGTATTTCCTACCCCACTATATGAAATTATTGTATGTTTAGCGCTATTCTTAGTGTTGTGGGCTATCCGTAAAAAAGTAAAGATACCAGGGGTAATATTTGGTATTTACCTTATTCTGAATGGCATTGAACGGTTTTTTATCGAGAAAATAAGAGTAGATACGAGATACGATATCTTCGGATTCCATCCTACGCAGGCTGAAATCATTTCTACACTCCTGGTTATTGGCGGTGTTGTATTAATAACTGTTTACCGGAAAAATAATACTGCTACAAATAAGCTTTCCTGATTCTATTTCAAGCTTCCTGATCATATTTTATGCAACGTCACATGTCACTGGTGCCCCTGTCGCACGAGCATAAGCGTCTATTATTCGTATGCCGCTACCTGAAAAAAGATGCCGCCGCTTATGAGGGGTTTCCCCTGGAAACACAAGCCCGGCTTGAATATATTGTTAAGGTTTTCCAGGAGTTAATGGTGCCCCATATTCAAAAAGAAGAATACCTGTTCGAGAAATGCGTGGGCAAGAAAGATGCTATAGACGTTATGGTAAAAGAACTGCAGGAAGAGCACCTGGTAATATCCCGCATGTACAGCGGGCTTGCTGAAAGCACAGATCCAGATGCTGCAATGGACTTGCTGGCAACAGCCCTGGAAACGCATATCCGGAAAGAAGAGCGGGAGTTTTTTGCATTGCTGCAACAGGAGTTACCCCATATTCTCGAAGAGCTGGAGTTAGAGCACCCCTGATAAATGCTTATGTGTTATTGCATCATTATATTTTAATGCTAATTCTTTAATAGCGTTATTACAGCACTATTTAGTTGTAATTTTAAATAACCGATATTTTACTGAGTAATTTCCCCTTTATCCTTGTTTGTTGAGCTGGTTAAATACCTGGACCTATGCGTACGTTTTACTGCTGCGTCGTGATATTGTTTTGTCTGATAACTAGCTTCAAAACCCTGAGTGCGCCCAGGGAAGATAGTCTTTGTAGATACGACAAGCTAGATTCATCAGACATTATTGCTGCTACATTTTCTTATAAAGCTGGTATTCAGGATCTGGGTAATGGCATTATATTAAATGTGCCGGCAGGTTACCGTTTGCTGGACGCCAGTCAAACCCGTGTTTTGGTGGAACATTTATGGAGTAATCCTGAAGATTCGAATACCAGGGGGATGCT
Organism: Chitinophaga sp. 30R24; assembly: GCF_049056765.1. NCBI lineage: Bacteria > Pseudomonadati > Bacteroidota > Chitinophagia > Chitinophagales > Chitinophagaceae > Chitinophaga > Chitinophaga sp. 30R24. The sequence goes on from NZ_JBJGXX010000002.1 coordinate 862,696, forward strand.
GCTCCCCGAACGGATGGGGCCTATGGATAAAAACTTCAGAGGGATTGTGATCACCTTTGAGCCTTCCGGGCATCTGGAAGAACAGGTAGCCACTAAAATAAATTACAACAAGTTATTGCTTGACATGGAAGATGCTTTGCGGTATCAAAATGTATTGCGCCGCCAGAAGGGGGCCGGTATTATTACCGGAATGTACTGGGCTTTTCCTCCCTTTTTTGATAAAAGAAATCATCTACTGCATTGGGGAAGGGTACTGAGATTTGAAAATAACCTCCCGCCGGTACTTAATTATGAAATACGGTTGTTGGGCAGGCGGGGAGCCATTTGTTTTACGGCGATTGGTAAAGTAACAGAAATGCAGCAAATCAGAAAGCAGTTGCAAATGATTATTGCTGCTACACATTTCACCAATGGGAACACTTACGCAGATTTTAACCCTAATACAGATCCCTTGGCCAACTGGGCGGCAGAAGATTCCAGAAGTGTGGCCAGTTGGTTTTCCCCTGCACGCTTATTATTGGCCTTCCGTAGCCTTTTATTGATGACCCTCTTACTATTATGCATTACTCTTTTTGTAGTAATGATGCAGGTGTATCATCAACTCCGCCGTAAACCTACTTACCGGAAAATAGATGAACGCCTGAATTAAGATACGCATAATCCCTCCGTTTATTCCTAAAGAAGTCTCTTCTTATTAAAATGGTGCTTATCAAACCTATCCATTTATACCCCATCTGCCTTTATAAAATAGCTGCTTTCGCTTTGAAACTTTTATCGTAGTCAGTCGTCTTTAAGTCGTTCACAAGGCTTATAGTGATTTCTTATTCACCCTTGTGGTAAATTTTTACCGCTCATACTTTATTTTTACCGTTGGTGTAATCTAGTGTACTATGCAATACATGATACCTACTTTTGCATCGTAGTAGTTTATCTACTGTAGTATATAAACTAAGGTTCTAGATAAGTAATCACCTAAAATCAAATATCTCTCTAAATCGCCCTCTGTATGTGTATAAAATTAAATATGAAAATGTTAGCCCTCATAGTAAATATACTATTAGTTACCTCCTTCACCGCAATAGCCCAGCAAGCGCCTGTTGTAAAAGGTCAGGTGAACCAGGCAGGAAATAAACCCGTAGAGTTAGCCACCGTAACCTTATTAAAAGCAAAAGATTCTTCCCTGGTAAAGGGAACTATCGCCGATATCAATGGTAAATATGAATTTGAGCAGGTAAAGCAAGGTAAATACCTGATAGCGGCGGTAGCCATGGGGATGAACAAAAGCTACGGCCCTGCATTTGAAGTGAAAGAAGCTAATGTAACGCTTCCGGTAATTATGCTCGCAGCCGTTTCTAAAGCCCTGAAAGGAGTAGATGTAACTGCCCGCAAACCGTTTATAGAACAGAAAGCCGAAAAAATGGTAGTAAACGTAGAGAGCAGCATTACAACTTCCGGCGGCTCTGCAATGGAAGTACTCGAAAAATCCCCCACTATTACCGTAGACAAAGATGGTAACATTTCCATGAAAGGAAAAGGTGGGGTAGTTATTATGATAGATGGCAAACCAACCAATATGAGTTCCCAGGACGTTGTAGAGCTGCTGAAAAGTATGCCGGCTTCTAACCTCGAGCAGATTGAACTGATCGCGAACCCTTCCGCCAAATATGATGCAGCCGGCAACGCGGGAATCATTAACCTTAAACTGAAAAAGAACATCAATTTCGGTACTAATGGCAACTTTACCCTGGGTGGCGCCTATGGTATACGTCCCCGTTGGAATACCGGGGTGAATTTGAATCACCGGAATGCCAACTTCAACATGTATGGTTCTTATAACTACAGTAACCGCGATCAGCAGCAGTACCTGGGTCTTTACCGTACTGTTCCTGAAAACGGCTTTACCAATATATACGACCAAACAAATAGCCAGCGTAATAAATCCAGATATCAGGGGGGTAAAATAGGCGTAGATTATTTCATCAATAAAAACAATACCATTGGCGTAATGGCGGATATAGCTATGAGGAACCAGGATAGATTCAGTTACGCTACTACCCATGTTGGCCGTGTTGGCCAGCTGGACTCCATATTGAATACCAATTCCCTGATGTATAACAAGTGGAAAAGAGGAGCTTATAACCTTAACTATCGTGGTATACTGGATTCTACCGGCAAGGAATTGAATGTAGATCTGGATTATGCGCGTAATACCAACAGGCAATACGCCAACATCACCGCACTATCTATAGATGGCATTGGAAAAGCTTTCCTAAGCAGTGATACTTCCCGCAGTAACCAGCCTTCCAATATTGAGATCAAAACGGCGAAGATCGATTATGTACAGCCTTTGAGCAATCTTGGCAAAATGGAAATTGGCGCTAAAGTAAGCTTTGTGACTACAGATAACAACGCCCGTTTCGACTCGCTCCGCGGTGGTAGCTGGCTGGCCGATGAAAATCGTTCCAACCACTTCATTTATAAAGAAAACATCAATGCAGCCTATATCAATTTTAATAAACAATACAAACAACTGTTTGTACAGGTAGGTTTACGCGGAGAACAAACCCATATCTCCGGTAATTCTACTTTTACCAAAGATCAGCAACAGCAAAAGAGCAATAATGATTCTACTTATTTTAACCTGTTCCCTAGCGCTGCACTTACTTACAAGCTGAATAAAAACAATACCCTGGGATTCACTTACAGCCATCGCATCCAGCGTCCGAGCTATGAGGACCTGAATCCTTTCGAGTTTTACCTGGACAGGTATACAAAGGCAGCCGGTAATCCTTACCTCCGTCCGCAGTATTCCAACAATTTTGAGATCACAAATACCTTTAAAGAATTTCTGGTTACCTCTTTCGGATATGCCCATACCAAAGATATGATGACCAAAATATTGGAGGCAGATGTGGACCCTTCTACCGGGGATACTTCCATTGTTCGCCATAAATACCTGAATGTGGCCAGTGCAGATAATTTCAACCTGAGCATTTCTGCTCCTGTGCCTATCACCAAATGGTGGATGAGCTTTAGCACGCTAACGGTTGCATACGGAAAGTACAGCACTGTTGTAAACAATAATCCGATGGACCTTTCTTCTGCTGCTTTCTTTGGCCGTACACAACAAACTTTTACACTCACCAAAGACTTGAGTGCAGAAGCTACTTTCTTCTATAGCTCTCCGCAGGTAACAGAAGAAGGGTTATGGAAAATGAAATCTATGTGCAGCCTGGATCTGGGCGTACAGCAGAAGGTACTGAAAGGGAAAGGTGCCGTGAAACTTAATATCAGCGATGTATTTAAAACCAATTACTTCCGTGGTACTTTCGAAAACGGCGACAGATATAGCTCCGTATCCAGTAAATGGGATGCGCAGCAGATACGCCTTACGTTTAACTACCGCTTCGGTAACGCCGATATAAAAGCCGCTCGTAAACGTACCAGTGGATTAGAAGACGAACAGAATCGTGTGAAGAGTGGCAATTAGGAGAGCTAACCCAATAGTAACGGCTGAATAAAAAAGCAATGGTTTTATCACATAAAACCGTCTTTTGGTCAAATTTTAAGTCGTAGGGCCCCCTGTTGATCATAATTTTGAAAAAAACTCCCTATTATATTGATGTAATATATCTATATAAAATATTAATAATTAATTAGATAATATAGAATCGAATTTTCGCTCATTGGCTATAGTGACATTAAGCTGGAAAATACTGACAACGAACGTGCAACCTTTTTTACAATTACTGTCTTTATAATGAAAGCATCAGCAACTAACTTGAATCAGACGCAAATAGCAGAATATGTAGTAGACCGCTGCAAGAAGGGGGATGTTCGTGCATTCCGTGAATTGTATGATGCCTATGCTGCTGCCATGTATAATATTTGTTTGCGGATGACTAATAATGTGAGTGATGCAGAAGACACTTTACAGGAAGCCTTTATCCAGGTACACCGGAATATTCACAAATTAGAGCGTGATAGCAGTCTGAGTGCCTGGATTAAGCGGATTGTAGTGAATCATTGCCTTGATACGCTGCGAAAAAAGAAAGTGTATTTTGAAGATGTAGAGGAAGTAGAAGTGGCTGTAGAAGACAGCATTGATGAAGCCCAGTTTAGCTGGACGGTTAGTGCTGTGAAATCTGCCATTGCAGTTTTGCCAAATGGTTATCGTACGGTATTGAATCTCTATCTTTTTGAAGAGTATTCTCACCGGGAAATAGCCGAAATGCTGGGCATTACCGAATCTACCGTGAAAACGCAGTATATGCGGGCAAAAGAAAAAGTAAGACAGATTGTAAAACAACAAAATGTAATTCGTTGATGCCAGACAATTTTGAAAGGTTTATCCATCAGCACCGGGATGAATTTGAGATTCCTGGGCCTTCAACAAAGGTGTGGGAGGCGATGGAGAGAGAGCTGACAAGTAACCGGAAAGGAAGGGTTGTACAACTGGTACAGAAAAATTGGTTTAAAGTAGCGATAATAGCAGCATTACTAATCAATGCAGGTGGTTTATATTATTTGTCGCAGCGCCGGCATCACCAGCAGGGGCTGAGCGTAATAGCACCAGATATACAAGAGGCTGGCGTATACTATACTTCCCGTATAAACGAAAAACTGCAGTTGATTAATGCTTATTCTACCAGTGAATTAGGACTCGACAGCGCAGCGAGAAAGGAATTGGCACTTCGCAACGATACCTACAAATCCCTGGAAAAAGAATTGAAAAGTAACCCGGGCAACGAAAGGATACGGGCTGCCATGATTCGTTATTACCAATTAAAACTGGACTTGCTGGATAAAATTTTGGAAGAATTGCAAGATAAACATGTTACACCCGGTCACACAAAAAAACAATATGAAGCGGAGATTTAAATGTTTGTTGTTGCTATTCCTGCCGTTATTGGCACAGGCGCATAATGGAGCTGCAACAGTTAAGAAAACGATTATTAAAGAATTCACAGTAAATGATAACGCGACGTTCAGCCTGTTTAATAAATACGGTAAGGTCATTTTCCATGCCTGGAATAAGAACCTGATCAAAGCTACTATCACGATTACCGGTTTCGGAAAAAGTGACGCACAGGCACAATCGGTTGCCGACCTGGTGGATATTATTACAGAACAGAACAGCAATACTTCCGTAGTACTGCGTAGTATCTACAACCCATCTAAAGCAGGTTCCGGTTGGTTTTCTTGGGGTGACAAAATAGATTCAAAGGATTATGTGAACATTGATTATGATATTTATCTCCCGCAAAGCTTGCAGAAAATATTGGTAGATAATCAGTTTGGAGATGTGATCGCAGACAAGTTCTCTTTCCCTGCCACGTTGCAGCTGAATTATTGCACGTTCGATATCCGGGAGGCGGCAGACCTCAGCTTAAAGATCAATTATTGTGATAAGGGAAAGATCGGCAAAGCCAAGCAGGTAACCGTGAATGGCAATTATTCCACCCTCCGCGGCGAACAGTTGGGCGGACTGGACGTGTCTTCCAATTATAGCGAATATGTGATTGGCAAAGTGGGTAGTTTAAAGATCGTTTCCAATTATGATGATTATAGAATAGACCAGGCCGACCTGGTAAATGGGCGAAGCGCATATTCGGATATACGCTTGGGGGAGCTGCTGCAAAGTGCGAGTATCAGCATCACTTACGGCGACATTAGGATCGATAAGACAGGCAGCGGTTTTAAACAGGCCGATTTCCAAATGACCTACTCTGATCTTAGAATGAATTTTTCGCACCGGCAGCCTTTATCCATTTCCGCCGATCTGGTGTATGGAAGCCTGGGTACAGGAGGGTTGGAGTTGCGGAATATCATCTCTAACAAAAAGAATTCAATACTTAATTACAGTGCATTGGCAGGGGGAGGGAGTGAATCTGCTCCTTATATAAAAATCCGTGGTACCAATAGTGATGTTAAACTGGATACTTATTGACGGATTAATATACACCAAACATTAATGACGCTATTCTATAACCTTTTCAATAAAGCTTTTATAAAAAGATATACTATGAAAACAAACAAAAATGCTGTCCTTTTATTACCGGTGCTGTTATTGGCAATAGGGATCTTGTGTTCTTTCAAGGTATTTAAATGGGAAGAGAGAATAAAAGGAAATGGTATGATAAAAGAAGAAGCCAGACCTGTTACCGGTGCCTTTAAGAATATCGCTACTTCCGGGGTATTTAAAGTGATCATTGAGCAAGGCAGCGCGCATAGCATCCGGATCGAAGCAGAAGAAAACCTGTTACCTTACCTATTAGCAGATATTTCCGGAGATGAGCTGGAGTTACATACCAAAAAGGGGTATCAGGTTCAGAACACTAAACCTATTACAGTGTATGTTACCATGAAAGAGGTAGACCTCTTGTCGGCCAGTGGCGCCGGTGGTTTTACCAGCAAGGGTAAGCTTACCAGCAACCGTATACAACTCCGTTTCAGCGGGGCAGCAGACGCCAATTTGGATATTCAGGCACAGCAATTAAAGGTAGCCGTTTCCGGGGCCAGCAATATTAAATTGAAAGGGAGTGCCATAGCAGCAGATTATGGTATTTCCGGCGCAGCAGACATTGCTGCTTTAGACCTGAGCACAGATGAGGTGAAGATAGGTATTTCCGGTACGGGTACGGTCGACGTTTATGCGCAGAAGAAGCTGAACGTAAGCATTTCCGGGATGGGGCAGGTGAAGTACAAAGGTGAGCCGGCCATTACCAAAGCGGTAGCGGGTATGGGAAAGTTAATGAAGATATAAGCAATAAATAACAAGTTAGATTTAGAGTATGCGAGCGCAGGTAGTTCTCTACCTGCTTTTTCTTTTTTATATTTGTCCCTCTAATATAAATTTAATTGTTATGCCGTCCTTTGATATTGTTAGCAAAGTAGATTTACAGACATTGGATAACGCCGTTAATACGGTAAAGAAAGAGATTACCAACAGGTTTGATTTCAAGGGGTCGCCGGTAGAAATTGAACTCAATAAAAAGGAGTTGGAACTGAACGTAGCCGTAGAGAGCGACATGAAACTAGGCCAGGTATTGGACGTATTGGTAAGTCGCAGTATGCGTCAGGGGCTGGACGCCACTATTTATGACCTGAGCAAAGAGCCTTATCAGAGCGGAAAGGTGTTTAAAAAAGATATACCGGTTAGAAATGGTATTAAGCAGGAAGATGCTAAGAAAATAGTGAAATTGATCAAGGATGCTGGTTTAAAGGTGCAAGTAGCTATTATGGACGATATTGTAAGGGTAACCGGTAAAAAAATAGATGACTTGCAGGAAGTAATACAAAAGTGCAAGGAAGCCAATTTAGGTATACCTTTACAGTATATTAATATGAAATCTTGATTTTTTAAGAATTATCTTTGGGTGTTAAAGAAATTTAGTTAACTTTGCACCCTGTATTTACAAAATTTTGATATGAAACAGGGAATCCATCCAGAAAGTTACAGATTTGTGATATTTAAAGATATGTCAAACGGTGTGAGCTTTTTAAGCCGCTCTACTGCTCCTTCCAAAGAAACTGCAAAGTGGGAAGATGGTAATGAGTATCCGTTGATTAAGTTGGAAATTTCCAATACTTCTCATCCATTCTATACTGGTAAGAATGTATTGGTGGATACTGCAGGACGTATTGATAAATTTAACAAACGTTACGCTAAGAAAGCATAATTGCTTTTTAAAATATTTTGGAGAAATCCCATCGGCTTATCGATGGGATTTTTTATTTTAGCCCCTTATGGAGCGTAATTACATACTTATTGACACGCCCGTACGTGAATTGTTGTACCCCTTTACACATACAAGACCTATTGCAGCTTGTAGGGTAGGTATACTTACCATACAGGAGAAATGGGAGCATTGGTTAGGAACAGGCGTTAGTCATTTCACCGTACCGCATCTTCAGGAAAAATATCCCTTCCGTGAAGTAAACAGCCATACTGTTAACATATTAATTAATGGCAATATATTGCCAGATGCCGGGTTAGTAGCGGCGGTTGTTGCATTAGAGCCAGATCAGGAGCTATACTACAATCATCAGTTGCTTGCCAAAGCAGTATTTGCACAGGAAGTACCTTTATTAAAGCCGGGCGACCGTAAAAATTATCCTGGGGAAGTACTAGGAATTTATAAGCCTTGGGATATCTTTGCGCTCAACGACAAAGCCTTGCGGGCGGATTTTAAGTTGTTAACAGAGGGTAGAACATCTGCTCCTTTATCATCTACCAATCAATTCATCAATGCTGCGGACATTTTCCTGGAGCCGGGTGCTACAGTGGAATTCAGCGTGCTGAACGCAGCCACAGGCCCTATTTATATTGGGAGAAACGCGCAGGTGATGGAAGGTTCGCTGATAAGAGGGCCTTTTGCGATGGGGGAAGGGGCGGTATTAAAGATGGGTACCCGGATATATGGGGCTACCACACTGGGGCCTTATTGCACTGGTGGCGGAGAGATCAAGAACAGTGTGATGTTCGGTTATTCCAATAAAGGACACGATGGTTACCTGGGGGATGCTGTGATCGGAGAATGGTGTAACCTGGGGGCTAATACTTCCTGTTCCAACCTCAAAAACAATGTATCTACCGTAAAAGTATGGCTGGAATCCCGTGGAGAGGCCGTTTCGGCAGGATTTAAATGTGGGGTGCTGATGGGGGATTACAGCCGTTGTGGTATTAATACGATGATCAATACCGGTACTGTCATTGGGGTATCCTGTAATGTGCTGGGAGGGCATTTCCCGCCCAAATTTGTACCCTCTTTCAGTTGGGGTACAGATGGTGCCTACCGTTTGTTGGAAGCCTTGCGGGATGCCGGCAATTGGATGGGCCTGAAAGGAGTGGAGTTATCGGAAGCCGATAGGAGGATGTTGACCTCGGTATATGAATTAATTAATCAGCAAGACCTTAAAACTTAATATCACAGTATGAGAAAGAAAATTGTTGCAGGAAACTGGAAAATGAATCTTACGCTGGCACAGGGTGAGCAGTTGATCAACGACATTTTGCAAGCAGGATTGAAATTGGAGGAAGGACAGGAAGTGGTGGTGGCCACCCCTTTTCCTTATCTGCAAAAAGCAAAGGCGTTGCTGAAAAATTATCCCGGCTTTTATGTAGCTGCGCAGAATTGCTACAGTGAGAAATCAGGTGCTTACACTGGCGAGGTATCTGCAGAAATGCTGCAATCAATAGGTGTGGATTACGTTATTCTGGGTCACTCTGAAAGAAGGGAATATTTCCAGGAAAGCAACGAAATGCTGGCAAAGAAAATTGACGAGGCACTGGCATTTGGATTGAAACCTATTTTCTGTTGCGGAGAGCCGCTGAGTATAAGGCAGGCAGAAACGCAGAACGAATTTGTAGCCAAACAATTGGAAGAAAGTTTGTATCATCTTACTGAAGAGCAACTGAAAAATGTGGTAATTGCCTATGAACCTATCTGGGCTATTGGCACCGGACTTACTGCCAGTTCTGCACAAGCGCAGGATATGCATGCGTTTATCAGATCCCAGATTGCTAATAAATTTGGTAAAGAAGCGGCTTTGCGTACCCCTATTTTATATGGCGGTAGCGCTAAACCAGGTAATGCAGCAGAATTGTTTGCCTGCCCAGACGTAGATGGCGGCCTGATTGGCGGTGCTTCCCTGGTAGCGGCAGATTTCGTATCTATTATTCAGAAATTATCATAAGCCGTTGAAAAATACGTAGTTAGTAAAACTGCGTATTTTTTTAGTATAAAATGCTAAAAAAATTAGTATTTCCGAAAAAAGGTTGTATATTCGTATTGTCATTCTAACAGGAAAGTTTAAAATATCAGGTTATGAATACGAATTATGAAATTTCAGAAGAGGTATTTGATTATTTGCTGGTGGTAAATCCAGATGCTGCTGTAGCGAAGGATGTAACCCGTATCCGGCAGTTCGTAGCAGCTGAATTAGCAGATCATACATTGTCTGCTGCCCCAGTGCATGTGGCGTTATTCCGGTCGGCCTTTCCTGAGCGTTATCAGGAAGATTTTATCGCTATGCTGGAAGAGGTAGCGCTTAAGCAGGCTGGTTTTACGGTGTACACTGCTAAAATGGATGCTTACAGGCATGCGGGCGGCCATAACAGTATTTTTATTAATGTAGCGAACCCTAAGCCGTTAATGGATCTGCACACCAGTATCATGAAAGCCTTCGAATTGAAGCCGCAGGCATTTAAGCCGCATATTATACTGGCGAGGGCGGTACAGGATGCGGAAGTAAATATGCTGATGCCATTGCTGGCGCAACAGTTTTTTGTACGCAGCTTTAATTGCCATTGTTTTAGTTTATTAAAGCGTCCTGCTATTGGTGGTAAATATCAACGGGTAAAAGACTTTGTGTTTGGAGATATTGAACACCTGGTAGGTTCCTTATTTAATTACGCTGCATAATTTCAACTTACATAACTATCTGATGCAGGAATTACCGGATGGTAGATTCGCAGGATTGATGAAGATGGAACGGATATAATAATTTGTTATCCCCTTATTGTTTATCCCCCTATTCGCCTATTCATCAGTGTTTGTTTCCCTTGTTAACCATCCTTTCAACTGTTGCTACTGCAGTTTTCCGCCGTCATTTTTGATGGTAGCTGTAGATGCAGTAGTTATTAGATTCGTTGTTGAACCAGCTTCATATGGTGCTGCGAATCTACCATCCGGTAATTCCTGGCTCAGATAAATATTGATGGCATGTGCTACTGATCATGACAGCATGTGGTTGTATATGCTTAAATCGAATGACGATATAATGTGTTTGTGAATATCCCTTGATTTCATATCTCAGCTGTATAGTAGTGGCTTTACAAGCTGTTGCTGTAGTTGTGCGTAGGATAACTATATCCTACCTGATTGCCATAAGTTTGGGGTTGTTTGTATCTTTAGGGAAATTGAATTGTTTTTGAGGCGGTACTTTATTAGTGCCATCCGTGAAAGGAATAATAAACGCATTAATTGTCTTTAATTTATGGCAACCAGTACTATTGTACATAAGGAAATTATTGTGAAAGGCCGTGTGCAGGGAATAGGATTCAGGGCTAGCGCCAAGCGGGTAGCTGATTCTATGCAGGTGCAAGGACAAGTAAAAAATTTGCTGGATGGCAGTGTATGGATTCTGGCAGAAGCGCCAGAGAAAGTGATAGAAGATTTTATTGCCTGGTGTAAATCAGGCCCTGCACTGGCGGCAGTAAAAGAAGTGGAAATAACTTCCGGAGAAGTACAAAACATACAAGGGTTTACTATCCTTTATTTATAAATCCCTTACAGGTCCGGTAATAGCAGGTGTTCGGTTACCTATGCCAATCAATCGCAGACAAAGTTATCCGTGACTGGTAAGACAACCGGCGCAAAGAAATTTACGGTGCGTTGCAACTGAATACAACCATAGTAATTTCTTTGCGCTGTTGTCGTAAAGGGAAGATGCCTTCTATGAGTACTGGCTTGCTTTACACTGCGTTGTGATTAGCGGGCAGTTTTCTTGATCTCAATTAGTTGATGGCGTATTTTTTAAGCAAGGCCTTATCTAAAGCGGCTTTAGGGACTACAATAGTAATAGTATTTACTGCGAAGTAAGATTCAGATACGTTTATATAGCCACCAAAAGGACCGGATTTTTTACCCCAGGAATTTTTTACCAGAAAGAATGTTTTTCCGTTAGGTGTTTTCTCGATACCGGTAATGTGCATAAGGTGATCGTCCTGGGTAACCAGCTCTTCGTATAGTTGTTGCCGTGAATCCTGGGTATAAGTGGGTTCTGCCATTTCAGGATTAATGCTATCCCGGTTGAAAGGAAGGTTTTCGCTAGTCAGCAAAGCATATCCTTTGTCTGCGGCAAAGCCTTTGTTGGAAACATCGGCATCCCATAATACGGTATAGCCTTTTTGTAGTGCCGTTGCTGCGATGCCAGTCAATTCCTTCAGGGGTACATTATAGTAAGCACCGTTTGAGAAGTTGTCGGGTACTTCTACAATAAAGGGTTCGTAAAAAGGGTGATGGGTAAAGGATGTCAGGAACACATAATCGCTGGCATTGAATTTCACCACTTCTTTTGCGAAGGATTGCGGAGTATATGTTTTTCCGTTATATTCAAAAGTAGCAGGGGGCTTGCCCATGTATTCATCCAGGATGCCGGTAAATTCGGTCAGCCAGTTATCAGGTACAGGCGAAACTTTAATAATGCTATCCAGGTATTTTTTCATGGTGCTTACCATAGCGCTATGGTTATACACGGTAGTATTGTCTTTTAAACCACTGTACACGCTTTCTGGTTCTATACCATAATTAGCAATGGCGCGGATTACATCGTGTCCGAGGCCTCCCTCATCAAAACGGGTAAACCCCTGGCGATGCACGTAATTTTTGGCTTTCTCAATATACGTGTTACGAACGGTGAACATCTCAGACAAGTCTAGTTCTGGCAACCCTTTACGTAAACATTCGGATTCTACCATGGAGGTAGATGAAAAAGACCAGCAGGTGCCAGTGAAGCCCTGGTTTTTTACTGGTGTAGCGGCGTTAATCTTTCCCTGTACCAGGTTGTTGATCACCATGTTTTTTTCTTGTGCATATACGCAACAGGTAGTAAGCATGGCAAGTGTAAAACAAAATACTTTCATATGTTTATAATATTAATCTAAAGATAAGAGAACCTTATAATAAAAATACCATTACCGTATGAACGGTAATGGTAGGTAAATATGATGTAAACGGATGGCAGTGATGCTTAATTCGTAGTATTTATAAGGAAACGGTTGGGTGAGCCTTGTAGCTTCATTTGTTTGGCTGGTAGGTATTTACCGTATTTATCAGTTACCTCATTACTTTGTTTTACACCATTGATGTATAGCCCATTATCGTTTTTTTCTATCTGGTACCCTTTGTCAGGATCTAACAAGTGGTCGGCAGCCATTTTGTTGATCATTTCACGGTAGTTGGAGGCAACGCCATGGGCTTTTTCCTCTTCTCTTTTCGCCTTTTCCTCTTCTCTTTCCGCTTTTATACGCGCTCTTTCATCATTTCTCATGACCTCTCTTTTCGCTCTTTCTACTTCTCTGCTTGTTCTATTGGCCTCTCTATCTGCTTCTCTATTTGCTCTATCTGCTTCCCTTTGAGCATTGTCGGCGTTAAAAGCTTCCCGGTTAAATGGTTCTCTGGCTTTAGCAGCGGCTTCCCTGGTTTGAGCGGCTACAGCGAGAATAGTTTCCCGGGCTTTACGTGCCGCTTCTTTACTTTTTTGAATGTTTTCTACTGTCAGTGTATTTACCTCATCCATGTTGCTGTAGGTTTTCTGCAGTGCCATGTTCAGGTTATTATTGATAGCGGCAAAATTGATGTTTTTTAATGTATTTGCTGCATTTTCCTGGGCTTGGTAGATGATCTTATCCCAATTGATATTTTTTACGGCTTCTGCGCTAGATACATAGTTTTTTTGAGCATCTGCTTTTACGTCTTCCCAGTTAATGTTTTGAATAGCTTCATCGATTTCGACCTGCATTTTTTTCATGTTCAGGTCTTTTAATTGCTTCATTGCTTCCTGTACACCTTTCTGGGCTTCACGGATCTGCTTCCTGATCTCTTCTTTGTTGACAATATCATTGGCTACTATCTGACGCTCCCGGTTTTTAGTGGTTAAGGTTACTTGTTTGTAAGGCTGATTGATCAACTGGTGTGTGTGCACATTTACATCCATTAATGGCGCAGAAGGAGGGGCAGGTGGTGTTGGAGGACTTGGTAGTGGATCAACCGGAATAGGTGGTGCCGGAGGAGGAGCTGGAATGGATGGTTCAGCAGGTGTGCCGGCTGGCACGGGGAGAATAGTATCTCCGCTGATGGCGTTTAAACGCTCCCGGAATACCTGGTTGATGGAATGGTTTTTTACAGGAGCCGCATTGGTAACAGGATTTTTCTCCTGGAATTTTATTTGCGCTGCATCATTGCCATTTCCTTTAACCGGATTAAACCAGGCAATGGAGGCTAAACCAGTAATAATGATTAATACAGCTAAAAATTTCTGACTATAGTTAAGATGTTTTGTTTTCATTTCCATGATTCGTTTAATGCGGTGAAACAGATGTTGTTTGCTGTTTGCGGCAGCCATGGTAAGTCTGTTAGCCGTGAGCCGGTATTCTTCCAGCGCCACCAGCGCATGCGCGTATTGCAGCGGTTGTGCTGTATTGGCTATTACCAGGTCGTCGCAGCAATGTTCCCTTTCTATGCGAAGGGTTTTGGAGATCCACCATACAAAGGGATTGAAGAATAGTATGGTTTCAACAATGGATTGGAAGATATTCAACAGATAATCATTGCGTTTGATGTGTGCCAGTTCGTGCAGTAAAACAGCTTCCAGCTGATCTTCTGTAAGGTTGTTTACCATAGCTACTGGCAAGAGGATGATTGGTTTTAAAAAACCCAGCATCACAGGTACCTGCACCTGTCGGGAGATCAGCAACTTCACTTTGCGGGGAATGCGCAGTTGCGCAATCAGCTTATTTAGATGCTTATCCCATTCGGAGCCCATAGCCATTGTTTGCGTAGTACGTATCTGGTGTAACTGGAAAAGATCTGATAATAATTTGAGGGTCATTCCCGCCATACCGGCCACGTAACAGGTAACCAGTATAGGGAAATAGTTTTCCAGGCCAGGAAACATCCATACTAGTGGCTCCTGGTTATGATATACCGCCATAAAGGGAACCGGCTGGGTAAGAGCTGCAGCGCCTTTTAACTGTAAGGCTGCGGCGCTTATCTCCTGAAGCCTTTGCAGGTGCACGCACAGGGTAATAAGGAACCACGTAAAAATGCCGGAGAGGGAAAGAAGGGCCAGGTTATATTTGATCCGGGCGCTCGCATCTGGCCATAATTTTAATACTATCCGTAAGCAGGCGAAAATTAGAAATGCCTGCCACATTGAATGGAGAATAGTCCATCCCAATGCGCGTACTATATCGCTTGTAATAAGTAATAAATACATGGGTATTTGAGTTTACCTTGTTTCCTTTTGTTGTTTTTCTATGGCTGATAAGTATTGCCTGATCTGATCCAATTCTTCTGCCGATGATTGATGATGGCCCAAGGCCTGCATCACCAGTTGAGACGCAGAACCGCCAAATACGGTATCTATCATCTTATTAACCAGTTGCTGCTGGGTCTTCTGTTGTGAAATAGCTGCAGTATATACATGTGTTTTGCTGCTGGTATCGCGCTGCAACAGCTCTTTTTCATGCATAATCTGCATTAGTTTAAGTGTAGTAGTATAGCCGGCATCTTTCGTTTGGGATAAGATATCATGTACCTCACGAACGGTGCTGGGCCCTTTTTCCCATAGTACGCTTAAAATTTCTAATTCACTTTCGGTTGGACGGAGTGGTTTCAAAGCAATTATTTAAAAGGGTGATTATTGTACGAATACCTTCGTAAACAAATGTACGATAGTTTTCGTAAATGCAAAATAAAAAACGTTTTTTTTCTATTGTACACTGAGTATGCTATATCCTACAGCTGATACATAGAGACTTAGTGATTGCGTAACTGCTCTGCCTGTTGCTGTCTCAACTGCTGTGTTGTTTTCCTGCTTCCATCTGGGCTCCATCCCGGCGCATCAAAAATGTAATGGAGGGCTTCCCGCAGGGAGCGGGCATGCCGTATGTCTTGCCATATTGCCAACCATTCATGTGTGGCTATACGAAAAGGATGATAAGTATGGATATTTTTAGTAAGGCCATATACAGGCCGTTGTTTTTCTGCTGTAAATGTACCAAACAGCCGGTCCCAGATGATCAGTACTCCTGCATGGTTGCGATCCAGATAATCGATGTCTGATCCGTGGTGCACCCGGTGGTGGGAAGGCGTATTGAAAATATATTCTACCGGTGCAGGCAAGTGCCTGATTACTTCTGTATGTATCCAGAATTGGTATATCAGGCTAATGGCCTGCATGCTCATCACCATTTCGGGGTGGAATCCCAGTAAAGGCATCCATCCCCAGAATAAAAAAGTGCCGGTTAAATTACCGGTCCAGTTTTGGCGTAAAGCAGTAGCGAGGTTATATTTTTCGGAAGAATGGTGCACTACATGGGAGGCCCAGAAAAAGCGTACCGTATGACTTGCCCGGTGGAACCAGTAATAACTGAAATCATCTGCAAAAAAACATAATAACCATGCCCACCAGCTAACCTCAAAAGTAAAAAGCTGGTGCTGATACAGGAATATATAACAACCGAAAACCACCACTTTGGTAAAGATACCTATGATCACATTGCCAAGTCCCATAGCAATGCTGCTAAGTGCATCTTTAGGCTCGTAGGAGGATTGCTTGTTGAGGGTCGTAAAAACGATTTCCAGCAGTATCAGCAACACAAATTCGGGAATGGCATATAGAATGAGGTTGGGATGCATATCGTTGTAGCTTTCTATTATGGAAGTTAACGAATTTCCGGTGAAACTGGAGGGTATAGATGGGGCAAAGAACATGGGAAACAAAGGGACAGGCTGAGATAAAAAAAGGTTGTCTTCTACTAAACGAAGACAACCTCTTTTTCCTGGGTGGCCGAAGGGCCGTATTTATTATAACTACTTAAAGCTTTGTTCTGCCCTGCTTACTGCAGAGGTACCGAACCATCCTAATATTTTTATTTTACCGCTAGGGGTAGAATTATTGACGTTGCTCTTCACGTTTTCCAATACTTTGGCAAACAAACCGCCGGCATTTACCTGGTTGTCTACCTGGGTAAGAAAATCGTAGCTAGGGTGGGAAAGGGAGGAAAGCCGGACAATTACTTTTTCATTGGCCTGGAAGGGCTTGTTGTAATCAGTAATGTTTTGGGCAATTGGCAAAATGAAAGTACCGCCGTCAGATACGCCTTCGTCGTAGGAGCCATCAATAGAGAAGTTGTCTTTCAGTCTTTTGAGGGTATCATTCCGGTAAGAACGTATCCAGTAGTAGTCGGTAGCGTCTTTCAGGTCTTTTGCATGAAAAGTGGCATAGTAGCCCGCTTTACCACTAATAGCTTGTTCTTTGGTTTTATATTCATATGTAATAGAGTCTATTTCAGGTACTCTTTTGATGCTGTCGTATGCATCGAATGTTTCACCCCTAAACTCAATATGCAGTTTATAGTTATGTCCTACTATACCGATGGCCTTGTTGGTAGCATCGTAAGTATACATATTGTCTTTAAACAAGAATGGGTAATTATCGCCGGTGTTGAGGTCTGTTAATGTGATCTGGGCATCGTTGATAATAGGCGCCGGGCTATTGTCGGTATATGGCACCGACATGGTGAACCTTATTTTTTGTACTCCTGTTTCCGTAGTGATCCACGCGTCCAATACCGGATAGGAGATGCCCTTTGCAATGTCCAGGTTGATCTTGTCTTCACATGCTGTTAAGCTGGCTACGGCAGCGGTTAACAGGAAAAATAATATTTTTTTCATCTGATCTTGAGTTTAGGACGGTTAAAACTTAAAGTTGTACGTGATACCCGGGATGATAGAGCCTATGATAGAGAGGCGTATGGCTTCACGTTGGTTAGGATTATCGTCATCCTGTTTGAAGTAGATGGTATAGGCATTTCTGCGCGCATATACGTTGTACAATGAAAATACCCATTCTCCTTTCCAGCGTTTGAGCTGTTTGCCTTTCAGTGTCATGGACAGGTCGAGACGATGATAGGCAGGTAAACGGTAGTTATTGCGTTTATCGGTACTGTTGTAAGGAATGTCCCAATCCTGGAATTCCAGGCGGTTATCTGCAAAGGTGCCTGGTGTGCCGGAGGCAAATACCCAGTTGGCCGATAAGGAAGTGCGTTTGGTAAAGGTGTGTGTGACCACCAGGTTCAGATTATGGGTACGGTCGTAGCGGTTCAGGAACCATTCGTTCAGGCTAATGCCAGATGTTTTCCTTTCGGTGCGCGATAAAGTATAGCTAATCCAGCCGGTGGTGCTGCCTACATCTTTTTTAGCATACAGTTCCAGGCCATAAGCCCGTCCTTGTGAAGGTAGCAGATCTGCTTCAATCAACGGATTCAGCTGCAGGTTAGCGTTATCAATATAATCGAGCTGGTTATCAGTTTTCTTATAAAACACTTCGGCAGACAATTCATAAGCGTCGTTGGGTGAATTATAGAAATAGCCAGCTGTGTATTGATCTGCTACCATTGGTTTGATATTATTGGTACTGGGCGTCCAGATATCCAGTGGTGTAGGAGAAGCGGTATTAGACAGTTGGTGCATGAACTGGGTAGTACGGCTGTAAGCCAATTTTACTGCGTGTTCGTCTGAGAACGCGTAACGGGCGCTGATCCTGGGTTCAAAATAGTAGTAGCCTTTTATCAGTTCATTGGCGCCATACTCTTTAGTGCCAGTCAGCGTTTTACGGATGCCAGGTGTGGTATCATTGAAGAAATAGGCAGTGCCTTTTCCGATTAATTGATAGGAAGAAAGGCGGCCTCCGTATTGTATGCCGAATTTTTTGCTGGGTTTATATTCGTGATCCAGATATACAGCAGATTCCAGTGCATGTTGATCGTTCAGTTGTTTAACGTGTTGGTCGTCTCCTTCCGTGCCTATACCTGTACCTGGTTTAAAAGTATAATATATTCCTTGAACGCCGAAGTGCAGGCTATTGGCGGAATTAATATAGTAAGTGAAGGAAGGTTTCAGCCCGTAGTTGATAATGTTACTGGTCCAGTCGTAACCTTGATTGGCTTCGTCAGGCTGTTTTTTAGAATCGTTGTTAAAGCTAAGGCGGTAATCGTATTTGCTGTAGTAGGTGGTGAGGTTCAGGAAGAGGCGGTTGGTAAATACGTGGTTCCACCTGATGGTAGCGGTACTGTTGCCCCAGTTCATGTCCACATCTTTTCCAAATCCGAATACGTCTCTACCGAAGTAACCACTTACAAACAGGGAGTTATTCTTATCAAATTTATAGTTAGCCTTCGCAGTGATATCGTAGAAATTAAGTTTGGTATCTTTCATATCACCTTTTACAAAGGGTTTCATCAGCACATCTATATAAGATCTTCTGGCAGCCACGATAAAAGAAGATTTATCTTTTACCAGTGGCCCTTCTACCGACAAACGGCTGAAAATATTACTGATACCGCCGTTTACATTAAAGTTCTGGTTATTGCCGTCTTTCATACGGATATCGAGTACAGAAGAAGTACGGCCGCCATATTCGGCCGGGAAGCCGCCTTTGATAAGGTCGAGGCTTTTTACGGCATCTGGATTGAATACAGAGAAGAAACCAAGCATGTGGGTAGAGTTATACACTGGCGCTTCATCGAGCAGGATCAGGTTTTCGTCGCTGTTGCCGCCACGTACATTGAAGCCGGATGCACCTTCACCTACTGTATTAACGCCCGGCAAGGTTTGGATAGCCCGCAGCACGTCTACTTCCCCCATAAAGGTGGGCATCTTTTTCATTTGCTGAATATCCAGTTTATTAATACTGGTATTCAGGGTATTTACGCTTTTCTCTTGTTTTTGACCGCTAATAGTCACTACATTCAGCTGACTGCTGGTAGCTTCCATATTCACGTCTAGGGTAATATTTTTTTTCAGGCTGATGGTAGTCTTATAGGTTGCATAACCCATATAGGAAAATTGCAACTCATGTTCTCCTGCTGGTAAGGTCAGGGAATAGAAGCCATATTGGTTACTTACTGTTCCCAGGCTGGTGCCGCTTTTTCCGATGGAAATGCCCACCAGGCTTTCTCCGTTCTGTTTATCTTTTACATAGCCGCTAACGGTATAATGTTGCTGCTGTGCGGTTGTTGTTTGTCCGGCCAGTATACATAGCAGGAGCAACAACAACATGGTTGCCTTAGTTTTCATGTAGGTCCAATTTAGTGTAATTGCTATTGTATTTTATAGCATGTATATAAGACGCTGCAAAAATATCATACCCCCACTGGAATAAATTATTTTTTTTGCGAACAAAAGAAGTATGCTTTTTTTGATGATGAAATTAAAAGGGCCGCTGTACCGGGTTGGGATACAGCCATCCTAAAGCATAAAGCTACTCTAATACCACGCAGGTGAATCCCAGTTTAGTGACGAAATCTATAATGGTTTGTTCTGTGAGCGACTGTGGGCTTACAATACGTAATACTCTGTCGCAGTCTTCCAGATCTATACTACAGGCGTTCACGGTAAATTGGGTGGAAATGGCATCAATAACGTTGTTTTTATCTTTAACTGTTGTAATATTGGTACGGAATATTCCCAACATGGGCGCTTAATTTTTTAATTATTCGGAATATTTTTGTGCAAATTTGCTGCTGTAATCCCATATAACTGTTACACGAAAGGGATTATCACTTATATGAAAAGGATTTTTTTATGGGTGTAGTAATAACGAATGATGCCAGGCATGTGTTGTTCGCTGAAGAGGGGCCATTCGATAATACAAAGATTCATTCCAGGGCTATTATAGAAGAAACCCAGCAATTAGATCAGGATTTCGGATCTGCCAGCGTTCAGGAATATCATTTTGATGGGATGAGCATTGCCTGCTGTACGGCCAACGTATATGAAAATATACATATTAAAGCGGATCATATAGAGCCGCGTGTGTCTATGTTGTTCATGGAACAGGGAGATATCAGCGCGTCTTTGGAAGGTATTTCCAATGAATTTAAGCTCACTACGCTGGAGCACAACCTGGTATTTAGTCCTAATGATTCAGAATCTGCTGCAGTTAAAAAGCAGCGGGACATACATTTCTTTAGCATGTCTTTTACAACGGCCCGTTTCCTGGAGCTAGCCGATAATAATGGCCGGGTATTAGACGGGTTGGCTAATAATGTGGCCTGTAACCGTACAACTGCCCTGGCGGCGAAATTCAATCCTCGGATCACGCCCCGTATGCGGATAGTAATGGAAGAAGTGAAGCAATGCCGTTTCCAGGGAGGCTTAAAGAAATTATTTCTGCAGTCGAAGGCGATAGAATTACTGGCACTGCAATGCGAACAGATGGAAAGCGAGCAATTTGCTGCCATAACGTTGGGAGGCAAGTTATCGGCTGGCGATGTGGAAAAGCTTTATTTCGCGCGGGACCTGTTAGTACAACATCTGCGGCAGCCGATGAGCCTGGGGCAGTTAGCGCGGAAAGCGGGATTGAATGAATTTAAATTAAAATCTGGCTTTAAAGCTGTTTTTGATAATACTGTTTTCGGCTATTTGAACAACTGCCGGCTGGAGCTGGCCCGGGAACTTATCCTGGCAGGCAAGCTGCCGATGGCTATCATTGCCGATGAGGCGGGTTATTCTTCCCCGCAGCATTTCAGCACAGCTTTCCGTAAGAAATTTGGAGTTAGCCCGGTGAAAATAAGAGGGTAGGAAAGCTTTGGAACTTTATTAATATGCCAATGTGAAGCGTTGTTTGATATGTTTAGGTTGTTCCAGTTCATCGATTAAAGCCACGGCGTAGTCGGCGTTGGAAATTTTGCTTTCCTTGTTATGGTCAAATACAATTTGGTCTTTCCCCAGGCGGAATTTACCAGTACGTTCGCCAGGAAAGATCATCATAGCGGGGCTGAGTACGGTCCAATTCAGCTCGTTATCCTCTTTAATTACATTAAATGAATCGCGGGTAGCAGAAGCGAGGGCTTTCCATTCTTCCGGGAATTCGGGGGTATCCAGCAGTTGTATACCAGGAACTATTTCCAGGCTGCCCGCGCCACTTACAACCAGGAGCCTTTTATTCCCTGCTTTCTTGGTAGCATTGATAACGGCATGTGTAGCTTTCAGGAAGGTAGCCGAATCATCTGCTTTATAGGAGAAGATCACCGCTTCGCTACCCGCCAGCAGGGACGTTAGTTCGGCTTCATTGGTGGCATCCCCTTTTTCCACAATAAGGTGGGAGTGGGTGACAGTTATCTTTTCCGGATGCCGGACAATAGCCGTTACTTCATGGCCTCTGTCGAGGGCTTCTTTTAAAATGGCTGCTCCAATAAATCCGGATGCACCAATAATTGCTACTTTCATGGTTTTGTTTTTTAGGTGATATAAATACAGCCTGCCAAGACTGATTGTTTTAATTAATATAAATATTATTACAGTTCTTGTTAAGATATACTGTAATATTGTATATTTCAGTATAAAGATAAACAGGATATTTTAATTGCCAAATTTTCGGGAAATTGGAAAGCGCATGCGCTACATTTTAAATGTAAGGCATGCGCTTTTAGTGTGTTTATCTTTCGCTGTAATACCCATACCTGAAGGGTATATGTATTAAGTAGGTTAAGATCTTTTTGGTGCTTCCTTAAGTACAGCTGCCACATTCTTGTTAGCGTGCTTAACAGCAGGTTTTACTATTTCCGTTTTAGTGGTAGTTACGGGTATAGCATCTTTGGTATGATATAATTGGGCAAGGGTAGGAGCAATCACCAATGATACGATTGACATCAATTTAATGAGAATGTTCATTGAGGGTCCGGAAGTATCCTTAAACGGATCGCCCACAGTATCGCCTGTTACAGAGGCTTTATGAGGTTCAGATTTTTTATAATAGATTTCGCCGTTAATTTCCACGCCTTTTTCGAACGATTTCTTGGCGTTATCCCAAGCGCCGCCGGCATTGTTCTGGAAGAGGCCCATTAATACGCCGCTTACAGTAGCACCGGCCAGGAAACCGCCCAGTACTTCTGGGCCAGCCAGGAAGCCTACTAGTAGCGGAGAGATTAGGGCAATAGCGCCGGGCAGCATCATTTCACGGATAGAGGCCTGCGTGGAAATGGCTACGCATTTATCATATTCCGGTTTTCCGGTACCATCCATGATACCGGGTATTTCACGGAATTGCCGGCGTACTTCTTCCACCATGGCCATGGCGGCGCGTCCCACGGCGGCTATGGCGAGAGAGGAAAAGAGGAAAGGGATCATACCTCCCACAAATAATCCGGCGAGCACATTGGCTTTATAGATATCAATACCATGGATGCCGGCAACTCCTACAAAGGCGGCAAACAGGGCCAGCGCGGTTAAGGCCGCCGATGCAATGGCAAAACCTTTACCCGTAGCGGCGGTGGTATTACCTACGGCATCCAGTATATCTGTTTTTTCTCTCACTTCTTTTGGCAGCTCGCTCATTTCAGCGATACCGCCTGCATTATCGGCAATAGGTCCAAAAGCGTCGATGGCCAATTGCATAGCGGTGGTTGCCATCATGCCGGCAGCTGCAATGGCTACGCCGTAGAGGCCTGCAAGAGAGAAGGAGCCGGCAATACCGGCTGCCAATACCAGGATAGGCAGGGTAGTAGATTCCATACCTACGGATAAACCGCCAATGATATTAGTGGCGGCCCCGGTAGCCGATTGGCGGATAATGGATTTCACCGGGCGTTTGCCCATAGCGGTATAATATTCCGTGATAATGCTGATCAGCGTACCCACTGCTAATCCTACCATGATGGCACCGAAGACCTGGCCGCGGGTGAACGCATGACCGCGTAAGGTCATCGGGGTATCTGGTAATATCCAGTTAACCAGGAACCAGGAAGCAATGGCTGTTAATATGATAGATCCCCAGTTGCCCATATTGAGGGCTTTTTGTACCGCACCGGTGTTTAACCCGGCGTTGTCGCCGATCTTCACAAAAAAGGTTCCGATCATAGAGAAGATAATGCCCGCACTGGCGATGATCATAGGCAACAGGATAGGAGCAATACCACCAAAAGCATCTTGGGAGAAGGTTTCAGAACCCAGCACCATCGTGGCCAATACGGTGGCTACGTAAGATCCAAACAGGTCGGCGCCCATACCGGCTACATCACCCACATTATCTCCTACATTATCTGCGATAGTGGCAGGATTACGGGGATCGTCTTCCGGGATGCCTGCTTCTACTTTCCCTACCAGGTCGGCGCCTACGTCGGCTGCTTTGGTATAGATACCGCCGCCTACACGGGCAAATAAGGCAATGCTTTCTGCTCCCAGGGAAAAGCCGGTGAGTACTTCAATGGTTTTGATCATTTCGCCAGTATTAGCGGAGGCCATGAAGTAAGATTTCAATATAATAAATAAGGAGCCAAGACCGAGTACGGCCAGGCCGGCCACTCCCATGCCCATTACGGAACCTCCGGTGAAAGATATCTGCAATGCTTTGGCCAGGCTGGTACGTGCTGCATTAGCAGTACGCACATTTGCTTTGGTAGCCACCTTCATGCCTATGAAACCAGCAGTGGCGGAAAATATGGCGCCTACCACAAAGGCCAAGGCTATAGACCAATGGGAGTTTTCATGGGTAACTCCCATATAACTCAGTAAGAGTACTGCAATAATAACGAAGTAGATCAGGATCTTATATTCAGCTTTAAGAAATGCCATAGCTCCTTCAGCAATATGCTGAGCTATTTCTTTCATCTTTTCGTTGCCGGCATCCTGGCGGTTAACCCAAGAGCTTTTAACAGCTGTGAACAGCAAAGCCAATAGTCCAAAACATGGAACGAGGTAAACTATATTCATGTAAGCGAAATTTATAAATACGTGGTTGACAAAAGAGTTTTTTAGAGATAAAATTTATAGGATTCCCAAAAAATATTTCAAATGAATATAAAACATAAATTAGGAATTGTCTACCAGGGGAACAAAATTATTGTGTATATGCGCCATGAGCGGGTACTTCAAACAAAAAAAATCCGGGTTATTTCAAATACCTTCCTGAAAAGCTTTACCTAACCAGGTGATAATATCCGCCGCGGTCATCGCTTCCTGCGACAGGTGTGCAGCAGCGAGGTCGCCGGCATAGCCATGAAGCCAAACGCCGAGTAATAAGGCGGCTTTGGAGGTATAACCTTGGGCCAGCAAGCCGGTTAATATACCCGTAAGCACATCACCGCTACCGCCGGTAGCCATACCAGGATTACCAGTATTATTGAAGTAGATGGCGCCATCGGGACAGGCCATAGCAGTATATCTGCCCTTCAGTAAAATATACAACTGTTTTTCCACTGCTTTTTGTGATAGCAGTTCCAGGCGGGCTATATCGTTGGCAGTTGGCCCAAATAGCCGTTCAAATTCTTTGGGGTGCGGGGTAAGGATAGAGCCGGAGGGTACTTTATTTAACAGTGACGGATATACGGAAAGTAGGTTGAGTGCATCGGCGTCTATTACCATAGGGTGGCGCCATTGGTCCAGCAATAGTTCCAGGGATTTGGCTGTACCGGCTTGTTTATCGAGCCCGGGGCCTATGCCGATGGCTTTATAATTGGCATCGCTGATACCGCTATGGAAATGTGTGCTGTAATGAGCACCTTCATCGGTAATACACATGGCGCAGGGCTCACTGATTTGCATGATCTGATAACCGCATTGGGGCACATGGCAGGTGAGTAAGCCAACGCCTGCATGTAAGCAGGCCTTGGTGCTAAGTATGGCCGCCCCCATTTTACCATAGCTCCCGGCAATGATCAAGGCATGGCCATAGGTGCCTTTGTTGGCAAAAGCATCCCGGGGCTGATAGATGGTACGCATAATTTCCTGGTTGGACAGGTGGTAACGTGTAGACGTTTGCGTTATATATCCGGGATGTAGCCCAATAGGGAGTATATGTACGTCCCCGGTGAATGGGGCATTTTCCGGCAGGAGAAAAGCCAGTTTATAACATTCAAAGCTGAGGGTGTAATGGGCCTGTATAACGGGCGTATGCAGGCAGCTTTCATCTGCCATTAATCCGGAAGGCATATCTATAGCGATAATAGTATGTTGTTGCCGTTGGTCATTGATGTGGTGAACAATCCCGGCTACCCAGCCTTCTATTGGCCGGCTCATACCTGTTCCGAAAATAGCATCTATGATAATCGCCTGCGGGGGTAATACCGGAAAATCAGAGACATCACCAATATTATATATCGCTGTAGGAGAGTTTACTGCCTGCAGGGCCTGTAGTTTGAGCTGTTGGTCGGCGCTGGCCTGCGGGCTGTGTTGTATAATATAAGTTTTTACCGCATAGCCATGTTCCAGGAGTAAGCGGGCTATTACCAAGCCATCGCCGCCATTATTGCCTTTGCCGCAAAAAATGTAAACAGGTTGAAGAGGAGGATAATGGTCTTCCAGCCACGCTACGCATTTGCTGGCGGCTCTTTCCATCAGATCTGCACTGCTGATGGGTTCATGAGCGATGGTGTAGGCATCTGCCTCCCTGATTTGTGCAGCTGAGAAGATTTTCATATCCGATAGTTGAACAATAAAAATACTTCAAAATCAGGAACATAAAAAAACGGACCATGCTTGCCTCATGATCCGTTTATAAAGAAGTGGTTGCCAATTAAAATGTAAATCTGGCAGACACACCGCCGATCTCCTCACCGATATAGTTGGTAGGTCCAACAAATTGTACGTAAGGTTTCAGATCAGCACTGATATTTAAAGGAATCTTTTTGAAGGTATATTCTACACCGATAATACCATCCAGGCCGGGAGATACATAAGTGCCTCTGCCTTTGTGGATATAACGGTCCCAGTCATAATCGTAACGGTCGTAGAAGCCCAGGTGAGCGCCACCGCCGGCATACAGGTTCAGTTCCGGTATACCAATATTCCAGTGGTATTCATATAAACCTGTGATGGTAACGTTGTTGTTCTGAGAATGGTTGGTAGTTACCAATCCTTCAATTGCATGCGGGCCTTCAAAGAAGTGCTTGATAGTAAATCCTACTATCCAGGGGTTTAAACGGATACCCAACGCTGTGTTATAATTGGCAGGGTCGCCGCTATGGTTATGATTTTTTTTCTGCGCGTTGGCCTGCAGGGCTACGATAGCCATCAGGCTGAAAAGTAACACGACTTTTTTCATAGATGTTAGTTTGAATGAAACTTAAATTGGCTTTTCTCTAAAGTATATGCACCAACGAATGTAAAAATTATGGTTGCTTAGCAATAACAATGCCAACTGGCTTGATTATACGAAGAAAAATGAATCCTGTGATCCCCGCGATCATGGAAGCCGCTATCACAGAGATAATGGCGATGATCTGCAATTCCCGTTCTTCATAGGCAAGCGAGGAAATAAAGATAGACATGGTAAAGCCAATGCCGGCTATTAGCCCGATGCCAAGTAATTGCAGCCAATTAGACCTAGAAGGCAGGGCAGCCAGCTTTAATTTAGCAGCGATAAAAGAAAAGGTAAAAATACCCAGGGGCTTACCTAGCACCAGGCCGGCAATAATTCCATAGCTAATATTATTATGCAGGGCGCCGGTTATATCCGATGGTAATTGTATGGCAGTATTGGCGAGGGCAAATACTGGCATAATGACGAAATTTACAG
Organism: Chitinophaga sp. 30R24; assembly: GCF_049056765.1. Lineage (NCBI taxonomy): Bacteria > Pseudomonadati > Bacteroidota > Chitinophagia > Chitinophagales > Chitinophagaceae > Chitinophaga > Chitinophaga sp. 30R24. The sequence goes on from NZ_JBJGXX010000002.1 coordinate 890,002, forward strand.
GATGATGCAGGCTATGCACCAGGTCTGGTATCCGCCGCTGGGGAATGCAGAATGCCAGCAGCACTCCTGCGATAGTAGCGTGTATGCCGGAATTAAAAAAGCAGTACCATAATATGATGCCTGGTATATAATATAATATGAGCCGTTGTACCTTCAGGAAATTGAGTAAGAGGGGAATGAGAAAAATAATTCCTCCCGCCAGCAGGTATTTTATTTCCAGGTGCGGGGTATAAAACAGGGCAATGGTGAGTATGGCGCCTAAGTCGTCGATAATGGCAAGCGCCATCAGAAATATTTTTAAGCCCACCGGTACCCGTTTGCCTAACAGGGATAAAATGCCCAGGGAAAAGGCAATATCGGTGGCCATAGGAATACCCCACCCGGCAGCGTAAGGCGTATCCTTATTAAAGAGGGTAAAAATGAGCGCCGGAAATAACATCCCTCCAATAGCGGCCAATACCGGTAATATTGCTTTGCGTACAGATGAAAGTTCCCCAATGGTTAGTTCCCGTTTTATTTCCATGCCTACCAGAAAGAAGAAGCAGGCCATGAGCCCATCGTTTATCCAGAGTAAGTATGAATTAGGCAGGTATAAAGACCGGTATTGATAATGGTGGCCGCCGGCAGGATCAAACAGGTTATTCCAAAAGCCAACATACGTTTCCTGTATTCCGGTATTAGCCAATACCATAGATATAATAGTACATATTATTAATACAATACCAACTGCGCGGCTATCCTGCAGTAACTCATGGATGGGAGAAAGCAGTGTTTTCCGGACGGTGTTGACGGTATTACGGATCATAAACATTTTTTAAAAGGGTATCTATATAAAATCCGATCCCTGATACCGGAGGAAAGCTTATTTCCAGCGCAGGTAACCAGGGATCGGCATATAAGTTCGGTAATGGATATTATTGCATTAACTCATACTTAGTTTTGGGTTGCCGTTTAATATCCCATTTAAAGTTTTCCAGTTGCAGCTGGTCTACCGGGCGTTGGGTAAACGGATATACAGTACCTTCCGGATCTTTGATCAATACTACTTTATTGACTTCGTTGTTCAGCATATAGATATTAATGATCGCACATTGGGCTTTGTTCACACTCATATATGCGCCGGAGTTATCTTTAATGTAATTGATCGTTTCCGCATTTCCTTCTACGTGCAGCCAATTGAGTTTTTCATCTACTACATAGCCAGTAATGGTGGCGCCTTTAATCTGGTTAAACATCCCGGGCCCTGCTTCGTTGATGATGAAGCCGTTGTTTTTCAACAGCATTTTATCTACGGTTTGGTTTTTGGTAAACATCAGGATGGTATCGCCACTGAGCTGGGTAGTGTTATTAGACCAGAGCACCGGATCGCCATAGAATCTGAAAACAGAGTCTTGGGAACTATAGTAAACGCTGTCTGCTACGCCTTGCAGGGAATCTGAAAACATTCTTACATGGTGATAAGCCAATACATAGCGTTGTTCGGCAGTGTCTTTAGGTTTATTCAGTGCCATGCTGTCGGCGTAATGTTTCACGCCGGGCAAAGAGTCTTGTATTTTAGCATCCGGTACCGGCGCTATTTTCACCATTTTTACCAGGGAGGTATCCAGGCGTTGCCTGGTTCTGTTCAATGCACTGTCGGCTACAAACATCATGATGCTGGCAGGTATACTGTCTCGTTGTTGTTGGGCAATAACATCGCCTTTATTAACAGGTGAAATGGTAGCAGAGAATACTTCTTGCGGTCGTTTGGTTTTAATTGATTTGAGATTTTTAGTGGGTGGTTCCGGAACACGCCTTAACCCTGCCACAGAAGGGATAGCGAGGCTGTCGTTTGGTTTTACCACGCCAGAGAACAGGGTATCTGCCGCCATGTAGATCGTATCTTTGTTACGTTCCATGATCAGCAGTGGTTTTTGAGTAGCCAGCACTGTTTTAGCCGTTTGATTTACCACGCCTCTATTGGCCAGTAGCGACATTTTCCGGGCAGTATCGCGGTATACCATGTTGCCGGTTGCATAAGCCATATTGGTTTGCTTATCCATTTCTATATTGTCTGCCGTAATAGTGGCGGTACTATCTTCAATAGTGGGCCGGTTGCCAAAATTACCATAGCCTTTTTCTGTGTCGTAATAGCCACTGGTGGCATACATCACGGTTTTGTCGTTGTTGTTGATAGTAGTAGGCGCTACAATGGTGGCTATTTTGGTGGCAGTATTATACAACAGTTCGTTGGTTGTCAACGTGTATTCCGGATCTACCAGCAACACATTCCGTAGGAAGTGCATTTCCTTGGTTTCTGTATAGTAATATCCTTCTTCGCTGGTGAGCACACTTTTACCATTTACCAGTTTGCCACCGTGTTGGTAGGAACCGATTTTGGCATTCATATCATATTCCAGTTCCGGGCCGGTAATTGTTACTTTTCCATCGGTCAGTTTGGCATTTTCCCGTAAGATGGCAATGCGGGTATTGCCGTCGTAGTTGAGGAAGTTGCCATAGATGTGGATACTGTCGGCCTGATTGATATGAATATGCCCGTAGGCATCTACAATGTTGGTTTTATTGTTTTTAACCGCACTATCGCAGTAAAACAGGGTGGTGCCCTGTTTAAAGATGGCATTGCCTACAAAGCGGGTTACATTAATAGAATCATGTTCATTCATGATTAATGTGTCCGCCTGGATGATTTCAATAACGGAGCCCGGTTTCTGGGGTGCCCTGGCAGGAAACTGGGCGCTGGCTGTTATTGTCAGTAAACATATAACAGCCAGCAAGATCGCTGGTTTTAGGTATCGATGCATTGATGCTTATTATTGTGCCACCGCTGTATCGGAAGGAAGCGGTTTGGTTTTATCTTTTTTGCCGAATAGGGAGAAGTGCACGTACCGTTTTGGATTTACGCGAAGATCTTCCAGCAGTTTATTCAGGTTGCCCAGAGAGTACTGCAGGTTATTGTACGCTTTTTTATCATTCAGCAGCATGCCTGCGGTGCCATCGGTGGTATTGAGTTTGGCGATGGTTTGGTTAAGGTTATTGGCAGTTAGCTGCAGTTGCTGCAGGGTTTTGTCAATATTGCCGTTTGCCAGGGCGCCGGTAGCTTTTTCTGCATTATCGAGGATGCCGGTAATTTTTGCATTATTATCTTTCAGGTTACCGGTTACTTCTGCCAGGTTATTGAAAGTACGTTGGATATTACCCTTGTTGGGGTCTAGCATTCCGTTGAGGGATGCGGACGTTTGTGTAAAATTATGCATGGTGGCATTGAGGTTGCGGATGGCGTTCTGTAGGTTGCCTTTTGCGGTGGTATCCAGTATCGCATTTACAGCAAGCAGTACAGAATCAATATTAGACAAGGTGCCTTGCAATTTATTTACCAGTGGGGTAAGTTGCTCTTTCAGGGCATCTGCCATACTGCCATCTACAGAGGCGTAGATGGTATCGCCATTTTGCAGGTATTCGGTAGCGTTACCAAGATCCAGTTGTACTGTTTTAGTACCCAGCAGGTCGCCGGTGATACGGGCCACAGAATTGCGTGGAATATTGATCTTTTTGGTAAGGGTAAGGGTCACCAGAATTCTGGAGGCGTCGTTATCCTTAACTTCCAGGTTTGTTACGCTACCTACTATCAATCCATTAATCTGCACAGCATTAGCGGCTTGTAAACCGTTTACCTGCTTATATACGGCATAAATGGTTCTATTATGTGAAAACAGGTTTTTTCCTTTCAATAAATTAAAGCCAAGCACAAGTAAGGTTATACCCAACGCCGTTAATATACCTACCTTGGTTTCATTAGATAATTTGAGCATGTGATTCGTATACGTTCACGCAAAAATAAACAAAAAGCGTGCACGGGAAGTGATCATGTAAAAATGTTAGGAATAAAAAGGCGTATCAGGATAGCATGCAACTGCAAAGAGGTTGATCTGCAGGGCATTACAGCAGAAGTAAAGGTAAGCGGGGGAAAAGGATATCAATGAAGTCGAAAATGCTCAGTAAGCAGATTATCAGGAGATTATAATAAAAAATGCAATTGGAACAGAGAATAGGGCGTAAGGTGCGAAGGTGGGGGTATTATATAATTAAGATATAAAAAGGCTTTGGGGTAGTGTGGTGTGGAGTTATTGCATCAGATTTATCACATTAACAGGAGGTTACAAATGCGTCTTTGAAGCCTAATTTGCGTGCTTTGCGCAGGGCACCGGAGGCTTGCTGGTCTGTTTTAAACCGCCCCCAGGTGTATCGGTTCATTTTTTTTTTGTTCATCGTAACCTGTTCCCGGTTAATATCACCATGGAGCTTCCTAAAGATGGAAGCTCCTGGTTGATAGATTTTATCTGAAATCAGTAATTGTACGCAATAGCTGTCGTTATTGTCTACCGGAGCAGCGCTTTTGGAGGCGCCACGCGGTTTGAGGACAGCGATGGCAGATGTATTTTTCGAATGATTTTTGGTAGTGGAAGGAGCTGCATTGTGGGTATTAGTAAACCTGTCGAGTTCTTCACGGTAACGTTTAATGGCCCGGTAGATGCAGTTGGCGAGTTCCTGTTGCCCAGTTTCGGAGTTCAGGTAATCTTCTTCTTCCGGGTTACTGATGAAACCCAGTTCCACCAATACACTGGGCATCGCAGTAGCAGAGAGTACCCAGATACCTTTCTCATTCCTTTGTCTGGCGCCGCGGCTGATACGTCCTACCCGGGTAAATTCGTCTTCAATGAGGGTAGAAAGACGGAGGCTTTGATCGAAATAGGCGTTTCTCAGGGTGTTGAGCAGAATGAATGTTTCCGGATCGTCACCCATGAGTTGCTTGTTTTCTTCTGAGTTATCGTCTAGTACAATTACGGAGTTCTGTTTCAGGGACTCCATTTTCGCGTTGTTTTTGCTTGTAGCCCATATATAGGTTTCGGTACCTTTTGCTGTACTGGGGGAGTAGGTATATATAGGTTCTTTTACCGCTACTTTCTTTTTTCCTTTCTTATGATAAACGGTTTTATAACCGGTTACTTTACGCACTTTAGCAGTTGAGTTACAGTGGATAGACACAAATAACTCTCCTTTATTATCGTTGGCGATCTGCGCTTTTTTACGTGGATCGTCAAAGCGGTCTGTTTTTCGTGTATACACTACCTTTACATCGGGCATATTTTCCTCAAGGAGTTTTCCCAGCTTCAGTGCAACATCCAGGGTTATTTGTTTTTCGTAAGAGTAACTGCCTTTGGCGCCGGCGTCTTCACCGCCGTGGCCGGCATCAATTACAATAGTTCTTATAGGCTTATCCTGTTGAGGGGTAACGGGATTATTTTTGGCCTTAATAAAAAAGGTACAGGTAAATAATGTTCCCAGTCCTAAAATCCAAAATCGGTTCCAGCGCATGATTCTCATTTTAATGGGTGCTATTTTTCACAAAAAATAAAAAAATAACTTTATCTGTTAAATTAATAATTGGCTTACTCCATGCGGCTTTCCACTGCCTTCACACTTATCATATTCCAAATAATACAACTCAACTTTTGTAATAAATTGTATAAAATCTTGTAGGTTTGTGCCCGCCATAACACATGAACGCTAGCTACAAAAATAATTATAAAAAGTTTTTCCGACAGACATACCTGGTTTTTGCTGGTATGTTGGTGGTCATTTCCTTTATTATAGATGCGGTGGCAGGCTCAAAGCCACAATCTATTTCTTTTTTTAACAAAAGTTTGGCAGATACCGCACCGCTAATCCGGCCTGTGAAGGATACCAGTAAGGTAAAAGTGGTTAAAGCGCCTGCGGCCGTTGCCCCTTCGAAGAACGATAGCGATATATTAGCCCAGCATGCAGATACCAGTGGTCCTGTAACTGTAGATACGCTCTTTGTGCCAAAGATATCGAAAGATACATTAGATGCGCCGGTTACCTATAAAGCCAAGGATTCCATTATTTTAATGGTGCCGGACAAGCGGTTTTATTTATATGGTACCGCCAGTACCAAGTACAAAACGGTTGACCTGTCGTCTGAAAAAATGAATTTCGACCAATCTACCGGCATCCTGGAAGCAACCAATGCTTTAGATACTGCCGGTAAAATTTTTGGTCGCCCGGTAATGAACGATGGCGGACAAAGTTTTGAATCTGATACGCTCCGCTATAATTTTACTTCCCAGAAAGCGAAGATTTATAATACCCGTTCCCAGTATGGAGAAGGTTATATTCAGAGTGAATTCACGAAAAAAGAAGCAGATAATACCATTTTTGGGTTCAAAAATGGGTATACCACCTGTAATCTGGATACCCCACACTTTGCATTCCGTGCACGTAAAATAAAGGTTATTCCTGATAAGTTGGTGATCTCAGGGCCTGCTAACCTGGAAATTATGGGGATTCCGACCCCCTTATTTATTCCTTTTGCGATTTTCCCCATTACACAAGGGCAGAGCTCCGGTATTTTACCTCCTCAATATGTGGTGAACCAGCAAAAGGGGATCGGGCTGGAAAACGGGGGATACTACCTGGGCTTGGGGGAACATTTTGACCTTACTATGAGAGGCGACGTGTACTCTTATGGCAGCTGGGGTCTTACTGCCAGTCCTACCTACCGCAAGCGGTATAAATATAGCGGAGGCCTTAACCTCAGTTTCGCCAATACGCGTTTCGGTGATCCGGCCGTAAAATCGGAGTTCAGCACTTCCAGAGACTTCCGGGTAACCTGGAACCATAGTATGGACAGTAAAGCCCGCCCGGGGGTGAATTTTGGTGCTGCTGTGAATTTCGGTACTTCTTCTTACAACAGATACAATGTGTATGATTATAATACGCGTGTAAATAATAATATCGGATCTTCCATTACCTACTCCAAAAGCTGGCAGGGCAAACCTTATAACCTGAGCGTGGGCCTCAACCATTCCCAGAACCTCAGTACCCGCGATGTATCGCTTTCTTTTCCGGACGCGACATTTACGGTAAACACGATTTATCCTTTCCAGCCGAAAGAAATAAATGGAAATCCCAAGTGGTATGAGAAAATAGGGATATCATATAACAATATCCTGCGTAACCAGGCGAATTTTAAGGATTCCCTGTTTGGTACAAGGCAAATGTTTGATGCGATGCAAACCGGTATGCAACATAATGTTCCTATTTCGTTCTCTATCCCGGTGTTTAAAACTTTTACTTTGTCGCCAGGGATCAACTACACGGAATATTGGTATGCCAAGAAATTTATCCGTAAATGGGACCCTAATAAATTCAATCCGGGTTTGGATACTTTGGGTGCCATAGATACTACTTATCAACCAGGCTTTTATACTGCCCGCGATATCAGCGCCAGTATGTCGTTGTCTACCGCTTTATATGGTATGTATGCTTTCGGTAAAAATTCCAAGGTTAAGGCTATCCGCCACGTAATGCGCCCTACGGTAAGTGTTAGTTACAGGCCGGATCTCTCCAGTCAATATTATTATAACCTGCAGTACAATAGGGAAGGAGATATAGAGCGAGTATCCCAGTTTGATGGCGCCATTATAGGGGTGCCTGCTCCCGGCGCTTTTGGTGGTATCAACTTTGGCCTGGATAATAATCTGGAGATGAAGGTGTTCTCTAAAAAAGACACCACCGCCAACCATGAAAAGAAGGTGAAGTTATTGGATGGTTTTGGTATTAATGGTAGTTACAACCTGGTAGCAGATTCCTTTAAGTTATCTACTTTCAGCTTGTATGCCCGTACTAATTTGTTCGACAAACTGAATATCTCTGCCAGTGGTAACCTGGACCCTTACCAGGTGGATGCCCGTGGCCGTCGTATTGATAAATATGTATGGCAGCAGGGTAAGGTAAGCTTGGGCAGGCTTACAAATGCCAGTGTGTCTATGAGTACTTCTTTCCAGTCGAAAGATAAGAAAGCGGAGGCCAAAGAACAGAAAATAGATTCTATTGAAAACGTACCTAATGCGGATGCTGCTTATGCGGCACAGCAGCGGCAATTGCAAATGGTGCGTAATAATCCGGGAGAGTATGTAGACTTTGATATTCCCTGGCGTTTAGATCTGTCTTATAGTTTATCTTATACCAATCTCATTATCCCTGATTCTGGTGGAGTGGTAAGGCGCATCACCCAATATGTTAGCGTTAATGGTGATTTTAGTCTTACGCCTAAATGGAAGATAGGAGTGAGCAGTGGCTTTGATTTTACCCATATGCAGATCGCTTATACGAATATGTTTATTTCGAGGGATCTCCATTGTTGGCAGATGTCTATTAACCTGATACCATTTGGTACCTTCCGGCAGTTCAGTATTACAATTAACCCGAAAGCCGGTATCCTTCGGGACTTACGTATCAACCGATCGAGGCAGTTTTACGATCTTTAGCGCAGCATTGGCTGTTTTGGATATTTCCTGCACAGGGTTTGCCCTGTGCAGGATTTTTATTTGTGGTTATTGGCAACGTAATAATCCCACATCAGCTTAAATATTTGTTCTTTGAAAGCAGGGATATCATCCCGTGTGAGCCCTGTAGTAGGTACAGGGGGAAGGAAATGGTATGCTATATGGTGTGGCCAGGCGAAGAATTTTCTTTCTGGCGGCAATATCTTCCTGGTATGAAAAAGTAAAGAAGGTATTAATGGTAATTGCGTATCAATAGCGAGGGTGAAGGCGCCGTCGTAAAATGATTTTAATGGATCTGGTGTACGGTTGCGGGTGCCTTCGGGGTATAGCAGTATATGAATGCCCATTTTGAGTGCCTGTTTCATTTCTGCTACACTTTGTTTCCTGCTGGCTTCACTGCTACGGTTTACCATGATGCCGCCTATCCTGTACATCACCCCGAACAGTGGTATTTTGCCCATTGATGCTTTAGCCAGGGTTTTATTGATACCGGGAATACCTGCTGTAGTAACGGGTACGTCCATGAGTGAGTTATGATTGCATACCACTACATAGGTTTGTCCGGGAGCAAAATATTCCAGTCCTTTTTTGCTGACAGGACATCCGATCAATGGAAAATATACTTTCATCCATACACGGCCAATGATCAGAAAGCCTTTTGATTTCTTAGGATCGGGAAAGAAAGAAAGTATCCAGATAGGAATAAATACAATCAGCATTGTGCCTGCAAATAGCAATAAAGCGTACAGGGCGAATAGTCTGCCGAAGATATTTTTAAACATCGTTGTGATTTTTATAGTCTCCAGTCTACAGGTGCAATGCCTGCCTTTGTTAGTATTTCATTGGTTTTTGAAAAATGCCTGCATCCAAAAAATCCTTTATCAGCGCTAAATGGAGAAGGGTGGGCAGCTTGCAGGATATGATGTTTAGTAGTATCAATCAGATATTGTTTATCCTGTGCAAACCGGCCCCATAATAAGAATACCACATCTTTCCGCTGGTCGGAGATTTTGCGTATAACGGCGTCGGTAAAATCTCCCCAGCCTATTTTGCTGTGTGAAGCAGGTTCTCCGGCTCTTACGGTGAGAAATGCGTTCAGCAGCAGTACGCCGTTTTCCGCCCATTTGGTAAGGTTACCGCTTTCAGGGATTTCGAGGCCCAGATCGGTTTTCATTTCTTTATAAATATTTACCAGGGATGGGGGAGGTTTTACGCCATCTGGTACAGAAAAGCTCAAACCGTGTGCCTGACCTGCGCCGTGGTAGGGGTCTTGCCCGAGGATCACTACTTTTACCTCGTTGATAGGTGTTTTATCAAAGGCGTTAAAAATCAGGTTACCAGGAGGATAGATTACTTTTCCCAGGGCTTTTTCGTGCTTAAGGAACATCACAATCTGGCCAAAATAAGGTTTATTAAATTCGTCTTTCAGCGCTTCCTTCCAGCTTGATTCAATTTGTACATCCATTGTATTCACATCAATATTTAAAGAAAAATAAATTAAATTTGATTTATTGAGATAAATTTACATAAATTTGCACTCCCAAAATGAGAGATAAATATAGGAATTTATTTCACATCACAAGGGAAATAAAGATGTAAGTCTCGGTAGCTCAGCTGGATAGAGCAACTGCCTTCTAAGCAGTAGGTCATTGGTTCGAATCCAATCCGGGACACAAAATAAAACCCGCGCTAAGTGCGGGTTTTATAATTCTCTCTTTTTTTATAGTAACAAATACAGTGATTCTTGCAGTTAACCTTTCATGAAAATTTTATTTCTTTCCTGCTTTAATTTTATTCATAATGTAGTTATGAGATAATTTCATCCTAACCGTAGGAGATAGTAAAACAGCAATATGTAATTACGCTGTTTCCCTAACTGGTATAAGAGCTGAATATTATCAGACTGTTAATTTAGTGATATGCCCTATACATTTATGCAATCAGGGATGTATTTTGTGGTATCGGCATTCACCATAGTTGCCCAATTATTGTTCATTATTAGCCCTTACCCTTTATAATTTTTTTTATAGTCTGTACCAGTACATGCCTTATTAACCTTTTGCTTTTTGTTACGAAAGTAGATGCTTGGAAAGTTCATTCCAGTCTATATTTAGTAAAGAAAAAACGTTCCGCATACAAGATGAAAATACAATCCACTGATTAAAAATTTGATCGTAACCCGTTAGGTGGAATCTTTCCATGACCAGCTAGAATATGACATTGATATGCAATCGCAAACTGCATCGCAGTGATCCGAGATGTCCGGTTGTACAGTGTAAATTGTATAACCTGCAAGGACATTCACCGGCTTTTATTAACCCTTGTAGTAGCAGATGTATGCTGTTACTGCGATACTTTTTAATACTGTATTATGTTAAAAGTTTATTTCTCTATTACATGTTGTTTTTTATGTGGCTTGTTACTACAGGCTCAGACAAGATCTATCGGCCAGTTTAATCAGCATCTAACGCCTTCGCCTATGGTTGCCGCATTGGGAACTTATGGAGGTGTGGATGTTCAGAAAAATACCGGCGGAATCAGCAAAAGTATCTCTTTGTTAGAAATTAGGCAGCGTGATTTGATATACAGTCCTTCAATTAATTATAATTCTACTGGTATCAAGGTGGATGATTGGGGCAGCAGGGTAGGGATAGGATGGAAGGAAAACCTGATGCCAATTATTACGAGAGTGGTAAAAGGTATTCCTGATGAAAGAGCCTTATCAAGAACTGCTGATGAGACAAATGTTTTTGGAGAGCGCAATGGAGGTGATTATTCAGCTGCTACGTTGGCTAAAGCCCAGGCGCTTGCTACCCATAATACCAGTATCGACGGACAGTATGATATATTTAGTTATAACCTGTTAGGATCCTCCGGTCAGTTTATTATCAGAGAGAATAAGGCTGTTATCCTCAATCAAAAGAATAATGTAAAAATTGACATCTTATCTGTTTCTCCTACATATACTTTTACTATTACCACTCCTGATGGAGTTAAGTATGATTTCAGCAAAGAGATAGAAACGACAAAATTTAGCAGCGAGAATAGCTGTGATGTTGATAATCCCAATATGTACTCTCAGGTAGCTACAGCATGGTTTGTTTGCAGCATGATTTCTCCTGCCGGTAGTACTATTTCGTTTGCCTATCAGTCTGCATCATTCTCTTATATCTATGATTTTACTGAATTCTATATTTTTACTTCGTACAATAATAAAACGTTACCATGTTCCCGACAGGATGAGGAGGGTGACATGTATAATGGTTATAATAACAATAGAGCTACCTGTGTAAGGCATAAAGTGACCAGTACAAAATTACTGAGTATGGTGACTGGTGATAACTTTACAATGGTTTTTGATTACCTGGGGCGTAATGATATAGTAAATGAAGGTTTATTGAACGGTATTACACTTTCTAATGGTTCGAAAATTATCAAGCATATAGGGTTGGAATATGAAAAAGCAAGTGCTACTGCTCCATTTGAACCCGTATTGCAGCAAAATCTGGATCAATCAGATCTAGTGACAGAGCAAACGTCACTGAATACACGTTATTTTTTAAAGGCTTTACATGTAAAGAATGCAGAAGAAGATCTGGCGTATAAATTCAATTATAATTCGCCTACTGTATTGCCACACCGCTTTTCCTTCTCAAAGGATTATCTGGGTTGTTATAATGGTAAGTCGAATGTAAGTACAGTACCTCAGGTGGCTATAGACGGACTGGATGGCCTGGGTATCAACTATCCTTATGCAGACAGGTCTACATCTATAGTAGGCGGTGCTGGTTTACTCAATAGAATTGAATATCCTACTGGCGGTAGCGATACCATTTTATATGAACAGAACCGGTTCAAAACAATAGTATCCCATGATGATATCAGGTCTATATCAGATTGGTACAGCACCGATGAGGATGTGAACTATAACGGTAATTTTTTTACAATGGGGGTGGATGTGGAAAGTAAAGTAACACTGGTATTTGAATGTTTCCTGGATAATGGCGCCGCTTCACCTACCGATCCGGATGGAGCAGAAGCATATGCACAAGTACAGCTGATTGGTCCTAATGGCCCTATGGATTTTCCCAGGATGGGTGATCAGATTGATTTGAGATTGGGGGCAACCAGGAGTACTACCTTTTATGTAAATGGGGTGCCCGCTCCTGATGGTTATCTTACATTTTATCCTAACGAAGAGTATAACCTTCTCATTAACCTGCAGGGAAAACATACGGCCTTAAGAGCCACCATGTATTATTCTAATGGGATGGTACAGGAGCTAGTGGATTCAATATTTGTGGGATACCGCGTTAAAAAGGTAATCACCCGCTCTAATAATAATGACTTGGTGAGATTATATGATTATAATCATTTTAAGGTAGATAAGGGCCAGCTGACTATTTATCCTGATTCCAGTTCTTTGGTTGTTGCTACTCCAGGTAAATATCGTGCTACGGGGATGGATATCTGTTATGATTATATTAATTTGCCGACCTCTCCTGCTGGTCCCATACATATCATCAGCAATATTTACGCTTATGAAACATACCGGCTTTTACCCAATAGTAATACGGATATAAATGTTTATAAAGGATTACCGTATGCCTATTCACAAATAACTGAATTCTTGGATAGTGCTTCCACTTCATTTACTGCCAGTAATTATGAAGTAAATGCTAATGGCTTTGCTGCATGGTGGTGTGAGAGATATCCTACTGCAACAGCAGTTAATCCAGAGATGGAAGATTTCGCCTGGAACAACGGCCTGGAACGAGAGAGGTATATAGGAACCAAATCTGCAGGTATTTATAATGTGTTGAAAGAGCATCGATGGAGACATTCTGTTGTACAATCTCCCTACCACAATTACTCAGTATGTTTAATAGCGATGCCGGCAAAGGATCGGGGGGATCAGATTGGCAACTATATGATTAATTATTATGAGAACTATAGTAGTTGGGAGAAGCTGGATACTGCTATTAACATTGATTATAGCCAGGCAGGGAATCTAATTACCACAACTTTCTATAAGTATAATAGTGATGATAAGAATATGGAGGAAGAGTCAACTTATGACAGTAAGGGTTACGTGCTGACCAGCAGATATTTCCATCCGCGAAAAATGGTATCTGAAGGTCTTGATTTTACAGGGGTGTACCAGAATATGGTGAATGCTAATTATATCTCTCCTTCGATTGAAATATTTAATATCCGTAGTGGTACACAGTTTAGTCGGGAGCGTGTACAATACGCCTCCTTTAATCAGGGTATGTTCTTGCCGGAATCTATCTCTACCCAAGCTGGCATTAACACCCCATTAGTATTAAGGGCTTCCAACAATCAATATGATACCAAGGGCAATATACTGGAACAGCAATTGGCAAATGAAGTTAAAACTGTTTATCTGTGGGGATATAAAGGCCAATATCCAGTTGCACGGATTGTTGGCAGTGATTATAGTACTGTGCTGGCGCATGTGGACACGGCGCTTTTGAATAATGGGACAGCAGCACAGATAGTAGCACAGCTCACATCTATGCGTTCGTACTTTTCTACCAATCCGCTGGTACAAATATCTACCTATACCTATCAGCCTTTGGTGGGAATGATCACAGAAACCGATCCCAATGGAAAGGCATTCTTTTATGAATATGATGAATCCAACAGGTTGAAATGTATCAGGGATGAATATAATTATATTCTCAAGCGTTTTTGCTATAACTATGCCGGCCAGCCAGAAGGGTGTCCTGCAAACTGATGCAAGGTTGGGTTTACGATGACTAAATATTCAAATGATTTATACCTCTGAAATAATTAATATGTTTAATTCCCCCTACTTATACAGATGTCTGCTGATTGTTCTAGCAATGGGCATTAACTTTGCCCGGGCGCAAAATGTTCCAGCAGGGGCGGGACCTGTAGTAGCAGCTCCCGTAGCACTGCCTGCTACCTATACAAACACCTCTCTTAATTATATCCGGACGTGGGAACCGGATATGCCTACTTCGAATCCCAGTGTTGTGACTGCTGCCGGCCGTACCGTAAAGGAGGTAAAGCAAACTACACAATACTTTGATGGATTGGGCCGTCTATTACAAACGATAGCCAAAGGGCTTAGCGGTACTGCAGATATAAATGCTACCGGCGGCAAAGATCTGGTGGCCCCCGTGATATATGACCAGTTTGGTATGGAACAGTTTAAATATCTTCCATATGTGCAGCAGACTAGAGATACGAGTGACGGGAAATTTAAAAATGATCCTTTTAGTGAGCAGAAGGCTTTTTACCAAAACGCTACTTTAATGCCCGGCGCTTCAGGGGAAAATATATTTTATAACCGGATTGATTATGAAGTCTCCCCTTTGAACCGTGTTCTCCGCATGTATACAACTGGTAACAGCTGGGCTAAAAATGATCCGGTTACGACAGAACGTGGCGGCAACCGCCCTGTGCAATATCAGTACTTGGTAAATTCTATTGCAGATTCGGTGCGGGTTTGGGAATCTATCTCCGTTATTCCCACCAGTAGCCGCATATATGCTGCCGGTGAGCTATATAAGAATGTAACTATCGATGAAACCGGAAATCAGGTAGTGGAATATAAAGACAGAGAGCAGCATGTAGTTCTGAGGAAAATACAGCTGGAAGCCTCCCCCGGTACTGGGCATATGGGCTGGTTGTGCACGTATTACGTGTATGATAATCTGGGCAGCTTGCGTTTTGTAATTACGCCAAAGGCGGTGGCAGCCATTACTAATAATTGGATAGTTACCCCTGACATTGCGGCAGAACTTTGTTTCATTTACCGGTATGATGATCATAACCGGATGATTATTAAAAAGATCCCGGGGGCAGACTCCACAGAGATAGTCTATGATGTCCGCGACCGGATGGTATTTAGCCGTGATGGCAATATGAAGGAAGCCAATCAATGGTTGGCGACTTTTTATGATGGCTTAAATCGACCCACCATGACGGCACTGTATAATGCGGTTACGACCAGGGAGGTGTTACAGACAAGTATGAACAGTGCTGTTTCCAATACAGCGTCTATTTTTTATACTTTTAAAGGTGTGGCAGATCTGGTGCTCGGTACCTACGAGGGGAACACCCTTTATCAGGCATCTAATAGCATTATCTTCCAGGATAGTTTTGACTCGGAGACAGGACAGTTCACGGCGGAAATTAACCCTGGCATTACCAGCAGCACAGATACTGTTATTGCCACCAATCCTTTGCCGGGTATACCAGTTAGTGCTCTGTTACCATTGACCTATACCTATTATGATAATTATAATTATTCTGGTAAGCTAAACTACGAAACCGGTGATATAGCTAAACCTCGGGCAGGCACTAACCCTTATGCAGAGGCATTGCCGGCCTCTGCAAGTACTAGGACAAGAGGATTGGTAACGGGTATGAGGGTCAGGATATTGGGAACAGAACAGTGGCTGGTTGCCAGTACTTATTATGATGATAAGGGAAGGGTGATTCAGACTGTAGCAGACAACCACACTGGTGGCAAGGATGTAACCACCTCCCTGTATAATTTTCGAGGGAAATTACTCAGTAGTTATCTTCGCCATAAGGATCCCCGTAGTGGCGTTACCCCTCAAACCACAGTGCTTACAACTATGCAATATGATCATGCAGGCAGGGTGATTGCCATCGGGAAGCAGTTGAATGATAATACAAGTCTTGAGAGAACGATAGCAGAGAATAGTTATGATGAACTGGGGCAACTGAAACATAAACGGTTGAATGTAACTGGTGCCACTACGCAGTTGGATTCCCTAAGCTACGAATATAATCTCCGGGGTTGGCTAAGGGGGATTAATAAGGCCTTTGTAAATGGGAATGCCACTATGGCTACCACTAATTGGTTCGGGCAGGAGCTGAGTTACGACTATGGTTTTGCCACCAGTCAATTCAACGGCAATATTGCAGGTGCTAAATGGAAAAGCCGGTCGGACGAGATTACCCGTGCTTATGGCTATAGTTATGATAAGACCAGTAGGTTAACGAAGGCAGATTTTACCCAGCAGGACACCCCCGATGCTGCCTGGACAAACAATACAAAGGATTTTTCCGTTAGCGGACTTACTTATGATGCAAATGGGAATATCAGTACCATGACGCAGAAAGGGGGAATAGGCGCTGCCCTTTCTACAACGATAGATCAGCTTACTTACAGTTACGCTGTCAATAGCAACAAATTAATGACGGTAGCAGATCCGGCGGTTACTGCCGACGCCAAATTGGGGGATTTCATCGACGGTACCAATACTGACGACGACTATGCCTATGATGGTAATGGTAACCTGACAAAAGATCAAAATAAACATATCACCTCCATCAGCTATAATCACCTGAATCAGCCGGAGGTCATTATCATCCAGGGTAAAGGGAATATTGAATACCAATACGATGCAGCAGGGAATAAGTTGAAGAAAACAGTAACAGATCTTACTGTAACTCCGGCCAGGATCACTATTACAGATTATATAGGCGGTTTTGTTTATCAGAATGATACCCTCCAGCTTGTGAGTCATGAAGAAGGGCGTATCCGTACAGTGTTTAGAACAGGACAGCCGGTGGACTATGTATATGACTATTTTGAGAAGGACCACCTCGGTAATATACGAGTGGTATTAACAGAGCAATCAGACTTTTCGATGTATGCGGCTACCATGGAAACAGCTAATGCAGCTAAGGAGGATGCTTTATTCAGTAACGTGGATGATACGCGTGCTGCCAGACCGGCTGGATATCCTATAGCTGAAAACATGGGTAAAAATGAATCGGTAGCCAAACTGACTGCACTAAACGGGGGGAAGAAAATTGGCCCCTCCTTGGTATTGCGTGTAATGGCAGGAGATACGATACAGATAGGCGCCAAAGCGTTTTATAAGTCCATAGATTATAAGGATAAAAATGAGGGGGCTGCATCGGTGGAAAATATGTTGGCAGACCTGGTACATGCATTTTCAGGCAATGCTTCCCCTGATGCTTCCCATGGCATGGCTCCAGCAAGCCAGGCAATGCCTTTCAATAGCAATTTTTATAACAATGATTACCAGCGGTTGAAAGAGAAGGAATTGGATCAACAACAGCCAGGTAGGCCGAAAGCTTATCTTAATTTTGTATTGTTCGACGATCAGTTTATTTTAGTAGATGAGAATAGCGGAGTAAAGCAGGTGAAAGCAGTACCTGACCAGCTGCAGCACCTGACACAGGAGAAGATGGCAATTGCAAAGAGTGGTTTCCTGTACGTTTACACCAGTAATGAGAGTGAGCAGGATGTGTTCTTTGATGATATAATTGTAACACAGACAACTGGTCCCTTGCTAGAGGAGACACATTATTATCCGTTTGGACTCACCATGACGGGGATAAGTTCCAATGCGCTCAAAGGCTCGAATTATGCGGAGAATAGGTTGAAATATAATGGGAAAGAGTTGCAGAGTAAGGAGTTCGGTGATGGGAGTGGGTTGGAATGGTATGATTATGGGAAAAGAATGTACGATCAGCAGATAGGGAGATGGCATGTGATAGATTCTATGAGTGAACGTTACTATGAATCCTCCCCATATGTATATGTTTTAAACAATCCAATCCGGAGAATTGATATTAAAGGATATACAGATTGGGATGCAATATTAAAAGGAGTGGCGACTACCGTCGGTGGAGTAGTTGGCACAGTAGTAGGAGGCGCAGCAATCATATCACCTACTTTTGGTGTAGGCCAGGTAGGCGGGGCCGCGCTGGTTTCAACAAGCATTCCTGCAACAGGATTGGGAATAGGTATGGTAATAGCAGGGATAAAAGATAACAATTCTGCAGGTAATATACCCGGGGGGGTGTTCGAAGCCTCTGGTATGGCTGTTGATGCTGCAATGGGAAATAACCAGCCAGTAGCACGTAATGTTGGTTCTGTTACCGATCTGGGTGTTTCAGTAGCTTTAGGAGGTGTGCCAACAAACGCGAGAGATGCGGTAGTAACAACCACGCAGGCTGTTTATACAGCTAACGATATATATAATATGGCAACCGGGTCGAATACATCCGTTAGTACAAAAGTTGGCAATACAGTAAAAAGTGTTATTCCTCAGAACGGAACAGGATCTGGAGCAGCACCCAATGTAAATACCGGTAGTAATACCGGTAGAACGGATCAAAACAGTGCTGGTGCTAAGAAACCTGAAACACCTAACTTCCTTGATCCCACTTTCAAAGGATTTTTACGATAAGTGAAATGGTGGTTAGCGTGATGAAGGTGGATTACTAAAATTATCATAATACTATTAGAAAAGTGATTGTTTACGTAATTAAGAAAAGAAAAAAATTGATTAACTGGATTACATTAAACCAGGTTCTGGTGCTTTCCTTTTTCTTGCATGCGATACTGATCTTCGTATTTGGAGGCTGGTTCCTGAAGAATGTTTTAGTCAGTGAATCCGGTGTTTTAGCATTATTGTGCTTAAGGATGGGCGATAAAAAAGAAAGGTATGTCTATAAGATCATTTTTGACAATGATAAAAAACAATGTTTTGTTCATTTTTATCAGTTCCTTATTTTCAAATTTGTTAAACAGGTCTATTACAGCGATATGTCGGTGATGTATGCCCGAATAAGATATGGCAGAGGAGTTTCACCCTTAACGTTAAGAATAAAGGAGCATAAAAAGATGCTTGCAGAGATCAGGGAAAAGCGTAATCTGGGATGGACATCAGAAGAGATGTTAGCTATATATAAAATGTTTGAGAAGATAAAAAATGATAACGATGGTGATTCAATTTAAAGCAGTTTTTTTAACCAGAATGATGACAAGATTGTTTGTGGTATCAGGGATACTTGTTTGCTTATTTTTTTTGCTATCTGACCTTCATATGAGTTATAAATACTTCCTAAGTATGGTAGCGATTTTTGGGGGGATGCTGTACATGTTCTATCTTAACAGGAATGAGTTAAGCCTTATGAAAACAGAGGGAACGGAAGTGAAATTCAGTTTTGTGAATAATAGTTTTTTTAGACGAAAGGACATTACTCTGCCCAAGAAGGAAATCCGATGTGTACAGGAAGCGAAAGTGATAAAATTATTAATAGGAGAAAAGTTGTTTGCGATAATAAGACAGGAATCGATGGAGGCCGAAGAATGGAGGCAGCTTCAATCCTTTTATTCCTGTCAGTAAATAATATGATGACTGGTAAACATTGAAATAATTTTATTGCAATACGTTTTTAATTTTTCTATTAGCGATGAAAGAATCGAGGAACTCATATACGAGTTCCTTGTCTTTAGGTGAAAGTTTGTTTATATCTTGAATGCGGTTAAGTGTGGCTGTATC